>ONQS01000073.1 GCA_900320055.1 uncultured Prevotellaceae bacterium
GTATAACTCATGACGAGGCAAAGGTAGCATTAATCTCTGGTTCAATTACAAGGACGCCCCAATTGGGGTCGCCTCCAGCGACAATCTCAGTTATCTTTTTTACCCCCAGTGAATCATACTCCCTCGCTTGCGCTCGGTCATCTGATTTACTGGGGGTTATTGCATGGAACACCCTTCGGGTGAGTGACCCTGTTTAATCCAGACACACGGTTTTGCAGGTGCCCCCAATAATCAAAAGATTTGTCTTTCTTGTCCTTCTTGTCTTCTGACCATGATTGCACGGGATGTGCTTCTTGTCTTCCGTATTGTTGCCCACGGACGGCTAAAAACTACTGACAACTGCCCCCTTCGCTTTGGGCTTGCTGATCAGATAGCAAGCGATGAGAATGATCACGAGCAGGGCAAAGGCTATCGGGATGTTGAGGAAGAAACCGCTGGCATCATCGATGCGATCGTGGTCAACCAGATGGACACCATAGTTGATGTTGAGCATCGCCGTGAGCAGTGTGAATGCGCACACAAAGGCCATGACCAGACGCCATAGGGTTCCCCACGTGCCATAACCAAACAACTGCTTATAGGTGAAGAAGATCAGCACCGACGACAGGCCGACCACAAGCCATCCCATTGACGTAGTATCATACAGCATGTTCATCATCAGGAATATAGCCGTGCTGAAGACCTGTATAAAGAAGCCCTGCGGCAGGGTGTGACGCGGATTGCGCGGAGCAAAGCGGAAGATACAATAGACCGGGATGATCAGGAATGAGAGCAATATCAGCGAGAACACGTCGGGATGGGTATTGAGCCACTGTAGCACACGGCTCAAGTAGTCGCCGGGAGGCGGGAAGATGCCCCGCAGATGCACGTTAAGCCAGTTGAACACGTCGATGACATAATTCATCTTCTCACCATTACTATAGACCATACCATAGATCGCACCCGTCAGGAAGTCGACAATCACACCCAACACACCCAGTAGCACCAGCATCTTGATGGGTGGGAAACTCACCTGTCGCTTGCCGTTGATGTAGTCACTGATTACATAACCGGGGCGCAGAAACAACTGGAGCAGAGTGAAAGGCAATGAGCGCGAATGCATGCCCCACACCTCGGCGATGCTGTGCCACACGCTGTGCCAGGTGATGCGGCCCAAGCCAGACTTCTGCGAGCAATAGGGGCAATAGTTGCCCACAAAGTCATGCCCACAGTTGCAGCAATGGTTGGTCTGCCGGGAGGTGAACTCGTGGTCAAACGGGTTTAACTGCCAGCGCCTGAATTTCTGATATGCCGTCTTAACGTTCACTCTTGCCTGAAAAAAAGGGAGAAAATGCCATCATGATAAGGTCATGCCATCTCCTCCCCGTGTTAGTTACTGTAATGACATCAATCGTCGTTATCCACGTCAATGACCTGGAAGTTGCGGTTAAACTCGATTACCATGCCATTGCTGAGTTCCACTTCATAGCCATTGTGCCCCTTGTCAATCTTCAGGATCATGGCATCGGGGAAATTGGACTGGATGTACGTCACGATGGGCGCGGGAACCAATGCGGTCGGCACTGGGTTAGCCATAGTCGCCTCTACCTTGTCCCACACGTCGTCGGCGTCAAAATCGATGCGGGTGCCGTCGGTAAGCACCACGTCATATTTTGCGCCTGTCACTTCCTGATCCTTCTCGGCATAGGTTATGGTCTGTCCTGGAAACATCTGCTGGACAAAGACCTTGATGGGCTCGGGCACTTGCTCGGCCGCAACAGGCTTGTCGCTGCATGCGGTCATCACCATCATGAAGGCAAAGATGCCCGTTAAAACAAATTTTCTCATATCTTATTATTTTTGGTCGGTGCAAAAATACACATTTTCCGATAATAATCAGTAACACCTCTATAAAAAAACATTATATCGGCTTTCCCACAACACTACCCTCCCCGTTGCCAAGACTTTTTCCAGACAACCATGACAACACTTCAGACAACAACCACAACATTCATTTGGGCATCCTCACTATTAAGCCACACGCTAAACCGCCAAGCCGCTAAGATTTTTTGGTCGGCGAATTATAAGGATTAAAATTATTATTGTCCGGGGAAAGTTTAGCAGGCCAGGAGGCCTGCACAAGGCCAGCGGCCTTGACTTGAGGCAACCCCAGGGCGCACAGGTCGGAGACCTC
>ONQS01000071.1 GCA_900320055.1 uncultured Prevotellaceae bacterium
TTCCTAGTGGTGTTGACCTTTGACAGGTTGACTTTATTGGCATGTATCATCTTGTTTATGGGCTTGATTCTTTATTTCATTTGGAGAAAGTGTTGATATAAGATTACAACGTAAGATATAAATCGGTATTTATCTGAGAAAAAATTATGTAACAATGCTTTGCCTTGCCATGATGCTCCTGGCTTGCGGAAAGCAGACAGAACAAAAGAAAACTACGATGAAGTTTACTGACCAGGTAAAAGAAGCACTGGCCAACAGCGGGCGCATAGCCTTGGACAGTCTTCAGTGGACAAGAGAGCCAAAGGCATTCGGTGTGAAAGGTGACACTATTTAACGTGAGTTCGACGAAAATAATCAAAAGTTCGCAAAAATTGTTTTTAAATCATTCAAAACCAAATTTTTAGACTTTTGTTAGGTGATTTGTGGATTTTACTAGGTAACCGTTTGCTTAAATGAATGTTGTATTATACCCTGTCGGGGGATAGTGATGGCGGTTAGTCCTTGACGGTTACCGGGTGACGATGGGCTTGCCGTTAGCATCGAGCAGCGGGGTCAGTCCTCCTGCATATCCCTCGTGTACAAACAGGTAATTCACACCCGTCTCGGTGTCTACAATGATTCTGGATTCCCTAAGAAAGCCTTCGGACTCTTGCCAAACAAATCTTTTAGATTCTTTTCCCATGCTACATGTGATTTTAATTACTTGAGATTGCAAAGATAATCAATATTGATAAATAATGGCTATATTTGCAACGAAATATAACCAATACGAGGATGTGATATGGAATTGAAGGCTTTTGTTCAGAGTTATCGGGAAGCGTTTGGGGAGAACGCGCAGTTACCCTTGCTGTTCGGGTACAGTGATGTGGCGGTGGCCGACACGGCCAAAATTGGCGGCTGTTTTTTCAAGGGGCTGCAGGCAGCGCGCGAAGGCACGCCTGTGAGTCTCAGTGCCGAGGTCATCGGCTGTGGTGGCGGCAAACTGTACACAGGATTCAGCGACATGCCTGAGCGTGTACCCAACTTTGTCTCACTCACCGAGAAATACAAACGCACGCCCGAGATGGTCGCTGATTATGTCAAGAGTCTGCAAATGCCTCGCACGACCAAGCCCTACTTGAACTTCGTCAGAGCGGACCAGGCCGAGTCGCTGGACGGCTATGAGGGCGTGATGTTTTATGCCACGCCCGATATGCTGTCGGGTCTGTGCGGTTGGGCCTTCTATGACAGCAATGAGCAGGATGCCGTGGTGGCCCGATTCGGGTCGGGGTGCAGTACGGTGATATCGATGACCGTGGTCGAGAATGCGCGCCAGGGGCATCGTTGTTTCTTAGGCCTTTTCGACCCGTCGGTGCGCCCTTGGGTAGGCAATAACGAACTCAGTTTCACCGTTCCCATGAGCCGCTTCGCAGTGATGTTGGACTCAATGCGCGACTGCTTCCTATTTGGCAGTCATGCCTGGCAGCGCGTCAAAGCCCGCATTCAAGAATGAAATTTGGTCGGGTTTCTTTTTGCATTGCTATAAGATTTCAGTATATTTGCGCACAACTTTTAATATTGACCGTAATGAAAAGAAATTTCCTGCTTGGGTTCGCCATGATGGCGACAGCCCTGACCATGCTTGCCCAGCGAAGTTATACGGCCCCCAACGTGAGTAGTCCCGAGATTGCCAAGGATGGTGCCGTGACCTTTAAGGTCAAAGCGGCAGGCGCCGACACGGTGCGCCTGATCATCGATACCCGCGTTGACACGCTTATGAGGCACACGGGCAATGAGACGTGGAGCATCACCCTGCGTGATCTGGAGCCCGACTTGTATATGTACTATTTTACCATCGATGGCACCAAGGTGCTCGACCCTGAGAATGCCCATGTGCTGCGCGACGTCAAGAGTGTGATGAGCACCTTTGTACTCGACCCGCAAGGCGACAGTCCCATGGCCGTGCATGACGTGCCTCACGGCGAAGTCCGTGCCGTGTGGTACGACTCCCCCACCCTGGGCATGAAACGCCGCATGATGGTCTATCTGCCTGCAGGTTACGAGCAGAGCCGCCAGCGCTATCCCGTGTTCTACCTGCTGCATGGGTCAGGCGGAGATGAAACCGTATGGCTGGAACAAGGCCGCACAGCCCAAGTACTCGATAACCTCATTGCCAGCGGCAAGGCCGAGCCCATGATTGTGGTCATGCCCAACGGCAACATCGACGAGCAAGCGGCATCGGGGATGACTCCCGACAATAACGTGCAGCCCACCTTTGCCCACAAGCACTGGATGGATGGCACCTTCGAGCAATCGTTCAACGATATTATGAACTGGGTGGATAACAACTATCGCACCCGCGCTGCCAAGCGCTATCGTGCCATCGCAGGCTTGTCGATGGGCGGTTACCACTCGCTGTATATCAGCGCCAATCAGCCCGACAACTTTGCCTATGTGGGCCTGTTCTCGCCCGCCATCAGCCGCATGGATCAAGGCAAATGCCCGATTTATGACGATTTGGAAGCCAAATTGGTCAACCAATTCCGTCAGCGCCCCAGGTTGTACTGGCTGGGCATCGGCGAAAAGGACTTCCTCTACAAGGACAATGCCGCCTTCAGGCAGTTGCTCGACAAGAACCGCCTGCGCTACACCTATCACGAGAGCGGCGCCGGCCATGAGTGGGCCAACTGGCGCGACTATCTCGTCATCTTCACCCAATTGATTTTCAAATAAGTAGACATGTAGTTGTGTCATCATTTCACTCGCATTTTGCAACAGCCAGACTTTAATACAGACTCGAATTATGACCAAAGCGCAACTAACAACTAACAACTAAGAGAAATGCTTGACGCACTTATCCACTTCTTCACCCAGTGGGGTTACTTGGGACTGTTTCTAGGGTCCTTCATGGCAGGCAGCATCATCCCCTTCAGCAGCGAGGCGCTGGTCATCGCCTGCGTGGGTGCGCTTCATATGAATCCCGTCACTTGCCTGTTTGTGGCGCTGGCAGGGAACGTGAGCGGTGGCATGACGTGCTACTGGCTGGGACATCTGGGCAAAATCGAGTGGATAGAGAAGTATGCCCATGTGAGCGAGGAAAAACTCAACCGCGCGCTGCACTTCATGCACAACCGCGGTGCATGGATGGGCTTCTTCGCCTTTGTGCCGATGCTGGGCACAGCCATCAGTGTCGCCCTTGGCTACGTGCGCTCCAACGTGTGGATTGTGTTGCTGACCATGACCATCGGCAAACTGTTGCGCTACGCCGCCATCATCTGGGGCTCCCTCAAACTCATCGACCTGTTCTAAATGAATCATTCAACAATCATGGAACTTGAACACCAAATAATAGATAATAATGGCGAATATCTGAACTTTCGTGACGACATCATGCAGCGCATTCGCAGTGCGCAGTATGATGCCATGCGGGCGGTCAACAAAGAAATGATTTCCCTCTATTGGGATATTGGCCGACAAATCACCGATCGGCAGAAGGAACTTGGATGGGGAAAATCCGTAGTGGAGAATCTGTCAAAGGACATACAGAAGGAATTCCCTGGCATCCAAGGTTTCGGAGTCTCAAATCTGCGAGACATGGCTCGTTTTTACTCTGAGTATCAATCAAATGCAATTCTCCAACCATTGGTTGGTGAAATTAGTTGGAGGAAGCACATTTGCATGATCACATGCAAGTCAAAAAATCGAGCATTACAAAGAAATGCTGCCCGCAAGTCAAGATATCGCCATCAAAGTTGATCATCTGCTTAACCAAGTAGAATAATACCTAATTTAAAATATCAGA
>ONQS01000068.1 GCA_900320055.1 uncultured Prevotellaceae bacterium
GTCGCTCAGCAGCATGTCGATCAGAGCGGTAACGTCGGTGATGTTGACATTGCCGTCCTCGTCCACGTCACCTACCAGCGTCTGGCTGCTAACCTCAGTTGCGCTGATGATGTAAACCTCAGGCTCATCGTGATAGATGGTAACAACACCAACGATGTCATAGGCCTTGCCGTCTTCGATGTTAAGGCCTTCAATGTCAAACTTGTTGTAGAATACGAGGCCATCAGCATTCTTCATCTCAGTCAGAGTCTGATTCTTCATGAGAATGTACTCATTAACATTGTCGGTAGTGATGGTGGAATATACGGCGGGCTCAACAGTCTGAGTTACGCCACTGGCTTTTACGTTGTTGGGATACTGGAACTCGGGAATGAATTTCTCATAACCATCGGAACCATAGTTGTACTTCTGAGCATCCCAACCTTTGTTTAAGACGTCACCAGTCTTAAATTCGCCAGATGCGATTGTGTTACCAAAGATAAGGCCACTGCCTTTCTCGTCACGGATCCACAGGTTCTTGCCGTTCTTGTAGGTAACGACTGCATCGCCCTGGAAGTAGAAATTAGTCTTGTTATCAAGAGCATTGGCCTCTTCGAGGTCATAGACCATAACGGCGGCATTATACTTAGCATATACGGTATCGCTTGCCAATTCGCCTAACTTAGCATAGGCTTTAACAGTTGTGGTCTCAAAGATAGTGAAGGGTGCATTATATGCATCAAAGGTCTCGTTATCGGTGCTGTAATAGATGGTAGCGCCCTCGGTCTCGCAATTGATGCTGATCTCAAGGCCCTTATTCTTATCAAATACAGTGTTCTTCTCAGGAGTGAAGACGGGAGCAGCAACTTCAGTTACGGGAGGCTCGGGCACATCTTCGGTGGTCTTGTAGATGTAGACGGGATTCTGCTTGCCTTCTTCATAGCAAGAGAAAATGGGACTGCCGTTGTTGGGGTTGTAACGGAGGTATTTGTGGCTGTTGGTGCCTTGGAATACGATAGAGGCGGCGTTGTCAGCGATGCTGATGGCGGCGTTGGCATTACCATTGTTGTCAACAGTTTCCTCAGCCTTCAGGTGATTACTACTGCTGCTGGCTGCATAGAGGTAACCCTCGGCGGCCTTCAGATTCCAGTTGTCACCATTTTTCACAAGGGTGATGATATTGGCCTTTTCGGTCTGAACCTGGTTGCCGTTAACGACAACGTCCACACTACCAAAGTTATTGGTCTTGGCTGCACCCATAGCAACGGCGGTGCCATCCTCGGCGGTGTTGACCAGGATGATGTGGTCGCCATCGGCGAGAGTGGTTACGTCAGTTACCAGGTTAAAGATCGGGCCTGTGGTCTCGGGAACGACCATGGTATAGGTGGCGGTAGCCTCATCGCTGTCGATGTAACCTTCGGCAGAAGCGACAGCCTTGATGGTGGTGGTCTCAGTCAAGTGGATGGGAGCGCTGTAGTTCTGGAACTCGCCGTCGTTGAGGGCGTACTTGATGGTTGCACCCTCAGTATCGCAGTTGATAGTCACGTCTAACTCCTCGCCCTGCATAAAGGTGGTGCCGTTGGCGGGAGTGAACTTAGGCTTAGCGCATTGGGTAGCCTCCTTAGTAAAGGTAACGGTGGTATAGTCACTCATGTCGTTGCCCTTGTAAGCGTAGGCCCTATAGGTCGAAGTCTCGGTTACATAGAACTCGCCGCTTTGGAAGTAGTAGTCCTGATATACATCTTCTCCATCAACAACCTTGAAGAGCATAATGTTAGCATTCTCAGTGGGGCAGGAAACGGTTACTGCCAGACTGGCTACTGAGAACTTGCCGCCATTGGGAGTGAACACGGGAGGAACGAGACCCATGACGGGATCTTCCTCGCCATCCCACTTATAGAGTTGGATGGCCTTCTGACCAGTGTAAGAGCTTGATTTGTAGTAACGGAAACGAGCCTGGTTGCTGGCTGCATTGTAGCGCAGATAAGCATTACCAGAAGACTTGATGTCGGCATTGCCATCAGTAATGGTGATGGTGTTGGTGTAAGCCTCAGTTTTGCTGGACTGCAAGCCATTGGCATCACTTTTCTGGCCAATGTAGTAGCCGCTTGCACTCTTGATCGTGCCTGCAGTTACGTCGATGTCAAACTGAGCGGCAATGATAGCATCTTTAGGCGCAATCACGCCATTGTTAATTGTCACGGCAACAGTGTTGCTTGCAACGTCAAGAGTGTTCAATGCGCCATTAAAGGCAACACTATCATCCTCATAGACGATAAGGTACTTTCCACTGGTGAGATCACTTGCAGAAGTTACCTTCACATAGTTACCGGCCACCGCCGACAGGGTCAGCAGGGCTAGCGTGAGGAGAGAAAAAAATTTCTTCATAAAAGTTTGAAATGAAATAGAGTTAATTAAATATGTGAAAAAACAAATGATTCATTTTAAGCGCTTTAAGCAAGCGAGGTTCATTTCATGCCGCAAAGGTAGTGATATTTATAAAATTGTGCAACACTTCGGCTCTTTTTTCTTCATTCACAGTGCAAAACGGATAAGTCGCCTCACTTGCCGCCGCTGTGTGCACCGCAAGGCAGAGAGGTCGGCCCGCCGGCTTCTATATCATTGCCAATCCTTTTCCCGGCCACCAATGATTTTAAAAAACAAGGGAGCGCTGTGGAAGGCGCTCCCTTGGGGGCAATCATTTATAAATAATGTGTGGATTATATGTGTGATCTCTGTTGATTAGAGGGTTTACTTGATTACCTTGGAGGTGGTGGCGGTGCCGTCGGTGTAGCGGGTGACAACGACGTTGATGCCACTGAACGGCTTGTCGCTAGACATGCCCACGATGTTGTAGTAGGTCACACTGGCCACTTGAGCCTCACTCTTCACCTCCTTGACAGCGGTGACAACGTCCTTGGTCAGAATGATCTGCGCATTGACGGTCATGGGCCACTGCTGGATGGTCTCGACGTAATCGGTGCCGTTGATAACGGCCGACTCGCCGGGATAGTTGGTCTGGTAGGTGTAGTGAACGGGGATGGTGAAGGCTTTGGGATGAGGATTGCTACCGGTGGTCATCGGCACGTCGGCCTCGAGAATCTCGTCGAGCAGCAGGATGTCGCCCTTGACGCTGCTGGACTCTGTGGCGTTGAACGCCTGGGTGCCGTGCACGAGCATGGGATAGGCCTTGGTGCCGGTCTCGGTCTCGACCGTCTTGTAGTCGCCCTCGACAAAGGTGGCGCGGGTTACGTCAAAGTCGGTGTTACGGTTTACGGTGCCGTAGTTGAACTTGACACCGGTCTTGCTGTTCCAACTGGCACCGGTGTAAGGCTCGATCAGGCGGTCGACGAGCAACTTCTCGTCCAAATAGGCTTGGTCGCCCAGGCGCAGGTAGATGCGGTAGGTCCAGCCGTCGAACGAAACTTCGGGACGGATGACGCGCACGCCCAGATGGCCGCAGTTGTTGGCCTCGGCGGGGCTGTTCAGCACCGTGATGTTGTTGACGCCCTCGAGGTCGATGGCGCTCAGGGAGTTACCGGTGAGGTTCATGTTGGTGAGGTTGGTGCAGTCCTTAACCAGCAACTCATAGATGTTGCAGGAGATGAGCGAGGCCGTCGTCAGGTTGGTGTCACCGGTCAAGTCCAGCAGGTTGCCCTCAAAGTTGATGTAGGCGGTCCTGATCTGAGACAGGCTCTTTGTGCCGTTCAGGCCCTTAACGACGATGGCCTTGTTGGCTTGGGAGTATTGGTTGCCGATCAACTCAAACTCGTTGATCTTGGTGTTCTGGCTCAGGTCGACGTCGCCGGTCAGGCTCTTGCAGCCTTGGATGATGAGTTTGAAGAGTTCGGGGTTTTTGGTCACGTCGATGGCGGTGATGCCCAGGTTGTTTAACTGGACGGTTACCAGCGCGGGATTCTGAGCGAGGTCGATGGCGGTGATGTCGGTCATGTTATACACCACGAGCGTCTGCAACTGCTGCAGCGGGGTGATGTCGACTGCCGAGAGTTTGAGGTTGTCGAGGTTCAGCGACTCGAGGGCGGTGTTGTTGCTCAGGTCGATCTCGGCTATGTTGCCACCCTGGATGTAGAGCGACTTGAGGGCCGTGTTCTGGCTCAGGTCGATCTCGCCGAGTTGGTTCTTCTGGATGTAGAGGGTCTCCAGATTGGGATTGTGCGTCACGTCGAGTGCCTCCAGCACCGAACCGGTCACGCTAACTTTGGTCAGCGTCTCGGTCTCGGGCAGAATCAGCGTTGCCAAGACATTGGCGCCGCTGATGTTGATGCTCTGCAGTTTGGTGTTGTTGGACAGGTCGATCGACGGGCTCATGATCTTTACTCTTGTCGTACCGGCCAGGTTGATGTCGGTCAACTCGGTGAAGAGTTCGATGCCGGTGAAGTCGGTGGGTGCGCCGATGGTCGAACTCAGTGAGTTGGCGTTCATCTCAAAGCGGTCGATGGTAGCGATCTCCTCGTGCGAGAGGATGCCATTGGCATCGGCGTCAGACTTTGTTTCGCCATCGTTGTGCAGGAAATGGCTGCCGTTCAGGTAGTAGCGCACGGCAGGGTCGGGGAAGTAGGCCGCGATGATGGGATAGCCCTCCTCGAGGGTGACGCTGTTGTCTCTCTTGCAGGTGTAGGCCTGGCCGTGGTAGAGCGCGATGTTCCCGGACTGGTTGCTGCCACTGTCGTGGAAGATGATGTAGGCATTGTAGGTGACATCCTTGGTCGACACGCGCTTCCAGACGTTGGCGGCATACAACTTGCTGCCCGTCTCCTTGGTGAAGTTGCGGATCTTCTGGTTGTCNNNGCTGGTGACGGCAAAGTTGACCTGCTGGTAGGCGGTGGCGCCGCCGGTGTAGCGGTAGATGGTGCGGTCGGCGGGCGTGATGTCGCCGGTCTGCTGGCTGCCGTCGTTAAAAATCAGCCGTGCTGCTTCGCACTCATAGGTGTAGGCGTAGTACTCGGTGCCGTTGACCGTAGCGGTGTTCAGGCCGCTGATGGCTTGTCCGGGCCAAGCGGGGTTGTTTGACTCGTCGGCGTTCCACGCATAGATGTTACCCGTCGACTCCTTGTCGATGTAGATGGTGATCCCGGCCTGTGCCTGGAGGGCCAGGGTAACGATGGCAAGGAGAAGCATGAAGTGTTTCGCTCTTTTCATCTTGATACTGGTTCACCTCTTGCTCCGCCGAGGTGTGTCTGTTTTAAAGTTGTTGTTGAAAATACCACTTGGACGGGCGTGGAGCATGGTCTTGCTTGTTTTGTAACTGTCGATTCGTCGATATCCATCCATATCGCTGACTGCGGTCGCTTCTGCATGCCGTCGTCCCGTGTCGCGACCCTCCTGACATGATGAAATAAAGTAAGGGCCCGCGTGCGGCGGGAATGGCGCTGTCTGAAGTTGGTACTATTCGTCGGTCTGGCGATGATGGTAGGTATGCCGAAAGTTGGTTAAAAATAAACAATACGCTCGTTCAATCTGTTGAACTGTTGTGGAGCGCTTCGAGCAGCGTTTCACGGCGGCAAATGTATATAAATTTTTTATACACATGGTTTTTTTTGCGCGTTTTTTTCTCTTTTTAGGCTGTTTAGGCCAAAATTTAACCGTTTTTGACCAAGGCTGTCCCCCCCGCTCGCTCCGCCTCACCCTCCCTCTGGCCGCAGCGCCGTGGCCCTGGTCGCTGGTCGCAGCGCGGGCACCATGGCCCTGGTCGTTCTATGCCGTGACTGTGTCACGGCCCTTGTGCCAGGCGAGGGAGGCAGGCAAGGGCGGGCAGGCGAGGTGCTGCGGCCCTGGTCGTTCTATGCCGTGACTGTGTCACGGCCCCTTGCTGCCTCAATTTTCCCTTCATTTCCCGTGCGCAGCGCGGTTTCATCTATAGCCCCCCATTACCCACTGCAGGCTGCACGCCGCCAGCAGGTTAAGGAGCATAAAGATAAACCAGGGGCGCGCTGTCGTCAGCGGGCCCCTGGCATTTTTTAACTGTGGTTATGAAAAACTATTATTCTTCTTCTTTCACTTTTATTTATATCGATATTACTTAACGATCTTAGTCGTGGTGACGGTGCCGTCGCTGTAGCGGGTGATGACGATGTTCACACCCTTGAACGGCTTGTCGCTCTGCTGACCGATGGCGTTGATGTAGGTCTTGCCTACAACCTCACCGTTGATCACGAGTTCATACACCGCAGTCTTACCCGAAGGAGTGGTCGAGCCTTCCGAGGCGTTACCCACGTGGCCTTCGTTGCCGCCAGCGCGCAGCCTGTTGTCGGGAGTGTGACCCAGGGCAGCGCCCTTGGCAACGTAGTAGAAGCGGACGTAGATCTTCAGGTCGTTCTCGTCGATGGTGAGGTTGTCACCGGTGCCCTTGATGATGGCATCCACGGCGCCAAATACGGCGTTGTCGGCCCAGTTGTTGGCGTTCTTGGTCATGTCGAAGGTGACGGTCGTGCCGTCCATCTCGATCTTGTCGCTGCCGATCACGAAGTTGCCGTTCTCGTCATACGAGCCGTCGACATACTCGGTGTAGATGCAGATCGGGCCATTGGGGTTGTCGAGTGCGTCGGCCTCGAGGTGCTCGCCTGCGGGCTCACCCTCGCCAGCGGCAACCTGCTTGTAGCCGCGGAGTTTGCCACTGGGGCTCTCGACGAAGATGCGGAACATGTAAGGCTCATACTCGACGTTGGAGTTGCCGGGCATGTGAGCGGTCACATTCACGTCGCTCAGGATGTAGAGGCTGCAGTCGTCGGTGCCGTCGTTCCAGTTGGTCGAGCCGTCCTTGCCGGTCTGGCGCTCGGCCTTGACTTGCAACTCAGCGATTTCGCCCACGCCGGTCTTCCAGATGGGAGCACCATAGGTGTTGTGCAGGTAGTCACCATACTGGTTGTTCTGCACCTCATACCAGCGGCGCTCATAACCGGTGGTCTCTACCATGGGCACGTAAGCCTTGTAGTCGCCATAGGCGCCCTTGGTCTTCTCGGCCTCGTTATAGTAGTTGAGCGGACCTGCGGGATAGCCGAAGGTGTTGTCCTCGACATACAGGGGCGAGGTGGTGAGCATCTCGCGATAGGTGAAGTCCTGACGCTGCTGCAGGTAGGAGATGTAGTTGGTGTGGGCAGCATCGTTGACGGGCATCTTGTTCTTGTCGGCACCCAGCAGGGTGTAGTGGTAGATGCTTGAGTTGATGTCACTCAGGCTCATCTGCACCTCGGCGGTGAGGATGTCGGTGGTGAGGGCACGGTCGGTGTCCTTGTCCAGTTGGTCGAGGGTGTAGTAGCCGGTAACTACCGAGCCGGTCTTCTGCACGGGCACCTCTACGGTACCGCTAGTCTTCTCACCTTCCTCGCCTGGCTTGTACTTGAGCACGTAGCCATAGCGGTTGGGATGGTCGTTCTTGGCGGTGCTGGCGGTGAACTGGTCCACGATGGGCAGACCACCCATTCTTACCATACCGTCATCAAACAGTTGGTGGGCCACTTCCTGTGCGGTCCAGACGTAGTCCTCGGCTTCGCCGTTGTTGATCTTCTTGCTCTCGTCGTTGACGGTGATGCGCGATACGCTACCGGCGTCGGCGCTGGCATTGATGGTCACGTTGATGCCGGTGTTGTTGCCCAGCACGCTGGCGGGGATGTAGATGTAGCCATGGCCCTCCAGGTAGTAAACGCCGTCAAACAGTTCGAAGGTCGAGCCCGGCGATACCTTCCAGCCGTTGGGCAGGGTGGTGCCGTTGCTCTCGGTCCAGCGGGTGATGACCGTGCCGTTGCCGTTCTTCACCTCGATGGAGTGGAAGTTGACGGTGGGGCCGCTGGGTTGGATGATCAGGTCGCCATTGCCGTGCAGACACAGGTCGCCGGTGGTCAGCACGCCCATGCTCGTCAAGTCATACTTGCTAGGCTGACCTGCGGGACGCAGTTGGTCTTGCGAGCCGTAGGAGCCATAAGATACGGTAAACTGCACATACTTGGCCGTCTCGGGGTTACCCTGAATCTGGAAGCCGAGGTCGGCAACGGGGGTCTGAACGCCGGGCTTCGCCATGTCGTAGCGGAACAGCGTGTAGTTGCTCTCGCCGTTAGTGATACGCTCAACGGTCAGGGCGTTCTCCTCATTCTCGTTCGAGACGGTGAGGAAGTTGCGGTAGTAGTTCTTCTCCTCGTTAACGACGAAGTCGCTCTCGTAGTGGTTCAGGGCGAGGGCCAGGAAGTCGTTGTAACCGGGGATGACCACCTGGTCGCGGTTACTCCAAGCGATAAACGAGGGGTGATCGCTGTCGGTGGGCCAGCCCTTGATGATGAAGGTGCGGGTCACACTGTGTTCGGGCTGGGGGAAGTTCTTGATGGACCACTCGGTCAAGTTCGGAACAGTCGTGAGCGAGTCTAGATATTCTTTGCCATTCTCGTCATAGAGCACTTCATAAACCACATACTGCTGCGGCACTTCTTCGCCTGCCATCTCGTTAAGCGACGAGGTCCAGTCGAGGTTGATGTCATAATAGCGATTGGTTTCGCTATAGCCTGCCACCTTCTCAGC
>ONQS01000066.1 GCA_900320055.1 uncultured Prevotellaceae bacterium
TCTTGAAGAACTGGGCGCCGAGCGAGGTCTTGGCGTTGGGTGTCTTGGCGATGACCAGCAGGCCGCTGGTGTCCTTGTCGATGCGGTGCACGAGGCCCAGGCGGGGGTCTGTCACGTCATAGTCGGGGTTGTCCTTGAAGTGCCAGGCCAGCGCGTTGACCAGTGTGCCGTCGAAGTTGCCATGCCCCGGGTGAACCACCATGCCGGCGGGCTTGTTGACGACCATCAGGCTCGCGTCCTCATAGACGATGTTCAGCGGGATGTCTTGGGCAACGATTTCGCACTCATAGCGCGGACGGTCCATGACGACGCTGATCACGTCGCCCGGATGCACGCGGTAGTTGCTCTTGACGGGGCGGCCACCCACGCGGATGCACTGGGCCTCGGCTGCGTTCTGGACGCGGTTGCGGCTGGTGCCCTTGATGCGCTCTACCAGATACTTGTCGATGCGCAGCAACACCTGTCCTGGCTCCACCACATAGTGGTAGATTGAATCTCGTGGCCGCCTGTTTCCAGACCCTCGTCAAGCAATTCGTCGTCCAGCGCCATGATGCGTCAGTTTTTCTTTTTGTCCTTGTCCGACTTTTTGTCTTGGTCCTTTTTCTTGTCCTTGTCTTTGTCAGATTTCTTGTCCTGGTCTTTTCTCTCTTGGGCAGCCTGCTCTTTGCGTTCCTGCTCGGCGCGGGCCTGGGCCTCCTTCAGTTCCTGCTCATAGGTCTCCTGGGCATCCTTGTAGTTGGCCTCGTCGATCGAGTCCATCAGTTCGGGGTCGATCACCTGCTCAGGATTCAGGTCCACGATAGAGCCGTCACCCACAGTGATTTTGATTTGGCTGTTGACGCTCACGCCAGTGCCGGGAGCCACGTTGTGCCCATCGACGGTCACTTGCAGGATGAGACCGCCCATCTCGCTGGGAATGCTATCGAGCGTGATATGTTTATATCCCATCGCCTTGAGCATCGCAGCGCCTTGGCGTCCAGGCAGGTCAACCAACTTGGGCAGCGGGATGATGGGCGCATGCATCGCATTGACGTTGAGATAGATGATACGGATTTTCTTGATATAGGATTTGGCCTTGGGATCTTGATCAATGACGGTCCCGGGCTTGTAGTTCTCATAGAAAGTGGTCGAGTCGCTGATTTCCCAACGCAAGCCAGCATCCTCCAGAATGTCGATGGCCTTTTCCAGCGGCAGGTTGCGCACATCGGGCACCTGCACCTGCTGGCCATGGGAGGTGAACACGTCGATAAACAGCAGGGCGATATAGCCCAACGCTATCAGCGCCAGTACCATCAAGCCAGAGTTAACCAGTATCGGATGACGGTCACGCATGCGGTCAAATCCGCTTTTATTGTTGTCGTTAGTATTGCTCACGGTTATTCGGAATTAGTTACAATTTGCAAAATTAGTATTTTTTTGACGGTAATACCAATATGTTACTCTTTTTTTTTGGAAACGATATAGCAGTTGACCCTGAAACGTTTTTTTAATGCTAATACCGCGAATGAGACGTATTTCACGAATTGATATTAAAAATTCGCATTCAATGAGTCAAATCAGTGTCATTAGCATTTGCCCCGCAGGGTTTGGCTGGGCTTCTATATCATTGCTTTTTTTTCATGTACTGGAAAATGGTTATCTTTGCGAAAACTTATGGGACACGATTGTAATCAAATAGCCGAGACGTTGCTCGAGAAACCCTACTGGGTGATTGACTTCCTGCCGATGCAGGTGCCGCCCCAGAGCCGCGGGCAGTTCTTTGCCGTCGAGCAGTATTATCTGACTGGTGAGCGCCGAGAACACCTGTGCCGCCAGTTTGCCGATGTGCTGCTGGGGCTGAACTGTTACTACGACCTGATCGTGAATCGCGGTGACGATGACTGGGTCGAGAACCCTGAGCCTATCACCCTGGTCACATGGCTTAACGAGGCCTTGTGGCATGGCCACCTGTGCGCCCTGATCGGCGAAGGCACCGCCCTGTTGACCGCCAGTGGTGGTGACACCCACCTTACCCTCTACAATCCGTCGCCCGAGTTGTTGAAACTTGTTAAGCAACTGGCAACCGCAGCAGGCCTCCACCTGTGGCGGCCCGATAATGATCAATGACGGTAGGTTCACGAGGTCAAGGATTGGCGTGAATAGGAGTTTCTTGCACTGCCACTATGCTTGTAGCACGTATCAATAATAAAAAACGAAAGAGCCCGACATCGATGCCAGGCTCTTTCTGTGTTTTGGTCGGTTGACGACAGGATTACTTGACCAGAATCTTGCGGCCATCCTGGCGCACATAGATGCCGGGGGTGAGACGGTTAGCGTCAACGCGACGGCCCATCAGGTCGTAGTAGTTCATTTCCTTAGCCTCATCAACGGTAAGATTGTTGACACTGGTGTTGGACTTCAGGTCTAACCATGAGATCTCGCTCTCGTTAACCTCTCCACCGCCAAAATAGACGCTGCGGACGCCAATGCGCTGGATGTCCTCACCGATCTCATAGAGCACGACCAGTTCACCACCCATCAGGATGTTCTCGTCATCGTTGAAGGTGTATGGGATTGTGGTTTCGTCCTGGCCAAATCCATAGTAGTCTGCCCAGAAGATATAAGGCTCGGGACCATCACCGTAGTCACAGAAAATCTGATAGCCCAATTTGTTAGCAAGCAGCGGCTCACCCTCTTCGCTCATGACAGGAATGTCGAGCATGATGTAGCCAAATCCATCCTCGTCGTAGTACTCATAGAAGAGAATGCCGGGAGTGGCAGGGATGGCGGCTGCATCAGCGATAGGAGTCAGCACCACGCTGCCCAGCAGGTCATACCAGTTGACAGCCACGTCGTCTGAGCAGATGCCATACCACTGCTCTGATACGAGTGCACCGGTTTCAGCGTCAGGCGTCAGCACAAACTGAGCCACGTCGTTAGTCTCTGGCTCGCATCCCATAAAGTAGAGCGGGTAAGCCTCGCCGCCATACACAAACGTGCCGAAGTATTGACCATTGTCAAGCACATAACTGTCGCCCTCACGATGGCCCTTTACCCAAGCCGTGGGCAGGTAGGAACACAGTCCTTGCACGTAGATGTCGTCACCGTCAAAGCCCACCTTGGCACTGCCCATCAGGGGATCGCCCTCAAACCACTGGCCGTCGTCATAGATGCCCATGTAGGCACCCGTCAGCATGTAGTCCTGGGTCTCCAGGCCAGCAGGTGGGGTTGCCGTGCCGCCATCGGGCGTAATCGTCATTTCGCTGTCATACTGGAAATACCATCCGATTTCATCGGCCGATGCATTCTCGAGAATGTAAGTGACCTGGTCCTGCTGAAGCATGAACACATCTTCTCGCTCATTATAGACAAAGATAGCGTCGATGGGCACATATTCGTTGCCCATAGGGGTAACAGGATAGAAGTATAGGTCCTCGCCATAGATGCTGCCATAGTATTGTGCGGGGAAGGTTACCATCGTGCCATCCTCGCTCATGGTACCCACGATCCATGCCTCAGGCAGATAGACACTGAAGCCCTGCAGATACACATCGCCTTCGTCGAAACCGATTTGCAACGTGCGGTCAACGACCTCCCAACTCGATCCGTCAAAGATGTAGCCGTTCATGCGATAACTTTGGGTCTCTAACGATTCGGGAGGAGTCACGACGTCACCGGTGGCCTTGAGCGATGTTGCCTTGTGTGGGGTCATGCGGTCGGCATGAGGCGCGTTAATGGCCGTGTGGCGCACTTCGCCCTGCCTGGGCAACGGCTCGTTTTGGGTCACAGTTTGAGCGCTCACCGTCATTGCAACGACGGCGGCGAAAAGCAAAAGTACAATCTTTTTCATAAGCATGTTTGAACTTAGAAGTGAATAATTTAGTGTTTGTAGGCAAAGGTAGATAATAAGAATCAGTGATACAAGTTTTTTTAGACCTATAGTATTCATTTTTATTGAAATTAAGAGCAAGCATCCACCGCCAGGCCATCCCCTGGGTATGTCATTGACACAGCCAAAACTCAATTTTGTTGATTCCGAATCAACAAAATAACGTATCTTTGCGAGAAATTTCGCAATCAGTGATGCAATAATAACTATAGACAAGCAAATGGATCGTTTTTCACAGATTATCAGGACCAGTTGGATTGGCATTATTGCCAATGTGTTGCTTGCAGCATTCAAGGCGGTTGTGGGGCTGCTGGCCAGTTCGGTGGCCATCGTGATGGATGCGGTAAACAATCTGAGTGATGCGCTCTCAAGTGTCATCACCATTGTGGGCACCAAACTCTCGCAGCGTCCAGCCGACAGGCAGCATCCCTTCGGCTTCGGGCGCATCGAGTACTTCAGCGCCATCATCATTGCCATCATCGTGCTCACTGCGGGCGTGACGTCACTCATCGAGTCGGTGAAAAAGATTTTCAACCCCACCGAGCCATCCTATACTACCACCACGCTGATTGTCATCATAGTGGCGATTGTGGTGAAACTCGTGCTCGGCCGTTACGTCAAGCGCCAGGGCGAGAAACTCAGTAGCGATGCCCTTATCGCCTCGGGATCCGATGCCCTGTTCGATGCCATCATCACTCTGACCACCCTCGTCTCGGCGGGCGTGATGCTGCTGTGGGGCGTGTCGCTCGACGGCATCCTGGGAGCCCTCATCTCGCTGGTTATCATCAAGGCCGGTATCGAAATGCTTGCTTCGCCCGTCAACGAGTTGCTCGGAGCCAAGATTTCGCCCGAACTGCTCTCGCAAATCAAGAAGGAAGTGGCCGACTTTGACGGTGTGCGTGGCGTGTTTGACATCATCATCCACAACTATGGACTCGACGTGCAGATCGGTTCCTTGCACATCAACGTTCTTGACACGATGGATGCTCACCAAATCCACGGCCTCACGCGTCGCATCAGCGAGGAGATGTTCGCCCGTCACGGCATCATCATGACCGTGGGCATCTATGCCGTCGCCACGGGCGAGAACAAGCGCGCCCAGTTGCAGCACGCTGTCATGCAGGCCGCTGCCGCCCACGAGCACGTCGAGCAGGTACACGGCTTCTACTATTTTGAAGATGAGCACCGTGTGTCGGTCGATATTGTTCCCGACCTCACCGTCCACGACGATGCCGCCTTTGTCGAGGAACTAAGAAACGACATCCAGCCCCTCATCCCCGACGACCGCCTCACCATCGTCATCGACCACAACTACAGCGAATGATGGAAATGAGGGAGTGCCATAATTCCGTATCTGGTTTTGAATCGGCCTGATGGCCGAGAAATTAAGTAAAAAAAAAGTTCAAGTCTACCACAACAGCACATAAAAAGTGTTTTTGCTGATGGCACCCTCACTATCAATTGCTATAACCGAAGAATCTGAAAGAATGGTTTGAATGGAATAAAATCTGCTGGTTTTTCATCAACTTTTTTAGTTACCCGTTTCACATTGATGGCCTCGACCCTATTCTTATTATGGAAGATAGGACTCTATACCCGTAAAACTGCCTGATCTGACACCTGACCTAACATTTTTCCTTTGGATTTTGTCAAATCCCTTATAAATGAGCAACTCAGTTGGGGGCTCTCTTGGAGGGGATGAAGTAAGCGCAGGTTAGGGCAATTATGAGGCAGGCGAGGGACGAGAGAATGTCTGTCCAGCGGCGATGTTGCCAGTAGTGGTCGATTACGGTCTTGAAAGGGGCAGTCCCAAGATTGCAGCCCTGCCGCAGTTGAGCCAAGGTTTCGTATTGGGATAGTGCTCCCGTAACGGGTTGAAACAGGAAGTATTGTGATGCTGTTACCCCAATCACGGCATTATCGGTGACTTGTATCGAGTCGATGTGGTCCACAACGGTTACTCCATCGGTGTCGATGATTGTGCCGTAATCGACGCTTGTCGCCACGAGACGATAACCGTTGGCAACGGGCACTTCATAGTATGTGCCTATCCAGTCATAAGGGAAAACCTTTTTGTCCAGATATACCTGTGTGCCAATCAGCAACGGAATAAAAACCAGCAGGAATACAAGAAGCCTCTTCATGTTGTGCAATTGAAACTATAGTTCAAACAGTTTTGTGAGATAGTCGCGGGCTGCGGCATCTGGCAAGTTGGCGATTTCCTGGCGCAGGCTGGCCAGTGACGGATACTCATTGGGCGAATCCTCTTCCTCTCCCAATTCAGGGGCAAAGAACTTGATATCCTCAATGATGCGCGTCGGCTGATTGTCACGATGGTTATAGATTGACATCAACACTTCCTGGGGATGCTCACGCATAACCGTAGAGAAGCAAAGAGACAGATTTTCGGCAACGCAGCCATCGGAATGCTTCATGAGTAGTTCCCATTTATCCAAGGAGCGCTCGTTGAACTTTTCTTGAGTCAACAAGTCCATGAGGTCACCCATCTT
>ONQS01000064.1 GCA_900320055.1 uncultured Prevotellaceae bacterium
AGCCGAAAATTTCGCAAGATTTATTTTATCAGTTGAAAAAAAGGCTATATTTTTGTAGGATGTATTTGATACCTAAATAATCTTTTATAGAAATTATGATTGATTCCAAGTTGATGACACGCGCTGCGGATAATATCCGCATTTTGGCCGCATCTATGGTAGAACGGGCCAAGTCAGGTCACCCAGGTGGTGCTATGGGTGGGGCCGATTTTGTTAACGTCTTGTTTTCCAAGTATCTTGTTACAGACCCCGACGACGCCACGTGGTTGGCTCGTGACCGGTTCTTTTTGGATCCCGGACACATGTCACCTATGCTCTACAGCGTGCTGCACCTTGCCGGCCGTTACACTACCGACGACCTGAAGGCCTTCCGCTCATGGGGCAGCATCACTCCCGGCCATCCCGAACTGGATGTCGAGCACGGTGTTGAGAACACTAGCGGTCCTTTGGGTCAAGGACACGTAATGGCTGTGGGATGCGCCATTGCCGAGCGCTTTATCGCCACTCACTACAGCGAGGTGTTTGCTCACAAGACCTACGCATTTATCAGCGACGGAGGTGTCCAAGAGGGCATTTCACAGGAAGCGGCTCGCATTGCTGGTCACTTAGGACTCAGCAACTTGATCATGTTCTATGACAGCAACGCAGTGCAACTCTCGACCAACTGTGACGCTGTCAGCAACGAGGACACAGCCATGAAATACCGTGCCTGGAACTGGAATGTCATCGAGTGTGACGGCACCGACCCTAAGGCTCTGGCCGATGCACTTGAGCAGGCCCTGGGTGAGACCGAGCGCCCCACAATCATCATCGGCCGCACCATCATGGGCCGTGGCGCTGTCACAGTCGAGGGCGAGAACTTTGAGGGCAAATGTAGCACTCATGGCAATCCCTTGAGCAAATCGGGAGCCGACTACGGTAAAACCATTGAGAATCTGGGTGGAGATCCTAACGACCCCTGGATTGTATTCCCCGAGGTTCAAGAACTGTATGCTCAGCGTGCCGCAGAACAGCGCCAGATCGTTGCCCAGCGCAAACAAGCGATCGACGAATGGGCCAAACAGGAACCGGAAGCCATGAAGCGCCTCCAGGATTTCATCGACGGCAAAGTTCCCGAGGTGGACTACTCTGCTATCACACATAAGCCCAATATCGCCACTCGCGCAGCATCGGCCAACGTGCTCGCCACCTTGGCCGAAAAGGTTGAAAACATGATCGTGTCGTCGGCTGATCTGGCCAACAGCGACAAGACCGACGCCTACCTGAAAGTGCGCGGAGCCATTAAGCCCCACGATTACACAGGAGCATTCCTGCACGCCGGCGTTTCTGAACTCGCGATGGCCGCCATCATCAACGGTATTGCCCTGCATGGAGGCATGATCGGAGCCTGCGGCACCTTCTTCGTGTTCAGCGATTATATCAAACCTGCCGCCCGCCTATCGGCGCTGATGGAATTGCCCGTTAAATTCATCTGGACACACGATGCCTTCCGTGTCGGTGAGGATGGTCCCACTCATGAGCCCGTTGAGCAAGAAGCCCAGATCCGCCTGATGGAGGAACTGAAGAACCATCATGGCCGCAACAGCATGCTCGTGCTGCGTCCCGCTGATGCCGCCGAGACGTCAGTCGCCTGGAAAATGGCTATGGACAACACGCTCACTCCCACTGCATTGATCCTGTCACGTCAAGATATCGCCGACCTGCCTTCGGCCAGCGGTAACCGTTATGCAGAAGCCCTGGGTGCGGAGAAGGGCGGCTACGTTGTCATTGGCCCCGAAAAGTCCGACGTCACTCTGGTGGGCAACGGCTCTGAAGTCTCCACACTGGTGGCAGCCAGCGCCATCCTCAAGGAGCAAGGCATCAAGTGCCGCGTGGTATCCGTTCCGTCCATCGGTTTGTTCCTGAATCAGCCTGCAGACTATCGCGAGCAAGTGATTCCTGCAGCGATTCCCACCTTCGGCCTAACGTCGGGGCTCCCCAGCACACTACGCCGTGTTGTTCCCAATGGCACAATCTATGGGTTGGACCACTTTGGAGCCTCTGCGCCCTACAAAATTCTAGACGAAAAGTTCGGTTTCACGCCCGAAAACGTCTCGAAAATGATTTTATTGTCCCTAAAATGAAGTTTTTTTGAATTTTCTGAAAAGTTTTTTTCAAAATTCTTTTTTGATTTACAAAAAAAACTTAATTTTGCAGGATGAAATAGAAGGGTTTGCGTCGAAAGTCGCATTTCCAACGCGAAATGACTGAAAATATAAACTATATAAACATTTAATTTTAAATTAATTATGAAGAAAATCGCATTGTTGGCACTTCTGCTTGTGACCTATTTGGTTCCCAATTTCGCAAGTGCTCAGGAGGTAACCTATGTTGAGGATCCCTCACAAGGCTATCTGTTTAATCGCATGAAGGACAATTGGTTCATCACCGCTGACGGTGGTGTGGGCATGATGATGTCTCGCTTTGACAAGCACGAGCACTTTGGTCATCGTCTTGGTGCAAAAGCCGATTTGTTCGTAGGTAAGTGGTTCTCACCGCTGCTGGGTATCCGCGCTGGTTTGGATTTCGAGCAGATTAAGGGTGCAACCGAGACTGGTAACTATGCCGCTCTGGGTTATCGTAACTGGCCCCGTCAACTCGATGGTGGCAAGTACGTTCCCCAGCACTTCAACAACTTCGGTCTTGTTGGTGATGTTCTGTTCAACGTTACCAACTGGGTTTGCGGTTACAAGCCCAACCGTTTCTACAATGCTATCGTCTATGTAGGTGCCGCTGTAAACTGGGTATATGCTCGTGATGGCGCTCGCCCCTACTCGGATGGTGACTGGAAGTATGGTGCAAATGATGATCCCGATCATAGCCGCAACTACAGCCTGCAGACAGGTTTGCTCAACACCTTTGCAATCAACAAGAAGATTGACATCAACCTCGACCTTCGCTTTGACCTGATGCAGGAGCACATCGACGGTGCTGGCATGGGTTACAAGACTTGGAACGAGTATCCCGGTGTTCTGCTGGGTATGACCTACAAGTTTGGCAAGACCGAGTGGAATGCTCCGATCACCGCTGTATGCCCCGAGTGGAAGTACACCGATGCTGAGGGTGATGCTCTGGTTGCTGACCTGAACGCTGCTAAGCGCAAAATCGCTGACCTTGAGGATCAGTTGCGCAAGTGCCTCGAGAAGAAGCCTGCTGAGGCCAATCCCGACGCTCCTCTTGCTACCGTTTACTTCCCCATCAACCGCACCGAGGTTCTGGGCGTTCAGCGTAACGTCGTAGACGCCGTTGCTGAGGTGATGAAGAACGAGAACCGCAACTACCTGCTGACTGGTTGGGCTGACAACTACACCGGTAACGATCAGATCAACGTTCGCCTGCGCAAGGGCCGCGTTGCTACCGTTAAGAACGAACTCGTCAACAGGGGTGTTGCCGAGGGTCGTCTCGAGACTCAGATCAACAATGGTGAGTTGACCGACTACGGTCCCAAGTGCGCATCACTCGACCGCGCCGTGACCATCCACCGCAAGTAATTAACCGCTCTCACTTGAGAGCCTAAAAGACAAAAGATGTCCCGCCTGATGGGTGGGACATCTTTTTTTTATGTACCTTTGTACACATTATTAATATATAGCACATCACATGGGCACTCAATCATCGGGCAACAACACGCTTCTGCGCTTCATCCGTGAGGGGCAGCCGCTATCATTCCGGCAGCAGTTGTCACTCACTGTGCAGTTGAGTCTGCCTGCTGTCTTGGCCAACACATCGGCTATGGTGATGCAATTTATCGATGCGGCTATGGTGGGCCAACTGGGTGCAGACGACTCTGCGTCGGTCGGACTGATGGGCACCACTTCGTGGCTGTTTGAAGGTGTGCTGAGCGCATTTGCCGCAGGCTATGCCGTGCAAGTGGCTCAATTACTCGGTGCCAAGCGTAATGCCGACGCACGCCAGTTGGTGCGCCAAGCCATTGTTGTTTGTCTGCTGTTTAGTCTGGTGATGGCAGGCCTTGGAGGTCTGCTATGTAGGCCGTTGCCCGTATGGCTTGGCGCCGAAGAGCATATCCGCACCAATGCCACCCTGTACTTTGGCACCTTCATGCTGTTCGTTCCGTTCTTCATGATCGATATTGTGGCGAGTTCGATGCTGCGCAGCAGTGGCAACATGCGCATCCCCAGCATCCTCAACATTGCCATGTGCATATTGGATGTGATCTTTAATTTCCTGCTCATCTTCCCCACACGCGATATCACCGTCATGGGGCATACGATGACCATGCCAGGCGCAGGGTTTGGAGTTGTGGGAGCCGCACTAGGTACCGCCAGCGCTGGCCTTGTTATTTCCCTGCTGATGGCCTACTACCTTGTTTTCCGCTCCAACGAGTTACGCCTAACACTTGATCGTGGCACATTCAAGCCCTCATGGCTAAAATTCAAAAAGGCCATCCACATCTCTACGCCCATGGGACTGCAACACATTATGATGTGCAGTGCCTCGATTGTCATCACCGGCATAGTGGCCCCACTAGGCAGCATTGCCCTAGCCGCCAACTCCTTTGGCATCACAGCCGAGAGCCTGTGCTATATGTCGGGCTATGGTATTGCCGATGCGGCGACCACACTCATCGGCCAGAGTCTAGGTGCCGGGCGCAAGCGCCTGACCCGCAGTTTTGCGTGGATCACCGTGTCGTCAGGCATGGCCATCATGGGCTTGATGGCGGTGATGATGTATGTGTTCGCTCCACAACTGATGGGCCTGATGTCACCCGTTCCCGAGGTTGTCGACTTAGGGGCACGATGCCTGCGCGTCGAGGCGTGGGCCGAGCCACTATTTGCTGCTTCAATCATCGGTTACGGCGTGTTTGTCGGCGCCGGCTACACGCTGGTGCCTTGCGGCATCAACCTGGTGAGTATGTGGATGGTCAGATTAGGACTGTCAGCCATTATGGTGCGCACGATGGGCTTATATGGCGTGTGGATGGCCATGGCGATAGAATTGTGTTTCAGAGGTTGCGTCTATCTGCTGTGGCTCTCGTCCAAACGGTGGATGCGTAGCGTTATTGATTGACCTCGGGCTTGGGATTGCGCTTGAATTTCTCGGCCATGATCACTCCGGCAAGAATCAGCACACAACCGATATAGGCCACAGCGTTGGTGCGCTCTCCAAACCAGATGGCTGCCGCTATCATCGAGATGATCGGACTCAAGTAGAAATAATTGCTGGCACGCACCGCACCGATGCGCTTGACGGTGATGCCCCAGATGAAGTAGGCCGCCATCGAGCAGATCAAGCCCAGATAGAGCAGATTGCCCCAGACCTCCGGCCTGCTTACTGCCTGCCAATTGATCTGCGATTCCTCCATAGCCAGCAGCGGCAGTGCAGACAGGATGCCATAGAAGAACAACTTGCGCGTGATGAACAAGGTGGAATAAGTGCGATTCAACTTCTTGAGCGCCATAGAGTAAAAAGCCCAGACAAACGCGGCCAGCAGCGCCAACAGGTCACCCATGATGCTATCACCCCACACGAGACCATCTTTTAAGGCCAGCATCACCGATCCGACAAAGGCAATGATCATGCCCAGACATGAAAGCCACGAGATGCGCTCATCACGATAGAAGATGGCACCCATCAAGGCGGTCGTCAAGGGCGCTGTGCTCACCAGCACGGCCACATCGCTAATGAGGGTGAGTTCAAGCGCGGTATTCTCGGCAATAAAATAGGCCGAACCGCCAGCGACACCGCACACCACAAACAGCAACTCGTCGCGCCAGCCTGTGAAACGCACCTTGAATCCACTGACGACCAACAGCGACACATAGGCTATGGTGAAACGAGCCACGAAAATCTCTGTCGGAGTGAGCCCCGAATCCAGCAAAACACGGGTGTTGAGAAACGAAATGCCCCACACCAGAATCATGGCGAAAGCCGCCACATGATACCAAAAGTCGCTATTCTTCTTTGCCTGTCCCATGAGAAATATGGCGCAAAGTTACTATATAGTTTTCAGTTGTCTGTTTATCAATGATCAGTTTTTTCACCGATTTGCGCATTTGTTGACCGATATCAAAAAAAACATTACCTTTGCGGCAATGAAATATCGGGAATTCATCCATGAGGCCTTAACCGACGACGAGCGCACCACAGGCGCGCTGCAGAAACCCGTTCTGGTGGCGCTGAGCGGCGGAGCCGACTCGGTGGCACTGTTGCGTGTGCTGCTGGAGGCGGACTACACGTGCTACGCCGCACACTGCAACTTCCACCTGCGCGGTGAGGAGTCCATGCGCGATGAGCGATTCGTGCGCGGCCTCTGCCAGCGGCTCGATGTGCCTCTAGCTGTCAAGGACTTTGACGTCACATCCTGGCAACAAGCCCATGGTGGTTCTGTCGAGATGGCCTGCAGGGAATTACGTTACACCTGGTTTGAGCAGGAACGACAGCGGCTGGGCTGCCAGCGCATCGCCGTTGCCCACCACAGCGATGACCAGGAAGAGACCTTCTTCCTGAATCTGCTGCGAGGGACCGGCACGAGGGGCCTGGCAGGCATGCGACGCCTCAATGGCCACATCTGGCGGCCACTGCTGGGCGTGAGCCGAAATGAGATTGTCACCTACCTGGCATCTTTAGGGCAGCAATATGTTACCGACAGCACTAACGTCGAGAACAACTATCGCCGCAACCAACTGAGGAACATCGTATTGCCGATCCTGCATCAGCAGTTCCCGGATGCCCATCAGCGCATCGTCGACACCATGAGCCATCTCAGAGATGACATGGCGTTGATCCAGTCGTTGGCCGAGATTATGCTGCCCGACCCATTGCACATCGACTCGGCCACCCTGAGTTCATGTCCACAAGCGGCCACCCTGCTCTACCACCGCATCAGGCACATGGGATTTAACCGCGAACAATGCCGCCAAGCCGTCGCAGCCGCAACACAAAGCCATAGCGGGCGGCAGTTTACAGGCAATGGATATATCTTGCACGTCAATCGGCAAGCCCTTGATATCGAGGATGCAAACAACCACCCTACCGCCATCGAAATCCCGATTGATCTACACAACGACGTGCTGAGCCCCGTCAAGATCACCGTCTCACACAACAATGCGCCATTCTCGCCGCTGATGTGTGATGGCAAAACCAGAGTCGCCTTTAGCAGCAAGATACTAGACTGCCAACACGTCGTATTGCGGCATTGGCGCCGTGGCGACCGCATCAAGCCATTTGGCATGAGGGGCAGCAAACTCATCAGCGACTTGTTTGCTGACATGAAACTTGACACCGCAGCCAAGCATGCGACCTGGCTGCTGGAGGCCGATGGAAGCATCCTGTGGGTGCTCGGTTACCGAGCCTCGGCCCTATTTCCCATCCTTCAAGAGTCGCAAGACTATCTGCTACTGGACTTCCAAAAGGGCTCCCAAAAGGCGAAGAAATAGAAAATTTCAGTAAAAAATTTGCATAAGACGAAATTTGGCAGTACTTTTGCACCCCAAATGGGCAAGTCCTGTAATAAGATTTGCTTTCGGAGAGATGGCAGAGTGGTCGATTGCGGCGGTCTTGAAAACCGTTGAGGCTAACTACCTCCAGGGGTTCGAATCCCTTTCTCTCCGCATTTTTTTGCCCGTACGTAAGGCAAATGAAGGATGGTCCTGTAGCTCAGTTGGATAGAGCAACAGCCTTCTAAGCTGTGGG
>ONQS01000072.1 GCA_900320055.1 uncultured Prevotellaceae bacterium
GACCGCGGAGCCACGCCCGCCATCTCCGTGGCTGGACAGCCCGTCAGCCTCGACAACATGGCACAGTGGCTCGGATACTTCCGCACCACCCTGCCCGCCGCCACCGCCGGCAGCGTCGTCATCGACCGGACGGGAAAGGGGCCTGCATGGGGTGCCGTCTACAGCCAGTTCAAGGCACCGATGACCGAGGTCAAGGAGAAAGCCATCGACGAGGTATCCATCAGCAAGGAGTATTACGTCTATGCCCAGGACGGCAGCCTGCACAGCGCCACCTCCTTCAAGGTGGGCGACAAAGTGAAGGTGCGCGTCATCATCAAGACCAACAGGGACATGGACTTTGTGACCATGACCGACGAGCGCGCCGCCTGCTTCGAGCCCGTCGACCAACTGTCGGGATACCGCAGCGAGGACAACACCTGGTTCTATCAGGAGACCAAGGACACCCACACCAACGTCTTCGTCAACAGCCTGAGCAAGGGCACGCACATCATCGGCTATGACGTGTGGGTGACCAATCCCGGTGAGTTCACCTCGGGAATTGCCACCATCCAGTGCCAGTATGCCCCGCAGTTGAGTGCCCACAGTGCCGGCAAAAAGATTCAGACCGTGAAGCCGTAACCAGTCTGACCGCTTTTGCACATCTGAGAATTAAAGAAAAGACGGCGTTGCAATGACGAAAGCAATGGCGTCCCAATGGCATAGTTTTTGCTGGTCAAGTATTATTATGTAACTTTGCAAGCATAGTGAGGAGGACAAGATGTTTAAGTATATCTATTACCGGATATGTAAGGATTGGGAAAGAAAGAAGGAACTTGGCAAGACCTTTTGGGAGAGCCCACCTGCAAAGTGGCTTAGTTCTTATTTTCTTTTTCTCTTTTTCCCATTTGCATTCTTGAGCGGTATGCTCATGGAGAGCGACAATGAATTGACAGGTATGCTAGGGATCGTGCCCATTTTGGCCTTGGCCATGTATTTGTGCAACCGATTCGAGAAAAGGATGAAGAACTACACACCTCCTGAGCGATACAAGAGGTTTGATAACACACCATTGTATTGCTTTACCGGACCGCTTGTAATGCTGGAGATACTCTGGGGCTTGCTTGGAATTGTGCTAATGATTTTCTGCGTTATCGAGCCTTTGCATCTTGAGGGCTGGCTCTATAATCTTTTGTTCCAGTAAATCTGATAATTGAAGTGCGTGTCGTGCAATAGTTGCTACCGCACTCCAGGTCACCAATGTATCTTCAATCTGCGTCAATAAGCACTGTAGCCCTTGCCATATGTCAGAAGAGTAGTGCCGAAATTTGGGTGGTTGGAAGAGAATCTGTATATTTGCAGAAAATAACGCAATGTTGTTTAGCCATCGGTCCATTGGCAACAGAAAGTGCGCTCTATGGCCTGGAAATCAAACAACTGCTGATGGTAAGATTATCACTAAAAACCAAATATTATGAAAAAGTCGACTATCTTTGCGATGCTGATGTGCTTGTGTTGTGGGGTTAGTGCCCAGGCAGGTGACGAGATTGTATTCACAACCATACTGGAGAACCCCATCACGCCTGTAAAAAACCAGAGCCGCAGTGGCACATGCTGGTCCTATGCGACCATTGGCTTTATCGAGGCTGAACTGCTGCGCACGACCGGTAAGGTGTATGACCTGAGCGAGATGTTTGTAGCCAGTAAGGACTATGTGGACTGTGCCGAGTATCACGTGAGGATGCATGGCTGTAGTCGCTTCTCGGAGGGTGGTTCGGCTGATGATGTGTTTGAGGTCATCAACCGCCATGGCATTTGTCCCGAGCAGGCGATGGCTCGCCCAGGGTCAATGATCGGCGACACGCTGGCCAACTTCACCGAATTCTTTGCCACGCTGGAGCCCTATGTGGAATCCATCGCCAAGGGCAACAGCACCAAGTTGACTTCGCAGTGGAAGGTGGGCCTGCAGGGAATCCTTGACGCTTACCTAGGTAAATGTCCCGATCAGTTCACCTACGAAGGCAAACAATATACGCCTCAGAGTTTCGCCAAGAGTCTGGGCATCAACAAGAACGACTATGTGAGCATCACGAGTTTCACTCATCATCCATTCTACGAGCAGTTTGTCATCGAGGCACCTTACAAGTGGCGCCCGCGTCCCAGTTGGAACGTCACTCTCGACGAGATGATGGCCACGATCGATGAAGCGCTCAAGCAGGGCTATACGGTGTGCTGGGGCGGTGACGTGAGCGAAGACGGATTTACGCGCACAGGCCTCGGCATAGCCGCCGACATCGAGCACGCCGACGACCTGACGGGCAGCGATGCAGCACGGTGGCTGAAACTTACCAAGGCCGAAAAAGCCGAGTCGCTCAAGAAAGTCGGTGCCAAGACGCCCGAACTTGTCCCCAGCCAGGAACTGCGTCAAGAACGCTTCGACAACTGGCAATCGACCTATGACCATGTGATGGTAATCTATGGCATTGCCCATGATCAGAATGGCCGCGAATACTACATGGTGAAGAATTCATGGGGCAAGACAGGAGACTATCAGGGCATCTGGTACATGTCCAAGACCTACATGGCTCTGAACACCACCTACATCTTCCTGAATAAGGCAGCCGTCAAGAAGGATGTACGCAAAAAACTTGGCTTCTGATCATGAGTGACTTTTACAAGACCGTGAAGGGTGTGTCACAGGGCATCTATCGTGAGAAGATGTCCCGCTTCTTGGCGTTTGCCGAACCAGTGTCGAGTGCCGAAGAAGCCCGCGCCGTGATCAAGCGCTATGCCAACGAATACCACGATGCGCGCCATTGCTGCTGGGCCTATATGATCGGCACCGAGCGCAACGAGTACCTGAGCAGCGACAACGGCGAGCCCAGCGGCACAGCCGGCAAGCCCATCCTGGGACAGATCAACTCTTTTGAATTGACCAACATCGTGATTGTCGTCATCCGCTACTTTGGCGGCATCAAGTTGGGTACATCGGGACTCATTGTCGCCTATCGCGAGGCAGCCAAACTGGCCATCGAGGCGGGTGAAATCCTCGAGTGCCACGAGCAGGCACGGCTGTCGTTCACCTTCCCCTACCTGAGCATGAACGACGTGATGAAGGTCGTGAAGAAGAGCGACCTGAAAGTTATCGAGCAGGCCTTTGACAACGTGTGCTCGATGACCATCGAGGCTGATGCCGACAAGGTGCCGGGACTGCGCGAGCAGTTCGCCAACATCGACGGCACCAGCATCATATCATAACAACGAATTTCACAAATTAAACGACGGTCTCGCTACATCAGTTAGTCTGTGAAATTTGTGCTATTGGTTACGCCAAGTTAAAGGGCAAGGCGCAACCCCAGGTCGGCGTCAGTGAACACCGGCGTGTTGCGGTTCCGCCACGATACGCGGCAGCACGAGGCATCGGGGTACCAGCCGCCACCACGAAACACGCGGTAAGAGGCGGTAGCAGGACCTGTCGGATTGGTCTTCTCTTCACTGGTATA
>ONQS01000067.1 GCA_900320055.1 uncultured Prevotellaceae bacterium
AACGCAGCCATCGGAATGCTTCATGAGTAGTTCCCATTTATCCAAGGAGCGCTCGTTGAACTTTTCTTGAGTCAACAAGTCCATGAGGTCACCCATCTTGGTTTCCCACTCTTGATGTCCCCAACCAGGAATCGGATAACGTTTACCCATAATGTCGATACTGTCAATCGTCATGACGGGAGTGAGGGTGAAGGTGATGGTCCGGTCGATGGCGGGGAGGCGGTAGGCGTCCAGCGGACGGGCACCCCAACTGTCGATGCCACCCACGCCGCAGTGCTCGCCGTCGAGGGTCAGGATGGTGTAGGGTGATTCTACGAGCCCGGATGGGTGTCGCTGGTGCTTCTCGTTGCCCTCGTCGAGCGTAGCGATGTCGTAGTGCAGTGCGCTGGCGTAGAAAGGCTTGTCGGCGGTCACCTTGAGGCCGCTGCCCTCGGTGTCGGTCTGGTTCCACCAGCGGATGTCGCCCTTGGTGCCCGTTTCCTGCGGACGGATGTAGGGATAGAACTGCTCGTCGGCCGTCTGGCGGTAGATGCCCAGGCGCTGGCTATATCGGCGGTCGGCGTAGTTCTCGATGGGGCCGCGGCCATAGAAGCGGCTCTGGTCCATCCGATAAGGCATTTCCATCAGCAAGCCGAAACGCAGCATCTCGGGCACTTCGCGCGTTGTATCGTTGAACGCGATGCCCTGGGTCACGCACATCGCGCCGCCGCAGTGTATCTCGTAGGTCAGCTTGAGCGTCGCGGCCACCTCGGGCATGTCATAGCGGGCCACGACGGTCGTCTGTGCCTTGCTGGACGCTCTCTTATCGACAGCCAGTGAGGTGAGATTCATCACGGGATTGCGCCACATCTGCAACTTCTGTTGCAGCCAGGCGCCCATGTCGTTGTCGGTCACCGCGCGCCAGAAGTTTGGCCTCAACGAGCCTTCGTTGGCCAGCATGGGGATGCCGTTAACAATATACCTGTTCATGAATCCCGACTTGCCGTTGAAGGCGATTTCCACACCGTCGCCCGTGATGGTGATTGCTCCTTGTTTGTCCTGTTTGATGCTGAATTTTGCTTTGTCGTTAGGCAACTCTGCTGCCTGGGGCGTAGCCTCGATGACAGGCAACTGGGCATAGGCGATGCGCAGGCCGGCCTCCATCCATGACTCTTTCTCCTTGAGCAGGAAATCGACGTTGAGCAGTACCTCGTGCCCGGGCTCAAGAGCGGCAAGGGTGCCCTCGACGGGCAGGTGCAGCATCTGTCGGCTTTGCGGTGCGGCGTTGAGGTTCAGTTCCTCGCCGTTGAGCACCGACTCGCCATCGACGAGCAGTTGCCAACGCATTTTCACATTGCTCAGGTCACGGAAGAAGAACTCGTTCCTCACAGCGATATCACCCTGGCGCACGTTCACGTCCTCGGCCCAGACGTTCTGGTAGTAATAGGCCGTCTCATAGGCGTGGGGATTCCACACACGGTCGGGACTCACGAGGCCGTTGCAGTTGAAGTTGTTGTCACTGGGGTCGTGGGTGTTGTAGTCGCCGCCGTATGAGAAATACTCCTTGCCGTCATCGGCCTTGACACGCAGACCCTGATCTACGAAGTCCCACACGAATCCGCCCTGGAACTTAGGCAAGCGGCGCACGGCATCCCAGTATTCCATCAACCCGCCACCCGAGTTGCCCATCGCGTGGTTGTACTCACACAGGATGAGCGGCTTGGTGCTCTCGGGCTTGCTGGCATAGCGCTCGCACCACTCGGGCGAGGCATACATCGGGCACATCAGGTCGGTGTTCTCGCCGCCCAGGGCGCGCTCCCAGTGGATGGGGCGCGAGGGGTCGGTGGCACGTATCCAGTCACGCGCGGCAGTGAAGTTGGGGCCGTCGCAGGTCTCGTTGCCCAGCGACCACACGATGATGCTGGGGTGGTTGAACTGCACGCTCACGTTGTGCTGGTTGCGCTCCAGGATGGGCTTGGCAAACATCGGCTTGTAGGTCGGGGCTGTGTTGGGGTCATAATGGAAGCCATGGCCCTCCTGATTGGCCTCGGCAAACACATACAGGCCGTACTCGTCACACAGGTCATACCACTGCGGGTCGTCAGGATAGTGGCAGGTGCGCACAGCGTTGATGTTCATGCGCTTCATCTCCTTGATGTCGGCAATCATGCGCTCACGCGACACGACATAGCCGCCATCGGGATCCATCTCGTGGCGGTTGGCACCCTTGATGTAGATGGCCTTGCCGTTGACGAGCAGTTGACCGTCCTTGATGTCCACACGGCGGAAACCCACTTTTATCGTGGTCGTCTCGCCTTTCGCTTTTTTGTCTGCTGGGGTAAGCGTGGCAACAAGGCTGTAGAGGTAGGGCGTCTCGGCTGTCCAGCGATGGGGGGCAGATATGGTCCAGCGGTTTTTGCCAGCAGGCGTCATGGCTACTTCGTTACCTTGGGCATCAAAGAGATGGTAACTCATCGTTCCCTTGCCCGTGACGTTGGGATTGATCATCAGGATGCCGTCCTGCAGGTCATCGGTGAGCGTGGCCGTCACGCGCAGGTCATCGATGTGGTAATTCTTGTCGCGATAGTAGAGGTAACCCGACCGTGCCACACCCGATAGGCGCCAGAAGTCCTGGTCCTCGCTATAGGTGCCGTCACACCAGCGCATCACTTGGAACGCCAGCAAGTTATCACCCTCATGAACATACGGGGTGATGTCAAACTCGGCAGCCGTCTTGCTGTCCTCGGCATAGCCTGCAAACTGGCCGTTGACCCACAGGCTGATGTTGCTCGTCACGCTCCCGAAGTGGGCAATCACCTGCTTGCCCTTCCAGTCGGCGGGCAGGGTGATGTGGCGGCGATAGGTGCCCACGTGGTTGTCCTTGACGGGAACGCGAGGCGGGTCGTTTTTCCAGTTGTCTCGCCACGGGAAACCGATGTTGACGTACACGGGGTCGCCGTAGCCGTTCAATTCCCACATTCCCGGCACGGGCATTGTGCCCCAGTTGCTATCGTCCATGTCGGGGCGGTAAAAGTCGGTGGGACGCTCGTCCAGATGGGCTACCCAGTTAAATTTCCAGTCGCCATCGAGCGACAGGCAGCGGCTCATCGGTCCCGCGTGCTCGTCATGGGCGAAAAACGACGTGTGAACCGGCAAGCGGTTGATCTCGTTTACCTGCAGGTCCATCCACGGTTCTCCGGCGGGCTGAGCGATAGCGGCCATTTCTGTTATCAAACAAATGATAGTGAGAAAAGACTTCATAGTTTGTGATTTGTAGGGCCTCGCCTTGGCGTGGCCGTGTTAATGTGAGTTGCGCAGGTACTCCTCGGCGCGCTGCAGGTCCTCGGGCGTGTCGATGCCGATGGTTGCCGTGGTGGTGATGCCTGCCTTGATGGTGTAGCCGTTTTCCAGCCAGCGCAACTGTTCCAGCGACTCGGCCAGTTCAAGCGGAGACTGAGGCAAGCGGGTGATTTCGGCCAGTACGTTGGCACGGTAGGCATACATGCCCACGTGGGTATAATACTGGGTCAGACTGGGCCACTCGTCACGTTCATGGCCTCGCACATAGGGGATGACCGAACGCGAGAAGTAGCGGGCGCGCATCTGGCTGTCGAGCACGACCTTGGGGCTGTTGGGATTGTCCAATTCGCTGTAGGGGCGGCTCGGGTCAAACGGGCGCACCAGCGTGGCGATGTCGGTGCCGGCGTCGTCAAAGCAGGCCATGATGGCCCGCAACTGGTCGGGCTGGATAAACGGTTCATCACCCTGGATGTTGATGATGACATCCTCCTGACCACCGTTCTTCAGGTAGGCTTCCTGGCAGCGGTCGGTGCCGCTGCGGTGCTCGGTGCTTGTCATCACCGCCTTGCCGCCAAAGGCTTCTGCGGCAGCCATGATGCGGTCGTCGTCGGTGGCGACCACCACGCGGTCAAGCACCTTGCTCACTTGGGTGTAAACCCGCTCTATCATTGTCTTGCCGCCGAGCATCGCTAGCGGCTTGCCGGGGAATCTCGTCGAGGCGTACCTCGCCGGTATAATCCCGATAAAACTCAATTTCTCGTTCATGGTTTTATTCAAAGAAACTTAAACAACAATCATTATGTAGTTTTATTTAGTCGTTGTTTGAGTTGTTTTTAATGATTACTTGTATATATGTAGTGTTTGTTGTTTTCTCAATAGCCCCAGGGTTCGCCGATGAGGACGACGGTGTGGCGGTGGGCCGGGAAACTGTTGCGGGTGAAGTGGATGTAGTTACAGATGCACTGGGGCGAGTTGCAGTTGTGGCACACGCCGTCCAGTTTGCAAGGCGTGTCACAGCCCAGACGGGCAGTGTTGATGGGAGCGGCCACGTTGCGGGCGCGCTCAAGGGCTGACTCCACGCTGGCGGTCACCTTGTTCATGCCGATGACGTGAATCACGTTGTGCGGACCCCATGTGATGGCTGCCACACGGTTACCTCGCCCGTCGATGTTGACGATGACGCCATCCTGGGTGATGGCATTGGCGCTGGTGAGGAAGTAGTCGGCATTCATCGCATCGAGGTAGCACTGGCGCGTCTGTTCGGGCGTTTCGGCCTTGTCACGGTCGATGACCCGATAGTCGCCGCTGTCGATCAGGCTACGGGTCAGGCCCATCTCACGGATGGTCTGTGAACCGCCCCACGAGATACTGCTATCCTTGGGAATGAGTGACTTGACGAGGTCGATGGCCTCGGCGGCTGTTGCGCAGTAGTGAGCATTGAAATTGCGGCGTTCCAGATGCTTGATGATGCGCCCCGCCAGTTGTTCGTTATGTATTTCAATCGGAGTCATAGTTTCTGATATTTTAAATTAGGTATTATTCTACTTGGTTAAGCAGATGATCAACTTTGATGGCGATATCTTGACTTGCGGGCAGCATTTCTTTGTAATGCTC
>ONQS01000063.1 GCA_900320055.1 uncultured Prevotellaceae bacterium
TCCAAGAATGTGAATCCCGACCTCAAGTGGGAGAAGGGCAAGAACTGGAACGTTGGCCTTGACTTCTCCTTGTTTAATAACCGCCTGTACGGTTCGCTCAACTACTTCAGCCGCCGCCAGCAGGATCTGCTCGGTAACTACAAGGTATCGGTTCCTCCTTACCTGTTTGACGAGACCTTTGTCAACGTGGGAACGATGAAGAATACCGGTTTTGAGTTCGATCTGAACTTTAGGGCTGTGGACACCCCGACCTTTGGTTATGACATCAACCTTGTGGGAACCACAATGAGCAATAAGTTCCTGGACTTCAGTAACTCGCAGTATGTCGGACAGGACTACTACGATGTGTGCGGCACTGAAGATCCCTATCCTTTCTATAACCTGCAGCGCATCCAGAAGGGCGAGTCCCTGGGCAACTTCTTCATGTGGAAGTATGCCGGTCACTCCACCGAGGGCGAGTGGCTTGTCTATGACCGCGACGGCGACATCATCCGCGCCTCCCAGGCCAGCGACGCCGACCGCCAGCAGGTGGGCAACGGTATGCCCAAATTCACAATGTCGATGAGCCACACCTTCCGCTATCGCAACTTCGACTTGTCGCTCTTCTTCCGTGGAGCATTCTTCTTCGATATTTTCAATATCCATGATTTCTACTACGGCACCCGCAACTTCACCGGCAACCGCCTGAAGAAAGCCTATGCCAAGAATTTTGAGATTTCATCGTCGGCCAACCCCGTGGTTTGTGATTACTTCCTCGAGCGTGGTGATTATCTGAAACTCGACATGGTGACCTTGGGCTACACGTTCAGGCCCAACAATTGGCGATTCCTGGACCGCGTGCGCGTGTTCACGACAGCCAAGAATCTGTTCACCCTGACCAAGTTCAGCGGTGTTGATCCTTCGACCTATCAAGTGAATGGTTTGACTCCCGGTGGACAGGGTTCACGCACTTATTTCCCCTCTACACGACAGCTTATCGTCGGTGTGCAAGTTGATTTCTGATAATCCTATTAAATCATGAAGACAATGAAACGTATCCATTTATATATGATAATGGCAGCCCTGTGCCTCGGCACACTGGCAAGCTGCACCGACCTGGACGAGACACTGTATGACCAGGTGGGAACCCAGAACTATTATAACACCAAGAATGACGTGGTAAGGGCAACCTTCCGTCCGTTTGAACACGCTTTCTGGAGCATCCAGAGCCGTCATGTGCTCAACGAGCTGACTGCCGACCAGTTGATTACCCCGACCCGCGACGGTTGGTGGGATGACGGTGGCAAATGGCGTCGCTTGCACTACCACGAGTGGAATGTGGAAGACGGCGGTGATGCCCAGAGCGAATGGAACGGCTGTTTCCAGGGTATCATGCAATGCAACTATGTGATTGAGGACCTGGAAAAGCTCACGCCGAAGAATTATGGTTTCTCGGATGCCGAGTTTGACAACCTCAAGGCCCAGTGCCGGGTGCTGCGTGCGTGGTTCTACCTGCGCCTGCTCGATGGCTTCCGCAATGTGCCTCTGGCAGTGAGCTACAGCGACATTTCCAAGAACACCGAAACCCAAGTTGAGCCCAAGGTCATCTTTGATCTCATCGAGAGTGATCTCAAGGAGTGCATCCCCATGCTTGCCGAGAAGACTTCGCTCGGTTCCAATGCCGGCATTCAGGGCCAGTGGACCAAGGCCGGCGCTGCAGCACTGCTGGTGCGCTTGTATCTGAATGCCGAGGTTTACATCGGCGAGGCTCGCTATAATGAGTGTGAGCAAGTGGCTCAAGCCATCCTTGACGGTCAATACGGCCAATATGAGGTAGCCGACCGTTGGGATGCAGCCTTTGACTGGAACAACGACGAGTGCGACGAGGTCATCTTCGGCTTCCCTGGCGCTCCCGGTTACAGTTTCTGGCACTATCAAGGCGACACTTATTGGTGGACCGTTCCCGCGCGTGCACGTTACTATCTCAACGATTCCAAGAGCAAGGGTGGCGACCACAACACCAAGTATGCCGCTTCGCCCAGTTTTGCTCCCAATGGCGAGAAATACAACTATCAACTGGGTATGCCCATCGAGAAGTTCCGCAAATTTGAGGGCGATGAGCGCATGAAACTCTATCGCAACCTGGGCAACAGCACCCGTGAGGGCATGTTCATCTATGGCTATCTGGAGTACAAGGACGAGAATGGCGCCACCAAGCGCGTCCAGGCTCCCGAGGTGGCCTATGACCTGTACATTCGTGATGCCGTGGGCAAGTTCCAGGGTCTTGCTCCTGACCGGTGGCTTTCTGCTTCTAGCAGCACGCTGCGTGACGGTGACCACAACTCGGGCTGGCACTTTGCCAAATACCCCTTCTATAGCGACGATGATGCCCACCAGATGGAGAGTGACTACACCGAGATCCGTCTGCCCGAGATTATCTACTCGCTGGCTGAATGCAAACTGCGCTCAGGTAAAAAGGCCGAGGCCGGACGACTGCTCAACAGTGTGCGCCGCCGCAACTATCCCGAGGCCAACCTTTCAACGGTGCTCTATGCCCCCGAGGGTGCAGCCGTTCTTGACATGGACGAGATGCTCGACGAGTGGGGCCGTGAGTTCTTCGCCGAGAGCCGTCGCCGCATCGACCTGATCCGCTTTGGCAAGTTCACTTCTGGCTCATGGTGGGACAAGAATCCTGATGCCGATGATCACACCAAGATTTTCCCCATCATGCGTCCCATCCTCAACGCCAATCCTGCACTGGTGCAGAATCCCGGTTATAATAAATAATGTTTGTCACCCATCTAAATCAATAAAAAGATATGAAACTGAGATATATAATGTTCGTTCTTGCCGGCATCATGCTGGGTATGGGCCTGACAGGCTGTGAGGACGAGAAAGACCTGATTATCATTGAGGGCGACCTGCCCATCAAGACCTCTACACTCTACATGGTGGGTGATGCCACGCCCAATGGTTGGGACATCGGCAATCCTACGCCGCTGACGGCTACCGAGGCAGACCCCTTGATTTTCACTTGGGAGGGTTCTCTAAACAAGGGAGAAATAAAGCTTTGTCTGACGACGGGCAGTTGGGATGCTCCCTTCATCCGTCCCCTCGTGAACGGTACCGAGATTTCCCGAACGGCCATCACTAACGCGAAGTTTGGTATGCATGCTGGTGACCCCGACGACAAGTGGCGCGTCGTGGATGCAGGCAAGTATCGCTTGACATTTGACTTGAGGAACTGGACCATGTCCACCGAGTACACCGGTGAGCCCGACGCTCCTGTCATCGAGCCTATCGTGACCGATGTGGTCTATATGGTGGGGGACGCTACACCTAACGGCTGGAACATCGATGCTCCCACCCAGCTCGAGAAGAAGTCCACATATATCTTTGAGTATGAAGGCCCGCTCAATGTGGGTGAAATGAAGGCCTGCATCGCTTCAGGTGACTGGGGTGTGCCCTTCATCCGTCCCACGTTTGCAGAGTGCAAGATTAACAAGGACGGCGTTGAGAGTCCTGAATTCATCTTCGTAGCCAATCCTGATGACAAGTGGAAGGTCGAAGAGGCTGGTAAGTACCGACTGACTTTTGACTTGGAGAAATACACGTTGAAGGCTGAATACCTGGGTGAACTTGACCCCGTTGGACCTGAACCCATATCAGCAGAGGCCGTTTATATCGTCGGTGATGCCACCCCCAACGGCTGGAGCATCGATGCCCCGACACAGTTGACCAAGGTGTCGCAGTATATCTTCAAGTATGAGGGCACTCTCGTCCCCGGCGAGATGAAGGCCTGCATCGCAACTGGCAGCTGGGATGTACCATTCATCCGTCCCACGTTTGCCGACTGCAAGATCAACAAGACCGGAGTTGAAAACTCCAACTTCGTTTTCACCAACGGTCCTGATGACAAGTGGCGTGTTGAAGAATCGGCCAACTACCGCATCACCTTTGATCTGGAGCACTGGACGATTCAAGTGGAAGAAATCACCAATGACTAATTAAAAACATAAGATATGAAAAAGAGCATATTATTATCCATCGCATTGGCTGCCCTTACCATGCTGGGCGCATGTAACGATGATATCGAAATGCGTTATCCGCCTAAGGCCGAATTGCCCGATCTGCCAGTCGTTGAGGGTATTCACGACGGCGTGAAAGCTCCCCTGTACTGGAGCGTGTATGAGTACTGCATCGAACAGGAACATGCGGGAGTTAGCAACAGCGATATGGACCTCACCGAGGCCCAGTGGGACGAAATCATCAATTGGGTAGCCACCGACCTGAAGCCTTATGGCTATGACATGGTGTGCACCGACGGTTTCATCCCCATGCTGGCCAACGATGCCTCGGGATACATGACACATTACGGCTCAATGTCACTTGCCGATCTCGTGGCCAAGTGCAAAGCCCGTGGTCTCAAATTGGGGGTCTATGACAACCCGTTGTGGATTCACGGTCCGCTGAACACCAAGGTTCAAGGGACAAATTACACTTTTGGGGACCTTGTGTATAACGGCAAACAGGCCGTTCAGAATCCTAATGCCCAAGACATGTGGTTTACGTGGGTAGTGAGCGAGCAACCCGGTGCACAGGAGTATATCGACGGATTCTTCAAGCACTACAAGGAACTGGGCGTGGAATTCATCCGCATGGACTTCCTGTCATGGTATGAGGACGGCAAGGATCGCTATATCGGTACGGTGGGCCGAGGTTACGGCCGTGAGAGCTACGCCCGAGCCCTTGCTTACATTGCCCAGGCTGCCAAGAAATATGGCGTCTTCACCTCGCTGGTGATGCCCCATCTCTTTAATGATGCCGAGGTCGAGGCAAAATACGGTAACATGGTGCGCATCGTGGCCGATACAGGCGATGGCGGGTGGAGGCACACTTCATCGCATGACAAAGGCAAGTCCTATTCCAATTGGCCCAACTGCATGAACCAGTTTGACGGGTTCAGTTACTGGGCACACATCACCGGCCGCAACCAGGTCATTCTCGACGGTGACTTCCTGCGCCTGAACAAGTATGACACCGATGCCGAGCGCCAGACTGCCATCTCGTTGCAGCTCATGGCTGGTGGTCCTGTTGCAGTGGCCGACCAACCGTCCACGATCGGCAACAACGTGTCGTTCTATACCAATAGCGAACTGCTTGCACTGCGTGCCGATGGCTTTGTAGGCATGCCTCTCAACGACCAGTTGGGTCTGAATAATGTGATATGGTATGGCACTATGCAGAATGGTGACTACATTGTTGGCCTGTTCAACCGCAGCGACCAGAACGCTACCGTCAATGTGGACTTCAGCCAACTGGGCGCCAGTGGCGAGTGGAAAGTGCGTGACCTGTGGCTGCATGCCGACGAGGGCACAGCAAGTTCACTCTCGGCATCCATTCCTGCCCATGGCTGCAAGATTGTGCGACTGAGTAAATAAGTTTGTTTTTAAGGATGATAATAATAGATATGTTACACTGCTTCAAAAAACAATTTGTGACCCTGTGTCTCGCCATGGCCTGCATGGCCATGGAGGCACAGACCGTCACCTCGCCCGATGGCCAGATACAAGTGAACTTCTCGCTCACAGCAAGTGGCCAGCCCACTTATGCCGTGACCTATAAGCAGGGGCCCGTGGTCCTGCCGTCACACCTTGGCTTTGATCTGGCCAACGCCGAAGACCTGCTCGAGGGCTTTGTCCTCAAGGGACAGGAGACTTCGACCTTCGACGAGACGTGGCAACCTGTTTGGGGCGAATATAAAAACATCCGCAATCACTATAACGAGTTGCTGGTGCGTTTGGCTCAGCCCAAGACAGAGCGGTTGATGAATATCCGCTTCCGCGTCTATGACGATGGTGTCGGCCTGCGATATGAATTTCCTCAAGAGGGCAAGCTGAACTACTTCACTGTCAAGGAAGAACGCACCGAGTTCGCCATGACTGGTGACCACACTGCATGGTGGATTGCTGGCGACTACGACACGCAGGAGTATGAGTACACACGTTCCCGCCTGAGCGAAATCAGCAGCCTGTTGCGCGGCACCATCACCGGAAACCTGTCACAGACCGTTTTCTCGGACCACGGTGTGCAGACCTCGCTGCAACTCAAGACCGACGACGGTATCTACCTGAACCTGCATGAGGCCGCATTGGTGGACTATCCTGCCATGCACCTTGAACTCATGGGTAACAGCAATACCTTCGTTTCCCACCTCACTCCCGATGCCAAGGGCATGAAAGGCTATCTCCAGACGCCTTGCCACACTCCCTGGCGCACGATCCTCATCACCGATGACGCGCGCAAGGTGCTCGCCTCAAGTCTCATTCTCAATCTGAATGAACCCTGCAAAATCAAGGATACCAGTTGGATCCATCCCACCAAGTACGTTGGTGTGTGGTGGGAAATGATTTCTGGAAAGGGCGATTGGCACTATACCAATGACTATCCCTCGGTAAAGTTGGGACAGACCGACTATAGCCGTGCTCGTCCATCAGGTCGCCATTCGGCCAACAATGCCAATGTGCGCCGGTATATCGACTTTGCTGCCGACCATGGCTTTGACCAGGTTCTCGTTGAGGGCTGGAACATCGGCTGGGAAGACTGGAGTGGTAACATGAAGGAAAAAGTCTTTGACTTCCTGACTCCTTATCCCGACTTTGATATCAAGGCCCTGAACGATTATGCTCATTCACGTGGTGTTAAAATCATGATGCATCACGAGACATCGTCGTCGGTGATGAATTACGAGAAGTACATGGATCGTGCTTACCAGCTCATGAAGGATTACGGCTATGATGCTGTCAAGACCGGCTATGTAGGCAATATCATCCCTCGTGGTGAACATCACTACAGTCAGCTCGAAATCAACCATTACCAGCATGCCGTCGAGCGGGCAGCCGACTATCACATCATGGTCAATGCCCATGAGGCCGTACGTCCCACTGGACTGTGCCGCACTTGGCCCAACCTTGTCGGTAACGAGAGTGCTCGCGGTACCGAGTATCAGGCCTTTGAGGGCACTCGACCCGGCCATACCGCCATCTTGCCCTTTACGCGTCTGCAGGGAGGCCCGATGGACTACACCCCGGGTATCTTTGAGATGAACACCTACAATGGCAACCATTGCAACAGCACCATCTGCGGCCAGTTGGCACTCTATGTGACCCTGTACAGTCCGTTGCAGATGGCAGCAGACTTCCCCGAGAACTACGAGCGCTTCATGGATGCCTTCCAGTTCATCAAGGATGTGCCCTGTGATTGGGATGAGTCGCTCTATCTTGAAGCCGAACCGATGGAGTATATCACAGCCGCCCGCAAGCAAAAAGGTAGTGGAAACTGGTTCGTGGGATGTGTGACTGGAGAACACCCTCACACATCTAATCTCGAATTCAACTTCCTGGAGCCAGGCAAAAAGTACATTGCTACGGTCTATGCTGACGCGATGGATGCTGACTATAAGACCAACTCGCAGGCTTATGTCATCCGCAAGGGCATAGTAACCTCTAAGAGCGTTGTGAACCTCACAGCCGTGCCAGGAGGTGGCTATGCAATCAGCATTGTCGAAGCCACCGCCGCCGATCTCAAGGGCGTGAAATCATTGCCTAAAAAAGTTCAATAGTGATGACTTGGTAGAATAGCTTCTCAATATTACCTGCTGTTAGGGGGCGCGGTTGCGATAGCCGCGTCCTCTTTGTCTTAGTATGAGGGTCTAGTCATTCGTATTGGACTCTTAAGACAAGAAAAGGGGGAATACAAGGATAATAAGAAACCGTATATCGCTGAAAATCAATAACTTGCATATAGGTTTATTGGAGCCATCTGCTCCAATAAAAACAACGAGCAACTATCTGTATATCAGATGGTTACTCGTGCCCTGTGGAGCTGGAGGGGTTTGAACCCTCGTCCAAACGTGGAACTAATAAGTTTTCTACATGCTTAGTCCTGGCTTGATTTTCGACCGACAGCAGGTCCAGACTTGGCCCGAGGCTTGCCTTGTCCTATCGCCGATATTGCTAGCACCACCGTGTCAACCCGCCTCGGCGCGAGGGCAGTTGGGTGATGTCTCGTCACTGCCCCTTGGGCAATGATAAAGCCGAACTTACTGTTCTTCGGTTAGGCAGCGAGAGCGTAGTTGTTTTCGCCATTTAAAATTGTCAATGACTGAGATTTAAGAGCCTAGCCATTATCGCTCTGCATGCTTGCTTACCACCTCTACACGCTGTCAAAGCCAGTCAGCCCCAATAGTGTGTATCCGTGTAAACGGCCTGCAAAGATACTACAATTATTGTGCCAAGTGGTGGTTTCGGCGATATTTTTTTAAAAAAAATGAGTGATTGGTGTATTGTGGGGTGGGACTATGAGGCCTCGATGAGTTCGTGCCAGTAGGGGGATTCTGCTGGGATGAAGGCTCCGGACTGCAGGAACTCGTAGATGCGAAGGCATGCCCAGGCGTCGATGGCTGCATAGGACTGTTGCGCTTCGGTGAGTTGGGGCGCTTCCCAATTGGTGAGTTGCTGGGATTTGCTGATTTTTTGTCCGAAGAGTATGGCGTAGATCTTCTGCAGGCTCATGTCAGAGACTTGGTATTGCTTGACCATCTGCTGCAGTTCGATGAATCCTCGGGGCTGTATGGTGCTGTCGAGGCGGGCAATCTGGTGGAAGTCGTCGGTGGTGGATAAGCCTACCTTGATGATGGTTTTGTCCTGGAGGTATTGTTTGAGTGGTGCGGGTATGCCGGTCTTGTTGAGGCGGAAGAGGAAGGCGTCGGAGGGGGTGGCTAGTTGCAGCAGTGCGATGCTGTGCCGCTCGCCGCGATGAAAACTGGGTCGAGTCTCGGTGTCGAACCCGGCGATGGGATGCGTGCGCAGGGCGTTGACGGCGCTCTTGACTTGCGATATGGCGCTAATCACGTGGATGCGACCGGGAAAGGTGACCCGTGGCATCTCGTTGATGGTGGCTTTGTCAATTGAAATGGTGTGCATGACGGGTGCAAAGGTAGTGATTTTGCACGAGTGGTGCAAGACCTGTAGTGGTTTTTGGGCAGCACGCGGTCATCGTGTGGGTATCAGATGCGGTCGACTTGCTTGACTCCCTTGACGCCTTGTATCTTCTTGATGAGGTCATCGAGCAGGCCGATGTCGCTGATGTTGACGCTGAGCAAGCCTTCGAACAGTCCGCCCTCGGCTTGGACGGAGATGCTTCGGAGCATGCAGTTGTCGGTCTTGTTGATTAGTGACGTGATAGATGAGACGATGCCGATGTCGTCGCGTCCCAGTACCTTAAGAGTGGCGACAAACTGGTTTCCTGCCTTGCCGGTCCAGCGTGTGCGGATGATGCGGTAGGGGTAATGCTGCTTGAGGTGGCGCAGGTTCTTGCAGTCGGTGCGGTGGATCTTGATGGCGCCGTCGCTGGCGATGAAGCCCTCGATGCGGTCGCCAAAGATGGGGTTGCAGCATCGTGACAGTTTGTAGTTGACGCCTTTGACGTCGTCCCCGATGGTGAGTATGTCGTCGGGTTGGCGTCTGTTGTCGGGTGCTGGTTGCTGCAGGACAAACTCCTCGGCTGTGCCCCTTGATGTGCCCTCGTTTTGCTTGGCTATCAAGGCCTCGTATTGTTCGACCACATCGGTGGGGTTGACGATTCCCTCTTGGATGGCGGCATAGAATTCGGTGAGGGTTTTATAGCCCATCTTCTTGGTGACTCGGGCCAGAATGGCGTCGTCGGCTTCAATCTTGCGATTCTTGAACCGGCGTTCGAGCGTTTCTCGGGCGAGGCTGGCTTGTCTTGCTTGTCGCTCGTTGATGGCGTTTTTGATCTTGTTGCGTGCTCGGCTGGTGACGGCGATGTTGAGCCAGTCGAGGCGTGGTGTCTGTGTGGAGGAGGTGATGATCTCGACGGTGTCGCCGTTGCGCAGGCGGTAGTTGATTTTCTGATTCTTTCCGTCCACTTTGCCCCCCATGCAGGTGCTTCCCACCCTGGTGTGGATGTGGTAAGCAAAGTCGAGCAATGTGGCGCCCTGTGGCAGTCGGATGAGGTCGCCCTTGGGCGTGAAGACAAACACCTCGTTGTTGTAGAGGTTGGTGTCCATGTTGCGCATGAGGTTCATCTGTCCCTCTTGTCCGCTGGCCTCGAGCATCTCTCGCACCTCGTTCAGCCACTTGTCGACCTCGCCGTCGCTCTTGATGCCCTTGTACCGCCAGTGCGCGGCCACGCCACGCTCGGCCGTCTGGTCCATGCGTGTGCTTCGTATCTGCACCTCGACCCACTTGCCTCCAGGCCCGTAAACCGTGATGTGCAGTGACTCGTAGCCATTGCTCTTGGGTATGGTGATCCAGTCCTTGAAGCGGGAGGTGTTGGATTTGTAGATGTCGGTAACGATAGAGTAGGCGAGCCAGCAGGCGCGTTTCTCGTCGCGTGGCGTGGTGTCTAGAATGATGCGTATGGCAAACAGGTCGTAGATGCCGTTCAGGTCCACTCCCTGCTTCTGCATCTTCTGCCAGATGCTGTTGATGGACTTGGTGCGTCCTTTGAGTTCGTATTTGAGCCCTTCGGCGCGTAGCCGCTCGTCGATGGGCTTGATGAAGTCTTCCACATAGCGGTCCCGTTCCTCCTTGGTCTCTTGCAGTCGCGTGGCGATTTGGGTAAACACCTTGCGGTTGAGGTATTTGAGGGATGTGTCCTCGAGTTCGTTTTTGATGGCGTACAGGCCGAGTTTGTGAGCCAGTGGGGCATAGAGGTAGCGGGACTCACTGGCTATCTCGCGTACGAATTGCTCGTTGGGATGATGGTTGATGGCGCGCATGAGTGCGAGTCGGTCGACGGTCATGATGAGGATGACGCGTATGTCCTCGGCAAAGGATAGCAGGAGTTTGTGGAAGTTTTCGTTCTCGACTGCGGCATGCTTCTTGTACAGTGGAGCCACATGCAGCAAGCCATGCACCACGCGTGCAATGTCTTCTCCAAAGATGCCCTTGACGCGTGCAACGTCAAGGTAGTCGCCTCGACACAGGTTGTAGATCATCGTGGCGATAACCATCGATCGGTCGGGCGCGATGCTGTCACAGAGGGTGAGTGCGGTGTGCAGGTGCCTGATCACGGGATTGAGCCCATACTGGTCGCGCTTGAAGACGCCGCCCTGGGTGATTCCATCATGGATAAGGCGGTGCACAGTATTGATATCTTGACGCGTCAACTGGTCGCCTAATCTCTCGTTCAACCCTCTGACAAGTTGTATGAGTTGCGCTCGCTCATTGAGCGTGAAATAGTCTTGTGTTGTCACCATGCGGTATTTTTTTTGGCAAATTTAATCTTTTTGCTACAAATTGCTTGCATGGACGCCTATAAAAATATAATTTTGGGAAAAAATTTAATAAACACTATTTTGAGATATGTTGAATGAGAAAGATCTAGAAGTAATGGCCGGAAAGGGCATCAGCAAGGAGGCCGTTGAGGCCCAGGTCAAGCGGTTTGAGACGGGGTTCCCGTGGCTTAAACTGGAGGCTGCGGCGACGGTGGGCCATGGCATCGCGCGATTAGATGCCAAGCAGCAGTCGCAATGCATCAAGTTGTGGAAAGAATTTCAGTCGGGAGGAGCGACGATCGAGAAGTTCCAGCCTGCGTCGGGCGCCGCTAGCCGCATGTTCAAGAACCTGTTTGCCTTTATCAACGAGGGGAAGGCTGCGCCTGAAACTGAATTTGAACGGCAGTTTTTTGAGGGCATCACCCAATTTGCCTTCTATCCTCAGTTAAACAAGGCTTGTGTGAACCTGTACAAGCGCAATGTGGAAGAACTCATGGCCGAAGGCCGCTATGCCGACGTGCTGCGTGCCTTGCTCTTGCCCGATGGCATGAACTATGGCTCGCTGCCCAAAGCCTTGCTCAAGTTTCACCGCGCTGCCGCCGGCACGGTGCACACGCCCCTTGAGGAGCATCTCGAGGAGGGCGCCCAGTATGCTGCCGACAGCCGTCGTCGCGTGTGCATCCACTTCACCGTTTCGCCCGAACATCGAGCCGGTTTTGAGCGACTGATCAAGTCTAGAGTGCCTCTCATGGAGAAGGTGTGGGGCGTGAAGTATGACATCTCGTTGAGCGAGCAGAAGGCTTCGACCGACACGGTAGCGGTCAATATGGACAATACGCTCTATCGCGGTGCCGACGGCAGTCTGCTGTTCCGCCCCGCCGGCCATGGCGCTCTGCTCGAGAACCTCAATGAACGTAGCGCCGATGTGGTGTTTATCAAGAATGTGGACAACGTGGTACCCCTGCGCCTGCGCAGCGTGAGCACCCGTTATAAAAAGGTCATCGGCGGCTATCTGATTATGCTGCAGCGACAGATCAAGAAGTATCTGGAAGCGCTCGATAAGGGTGACGTCAAGAGCAGTGACCTCAAGGCGATGTTGCGTTACACCCGCCAGACGCTGTGCATTAGTGACAAGGCAACCGACAGCATGGACGATGCGGCCCTTGCCGCATGGCTGCGCGACAAACTGAACCGCCCCATTCGCGTGTGCGGTGTCGTCCCCAACGAGGGTGAGCCCGGTGGTGGCCCCTATCTGGCCTATAATGCTGATGGCTCGTCATCGCCCCAGATACTTGAGTCGGCCCAGATCAATCCGGATGATCCCGCATCGGTCGAGATGATGAAGGGCGGCACGCACTTCAATCCTGTGGATCTGGTGTGCTACATCAAGGATTATAAGGGCATCAAGTTTGACCTGAAGAAGTTTGTTGACAGCGAGACGGGATTTATCAGTGTCAAGAGCAAAGACGGTGTCGACATCAAGGCGCTGGAACTGCCGGGCTTGTGGAATGGGTCGATGAGCGATTGGAACACGGCGTTTGTCGAGGTTCCCATCGAAACGTTCAATCCCGTTAAGACGGTTAATGACCTGCTGCGCAAAGCGCACCAGTGAGAACAGTGAACCGTTGATCAATGAAACTGAGGTACATTATATAGAGAAAATGAAGAAGATACTTTTGGTCGTGTTGCTGGCATTGGCTGCCTTTGGGGCCAATGCGCAGACCTATGAACCCGATACCGTCTATACCGTGCGGTCTATCGATCAGGATCAATTCAAGGACTTGATTGCCGACTGGGGCGCCCGTGACTGGAACATGGTGAGCCCGAGGCCCGTGGTTATCGATTTCTATGCCGACTGGTGTGGGCCCTGCAAGCGCCTTACACCTGTGTTGCGTGAGGTGTGCCAGTATTATCATGGAGAGGTAGACTTCTATCGCATCAATGTGGACGATAATCCCGACATCGCCAGCGTGTTTGAGATACGCAGCATTCCTTATCTGCTCATCTGCCCCCTCGACGGTGAGCCCATGAATGTCGTCGGCCTCTATCCTAAACAGGAATATATCCGGGTCATCGACCAAGCGTTGGGCCGCTGATTTGCCGGTGATTTGAAAAATAATCCGCTAAAAGCATTGCGGGGTGAAAAGTTTTTTGTAACTTTGCCCCGCTTTTTAGCGAAACATTTATTAATCAACTTATTTTTAACGATTTATGAACAAGTACGAAACCGTTTTCATTTTGACTCCCGTTTTGTCTGATGATCAGATGAAGGAAACGGTAGAAAAGTTCAAGCAGGTGCTCACCGACAATGGCGGCACTATTGAGAACGAAGAGAATTGGGGACTGCGCAAACTCGCATATCCCATCGAGAACAAGAACACTGGTTTTTACACCCTGATCGAGTTTAACGGTGAACCCACCATCGTTGCAAAGTTGGAAACCGCTTTCCGCCGCGATGAGAAGGTTATCCGTTTCCTCACCTTCCGTCTGGACAAGTACGCTGCAGAGTATGCTGTGAAGCGTCGCGCCGTACGCAAGGCTAAGCAGGAAGAGCGCGCTGCCCAGGAGGCTGCTGCTCAAGAGGCACCCGTTGCAGAAGAGGCTCCCAAGGCTGATGCACCCGCTGCCGAGGCTTAAAAAACCAACGAGTTAAACTTAATTTAGGAGGTAAAAAACAATGGCACAAGAAAACCAAAGGCCCAATAATCAGGGCGAAATCCGTTATCTGACTCCGCTGTCAGTTGACACCCGCAAGAAGAAATACTGCCGTTTCAAACGCAGTGGTATCAAGTACATCGACTACAAGGACCCCGAGTTCCTGAAGAAGTTCCTCAACGAGCAGGGCAAAATCCTGCCCCGTCGCATCACTGGCACCTCTCTGAAGTTCCAGCGCCGCGTGGCAAAGGCTGTTAAGCGTGCCCGTCATCTGGCATTGCTGCCCTATGTGACCGACTTGATGAAATAAACAACACGATTACACAAAGGAGGAAACAACTATGAAGATTATTTTGAAAGAAGATATCGTCAATCTTGGTTTCAAGAACGACGTTGTGGAAGTGAAGAACGGCTATGGCCGCAACTATCTCATCCCCGCAGGCAAGGCTATCCTGGCTACTCCCAGTGCGCTTAAGATCCACGCCGAGAATCTGCGTCAGCAGGCTCACAAGTTGGCAAAGGTGAAGGCCGATGCTGAAGAGGCTGCCAAGGCATTTGAGGGCGTATCGCTGACCATCCCCGTAAAGGTTAGCCCCACGGGCACTATCTACGGTTCGGTAGGCGCTGCTCAGATTCATGAGGCTCTGCTCGCTGCTGGTCACAATGTGGACCGCAAGATCGTCAGCGTGCATGAGAGCGTAAAGACCGTCGGCAAGTACAATGCTGTTGTGCGCTTGCACAAGGAGGTCGCTGTCGAGATCCCCTTTGAGGTGATCGCCGAGAACGCCGAGGAACTCGCTGCCGAGCGTGCCGCACGCAAGGCCGAGGAGGCTGCTCATCAGGCTGCTATGGCTGCCGCCAAGGCTGCTGAGGAAGGCACCGAAGAGGCCACTGACGAGGCTGCCGATGAGGCCGCTGAGGCTCCCGCTGCAGAGTAATAAAACAACATGATAACGATGAAGTCACCGGCCTTGCTCCACATGGTCGGTGGTTTTTTTTTATTACGGTTGTTGGTCGCCCTGCACATTCCTGTAACAGGCCAACTAACAACTAAGAACTAACAACTAAGAACTAAGAACTAACAACTAAGAACTAAGAACTATGGTCAAGCATATAGTCATGTTTAAGTTGCAGGGAACCGACCAGGTGCGTCGTGATGCAGCCCTGCGTTTCAAGGCCGCGCTGGATGCACTCCCCGAGCAGATCGACGTGCTGCAGAGTATCGAGGTTGCCCTCAACGAGAATCCTGCAGAGGATTGGGATGTGGTGCTCACAGCCATCGTTCCTACGATGGCAGATGTAGCCACCTATGCCCAGCATCCCGCCCATGTCGCTGCTGCCGCCATCATCAAGGATGTGAAGCAGGCTCGCGCCTGTGTGGACTATAATTGCTAATCATCAGCCACGACGGCTGAGATGTGCAACATCTACTAAGACAACAAAAAAGACAGGGCCCAAACCGATGCGTAGGGCCCTGTCTTTGTTATGTGTGCCGCACTAGTATTTTGATATAAGAGATTGCGACTGATCTTCACGGAATTAGCGCATCGGATTTTGCAAAATGGCGTGTCCCGTGCTGTTTTTATTTGGC
>ONQS01000061.1 GCA_900320055.1 uncultured Prevotellaceae bacterium
AACGGAATTCTGATGTTTACCTGCTTCATTTTAAAATTTTTAAAGTTAATATTATATATTGGTAATCAAATAATTAGTTCAATTATCGATAAAGCGGTCGATTGTTATCGGTTCTCAATCCGATTGTTTATGGTCGCTTTTAAGGCAATTAAAACATGGCAAAAATAGAGTTTTTCACTGCAATGTTCTTTTTTTATAATGTTAAAAAAATAATTAATGGAATGCAATCGTTTGCACAATCCGATTTTTTGCCTTACCTTCGCCACAGAATAACCATCAAGAGTATGATGTGATAGGCAAATATTAACCAACTCAAGCAAGACAACACGATGAACGACAAGCGACAGTTGACAATGAAAGACATCGCCCGCGAGTTGGGCGTATCGGTAGCGACCGTGTCCAGGGCGCTGAGCGACAGTCCAAGCATCTCACGTGAGCGCCGCCAGTCCATACAGCAGTTTGCCCGCGAACACAATTACTTCCCTAACGTTATTGCCGAGCAACTGCGTCACAGCCGGCGCAACCCCTCTCGCGCCATCGGAGTGATTGTGCCCGAACTGGTGCATTACTATTTCTCGTCGATCCTGGATGGAATCGAGGCCGAGGCATCGGCCCGAGGCTACCAGATCATGGTGGCCAAGAGCAACGAGAGTTACGACCGCGAGGTTCAGATCTGTGAAGCGATGCTCAAGAACAAAGTGTGCGGCATCATTGTCTCCCAGGCCAAGGACACCGAGCGCTACGACCACTTTGAGCACCTGGTGGCAGCAGGCGTCCCCCTGGTCTTCTATGACCGCATCTGCCCCGCGCTTAACGCCAGCCGTGTCGTGGTCGACGACTACATGGGCACGCTCAATGCCGTGTCCTACCTCATCGCCACGGGCTGCAAGCGCATCGCCTTCTATGGCGCGCCGATGAACATGGAGATTGCCAAAAACCGCTACAACGGCTACCGCGACGCCCTGTACAAGCACGGGTTGTCGCTCGACGATGCCCTGGTGCGCATCTGTGACAACCGGGCCGACGCCGAGCGCATCACTCCCGCAATGATGCGCATGGAGCAGCGGCCCGATGCCTTCTTTGCTGTCAACGACGAGACGGCTATCGGCATCCTCTCGGTAGTGAAACGGCTAGGCTATGTCGTGCCCGACGAGGTGAGCATCTGCGGCTTTACCAATGGCTTCCGTGCCACGGTCTGTGACCCGATGCTCACGACCGTGGAGCAGCGCGGCGCCCAAGTGGGCAAGGAGGCTGCCGACATCCTCATCGGTCTGGTCGAGGGCACCCTCGACGCCGACCATGCCGAAAAGCGCATCGTCAAGACCCGCCTCGTCGTCCGCGGCACCACCCGCCACCCCTAACCCCACCCTACAAAGAATTAACAACAAGAAATACAAAAAATACAATTCATAAATCCCACAAATCCAATGATTGTTTTTTAGATATGGAGAACGTGAAGAGAGTTTTTGTTATTTTGATGGCTGCTGTGGCACTGTGCGCTAGCGGCCAAACGGATAGGCCCAAGTTGATCGTGGGCCTGGTTGTGGACCAGATGAGGTGGGACTACCTCTATAACTATCAGTGGGGCGAAGGCGGCTTCAAAACCCTGCTCCAGGACGGTTACCGGTGCAACAACACCATCATCGACTATGTGCCTACCGTAACCGCCGCCGGACACGCCTCGATCTACTCGGGCACGACGCCGGCCTTCCATGGTATTGCAGGCAACAACTTCATGCTCAACGGCAAGAATGTCACCAGCGTGCAGGACGACAGCGAACGTGGTGTGGGCGGTAACGACAAGACACGTGGCAAGTCGCCGCGCAACCTTATCACCACCAATCTGGCCGACCAACTGCTGCTGGCTACCGATTTCAAGAGCCGCACCGTGGGCATCGCACTGAAGGACCGCGCCGCCATCCTGCCCGCCGGTCACCGCCCCATCGGCGCCTACTGGTATGACAAGGGCAGTGCATCGTTTGTCACGAGCACCTACTACCGCGACAAGTTGCCCAAGTGGGTGAGCGACTTCAACAAGAAGCACCACGAAGAAATCGCCAGCGACGTGTATAACCTGCCCATAGGCACCACGTTGACTTTTGCCCTTGCCGAACAAGCCCTCATCAATGAGCAACTGGGCCAGGGCGAGGCAACCGACCTGCTGGCCATCAGCGTCTCCAACACCGACATGTGTTCCCACTACTATGGTACCCACTCGCCCAAAGTGGACTCTATCTACTACCAGTTGGATCGCGAAATCGCCCATTTCATCGAAGTTTTGGACCAGCGCATAGGCCGAGGCAACTACCTGCTGTTTCTGAGTGCTGACCATGGTGGCACCCACAGTTATCCGCGCATGACGTCACACGGCCTGCCCAGTGCCTGCTGGTATAATCCCGAGGCGCTCACCGCCGCCAATCAGGTCCTCAGGCAACAGTTTGGCGTCGACAGCCTGCTCAAGGCTGAGATGGAATACACCTTCTACCTCAACCAGGAGGTCATCGACGGAGCCCGCCTCGACCGCGACCAGGTCATGCGTGCCGCCTGCCAAGCCCTGGAGCAGCCCGAAGAGATCCAGTGGGCCATCGACGTGTCGCGCATCGACACCTACCCCATCCCCAGCATCCTCAAGGAGCGCATCAAACTGGGGTACTTCCCCGAGCGTAGTGGCGAGATCTATATCGTGCCACGCACGGGCGTGTATGCCGGCAAGACCGAGTGGGACGGTTCCAACCATGGCACCTGGAGCCAGAGCGACTCCCACATCCCCCTCATCTTCATGGGATGGCATATCCCTGCAGGCGAGACCAACCGCCTCACCCACATGACCGACATCGCGGCCACCATCTGCGCCATGCTTCACATCCAATCGCCAAATGGCTGCATAGGAATGCCGATTTTTGAGTAAAACCGCTTAATAATTAAAAAAATACGACAAATAATGCCGTTTTTAGAAAAATTTGTATTAATTTTGTAATCTTAAAATTGTTAAGGACTATAAATAGTGGTTAAAATTAACTCTGAATCAGTGAGAAACAATCATTAACAGACCTTAGCAGACTATTACCAGATTATCATCCCAAGGCACCCGTAAACTTACAAGAGAAGACACCTTTTTTAATATTATAATAACTATAAACTTCACAACGTATGAAAAGATTCACTTTACTACTAGCGAATGTGCTGCTGATTTGTTCGGCCGCGCTTGCGCAGGTCACTATCACCGGTACCGTGGTGTCGGCCAGTGACAATGAACCTATCATCGGTGCAACAGTCAATGTGGTCGGCACGCAAACCGGCACCGCCACCGACATCGATGGCCGCTTCACCCTGACTGTGCCCAGCACCAATAGTCAACTGAAGGTATCCTTTATCGGCATGACCCCCATCACGGTCAAGGCCGAGAACGGCATGGTCATTGAGATGCATAGCAACACTCAAGACCTTGACGAGGTGGTTGTAGTCGCCTATGGTACCGCCAAGAAGAGCGCTCTGACCGGTGCCGTATCGCAGGTGACCGCTCAGCAGATCGAGGCACGTCCCGTGACCAGTGTCACCTCGGCACTCGAGGGCACCACGACCGGTCTGGTGGTTAACTCCACCTACGGCCAGCCTGGTAGCGACGCGTCGATCCGCATCCGCGGTTTCGCGTCGATCAACGGTAGCAACGAGCCTCTGTATGTGATCGATGGCGTGCCCTTCGGTGGCAACATCAGCGACTTGAACAGCGCCGATATCGAGAGCATCACCGTGCTCAAGGACGCTACCTCGGCAGCCCTGTACGGTAACCGCGCCGGTAACGGTGTGATCCTGATCAACACCAAAAGGGGTCACAACGACAAGGTCCGCATCAACGCTTCGGCCATGATGGGTACCTACACCCGCGGTATCCCCGAGTATGACCGCATGAACGCCCGCCAGTGGATGAATGCCATGATGCAGAGTTATGCCCGCGAGCACTATGCAGCAGGCAACAGTGGCGACAAGACCATGTCTTGGGACCAGGCTATCGCCAATGCCAATGCCGGCATCATCACCGACTACCTGCACTACAACATCTTTGACCAGCCCGACAATGACTTGTTCAACGGCATCTACCTGAAAAACAATGCCCAGATCAAGAGCGGCATCGCCGATGACCTTGACTGGTTCAAGGCCGCAATCCGCAGCGGTTTCCGTCAGGACTACACGCTGAGTGGTGATGGTGGCAACCAGATGGCCAACTACTACTTCAGCGCCGGCTATACCAAGGAGGACGGTTACACCAAGGAGTCAGGCTTTGAGCGCATCACTGGCCGCGCCAGCGTCAACCTCAATCCCAAGAAGTGGTTCAAGACCGGTATGACCCTCGCAGGTTCACACCAGTTGACCAATTTCCACAGCGACAACGAGGACAGTTACAAGAACGCCTTCGGCTACTGCCGCAACATCGCCCCCATCTACCCCATCCACTTGCATGACATGGCAACCGGTGACTACATGGTGGACGAGAACGGCAACCTGATCTACGATAGCGGTGACGTCAATGGCCGCACCCAGTACTCTGGCCGCCACTACCTGTGGGAGACCGAACTCGATATGGATAAGACTTATCGCAACGTCCTCAACGGCCAGGCCTACATGACCTTTGTGCTGCCCTACGGCTTTGACCTTACCGTCAAGGGCGACTTGAACGTGCGCAACACCGAGAACCGCGAGTACAACAACGCCATCATCGGCGACGGTCAGGGTAACAACGCCCGCACCAAGCGCACCATCTACCGCTACAAGAACTACACCCTGCAGCAGTTGCTCAACTGGAAGCAGACCTATGGCAACCGCCACGCATTTGAGGTACTGCTCGGTCACGAGAACTACTACTACAAGTACAACTACCTGTATGGCTTCAAGGCCAACGAGACCCTGGCTGGACACGTCGACATGATCAACTTCTCCGACATCCAGAACCTGTATGACTATGAGAACAACGACCGCAGGGAGAGTTACCTGGGCCGCTTGATCTATGGCTTGGACGACAAGTACATCTTTGAAGGCACCTTCCGCCGCGACGGTAGTTCACGCTTCCACAAGGACCATCGCTGGGGCAACTTCTATAGCATCGGTGGCACTTGGGTTATGAGCCGCGAGGACTTCATCAACAAGTATGACTGGATCAACAACCTGAAGTTCCGTGTCGCTTACGGTGAGGTCGCTAACGACCGCGCAGCCGACTACTACAGTTACATGGCACTGTATGACATCACCGTCAATGGTGGCATGGGCGCACTGGTCAAGAGCCAACTGACCAACGAACTCCTCAGTTGGGAGTCTGTAAGGAACCTGAGCATCGGTCTGGAGGGCCGCTTGTTCAACCGCCTCAACTTCGGTCTGGACTACTTCATCAAGGGATCCAAAGACCTGATCTTCAACCTCAACCAGCCGCTGTCGGCCGGTGCAACCAGCACCAGCAGCGCTGTATCGCAGGTTCAGGTCAACCTGGGTAATATGGTTAACCGCGGTATTGAGTTCTCGGCCGACGCCGACATTATCCAAACCAAGGACTTGCGCTTCAACATGGGTCTGAACCTGACCTTCATCAAGAACAAGATCACCAAGATGCCGGACATCTACAACGTGGGTGGCGAGAAAGACGAGTACACCGCAGGTCTGCAGAGCGGCCAGTACAACTACCGCAAGGGTCACTCGATGTACTCCTTCTACACCTACACCTACAAGGGTATCGACGACATGACCGGTAAGGCCCTGTACACCTTCAACGACCACGACTACTATGTACCCGGCATGACCACCGGCAGCACCGAGGGTCTCGAGGCTATCCCCGAGGGCGAGTACGTAGTTATCGACGGCGTGCCCTACGTCTACAAGCCCGCCACCTATGGCAAGCGCGAGTGGCACGGCAGCGCCATGCCCAAGTTGTATGGTAGTTTCAACCCCACCATCGATTACAAGAACTTCACCCTGAGCGGTATCTTCTCGTTCCAACTCGGTGGCAAGTGTATCGACTGGACCTACCAGAGCCTGACCTCGATGGGCGGTTCGCCCAGCGCCATCCATGCCGACATGGAGAACGCGTGGATCAAGGACCTCAATGGCACCGCCGTTACCTACACCGATGATCAGATCAAGGGTATGACCGTAACCGACGCCGAAGGCAACAGTTACGTGAACTATCCCGGCAGCCGCCTGGATCCCAATGGCACGCCCGCTGTTTACTCTGCCGACAACAGTTACAACTCGGCAACCAGCGACCGTTACATCACCTCGTCCAACTACTTCATCATTAAGAACATCGGCCTGACCTACCGTCTGCCGCGCTTCATCCTGGACAAGATTGGCTTCACCTATATCTCACTCAACGCTACCGTCGAGAACCTCTACACCAAGTCAGCCCGCAAGGGTATGAACCCGCAGCAAAGTTTCAGCGGCTACGTAGGTGACATCATGGTTACTCCTCGCGTATTCTCGTTCGGTGTGAAAATTGGTTTCTAATTGGTATGCAATACCTAACTCAACAATCGTTACATTTTTAAATTAAAGAATAAGATTATGAAGATTTTTAAATATTTACTGATTGCGGGTATCGCTGCTCTGGGACTGTCATCATGTTCAAGTGATTACCTGGATACCGCACCGACCGCCGAGACCGGTACTGCAACAGCATTCGAGACTACCGACAACGTGAAACTGGCCATCAACGGCTGCGCCCGCGTGATGATGAACCAGTACCTGGGCACACAGGGTATGTGCGGTGAGGGTTGTATCAAGATGTGGTACGGCAACTATCCCGGCCAGGACTTCTACGTCAACCTCAATGGTTGGGCCCTGCTCATCAACCAGAACAACCACGACACGCCCACCAGCCTGTACACCTACTACCCCTGGTTCTACTACTACAAACTGATCAGCAACGCCAACAGTATCATCATGCACGTGGATGAGGCTGCCGGCGTCGAGGCCGACAAGGAGTTCCTCAAGGCTCAGGCTCTGACCTTCCGCGCCTATTCCTACATGATGCTGGCTCAGATCTACTGCAAGCGCTGGGTTGACTCTGACAACGGCAACTGCCCCGGTCTGGTGCTGCGACTCAACGAGGATGTGGGCGAACTGGGCTTGACCTCCCTGCTCGATGCCTACAACCAGATCTATGCCGACCTCGACGAGGCCATCAGGCTCTACAAGTCGTCTGGCCGTCATCGCGAGACCAATGAGTTCTTCCTGCCCGACATCGAGGTTGCTTACGCTACCTATGCTCGCGCTGCTATGAACCGCTGCGACTGGCACAACGCTCTGGAATATGCCAAGTTGGCTCGCCAAGGCTATCCTCTGATGAGCAACAAGGAGTTGATGTACGACGGTTTCTGCACCCACAACAGTGAGTGGATCTGGGGTGGCTACAGCGCAACCGACCAGACGCTGTACTACTACAGTTACCATGCTTACATTGCCTATAACAGCAATGCCGGTAACGTCCGCAACTATCCCAAGTGCGTCAGCAAGGAACTCTTCGAGCAGATTCCTTCGACCGACATCCGTCGCCAGTGGTGGCTCGATCCCACAGGCTATACCTACACCACCACGACCGGTCAGGCCGCCAACAGCACTCAACTGGCTAAGGACGCCCGTGCCGCCTATCCCGACCTGCTGAGCAATGCTACGGTTTATGCCTACATGCAGTTCAAGGTGCGCTGCAACGACACCCCCGGTGTGGGTGAGTTGAACTTCTTCCGCTCCAGCGAGATGCTGCTCATCGAGGCCGAGGCCGAGTACAATCTGGGTAACGCCGCTGGTGCTCAGGCTGCCCTGGTAGCCCTGAACAAGACCTCCGGCCGCGATCCCGAGTATGCTTGCAACAAGACCGGTGCCGACCTGCTCAACGAGATCAAACTTTATCGCCGCATCGAGTTGTGGGGCGAGGGATTTGACTGGTTCGACATGAAGCGCTGGAAAGACACCCTCGTGCGTCACAACTACGCTGAGGGCGGCAACTTCCTGGCAACCCTGGCTGTTACCATCAAGCCCGAGGAAAAGAACGAGTGGCGTTTCATGATCCCGACCCGCGAGACCGACTACAACAAGGCCGTTAAGGACGGTGTCATCACTCCCGCCGAGTAAACATCACCTTTCAGACAACAGGGGCAACCTGTTGACAACTGAAACAACCTGACCAAATTAGTGCCGACGCCCCACCGCGCCGGCACTAATTACTTTAACGGCCATTCGGTACAGGATTGAAAAAAACAATAGTGTCCGATAAAGCCCTGTAAGGGGCGCTCAGGGCATAGGCAGGGGTGTAGTGAGGCGAAGCCGAGCGCAACCCCTGCAGTAGTAAACCGCACTAGTCTTAGCCCCATCGGGGCGGCAGTAAAACCCTGACGCACAGAGTGTCGTCCCTAATGGGGCTATTGCTCATGTATGGTACTTATTTACAGGAGTTCCGCTTCGCTACACTCCTGCCTATGACCTGACAGCCCTACGGGATTAAAAAGTAAGTTCCACATGCGAAAACATCGTTAATATAATGAAAATCATCCACTTATTGTTCTTGCTTAATTATTTACAGAACAGTAATGGCATTCTTTGATGATAATATTGTAACTTTGCAGGTCATTAATTTGAAATCTAACGACAAAATATCTATATTACAATGAGCAAAGAGACTTTTCCTCACCTTGAGGCGCTGCGCGAGGAGATGCGCCGCGTGAATGTAGATGCCGTGATCATTCCCGGCACAGATCCGCATCAGAGTGAATACATCTGCGATCACTGGAAGTTCCGCGACTGGGTGAGCGGCTTTACGGGCAGCAATGGCACCGCCGTTGTCACGCTCGAGCATGCAGCCCTATGGACCGACTCCCGCTATTTCCTGCAAGCAGGCATCGAACTGGCCGACAGCGGCTTCGAGATGATGAAGGAGAACATGGGCAACGACCCTACCATCCACGAGTGGCTACAACAGGTGCTCGAGGAAGACTCGGTCATCGCCATCGATGGCCGGCTGTATAACGCCCAGGAAGCGAACCGGCTGGAACGCTTCTGCGGTGAGAACGGATTTATGCTGGCCACTGAATTCTATCCCGCCGACAAGATCTGGCAGGACCGCCCTGCCAGGCCCAGCGAGCCGGCCTATGTCCATGACGTGCAGTATGCCGGCGAAGAGGCTTCCGACAAGATTGAGCGCCTGCTCACCGTGCTCGACAACAACGACGCCACGGGTATGCTCGTGACCGCCCTCGACGACATTGCCTGGCTGCTCAACCTGCGCGGAAACGATGTGGCGTTTACCCCTGTGGTCATTGCCTTTGCCTACATCTCACGCAAGGACAAAGTCCTCTTTATTGACGGCAACAAGGTGACCGACGAGGTGCGCCGCCACCTCAAGGCCTGCGATATCAAGACGCGTGACTATGACGACGTGGAACGCTACCTAGAGCGCGTGAGCGAACACGAGGTGGTCCTGATCGACCCCAACCGCGTGAGCGACACGCTGGCCAATGCCCTGCAGTGCCAGAAGGTCTATTACCGCTCGCCTATCACCGATCTGAAGTGCATCAAGAACGAGGTGCAGATCGAGGGGTTCCGCCA
>ONQS01000060.1 GCA_900320055.1 uncultured Prevotellaceae bacterium
GCCCAGTAGCGATGGCCCCGACCCGTCGGAGTTTGGCGACGGCTGGATGGCCTATTCGCAGCCTCGGAATCTTGAAAGACCGTTACGTGTGCGCTGACAGGGTCTGCCAGCACCTCTTGCTGGCTAAAGGGAGGGTGCGCCCCTGCCGATGGACCTGCCTCTTTATAAGAGATACTCGATATAATACCCGACGATGTCGCGTTCGCCTAACCCAGCGCTTAAATCGCTCAAATCGTCTTTTCAGTTGTTGCAGGTTCATTGCATCTATGGAACTTCTAAAGTTTTGACTTTTGCAGAATTACGTAAAAATCTCAGTCAAACACCCACCATCCAATAAAATAATCGACAATTATTTATCGGTCGGTCGGGGTGGTGATGGGCTATGATGATTTAAATGACAAAACCGCGGGCCACGCAGTGTGGCTCGCGGTTTGTGTAGTGTATTTGTGTAATACAGGGATTTCTGTCTTACTTGATCACCTTGCTGGTGTTAACGGTACCATCGTTGTAGGTGGTCACCTTGATGTTAACGCCCTCGAAGGGAACGTTGCTCTCCATACCGGCAACGTTGTAGAACTTCACGTCCTTAACGGTCTTCTGAGCGAGGTTCTCAACAACAGCGTCGCTGCCGTACATGGCTACGCGGTTGTACATCATGTAGCGGTTCTCAATCTGGTTGCCACCAGTGCCATAGAAGTACATGTCGGAGGTCTCACGGAGGGTGAGCATCATGTTAGCGAGAATCATGTCGCCTTCGATGCGGTTGCCAGCGTTGCCATCGTTCTGCAGGTAGATACCGAGCAGTTGAGCGTCCTTCTTCAGAGCGCCTTTCTTGTAGGTAGCAGCGTTCTTGCCAGAGAAGTGGGTGCCATAGGGCTTGCTGTTGTAGCAGGTGAAGGTATAAACATCATACTCCATACCATCGATGGTCTTGGTGTTCTCTTTCTTGGCCCAGTCTACGGTCGAAGTGGTCGGCATGCGATCGCCAAACGTTACGAATACCTGGTCGCCCTCAGCCTCATCCTCGTTGTACTCAAGGCCAGTAGCGCTGTCAACGGTGACGATGCGAACGGTCTTGGGCATGTAAACGTCGAACTGGAAGCCGTTATAGGTGATCTCGTTGTAGAGGTCGCCAGCAGCGTTGTAAGCCTCGGGGGTCAGGCTCTGAACCTCTTCGTTGAGATAAATAGCGTCGTCATCGAGGTGGATCCAAACGAGTTGGGGTGTACCAGCCTTGAACGAAACGGTGTTGTCATAGTCCATAGCACCGCCGTTGTCGTCATAGTTGCCACGTACGAAGAAGTGGTCGGTGGTGGGCTTGCCGTTAGCATACTCAGCAGTTTCACCGGTAGCCTGAGCGAAAGCCGACACACTCAGAGAAGCGGCTGCAAAAAGAAGTAAATTTTTAATCTTCATAGTTAAATGAGTTAAAATTGTTAGTAATAATGTTAATTTAATATTTGTTGTTTTTGTATTTCATTAATTTATCGGCCAACGCACTTGACTCCCAAAAAGGGGAAAGTGAGTTGATGAATACATAAGTAACTGAAAATCAGAAGAATGCGCGCGCGATGCGTCGGTTCTACCGCTTTTCAGACTACAATATTACGAACTTTTTTTGAACTGGCAAAATTTTTTTGAAAAATCGCTGAAAAATCTGTTTGTATAGAGGCTGTCGCATGGCCTTGACGGCGGTACCCATAGCAGGGTGGGCGTGCGCCTGGATGTCACAGGAACAGGCCGAGGCGACGTTTGTCGACCAGAGCCATCAGTTGGCGGAAACGCTTGTACCAACCCTGCTTTGCTGCCGGTCGGATCTTGGGCATGCGGGCCGTGGGCCTGTTGATATTGAACGTTTTCTTGACCATCTGCTACAGAAGGGTGGAGTGCTAAGGGTTGGCTGCTGCTGTGCCGGTGTCGGTCTTGACCGAAGCCGACGTGCGGTGCAGGGGCAGGGTGTAACTGATGTTGAGGGAGAATCCCAACGAACTCTTGCGCGGACCGTAGCCGGGGATGAACCAGGGCCTGGAGTGCTCGTTCTTGCTGTAGTTGAAGATGCCGTGGTAGCGTATCATCCATCCCAACGCCAGCGGTCCTGCTATGCGCACCTTGAGGCCCACTCCCGCCTCGCCCCACAGGGCGCTGGAGTGCTCTCCCTTGATGTCAAAGGCGGTGTGCTCCTGCCAGTAGCCGTTGCTGTAGTCTACGTCGGTCACGTCGTAACCGAACGTGCTGTAACCCAGCCTGATGCCGACAATCGCCTGATAGTCGGGGCTGCTCTTGAACAGGAAGTTGTAGTTGGCGCCGACCTTGAAGTAGGGCGACGGCTTGCCCCGATAGGTGAAGTAGAGGTCGTCGGGCGTGGATTTGGCCCATCCCAGTCCCAACTCGATGGTGGGTTGCAGGCGGTTCCACATGTTGAGCGTGGCGTTGATGTCGGCGCTGGCGTAACTTTGGCCGAAGGCCATGAATAGCGGCTCGGCGACATTGATGCCAACCGACAGGTCGGTGATGAGCGGGTAGCGCTTGTAGGCGCGTCGCAGCGAGTCTTTGCGGGCCTCGGCCACAGCGGCGGCACTGTCTCCCGTGAGGTACTGCTGGATCACTTTCTCGTCGGTGCCCTTGGGCGGTGGCTTCACCTGGTTGGTCTCGGGCTTGACAGGCGTGACGTGCCGCTTGTCAGGCTCTTGGGCCGTAGCCGTCAGCACAGCCAGCAAGGTGACCGCCAGCAGGGTCGCCGAGCGTGCCATCGAGGCTGGGCGGCGCATCAATCGGCTGATGGCGGCGGTCATATGGAATTGTGACGGTCTCATTGGGCAAAACTGGTGAAGTGGATGCGCAGCACTGGATTGCGCGAGTTAGTGACGTGCGTATTGAGCACCTGGATGGAATCGATGCCATAGTTGGTGCATCTGGCGCTGTGGATATCAAAGTTGTACATCGCTCCGCACTCGGCCGAATGGAAGTAGGCAACAGGCTCATAGTCAATGGTGAGCGTGTCGTGTAACTGCTGCGCCATGGGGGTGCCGATGCCCACCCAGCGCGAGATGGCATAGCGGGTGGTCGATGCGGTAGCCCTCAGGGGCAGGTAGATCTCGTTGAGGGTGCTCGAGTCGGCCAGGAGGCTGTCGCCAGGGGCGCCGATGCCCATGATGGTGAGTCCGGGCACCTGCTGCTGTAAGCCAGAGAGGTAGAAGGTGACCAGCGGCAGACTGCTGCCGTTGTCATAGCACGTGTCGTTGTTGCACGCGGCCATGGCCGTGCACAGTACGATCAACAGGGCTGCTATGTGTGTCAGGCGGTTCATGGCTGGGCCTCGATGGCAATCTCTTGCTTATTGTCCTGCAACGATGACAAGTCGCCGTTGTGAGAGCGGCCCGTGATGGCTGCCTTGGCGGCGGGGCCGTGCTCGATCACGTCGCTGATCTCGTAGTGGTTGCGGTCGTTGCTGTGGCGGATGATGAGTTCTCCCAGAAATCCGGTGAGGAACAGTTGCGTACCCAGCAGCATTGATGTCAATGCCAGGTAGAAGTAGGGTGAATTGGTGACCAGCGTGTAGTTGTTGCCGTGGTACATGTTGTAGAGTTTGAGTCCGCCCACCAGGATCACGGCGATGAAACCCAGCAGGAACATCAGGCTGCCCAACAGACCGAAGAAGTGCATCGGCTTGACGCCAAACTTGGCTTGGAACCACAGCGTGAGCAGGTCGAGATAGCCGTTGACAAAGCGGTCGAGACCAAACTTGGTCGTGCCATACTTGCGGGCACGGTGCTTCACTTCCTTCTCACCGATGCTGTTGAAGCCGGCGATCTTGGCCAGGTAGGGCACGTAGCGGTGCATGTCGCCATAGACCTCGATGTGCTTGACCACCTCGCGACGGTAGGCCTTGAGGCCGCAGTTGAAGTCGTGCAGGTTGTGGATGCCGCTCACGCGACGTGCGGTGGCGTTGAACAACTTGGTGGGAATGGTCTTGCTCAGCGGGTCGTAGCGTTTCTTCTTCCAGCCGCTCACCAGGTCGTACCCCTCACGGGTGATCATGCGGTAGAGGGCAGGAATCTCGTCGGGACTGTCCTGCAGGTCGGCGTCCATAGTGATGATGACATCGCCCTGAGCACGCTCAAATCCGGTGTTGAGTGCCGGCGATTTGCCGTAGTTGCGGCGGAAGCACACGCCCGTCATGTTGGGGTTGCGGCGGTTGATCTCCTTGATGACTTCCCATGAGTTGTCGGTGCTGCCGTCGTTGATAAACAGCACTTCATAGGAGAAACCGTTCTCGTTCATGACGCGCTCGATCCACTCAGCCAGTTCGGGCAGTGACTCGGCCTCATTATATAGCGGTACTACAACTGAAATATCCATGTGATCGTTTCTTGATGTTGTGTTGTATTGTTGATATATTATAGATCTGATATGCTTCGCAATATGTGGTTGTATGTCGACGGAACGAAGGCGTTCTCACTCACGTGGGGCGGCCCGGACGGCGCAGTGGCCGCTGCGCTGCCAGTGCGGTGAGCGCACTCAGCAGCGAGCCGGCAAACGTGATGAACCAGAAGGCGTTGAACACCGTCTCGATGGGCGTGGGCAGCATCTTCTCGTCGATGGCTCGCTTGATGACCTGCAGCATCTCGCTGTCTTGCATCTGCGGCATCTTGCTGTAGAGGTCGACAGCGGCTTGCGCCTGCTCGTAGATGAATCCCGGCCTGCCGTACTGCAGGATCAGAAACACCACCAGGCTGGCCACGACGGTGCCCAGTATAAACAGCATGATGCCTAGCATCCACAGGCCGGCATACTCGGTGAAACCGTCATCCTCGATGAATTTGCGCCGCTGGAAGTAATATACCACAATAGGGGTGCCCAGGAGCAGCACGATGAAGATGAAGTTGAGCGGCACAAACCAGTCGGCAAAAATCGATGCCGCCGCTGCACACGACAAGTATAGGCCAAAGGGGAAGCCCCATTCGCCTGCACGATGATAGATGCTCTTTTTCGGTTCCATAAACAAACTGCAAAGTTAGGCAATTAAATCGATAACCGAGCAACAATAGGGGCAAAAAAACGCAGTTGCACCGCGTGGGCGGTGTTGCGGGCACGGTTTCGCGCCCTCACCGCCCTCTAACCGCGATGGACGATAAGACAATTTTTTTTGTGGTGAAAAGGGGGTGGATTGAAAAATAAGTGATAAATTTGCAATTATTATCGAACATTTATGAAAAACCATAGCATAATTCATAAATTCCTGATGGTGCTGGCCGTGCTGGCCGTGGTTGCCGCGGCAGTTGTGCCGCTCGCGTCGTGTCGCCGTCATCAGCCTGTGGGACATCATGCCGACGCGCACTATTGCCAGTTGGATAGCATGCTGAGCAAGGTGGGTGACTGCGACTCGCTGGCCGCGCGTGTGGAGCAATACCGCAAGGCCGGCGACAAGGTGGGCGAGATGCTGGCATGCAAGCATTATGGGCGCCACTTGCGATGGAAATCAAGGTTTCAAGAATCACTTGAAGTCATAGATAGGAGTCTGTTGATTGCCAGTGATTTGCACGATACTATTGAGATTATCGACGCCCTCAACCAGACGGGGACGGTGTACCGCCGCCTGGGCGATTTGAGCAAGGGGCTCAACTATCACTTCCAGGCGTTGAAACTATGCGATTTGTACAGCGACCACAACAGCGATGAGTCGATCAAAAACCGTGTGGTAACGCTCAACGGCATCGGCAATATCGAGTTGTCGCTCAAAAATTATACGGTCGCCGACAGTGTGTTGAGGATGGCGTTTCAAGGCGAAAGGCAACTGCACAGCGACGTGGGCATGGCCATTAACTATGCCAACCTGGGTAGCATCAAGCGCGCTCTGGGTCAACCCGACTCCGCCCTGGTGTACTACCGCAACTCGATGGAGTTGAACCAGCGCGCGGGCAACCAACTAGGCGTGGCGCTGTGCCACCAGTATTTCGGCGAACTGCATGAGAGCGAGCACCGCTACTCGCATGCCCAAAACGAGTATGAGCAGGCTTATGAGGCGATGAGGGGGCTTGGCGACACCTGGCACTGGCTCGAGTCGTGTCTGGCACTGGCCCGTGTGAGCGCCCTGCTGGGTGAGCACGAACAGGCCTTGCGCTACGTCGACGAGGCCGAGGCCGAAGCCTTGCGCATCGGCAGCAAGGAGCATCTGTCGGCTGTCAACCAGATGAAGTATGAGTATGCGCGAGACAGAGGTGACGACAAGGCGGCGCTGCAGTACTATGTGCGCAGTCATGAACTGCTCGACAGCATCACCGGTTCCGGACAAGACGAGGACATGAATTCCCAGCGTGTGGGTTACGAGCGATTGCGCAACGACGAGGAGGTGGGGGTGCTTAACCGTGACATCGCCCACTTGAAGCGCATGCGCAATACCATCGCCCTGCTGGCTCTGTTGCTGCTGGTGATGGCGGGTGCCATTATTGCCGCGCTGGCCTATGCCGTGCGCACCCGCACGCACACTCAGCGCATCATGCGGCAGATCGAGGAGACGCGTTCGCTGTTCTTTACCAATGTGGTGCATCAGTTGCGCACGCCGCTGACGGCCATCATGGGCGCTACCGACGGCATCTTGGGCAACGTGGGCGACAAGTCGTCGCTGCACCGCAACGTGGACATCATCGAGCGTCAAGGCAACCGCCTGCTCTCGCTGGTGGATCACATCCTGGTGGTGGGTAGTGTGCGCAGTGCCATCAAGGATCCCGACTGGCATGCAGGCGATGCGGTGGCCTATCTGCGCATGCTGGTGGAGAGTTATCGCGAGCAGTGTGTGGGCCGGCAGATCGAACTCACCTATGTGTCGCGTGAGCAGTCGGCCGAAATCGACATCGTGCCTAACTACTTGAACAAAATAGTGGGAAGCCTGATCGAGAACGCCATTGCCTATAGTAATGACTTCTGCAAGATCACGGTTACCTCGCGCATCGAAGACGACATGCTGGTTATCCGCGTGGCCGACAATGGCATAGGCATCAGTCAGGCCGATATGCCCCATGTGTTTGAGCCCTTCTTCCGTGGCGCCGCTGCCGAGCAGGTGTGCGAGGGGGTGGGCATAGGCTTGACGGTGGTGCGTGACATGGCTATGGCGCTGGGCGGTTCGGTCGCTGTCGATAGCACGCTGGGCAAGGGGTCGGTGTTTACGGTGAGCCTGCCATGCCGCAATCCCCACCTGGGTGTGAAGAAACGCCTGGAGATGGTGGTGGCGCCTGTGCGGCAGGTGGTGCGTAAGAGCCATCCCGTAACCGAGAGCAATGCTGTCGGGCAAGATGCCTCGGCCAAACCCGTTGTCCTGGTGGTTGAGGATAACTCCGATGTGGCTCACTTGATCGGAGATGCCTTCGGTAGGGACTATGCGGTGTATTATGCGCTGGATGGTGAGCAGGGTCTGATCATGGCCAATGAATTGCTGCCTGACTTGGTGGTCACTGATGTGAAGATGCCGATTATGGACGGCCTGGAACTGTGCCGGCGCATACGAGCCTCGCTCCGCTTGTGCCGCATCCCCATCATTGTGCTCAGCGCGCGTCATAGCCGTGACGACCGCATCCGTGGCGTCGAGGCCGGAGCCGATGTGTATATGGTGAAGCCCTTCAGCAGCGAGGAAGTCCGCGCATGGGCGGCACGCCTGCTGGCTCAACGGGCACTGCTGGCTAAGACTAACGACGCTGGATACCAGTTGGTTACGGAAGTCGCTCAGCGCACTCCAGTCACTACTGAATCGATCGAGGATCAGGTCTTTCTTACCGAGTTGGCCCATCGGATCGATGAGCAGTTGTCCAAGCGAGGCGCTAACAAACTGGATATCGACAAGATAGCCTTGTCATTTAGAATGGGCGAGAGCCAACTCCGGCGCCGTGTGCAGCAGTTGACCGGCAAGAGCATGACGGCATGGATCACCCATCTGCGCATGGAGAAGGCTCTGGGCCTGTTGCGACAGCATCCCGACATGCTGGTGGGAGAGGTTGCCGAGCGGTGCGGCTTTGCCGATGTGGCTTATTTTTCAAGAGTTTTCCGACAGCATTATGACATGACGCCGACCCAAGCGCGACAGCGGGGCGGCGGTGAATCGTCAACAGCGAATGGTTGATGGGCTGGCTATCAGTGTCTGTTTAGGGGTGGATCAAAGGCGTCGGTGATGAATCGTATCTCAAAGTCGGGCGCGTTTCCAACCAGTATCATGACATCAAATTGCACAGACCACGTCAGGTCGCAGTACTCGACGTAGGCGTTAGCGGCGTTGACAAGATGGCGTATTTTGGCCCGGGTGATAGACTCCATCGGATCGAAGGCATGGTCGCTGGCTCGCGTCTTCACTTCGATGATATGCAGGCAGCATGCTGCGGGCTCTTGAGCGATGATGTCGATCTCGAGGTGTCCCATGCGCCAGTTGGTCTCGCGCACGGTGTAGCCCTTGCTGATGAGAAATTCCCGGGCTGCGCGCTCGCCATCTTCACCAAGTTTATTGTGCTGAGCCATAGTGTGTAGTCGCTTGTGTTTTAAAGTGATTGTTTAATCATTTTTTGGGGCCGTGTCCTGCCTGGTCGCCCCAGCGGCTCTGCTGCCGCGCCGTCATCTGGTTCTCGGCCGGGTTGTCCTGTGGATGCCACAGTTGGGGGTGGTTGAGTTCCTCTGGCATGTATTGCTGCAGGACAAAGTGGCCGGGATAGTCGTGGGCATACATGTAGTCCTTGCCGTAGCCCAACTGCTTCATCAGTCCTGTGGGGGCATTGCGCAGATGTAGCGGCACCGGAGCGTTGCCCGTCTCGTTGACCAAGGCCAGGGCCTCGTCGATAGCGAGATAGGCGCTATTGCTCTTGGCGCTGGTGGCCAGGTAGATGGCGCACTCGCTGAGCGGGATGCGGCCCTCGGGCCATCCGATCTTGTTGATGATATCGAAGGTGGCATTAGCCAGCAACAGCGCGTTGGGATTGGCCAGGCCGATGTCCTCGGCGGCTAGGATGCACAGGCGACGAGCGATAAACTTGGGATCCTCGCCACCGGCTATGAGCCTAGCCAGCCAGTAGACGGCGGCATCAGGGTCGCTGCCGCGTATGCTCTTGATAAAGGCCGAGATGATGTCGTAGTGCATCTCACCGCCCTTGTCAAAGGCGAGCGGATTCTGCTGCAGCCGGCTGGTGACGATGTCGTCGTTGATGACCATAGTCTCGCCCTCTTGCAGCGATTGCACGATCAGATCCAGGATGTTGAGCAGTTTGCGCGCGTCGCCGCCGGCAAAGCGCAACAGGGCATCGGTCTGCTCGACGCGCACCTCTAGGCGTTGCAGCATCTTGTCGGTCTTGATGGCATGATCCAGCAGGCGCAGCAGGTCGTCGCGGTCGAGCGGGTTGAGCACGTAGACCTGGGCGCGGGAGAGTAGGGGACGGATGACCTCAAAGGACGGATTCTCGGTCGTGGCGCCGATGAGGGTCACCGTGCCGCGCTCCACGGCGCCCAGCAGGGAGTCCTGCTGCGATTTGTTGAAGCGGTGTATCTCGTCGATAAACAGGATGGGGCGACCCTTGGCAAAGACGCTGCGGGCGTCGGCCTGGCAGCGGTCGAGCACCTCGCGCACGTCTTTGACGCCCGAGGTCACTGCACTCAGGGTGTAGAAGGGCACTTGGGTTTGCTCGGCAATGATGCGTGCCAGGGTGGTCTTGCCCACGCCCGGAGGTCCCCATAGGATGAAAGAGGAGATGTTGCCGCTCTCAATCATGCGGCGTATCACAGCGCCCTCTCCCACGAGGTGGCGCTGCCCGATGTAGTCGTCGAGTGAGCGGGGACGAAGCCGCTCTGCTAGTGGTTCGTAACTCATGATCTGGAATGACTGATTGGGCGGTTATCTGACGGAGAAGGCGTGGCGGGAGATGACACGGGCTATCTGCTCGAGCCAGTGGGCGTCGACGTCGTCAAAGGCGGCCAGTTGCTTGCTGTCGATGTCGAGCACGCCGGCGACATCCTGCCGATCGTCGTGCAGGGGCACAACGATCTCGCTGCGCGAGAGGCTGCTGCAGGCGATGTGTCCAGGAAACTGTTCCACATCCGGGACGACGAGCGTGCGGTTCTGGTCCCATGCCGTTCCGCACACGCCACGGCCTCGCTTGATGGTGTAACAGGCCACAGGACCCTGAAAGGGCCCTAACTGCAGCGTGTCGCCATTGACCAGATAAAAGCCTGTCCACCAGCAGCCTAATGTCTCGTGGATAATGGCCGCGGCGTTGGCCAGTTGGCCTACGGTATTGTTCTCGCCCTCGATCAGGCTCTCGACCTGCTTGACGAGCAGTTGATAGGTTGCATTCTTGTCCATACCACAAAATTACATCATTCTTCCCATCCCTGCAAATATTTGATCAGATCCGTCGCAGGGCATCGTCTATCGGGGAGGGATAAATAAAAAGGTGGCACACAATTTGTGCCACCTTTTTATTTATTAAGGGGTTGTTAGGATCTTACTTGACAACCTTAACGGCGCTGGTGGTGCCGTCGGTGTAGGTGGTCACCTTGATGGTCATGCCGCTGGGCTGAGCCATCTCCTGACCGGCAACGTTGAAGTAGCGTACGCTAGCAACAGCCTTGTCG
>ONQS01000058.1 GCA_900320055.1 uncultured Prevotellaceae bacterium
CCTTGTAGCGGCTGCGGGTCGCATTGAACTTCCATGAAATACCCAATTGAAAGAGCTGGTTATCACGATACACGTCTCCGTCGTTACAGTAATTGATGCCTTCATATACAACATTCTTTTCCTTTGTGGTATAAAAGACATCATTAACCCTTGCGGCTACGTTAAGACTCTTGTCTTTCAGGAAACTCTTGCTAAGTCTGAGATTGATTGAACCATGTGTTCTGCTCTTCATGTACATGGATTTATGGTATGGATTCAGACTGGCTTGAACATTAAAACGCCATGAATACGGCAAATTAAAAGTGTTGTCAAACGTGAAACTGGACACAATTCCTTTCCAATTGTGGGCAGGGTCGATACCTATTGCTTCCAAGTCAACATCCATAATGTAAAAATTTGCCGAGTAATTCATCTGCCAAATACCGACTTTGGGTGAGAAGTTCAAAGTCATTGAATAGCAATTTCCTGATGGCCATGTTCTGAAATCCATCAGCAACACACCGGGATGGTTCACATCATCATAAGCACTTTGGAAACTGGTAAAGCCGTTTAATATACGGTCGTATTCCACTTGAGCATATATCCATTTCCATGACGATTCCCACGAAATCGAATGGTGCGTTTGCGGCTGAAGGAATGGATTTCCCGTTTCATAATTATATTTGCTGCGGTAAGAGATAGAAGATCTCAAGATGTCGTATGAGGGATTGAAACGGTAAACCTGGTATGATAATGAATGGCTCCAGTCTCCATCTTGATAGGAGACACTCAACTGTGGAATGAACACATGATAGTTGGGACTCATTTCCTCCATTCGTTTTCCATTGACATCATAGTGCGTCAACTCATTCTGCCACCTCAAGCCGGCATCAAACGAGAATTTCTTGACTTGTGCGCTGTAGTTGGCATACAGGGACCATGTGCTGGTTTGCTGGTGGGTGCGGTTATCGGCAGAGAAACCACTCTGCTTAAAATCACTGTGGCGGTTTACATTAGTCACCTCTTCGCCAAAAGTCAATTCACCTGTTGGAACAGGTGCCGTAATTGTCAACTTCTCGGCCACAAGATGGTTTTTAGTCTTGGTGGTACTTGTCGCAACCGTTTCGTTACCGTCTAATGACATCATTTGAGAACAGGCTATTCCGCTATAATAATCAGCACTGAAATCAACTTTCCATTTTCCGAATTCGCCTACATAATAAGCATTGACGCTATGATCCGGTCTTGGCTTACGGGTCGTTATTGTAGTTGTATGCCCGTCCTCAACAAGTTCAGTTCCACGCCACACGCGCTCATCTTGTTCATCAGTTGTTCTGACATTGCCGATATTTGTATCAAAAGTATAAGTCAAACCAAAAAAATGTTTCTCGCCAATGTCCCAGTTCCATCCGATATCAGTAGAATTATACCTGAATTGACTGTAAGCCTTGCGTGCTCTCTCATAGTTCCACGTATCCGATGCAATCAATTCTTCCTTTCCCCCATTGTAAAAGTAGTTAGTCCCTCTGCTCAACGATTCACGGACAAAGAAATCCATACCGCTTCTTAGACGGTAATTGAGTGAGAAACTCGCCCACCCGGACGATTTATTAGCCTTGCGAAAAGTGAGAGCAGCATTTCCGCTCAATCCTTCACCTTGTTTCTTGACGGTCTTGAGACGGATGACTGATTTCACGTCCTGACCATATTCGGGTCCCGGGTTGGTGATGATTTCTGCTGAGAGTATTTCATCGGCACGGAGTCGGTCGAGTTCAGTGGCATCACGCACTTTTTTGTTGTTGATGTAGATTTCGGGCTTGCCGTGGCCTGCAATGGTGCCGTCACCCATCATCAGCGGCAGGTGGGTCAGCATCTCGGTCACAGATCCGAATTGTTCCAAAACTGTGCCCTGCACGTTGGCGAGGATGCCACGATCGGTGGCGCGGACAAGTTGCTTGGCCCCCTTGACGGTGACACTGCCAAGGGTGTATTGGTCGGGCTGCATTTTGATGGTGCCCAGGTGAGGGGTTTTGCAGTGGCGATAGACGGGGCGGTAGCCCACGTAGGTGATGCGGGCCAGCACGCCGCTTTGGTCACAGGGGATGACGAACAGGCCGCTCTCGTTGGTCGGTGATGCGGGCCAGCACGCCGCTTTGGTCACAGGGGATGACGAACAGGCCGCTCTCGTTGGTCACGCCACCCGTGATCACCGTCGAGTCGCGTGGTGAGAGCAGGGCCACGTTGGCGTAGGGCAACGGCTGGCCCGTTTCGTCAAGGACGGTGCCCTTGTAGCGCGTCGCTTCCCGCAAGGGGCATTCCACAGCGATGTCCTTGCCCTGAACGGTCATCTTGATGGGATAGAAACCGATCAACTGCTGGATGGCATCGGGCACCGACTTGTTCTTGACCGTCGTCGTCACCCTGAAGTCCTCCAACTCATTATACAGGAAACTGATGTTATATTCCCCGCTCCGCTCGTTGAGCCACTTGAGCGCCTCGCTCATCGACACGTCATTGAACGTCCGGGTCACCCGCTGAGCATGTAACGGGGTAGACACGACGAGCATGAGGAACAGATATAGTATTATCTTTTTCATTCTATTTTTATTGATAATATGTTTGTTGATACCAAAATAGTTTGTAATTTTGCAACAAGGAATAATTTTTAAGAGATATGGCCGAAGGAATAAACATACCCAATGGAGCATTTTCTCCATTCCAGATGCAGATGCTGGAATTGGTATCACACGTGCAGTCACAGGAGGAGATGGACGACATTCGCCGTATGCTGGCAGAATATTTTGCCAAACGTGCCGAAGATGAAATCGACCGCCTGTGGGACGAAGGCATTCTCAATGATGAGGTCATGGAAGAGTGGAAACACGAACACATGCGCACACCATATCGCCAATAATGAATGTTGTCCTTGACACGAATTGCCTGCTGATGTCGCTCTCGCGCCGCAGCCAATACTATCCCGTATGGCGTAGTCTTGTCCGTGGTGAATATGTGTTGTGCTACTCCAATGAGATTCTCACTGAGTACGAGGAAATCTTGACTCAGAAAATGGGTCCAAGAATTGCAAGCAACATTATTTCGGCCATCCTCAACCTGCCCAACACATTGCAAGTCCAGGTTTATTTTCACTTGAAACTGATCCATCAAGATCCAGACGATGATAATTTTGTGGATTGCGCCTTCAAGTCCAATGCTCATTTCATTGTCACTCAGGATCATCATTACAATATTCTGCGGGAGATAGATTTCCCAAAAATCAACGTCATCGACATTGATAGTTTTTTGAAAGAAATGACCAAATAAGCCATCTATCGCAATACCCACATCCCACCCTCTCGCTGTCGCTGGTGAGAGGGTGGATTGCATTGGGTGATATGTAGAAACTATTTCCTGCATAACATTGATTACAGGCGGGATTTCTCGTCGTTGCCGGCACCGGTGCCCTTGTACTTGCTGCGGGTGACGTTGAATTTGTAAGTCACGGTCATGCCGATGGTACGGTCAAAGTTGTAGCAATCCTTGGTGAAATTGGTGCCGATGCCGTAGGTAGTCCATCGTTCTTGACTCGTCTTGAAAATGTCGTCGGCATAGAGATTGACCAACAGCGCCTTATTGAAAAAGGATTTGTTGATGCGGGCTCCGACGATCCAATAGTGTTTGACGCTCTGGAACTCGTCATCGACATCACTTGCAAATCGCACACCAAGCACTGCCGTCCAGGAATGAGGAAGAACAAAGGTGTTTCTCAGTTCAAACCGCCACAACGGCCTGTGATGGGTCAATCGTGAACCGTATTGCTCTGCATCAAAGAAGACCTTGTTGAAACTCAGCGTTACCGTGGGCCGATAGACACCGAAGCGCGGTGCAGCCACCAGCGAGGCAAACAAGCGCTGAGCATCACCATAGTTGTGGGTACACAGCAGGGCATAACGCTTGTCCTGCTCCAACACGGGCACCCAGCACATGGTGCTCTGACTGTAGGTGTAGCGCACCTGCAGGCTCAGCCACGAGTAGATGGCCGACAACTCCAAACGGTGGTTCAACTGCGGGCGTAACAGTGGATTGCCACCCTCGTAGGTGTAACGGTTATCGTACTGGATGAAATTGCGCAACTGGAAATAACTGGGGCGGTTGATGCGGCGGCTATAATTCAGTTGCCAGTTCCACTTGTCCTTCTTCCAGGCAACGGAGGCATTGGGGAACCAGTCATTATAGGTGCGGCTGGGTTCCTCCTCACGGATGCCTGACGAATAGTAGTCGGAGTTGATGTGCTCAAAGCGCAGTCCGGCGCCGAAAGTGAAATTGCCCAGGGTGAAGTCATACTCGGCAAAGCCCGAACTGTTATTCTCGCGGATGCGCGTGTCGGATGACAAATGGGACTGGTCGTCGTTGGAATAGGTGCCGTCGGTGCGGGTAAAGGTCAACTCAGTGCCGATGCTGGCGGTACCCTTCCACAGGGGGTGACTCAGGATGAGTTTGCCGGCGGTCATCTGGTTACGCTGGCGGCTCTGAGTGAGCACATGGCGGTCATCAAGTTCATCACTTAATTCAGTGCGTTCATCTGTATTGCGTTCATTGCGACAATACCACGTGCCGTTAAAGTCGATTGACAATTGGCCAACTTTGCCCACATAATACATATTGACATCGTGCAACGGATTTTGTTTGCGATTGACGAGGGCATCATACAAGACGCTGCCCTCAAGCACACCGTTGTTCCATATCTGCTGCTCACCGATAAGACTGCCATTCTTGATATTGACCCCGCTCAAGGTGTAAGAGGCACCCAGCGAATGGTTGTCGTTGATATCGTAATTGAAGCCTACTTGCTCATAATGCGACTTGCTGCGGTACTTGGTGTCACCCGTCTGATCGACATGCACTGTGCCATCCTCCAAGAATAAGTCATTATTAATGTCATTGTCCTCACCCATCCACGCAGTGCGCCAATAGCCCTCGGCAAACAGTTCCAGACCGTGGGTGCGGTATTTCACGTTAATGTCCTGATATCCACCCCACTCGTGGTTATTGCGCACGTTGGTAATGGTGCTGATACTAAAACCGTCGCCCTGAGGCTTGACCGTGTAGATGCGGATGACCGACGACACATTCTTTTTGTATCGCGCACCTGGGCTCGTAATCACGTCGATGGACTTGATGTCACTTGACTTGAGGCGCGACAATTCGGTATTGCTCTGAATCGGGCGGTTATTGATATAGATGAGCGGTGTACCGCTGCCAAAGACACTCACCTGGCCGTCGCCCTTGACATCGACACGCGGCAACTGGCCCAGCACGTCAATACCCGTGCCCATGTCGCTGAGCACCGTGCCCGCAACATTCACCGTCATGCCACCAGTGGTCATCTGGTACTGGGGACGCTCCCCCTTGACGGTGACACTGCCAAGGGCGTATTGGTCGGGTTGCATTTTGATGGTGCCCAGGTGTGGGGCCTTGCAGTGGCGATAGACGGGGCGGTAGCCCACGTAGGTGATGCGGGCCAGCACGCCGCTTTGGTCACAGGGGATGACGAACAGGCCGCTCTCGTTGGTCAACGGCAGGCCCGTCTCGTCGAGGACGGTGCCCTTGTAGCGCGTTGCTTCCCGCAAGGGGCATTCCACAGCGATGTCCTTGCCCTGCACGGTCATCTTGATGGGATAGAAACCGATCAACTGCTGGATGGCATCGGGCAGCGACTTGTTCTTGACCGTCGTCGTCACCCTGAAGTCCTCCAACTCATTATACAGGAAACTGATGTTGTATTCCCCACTCCGCTCGTTGAGCCACTTGAGCGCCTCACTCATCGACACGTCATTGAACGACCGCGTTACCCGCTGCCCGAAGGCAGCCGTGGCCATGCACAAGCATGCCACGAGATAAATCATGCGCCTTGCCATCATTCCACCACGATTGTATTGCCCTCGATGCTGACTGACACACGTTCGAACATATTCAGGCGCTCTACGACGCTCGACAACTCCTCGCCTGGGTGCAACTCGAAGTAGAAGCGCAGGTCACGAGTCTCCTCGTTGCGGAACTCAACTTGCTTACCATAACGGGAAGCGATACCTTCCAGCATCTGACCGAGCGGCAGGTTGTCAAATACCACAGGTTCCTCCACGACTGCTATTGTATCGGCTACTGCAACACGTGAGGCCGATTCGGCCGATTCCTCCGACACGGTTGCGACGTTTTCAGTCTTTTGCTGAGGTTTGTCTTTAGCACGGTGTTGCACTGCCTGAACGGCGGCATAGGTGAAGGCCGAGAGCATGATCACGCCCGCAATCATGGCGGCAACCTTGAGCCAGCGGCGGCTTTTCGCTGGGGCGTTGAGGTGCTCCTGCTCGAAGCGTTGCCACTCGGCATCCACATCGGGCACGGGAATGTCGGTCAGGGCGCGCTTGGCGGTGGACAGTCGTTCTTGCAGGGTCGCCAGCGACTCATCTTCAAGCAGGGCGGCCAACTGCTCGTCTGTGTAATTCTCAGGGTGCTCGTGCATGTCGAGCAAGAGACGGATTTTATCGTTCTGTTCCATATCGTCTATTGTTTTGTAATGTTGAAATAAGCATTGATTTTCTCCATGGACTGTGACAAGTGGTGATGGACTGTCATGCGGCTCACGCCCACGGTCTCGGCCACCTGCTGACAAGTCATGTCGTGCAGGTAGCGCAGGGTGAAGATGCGACGCGGCAATGGTGGCAGGTTGTTGTCGATGTATCCCCGCAACTCGGCAAGCGTGAGAGAATCGTCTGGGCCATCTGCAAGCGGCTCGGCCCTATTTGAATAGAGTTTCATAAAGCGTTCACGCATCTGCTTGTGCCGGATCACATTGATGCAACTGTTGCGCACACACGTCAGCAGGAAGCCACGGGCATTGTCGCTGCGGATGGCCAGTCCGCCGTCAAGCAACGAGGCAAAGACATCGCTCACGACATCCTTACTCTCATCCTCGTCGTAGAGCAACGACATCGCCAGACGGAACATCGCCGCGTAGTGCGTCTTGAACAATATCTCCAATTCACTTGTTGTCATAGTCATGGGTCTTTACATTTGATAGACGTTTCAGGACGTGGAAAATGTAAACCCGTTTTCACCGTTTTTTTACACAAAGGTAACTAAAATGTATTACGAGCCAAAGGCTCGTAGTACAGAGCAACTGAGTAAACTAAAAACTAAGGACTAAAGACTAAGGACTAAAAACTTTATACTACCTTTGCAGGCATGAAAGGATTTTGGCATCTGCTCAGGCGCTTTGTACCGCCTTATAAGAAATATCTGGCGTTGAACATCGTGTTCAACCTGCTGACGGCATTTTTGACGCTGTTCTCGTTTGCGCTGATCATCCCCATACTGGAGATGCTCTTCGGCCTCAACACCCAGACCTACAGTTACATGGAGATGGGCAGCGGCAAGATCGACGCCGTGCTGACCAACAACTTCTACTACTATGTGCAGTGCATCATCGAGCGCTACGGGCAATCGACGGCGCTGGCTTGTATCGCTGCCGCGCTGGTTGTGATGACAGCTTTTAAGACCGGGTGCGCCTACCTGAGCGCCTTCTGTATGATTCCCATTCGCACGGGCGTGGTGCGCGACATCCGCAACCAGATTTACAACAAGATCGTGTCCCTGCCCATCGGTTTCTTCTCCAACGAGCGCAAGGGCGACGTGATGGCCCGCATGAGCGGTGATGTGACCGAGGTGGAGAACTCCGTCATGTCCTCGCTCGACATGATGTTCAAGAATCCTATCATGATCATAGCCTGCCTGACGATGATGATTGCCCTGAGTTGGCAGTTGACTCTGTTTGTGCTTGTGCTGCTGCCTGTGGCAGGGCTCGTGATGGGCGGTGTGGGCAAACGCCTGAAGCGCGTTTCGCTCGAGGGACAGACCCAGTGGGGCGTGATGCTGAGCAACATCGAGGAGACCATCGGCGGTCTGCGCATCATCAAGGCCTTTAACGCCGAGCGCAAGGTGAAAAGCCGCTTTGAGGGGGAGAACGAGAAGTACCGCAACATCGTGACCCGCATGAGCCGCCGCTACGAGTTGGCCCATCCCATGAGCGAGTTTCTGGGCACACTCACCATCGCCATCGTGTTATGGTTTGGCGGTACACTCATCTTGGGCGGTCACAGCAGCATCACCGCGCCCAAGTTTATCTACTACATGGTGATCTTCTACAGCATCATCAATCCCGCCAAGGACCTGTCCAAGGCCAGTTATGCCATCCAGCGCGGCTTGGCCTCGATGCAGCGCATCGACAAGATCCTGTGCGCCGACAATCCCATCAAGAGCCCCGAGCGCCCCACCCCGCTCAGCCAGATGACCGACGGCATCCAATATCGCGACGTGCGATTCCGCTATGGTGACGCATGGGTGATCGATGGCGTGACGCTCGACATCAAGCGAGGCCAGACGGTGGCCCTCGTGGGACAGAGCGGCAGCGGCAAGACCACGCTGGCCGACCTGCTGCCGCGCTTCTATGACGTGCAGCAGGGCAGCATCACCATCGACGGCACCGATATCCGCCAGTTCAATATCACCGACCTGCGCGGTCTGATGGGCAACGTCAACCAGGAGGCCATCCTGTTTAACGACTCGTTCTACAACAACATCACCTTCGGCGTGGAGAATGCCACCCGTGAGCAGGTCGAGGAAGCCGCCCGCATCGCCAATGCCTATGACTTTATCATGGCCAGTGAAGAAGGCTTCGACACCAACATCGGCGACCGTGGCTGCAAACTCTCGGGCGGTCAGCGCCAGCGCATCAGCATCGCCCGCGCCATCCTCAAGAATCCGCCCATCCTCATCCTTGACGAGGCCACCAGCGCCCTCGACACCGAGAGCGAGCACCTGGTTCAGGATGCCCTCGACAAGTTGATGCATGGCCGCACCACACTGGTCATCGCCCACCGCCTGAGCACCATCAAGAATGCCGACCTGATCTGCGTGATGCAGGACGGGCGCATCATCGAGCGCGGCTCTCACGACCAACTCATCGCACAGCAGGGCGCCTACAAGCATCTGGTGGATATGCAGACTTTTTAGTTGTTAGTTTTTAGTTGTTAGTTGTTAGTTTTTAGTTGTTAGTTTTTAGTTGAGAAGAACAAGAAAAAAATTAAGATATTGTGTAGTTATTTAGTTTCGTGTTGCGTCTAAGGGTCAAAACAATGATTGAAGAACAATGGAACTGAACGAAGCCAACTTTGCACGCATCATCCGCGAGAACAAGGGCACAATTTACACCGTGTGCTACATGTTCTCCAAGGACAAGGAAGAAGTCGATGACCTCTTCCAGGAAGCGCTCATCAAGTTGTGGCAGGGGTTTGAGTCGTTCAAGGGAAAGAGTGACCTCAAGACTTGGATCTACAAGGTGACACTCAACTCTTGCATCTCGATTGACCGCAAGAAGAAATCCCGCAAGACCCAACCGCTGATGGAAGGCATCGACCTGTTTGACAAGAACGATGCCGACAACCGCCAGACCGACATGCTGCACGAGCGCATCCAGCGGCTTCAACCCTTCGACCGCGCCATCGTACTGCTTTGGCTCGAGAATATGAGTTACGATGAGATCGCACAGATAGTGGGCATCGGCGTCAAGAACGTGTCGGTGCGCCTCTATCGCATTAAAGAGCAACTTAAACAGATGAACTGAAAAACTACGCTACAGATATGGAATCGATCAACACTAACACCGAATTCAACGAGTTGAACGAACTCGATGACCTGCGCCAACAAATCAATGCGCTGAAAAACAAAGTGGACCAGCAGGGCCGCCTCAACGAATCGCTCGTCAAGAAGGCCATCCAGAGCAAGATGAAGAGCGTGCATGGCATCATCATCAAACTGGCCATTGTTGCCATCGCCTGCGTCCCGTTTTACATCCTGATGAAATACCAGGTAGGCCTCTCCTGGCCGCTCACCATCGCCACCATCGTAATGATGTTGGGGTCGGTGACATCAGATTACTTCATCAACCGTATCGACGTTTCACACATGGGTGATGATCTGGTCGAGACGGCCAACAAACTCGTCAAGATGAAGAGAAACCGAGTCATCGGCCAGCGCATCGGCATCAGTGCCGTCCTCTTGTGGCTGATATGGTTCTGCTATGAGTACTTCGCAATCAACAGCGCTTATGGCTCAGCGGTGGCATGGGGCGGAATCGTCGGCATCGTTGTCGGCGCCATTGTCGGCGGGCTCATCGGGTTGCGCATCTTCAACAAGATGCAGCGCACCAACGATGAGATGATCGACCAGATCAACGAACTCACTCGCGAGCAGTAAGCCTGACTGTGCAGCCAATGTCCTCGGGAAATCCTCAGAAAATCAACGTTCTGAGCACAAAATCCCAGGTCTACGGGCTCACATTAATAAAAAAAGAGTATCTTTGCGAATTAGTTTGGAGTGATAAACATCCCGCGTGTAGCAACCAAAGCACATGTCAACGAAGTCTGATAAGAAGATAAAACCGTATCAATAACTTAAGTATAAACTAATTATCGACACATGAAGATGAAAAAAATCTTTGCTGCAATGTTCATGATGCTCATGGCATTCAGCGTAAACGTGACCAAGGCACAATCGATGGGCCCGATGCCCGTTGACGATGCGGTACGCGTCGGCAAGTTGGATTGCGGATTGACCTACTACATCCGCCACAACGACTATCCCGAGCACCGTGTGAACTTCTACATCGCCCAGCGCGTAGGCTCCATCCAGGAGGAGGAGAGCCAGCGTGGTCTTGCCCACTTCCTGGAGCACATGGCCTTTAACGGCAGTGAGCACTTCAACGGCGAGGGCAAGAGCATCATCGACTATACCCGCTCGCTGGGTGTAGCCTTCGGTAAGGACTTGAATGCCTATACCAGCATTGCCGAGACCGTCTATAACATCAACGACGTGCCCAGCACCCGCCAGAGCGCTATCGACTCTTGCCTGCTCATCCTCAAGGACTGGAGCAACGGTCTGCTGCTCACCGACGAGGAGATCGACAAGGAGCGTGGCGTCATCCACGAGGAGTGGCGTCTGCGCCGCAGCGCCCAGCAGCGTATGCTCGAGAACCAACTCGAGACCCTCTACCCGGGTTCGAAGTACGGCAAGCGCATGCCCATCGGTCTGATGGAGATTGTGGACAACTTCCCCTACCAGGTGCTGCGCGACTACTACCACAAGTGGTATCGTCCCGACAACCAGGCCCTCGTCATCGTGGGTGACGTGGATGTGGACCACATCGAGGCCCAGATCAAGGACCTGTTTAAGGACTGCGTGCTGGATCCCAACGCTGCTCAGGTAGTGCCCGAGCCCGTGCCCGACAACGAGCAACCCATTATCGTCATCGACAAGGACAAGGAGCAGCAATATAGCCAGGTTACCGTCATGTTCAAGCATGAGACCATGCCCAAGGAGATGAAGAGCGACATGTCCTACTTGATTGTTGACTATGCCAAGAGCATGATGAGCAACATGCTCAACGAGCGCCTCTCTGAGAAGGCACAAGAGCCCGACTGCCCCTTCCTGCAGGCCTATGCCTACGATGGCAATTACCTGTTTGCCAACACGATGGACGCCTTCACCCTGGGCATCATGCCTAAGGAGGGCCAGACCGAAGCCGCCACTCAGGCCGTAGTCACCGAGGCTATGCGTGCCGCCAAGCACGGCTTCACCGCCACCGAGTATGAGCGCGCCAAGGAAGAGTACATCAGCCAACTCGAGAAGCAGTACAACGAGCGCAACAAGATCAGCAACGCGCGTCTTGCCGCCCAGTACTACCGCAACTATCTTGACAACGAGCCCATGCCCTCGATCGAGCAGGAGTACCAAATCATGAATATGGTGGCACCGCAACTGCCCGTCGAAGTCATCAACCAGATGCTGCCCGAACTCATCACCACCGATGGCAAGAACCTCGTGGTCATGAACTTCAACCAGGAGAAGGAAGATGCCGTCTATCCCACTGCCGAGGGTCTGAAGGCTGCCGTTGACAACGGCCTGAACGCACAAGTCGAGGCCTATGTCGACAACGTGAAGCAAGAGCCCCTGATTACCAAATTGCCCAAGAAGGGTAAGATCAAAAAGGAGAGCGAGAACACCACCCTTGGCTACAAGGAACTGGAACTGAGCAATGGCGCCCGCGTCATCCTCAAAAAGACTGACTTTAAGGAGAACGAGATCCGCATGACCGCCTTCCAGCGCGGCGGTTCGTCGCTCTATGGCGAGAAGGACTGGGCCAACACGGGTCTGCTGTCTGCAGCAGTGATGATGAGTGGTCTGGGTAACTTCTCCAACACCGAACTGCAGAAGGCCATGGCCGGCAAGCAGGCTAATGTAACCCTGAGCATGGACACTTATGAGGACGAACTCAGCGGTAACTCCACCGTCAAGGACCTGGAGACCCTGTTCCAACTCACCTACCTCAAGTTCACCGCTATCAATAAGGACGAGAAGAGTTACAACCAATTGATCTCGCAACTCGAGACCATGCTCAAGAACAAGGACCTGCAGCCCGAGAGCGTATTCAGCGACTCGGTATCTTACATCCTGGCCAACCACAACTGGCGCGACAAGCCCTTTGGTGCTGAGAACCTTAAGGAACTCAACTACGACCGCATGCTTCAGATTGCCAAGGAGCGCACGGCCAATGCCGCCAATTACACCTTTATCTTTGTCGGCAACTTTGACGAGGCCGTTATCCGCCCCCTCATCGAGCAGTACATTGCCAGTCTGCCCAGCAAGAAGGGTCAGAAGTCCAACTTTGTAGATGTTGAGAGCCACCCCGTGGGCCAGACCATCAGCCACTTCACCCGCAAGAGCGAGACGCCCAAGGCCATCGCCCAGATCTACTGGTATGACACCAAGACCCCCTACACCCTTGAGAATCAAATCAAGGCCAACATCTTGGGTCAGGTACTTGCAAAGATCTATCTGCAGAAGATCCGTGAGGATGCCAGCGCCGCCTATTCGGCAAGCGCTCGTGGTTGGTCCACCTATGAGGGCAACAACTTCTTCACCGTCGTGATGGCTTACTGCCCGATGAAGCCCGAGAAGGCTGACCTCGCTGTTCAGATCATGAACGAGGAGATGGTTGAGGCTGGCAAGAGCGTCGATGCAACCACCCTCAAGGAGATCAAGGAACTCTTTGTGAAGGATCTGCAGACCAACTTCAAGGAGAACGGCTACTGGCTGCGCACCATTCACAACTACCTGTTCATCAATGACGGCACCGACGGCCACACTGGCATTATCGACATCGTCAATGCCCAGACGCCTGAAAGCATCGCCGCCTTTGCCCGCCAGTTGCTGGCAGCAGGCAACAAGGTAGAGGTTGTCATGCTCCCCGAGGAGTAAAAAAGACACTGCGCCCTTAGGCGCCAAATCGACTTCCGGAACCGAGGATTCAACCGAGTCCTCGGTTCCTTTTTCTATTGTCCTCTCATCCAAGCCATCCACACTATCGGGTTATTTCCAGAAATTTTAGTACCTTTGCAGCCGCTAATCAATAGAATACATCAAAAAGTTAATGGATACTACAAGACAACAGAAAATCAGCCGACTGGTCCAAAAGGAACTGAGTGAGATCTTCCGCCGCGAGACCGCCAAGACGCGCGGCACCCTGGTGACCGTGAGCAGCGTGCGCGTTTCGCCCGACCTGAGTGTAGCCAACGTGCGCTTGAGCATCTTCCCCAGCGAGAACGCCCAGACCATCATCGACAATATCAACCAGAACGAGCGCGGCATCCGCCACGAACTGGCCCAGCAGGTGCGTTACCAACTGCGCCGCTGTCCCGAACTCAAATTCCACATCGACGACTCGCTCGACTACATCGACCACATCGACCAACTCCTGGCTAAGGACAAGCCCAAAGAAAGTTAGGCTTTAGGCAACAGGGCTTAGGGATGCGGATGCCAACTAACAACTAAAAACTAAAAACTAAAAACTAAAAACTAAAAAAAATGAGTCTTCCGTTGAAGATAGCGTGGCGCTACCTGGTGGCCAAGAAGGGGCACCAGGCAGTCAACATCATCTCGATAGTCGCCGTGTGCGGTGTCGTGGTGGCCACTGCCGCTCTCATCTGCGTGCTGAGCGTGTTCAACGGATTCCGAGGCCTGATCATGGGACGCCTGACCATGCTCGACCCGCAAATCGCCATCACTGCCACCGTGGGCAAGACCGTGGACGATGCCGATAGCATCATCAGCGCCGTGGAGGACCTACCCGGTGTTGAACGCGCCGTCCCCGTCATCGAGGATCAGGCCCTGGCCATCTATGCGCAGTTGCAGATGCCTGTGCGGCTCAAGGGTGTCCCCGACGATTACAACACGATGAACGACATGGACTCCGTCATCGTCGATGGCGAGTGGAAACTCCGCGACCAAGTGTCGCGCTATGCTGTGGCCGGTGCTGGACCCGCCATCAGGCTGATGGTGCGTCCTGACTTTCTGGGTATGGTGCGGCTGTATGCTCCCCAGCGCCAAGGCCGCGTCAACATCGCCAACCCGATGGGCGCCTTCAGGCAGGACTCGTTGTTTGTGTCTGGCATCTTCCAGTTGCAGCAAAACAGTTATGACGCCGACCTGATCTACGTGCCGCTGGAGATGGCACGCGGATTGTTTGACTATGACACCCAGGCCACACAGATCGAGGTCAAACTCTCCCCTGGTACCAGTGAGTCGCAGGTCATGAAAGCCATTGGCCAAGCCTTAGGTAGCGGATATCAGGTCAAAAACCGCCTGATGCAACAGCGCGAAGCCTACCGCTTGGTCAACATCGAGAAGTGGATGGCCTTCCTGCTGCTGGCCTTTATCCTGATCATCGCCACATTCAACGTCATCAGCACCCTGTCGCTGCTCATCATCGAGAAGGACAGCAGCATTGCTACCCTGCGCGCGCTAGGTGCTAACGACAGCCAGATATCACGCATCTTTGTGCTACAGGGATGGCTCATCACGCTGGTTGGTGCCATCACGGGCGTAATCGCCGGTCTCATCCTATGCCTGTGTCAGCAGCAGTTCGGCTGGCTCAGACTCAGCGGCGATCCTGCCAACATGATCATCAGCGCCTATCCCGTGCAGGTGCAAGGCACTGATGTGCTCATCACACTGGCTCTGGTTGCCGCCGTGGGCCTGCTCACCAGCATGGTGACAGCACTGATTATGCGCCACCGCCTCACCACGAACTAATAACTAAAAACTAACATCTAAAAACTCAAGACAATCATATGCTTACTATCAACTCTTACGAAGAATTTGCCGCCCATCTGGGCGAGGAACTGGGTGCCAGCGAGTGGCTCACCGTGGACCAGGAACGTATCAACATGTTTGCCGACGCCACACTCGACCATCAGTGGATTCACGTGGATGTGGAGCGCGCCAAGGCCGAGAGTGCCTATCACAGCACCATCGCCCACGGCTACCTGACCATGTCGCTGATACCCTACCTGTGGAATCAGATCATCGAGGTCAACAACCTGGAAATGCAAGTCAATTATGGCATGGACAAGATGCGCTTTGGCCAGCCCGTGATCACCGGCAGCCGCGTGCGCCTGGTCACCAAGTTGCACAACATTGCCGACCTGCGCGGCATCTGCAAGGCCGAGATCGACTTCAAGATGGAAATCGAGGGCCAGCGCAAGCCCGCCTTGAGCGGCATCGCCTCCTTCCTATACTACTTCAAGAAGTAACCGATGGTCATCCACATCATCAACGGCCCCAACCTGAATCTGGTGGGCCTGCGAGAACCCGAGATCTACGGCAACCGGTCGCTGGACCAGTATCTGCAACAACTGGCAGCACAGTTTCCGCAACACACCATCGATGTGTTTCAGAGCAACATCGAGGGCGAAATCGTCGACCGCCTGCAGGCTGTGGGATTTGACGACTGCGGCATTGTGCTCAATGCCGGCGGCTATACCCACACTTCGGTCGCCATCGCCGATGCTGTTGCGGCCATCACGGCACCCGTGGTCGAGGTGCATATCAGCAACATCTACAGTCGCGAGCCATTCCGTCACAAGTCATTGTTGTCTCCCGTCTGCAAGGGCATCGTCGCCGGCTTCGGCCTCGACAGTTACCGCCTGGCCCTCCACGCTTATTCAGATTAGAAGACAAGAACGACAAGGCTTGTCTTCCAACAATAAAATAATATAAGACAAGGTCATCAGATAAAGATCAAAACAATAGAATTGTCGTCATGAATGAAGGATTAGAGGAGTATGTTTTGGAGCATATCGATGACGAACCAGAGGCACTGGCTCGCATCGATCATGACACGCATGTGCAAAACTACTACTGGCACATGTGTTCCGGTCACCTGCAGGGCCGGCTCATCAAGATGCTGACCAGCATGATCAAGCCGCGACGCGTGCTTGAACTGGGCACCTTCAGCGGCTACTCGGCACTGTGCCTGGCCGAGGGCCTGAGCAGCGATGACTGCCTGATCGACACCATCGAAATCAACGACGAGCAGGAAGACTTCATACGCGAGCATCTGGCCTTGTCGCCGCTGGCCAAGCGCATCCGCCTGCACATCGGCGACGCGCGCGACATCGTCCCCACATTGGGCGAGCGCTACGACCTGGTGTTTATCGACGCCAACAAGCGGCAGTATGTGGAGTATTACGACCTGGTGATGGACTACCTCAACCCTGGGGGCTACATCATTGCTGACAACACCCTGTGGGCGGGCAAGGTTGTTGACCCCAAAGCCCAGCGCGAGGCCCAGACACGCGGCATTATGGCCTTTAACGACCATGTCAAGCAAGACACGCGGGTGGAGCGTGTCATCATCCCGCTACGCGATGGCCTGACCCTGATACGCAAACTTCCGTAATAGCGGCTGATAGCGCTGTTCATGCCGATTTATAGAGAAACTAAATCCCGCAAGCAGATGTAGCCGCTTGCGGGATTTGATTCAGTTAGAAACCTTGTTAGGTCTTAGTCTTTGATAGTGGTAAGGCGAGTAAAGTTGATAGTCTTACCATCCTGTGCCATGTCGAGAGACTCCTTGTTGATGCTGACCTTCTTCTCAAGCATCTTGTTGAAACGAGCCTTGAATTCCTTGCTGTTGATTTTGGCTTTCACATTGGCCTTAACCTTAGCATTGTTGGTAACACGTCCGTTCTCTGAGACGTTGAGCATCTCGGTCTCATAGGTGTCAAGGTTGGGATTCAGAATCAACTTGTCGCCGATAAGGCTATAGGAACCTTTGAGTTGGATGACTGCAGCAACTTCACGGGCCATAGTCTGCTGGGGCTTAGTGGCCTGGGTAAACTCGTCATAGAGGCTGAAAGTGCCATCAGGATTGAACGTGTAAGTCAAGTGCTCAGCAGTGAATGCGCCATTAGCACCGTTCTCGACAACAGGCTGCACTGAGCGCCATGTGCCACAAATCGATTGAGCCTGTACGGTCATGACCGCCATCAGGGCAATGAGAGAAAATAAAATCTTTTTCATATTGAATTGATTAGAGTTATCGCCACAAAGGTAAGCATTTTTTCTACGAATGCAAGCCAAAGGACCATTTTTTTGATACTATTGCCGTCAAAAAGTCATCATCTCGGTTTCAGATAGGCGGTCATAAGGATAATCCCGCAAGCCAGCACATGTCGGGTGGCCTGCGGGACTTGATATCCTCTGGATGCCTGATGGCATCAGTTCTTGATCGTTGCGAAGCGGACAAAGGTCAGCGTACGCTCGCCGTCGCTCATTTCCAGCGTCGAGTCACTCACCTTGATGGTATTGGTCTCGGCAGCGCCAAACTGCGCTTTGAAATCACTGCTGTTCAGCATGCTCTTAACCTGGTTAGTCACCATGGGGTTATCGGTCACCTTGCCATTCATCGAGAGGCTGAGGATCTCAGCTTTGTATGTGTCCAGGTTGGGAGTAAGCGTCAGTTGGTCACCCTCGAGGGTATAAGTGCCTTTGAATTCAATGATTGCTGCAATCTCAAGAGCCATCGTCGGTGCAGGTTCTGAGGCTTCGGTGAGTTCGAGCGCATAGTTGAATGTTCCATCCTCATTAAAGGTGTACGTGCCGGTCATGGCCTCAAACGAGCCATCCTCGGCGGTTTCCACTACGGGCTGCATCATGCGCCAAGTAGCGCAGATCGATTGTGCCTGGACGGTCATGACCGCCATCAGGGCAACGAGTGATAATAAAATCTTCTTCATAATCTTAGTTAACTATTGTAATCGCTGCAAAGGTAATACAAATAATGCACCCAGTCATTCGGCAAGGTGTTTTTTTGACTTTTTTATCGTAGGGAGCATCCGGTATGAGCATAGCAAAGAACAAAAAAACGGGACTGTCAGCCACAGGCGTGGGACAGTCCCGATGATGTCAGTATCTCAGTGAGATGTCTCGAGGGATCAGATCAGTTTGCGATAGCCATACTCAGCAGCCTCGTCGAGTTCCTCCTCGATGCGGATGAGTTGGTTATACTTGGCCATGCGGTCGGTGCGCGACAGCGAACCGGTCTTGATCTGTCCGCTGTTGGTAGCCACTGCGATGTCGGCGATGGTGGTGTCCTCGGTCTCACCGCTGCGGTGCGAGGTCACGGTGGTGTAACCATGACGGTGTGCCATCTCGATGGCATCGAGCGTCTCGGTGAGGGAGCCGATCTGGTTCACCTTGATCAGGATCGAGTTGGCGGCACCCATCTTGATACCCTTCTCGAGGAACTTCACGTTGGTCACAAACAGGTCGTCACCCACGAGTTGGCAACGGTCGCCGATGGCCTTGGTCAGTTTCACCCAACCTTCCCAGTCGTTCTCGTCCAGGCCGTCCTCGATCGAGTCGATGGGATACTTGGTGATCAGTTCTTCCAGATACTTGATCTGCTCGTCGTCGCTCAGTTTCTTGCCCTTAGGATCCTTGGGCTGACCGCTCTTGAGTTGACGATAGTCGTAGTAGTACTTACCATCCTCGATCACTGCAAACTCGCTGGCAGCGCAGTCCATAGCGATCTTAACATCCTCGCCAGGCTTGTAGCCGGCATCCTTGATGGCTTGAACGATGCTGTCCAGAGCATCCTCGATGCCATCGAGTGCGGGAGCAAAACCACCCTCGTCGCCAACGGCAGTGCTCAGGCCGCGCTTCTTGAGCAACTTGGCCAGTGCGTGGAATACCTCAGCACCCATGCGAACAGCCTCGCGCTCGCACTTGGCACCTACGGGACGGATCATGAACTCCTGGAAGGCGATGGGAGCATCGCTGTGTGCACCACCATTGATGATGTTCATCATGGGCACGGGCAGCACGTGGGCATTGGTACCGCCGATGTAGCGATACAGGGGGATGCCGAAGTAGTTGGCAGCAGCATGTGCGACAGCCAGCGAAACACCCAGGATGGCGTTAGCGCCCAACTTGCTCTTAGTGGGAGTGCCATCGAGTTTCAGCATAGCCATATCGATTGCGCGCTGGTCAAAGGCGTCCATGCCCTCGATCTCAGGAGCGATTACCTCGTTGACGTTCTTAACGGCCTGCAGCACACCCTTGCCGCCATAACGGTTCTTGTCACCGTCACGCAACTCGAGGGCCTCGTTCTCACCCGTGGAAGCGCCACTGGGCACCGATGCACGGCCCATATCGCCGCTCTCGAGGGTTACCTCAACCTCTACAGTAGGATTACCACGCGAATCCAGAATCTCTCTGGCATGAATCTCTTCAATATACATAATGTTATTAAACTATTGGTTTATAATACTTAATGTTGATATCACTTAGCGACTGCAAAGGTAGTCATTTTTCGACTGCTATCCAAATTATATTCATGCTTTTGTCTTGCTGCGGCAAACAACCCATTGACAATGGTAGCCTATAGGAACTGTTGCTCGTTTAATATGTGCTTTTGTCGATAAAAGAAGGCTGTTTGTATAGTATTTTTGCACTGCTAATTAAAAAAAATGTATTTTTGCGATGAATCAAGGGCTACCATTACAGGTGCCCAGCGAGCACACCAGACACTATTTAATAATAGCGGACATCAGTTACATTTTCATAACCACAAGTTTATTGTTTTTATTGGAGCACACAGATATCCGTCGTTCCGAGATTGGAATGGCGGATAATTTTCTGTTCCGTCGAGAGCCGAAGCAGCACCAAGAAGTGTGCGCTGAAGGCCATTTTTATTGTCCAGATGATGGTTTTGTATTAATTTTGCGGTGACATTACATCATATCACCACTTGACTATGCTTCACAAACTCTTCATCATCCTCTCCCTGCTGCTTATTCCCGCTGCCACCACCGCATGCTCTCACGACAATGGTCACCAGAGCCAGCAGCCACAGCAAGAGAGCCCCGACACCCTGGCCCCCGTACCCAGCATGCCATTGCCCGCTAAGCCCACTGGCACAGCCTTTATCGTCGTCTCGAAGCGAGACACCAACCTCAGCGTATACGACCGCAACTCCAATGGCGACACCGTGCTCGTGGCCCAGTTCCCGTGCTGCATGGGCAAGAACAAGGGCAACAAGCAACGCCGCGGCGACATGCGCACCCCCGAGTCGCCCGACGGCAAGCCCTTCAAGATCACAATGATTCAAGACGCGTCCACCTGGCATCACGACTTCAAGGACGGCCGTGGCAGCATTCTGGCCTACGGGCACTGGTTCCTGCGCCTGGAGACACCCGGCCACCGCGGCATCGGCATCCACGGCAGCACCAATAACGAGAATTCTGTTCCCGGTCGTGCCAGCGAAGGCTGCATCCGCCTGCTTGACAAGGACATTATCACCCTCAAGGAGCACTTTGCCTACGTGGGCATGCCCGTCATCGTCCAGCACGAGGACGCCGCCCCACTGCCCTGGGAAATCCACGCCCGCCAGGCCACGGTAACAAAATGATGCCTCCCCTGGCAACATAAAAAACGGCCGGCTGCGCGGGCAGTCGGTCGCTTCGTGTTTTTGATGTGGTACCTCCGGGCTCTTATAGATGGCTCTCGATGAGTCCAAATAAGTCCTCGACAACACTGATATTCAAATGATTAAACTGTTGCCGAATACTCACCAAGGCTCACATTGAATCACCTATGCTCAATCTCGGTTGTCATTTTG
>ONQS01000057.1 GCA_900320055.1 uncultured Prevotellaceae bacterium
TGAGCCTGGATACCGATGTTCTGGGTGAACAGGGGATCGAAGCCCTCAGCGTTGGTGCGATAGAAGTAAACATAACCATTTCGGAAGTCATAACCGCCATTGTAGAGGCTGTAAGGAACCTCGGTGATGTCCTCGGTGAGGTCGTAGGAGTAGGTAGCAGCATCGAAGGTGAATACCTCGGGACCGTTACCATTGTCAACGTAAACGCTGTAACTTACATGCTCGGGATCGATCATGTTGCCATCCACGTCGGTGGTGGGCAGGGTGAAGTAGAAGCGGCTGTAACCACTCTCGTCACCGCTGTCAATCCAGTTGTCGGCGGTGGGGTTAGCGGGAACGGCGGGAACGAGGTTAACCATGTAACCGAAGGGCTCGGTCTGGCCATACTCGTTGCGGTTAGCGATCTCGAAACTGGTCCAACTCTGGTCATCGCTGTAGATGGTCATCATACCGGTAACGTTGCCCCACTCGGGGAACTCGGCGTTGATGTCACCCTCGGTGTTGAGCAGGTAGATGGTGTCGTCGTCGATCATGAAGTTGATCTCGGTGGTGCGCTCGTCAATCTCGGTGCCCATGTAGTAGTTGGGCTCGCCGGTCTCCTCGTCAACACCGTCCTCATAGACGTAACTGCTACCCCAAACGAGTTGCACGCCATACTCAGCCTCGTCGCTCCAGGTCAGGTACTGGCCAGTGGGGATGCTGATGAAGACGCCCTCCTCACCATAGGTATAGGTACCCTTTACCCAGGTGTTGTAGCCGTCGTGCCACCAAGCGGGGTTCTGGATGTAAACCTCGTGGTTAGCCACGTCAAAGGCAACAGTGATCTTGCCGTCGGTGGGGGTGTTGTAGATGCCGTAGAACCAACTGTAGACGATGGCACCGCTGTTGCGGTAGTAGGTGTAAACCTGGCAACCCTCGGGAATCTCGGTGATGATGTCGGGAGCAATGACGGGCTCGCGCTCGGTCAGGACGGTGTTCCACTCGATGAAACCGCTCCATGAGTTGTCGTCGCTCCAGTAAGCGCTCAGACCATAACCAAAGAGGTCGTCTGCTGCTTCCTGATCCTCGGTGCCCTGCAGGGTGATGGTCTGTCCGTCGATGACATAGACAGCCTCGGTGGCACGGTCGTCGATTTCAAAACCCCAGTAACCTTGCTCGTCCTGGTAGGTGTTACCCATAGCCAGAACAACGTCGGCCTGATACTGATCGCTCCAGTAGATGGACTGGCCCATGGGAACGTGAATCTCGTTGCCCTCGATGGTGCCCTCTACCCAACTGTCGCCAAAGTAACTGCCGATGCCGCAGATGACGTTCTTCATGTAAACCTTGCCGTCCTCGCCATAGACGATGTCCATGCGATTGCCGTCCTGCTGACCGCTGTAGAGGTAACCGTTGTTCACATAAACATAGAAGCCGGCGCGGTTGTAGGACTTGAGTTCGCCCTCAGGCTGCTCGGTGATAACGCGGAAACTTGCCTTGTCGGCCTTGAGGTTCTTTACGTTCATCTTGGTCATCTCTTTGTTGACCATCTTGTTGGCCTTCAAGGCATGGGCGGTCTTGAAGTTCATGCCTGCAGATGCGCTGATAGCGACTGCGGCTGCAACCAAAAGTACAGATAATTTCTTCATAAAAGCGAAAGAATTAGGTTAATAAATATGATTAAAAACAATAAATATTCAGTCTCTGATGGTAATAATTACAATTATTGAAAACTGGATTTATTTATCCGACGCAAAGATAGTAAAATGTTTGGTCGCTACCAAATTTCAGTAACTGTTTTTGGTGATTTTTTTCGTTTTTTGAGGGAAGCGCCTAATACTGAATGCGGTAGGAATCGTTATTGAGGTCGGTTATCGGGATGTAATGACCGCGACAGGGGCGTTGGCAGTGGTGAAACCGTGAGACAACCAGTTATGCAAATAAAAAAAGGTGGGCGTGTCGGCTGCTGCGGTCCATAGCAGGGAGGGGTAGGGGCCAGCATCGCCCCGACCCGCGCACGCGCTGATGCGGCCCGTGAATAAGGCTTGACAAAAAATCGGCCGCATCGCGGGGACGCAACATCATCTTCAAACTCACCTTCCCCCTTGAGTTCTGACGATCAAGTCTCTGGTTGGGTAGGGTTGCCACACCGTTCCCACTAACAAGAATACTCCTGCCGCAATGGTGCCGGCAGGAGTATTCTTGGTTTTTTTTGTATCTGGATATCAGTGGATTGTTAGTCATCGGTGCCGAAGAGAGGATCTTCGGGCATGACCATCACGGGCTTGCTTTCGGCAGCCTTGAGGATGTGCTGCGGCACATATTTCTTGTCAACGACCAGACGGAAGGAGTACTCGTTGAACCACTCGTTGGTCATGATGATGTATCCCTTCTGTCCGCTATCGCCACCCCAGGAGTTCTCCACTTTCCACTTGATGGGATTGCCGTCAGCGTCAAGGTCGACGGCGCAAAGCGTCATAGCGTGTGTCGAGCCGCTGTCAAATGTGGCGATGCGTTGGGCCTTGTTCATGGGGAAGGTTGTGCCGAACAGGGTGCCATAGTCAAAGTTGTCGAGGGCGAGGTAGCCGTTGTCACGATTCAGTTGTTTGCCCACGTCAAAACTGGCATAGAGTTTGGTGGAATCCTTCAGCGAGGCGATGGCCATGGCTGCGATGTCCTCCATGGGGAGGTTGATGTAGCGCCAGTTGTGGCCGTCATAGGTGTGACGGTCCCATTCCACCTCATAGGTCTTGTAGTATTCCCGGCGAGGGTCGTTCATCGCCATGATGAATGTGCCGTTAATGGGGCCGCCCACCGTCTCGCGGTAGAATTCCAGCGGGGTGTAGGTGCGTGTGGGGCCCACGGCCTTGCCGTTCTTGTCACGGAAGGTGTAGGCAAACGACTTGATAGGCTCGCCCAGCGTGAGCGAGAGCATCGAGTAGATGGTGCCGAGCATCTCGGTCTTGCGCTGGTTGATGGCTTTTTTGCTCTTTTTGTCAGCAACCATCTGCCGCAGTTCCAGTCCGTATTCACGCAACTTTGACGCGACGAGTTGGCTCATGCGTGACGTGCGCTCGGCCGAGTAGGTCTCGGGCTGCGCCTCGACGGGCACAAGGCCGTATTTCTCAGCAAGGTCGGCCGCGCCGCAGAAGGTGCCGCCATCGTTCATGGGATGGTGGAAGAAAAACTGCACGCGGGTGTCGTCGATGGGCTTGTCGGCGCAGTCAATCACGCCTTGCAGCATGAGGTTGGCCTTCTCGAGTTGGTCGTAGAAGAAGAGGTAGTCGTGAGAGAACTCCACGCTGATGGAGTCGCCGTGACGACGCGCGAAGTTGGCGCGCAGCACGTTGAAACTGGAGTACATCCAGCAACGCCCGCTCTGACGCTGGTTGTGGATCGATTGCTTGGGTGTCTCGACGCTGAAGTAGGTGTCCGTGACTTTGGTGTTACGGTAGTTGCGGGCAAGATCGTCGATGGCATTTGCTGCCATGGCATTGCTGATGGCCTTGTTTTGCTTGGCGGCCGAGGTGGCGACGATTTGGCGCATCATGTCGGGGCTGATGCCTCCCTGGGAGCGGTCTTGTGCTGAGCCGGCAAGGGCGAGGCCTATTGCCAGAGCGAGTGTTGTGATTCTGTTCATATCAGGTTATCTAATGGTTTTTGAGCGCGGCACTTGGCTTTTGCGCTGGATTAATAGTTTCGTCGGCTGCAAAGGTAGTGCAAGGCGAAGACAATGCCAAATTTATTTGAGCATAGTTGAGCCGCCGCCTACTTTCGCCGCAAGGCAAAGGTAGTGCAAGGCGAAGACAATGCCAAATTTATTTGAGCATAGTTGAGCCGCCGCCTACTTTCGCTGAAAGGCAAAGGTAGTGCAAGGCGAAGACAATGCCAAATTTATTTGAGCATTGTTGAGGCGCAGCCAACCTTCGCCGATAGGCAAAGGTAGTGCAAAATTCCGATTCAGCGAGTACAAGATGTTGCAAAACAAATGGGCGCATCGCAAAAAAATCACTATCTTTGCTGCCGTCACAACATAGATAACCGGAATTAGTACAATATGAAAGCGAAACGATTACTCTCTCTCCTGATGGCGATGACGGCCCTGGCAGTCGTCCCGTCATGGGCATGTACCAACCTCATCGTTGGTAAGGCAGCCTCTGCCGATGGCTCTGTGATTTGTACCTATAATTGTGATGGCTATGGCTTTGCCGGATCGCTGTCGCGCACTCCAGGCGGCAGGCATGAGAAAGGCGAGAAGATTGCCGTCCGTGAGTGGGGCAGGGGAGCCGTGAGGGGCTATATCCCCCAGGTGGATTACACCTATGACGTCATCGGCCACATTAACGAGAAGCAGGTGAGCATCGTCGAAACCACCTTCGACGGCCGCCTGGAGTTGCAGAACCCCGATGGGTTGCTCGACTATTTCACCATGATGTATCTGGGACTGGAGCGTGCCGCCACGGCACGTGAAGCGATCATCATCATGACCAACCTCTTGCAGCAGTATGGTTACCGAAGCACGGGTGAGTCTATCACCGTGTGTGACAAAAACGAGGCTTGGATACTCGAAATCATAGGCAAGGGCCCGGGTGTGAAAGGTGCCGTGTGGGTAGCCGTCCGCATCCCCGACGACTGCATCAGCGCCCATGCCAATCTCTCACGCATACGCCAGTTCCCCTTGAAGGATCCCAACAACTGCATGTACTCCAAGGATGTGATTTCCTTTGCGCGAGACAAGGGCTACTTCAGCGGCAAGGATGAGGACTTCAGTTTCCGCGATGCCTATTGCCCGATCTCGTTCTCCAAGGTGCGCTATGCCGACGCCCGCGTGTGGAGTTTCTTCCGCCACCACTGCGATCCGGCCGAGATGGACAAGTACCTGCCCTACATCAACGGCCAGCATGACGTGTGCGACCATCTGCCGCTCTACATCAAGCCCGACCGCAAATTGTCGGTGCGTGACATCATGAGTGACATGCGCGACCATTTCGAGGGCACACCGCTCGACATGACGGCCGACATGAGCGCCGGACCTTGGAGTTCGCCCTACCGCCCTCTGCCCATGAACTGGGAAGTCGATGGCAAAAACTATTTCCGTGAGCGTGCCATCGGCACCCCGCAGTCGGGCTTCACGCTGGTGTCGCAACTGCGTGGTTGGCTGCCCGACGAGGTGGGCGGCATCATGTACTTCAACTGCGACGATGCCAACATGATCGCCTATGTGCCGGTCTACTGCTGCGTCAATGAGGTGCCCGAGGCCTTCCGTCGCGAGAACAACGTGAGCAACGAGTTCAGCGAGCGCAGCGCCTTCTGGGTCAACAATCTGGTGGCCAACATGATATATCCGCGCTACAGTGCCATGATTGGCGACCTGCGTGATGCACAGCAGGAGTTGGAGGACTACTATGCCGCTGACCAGGCGCAGGTGCTGAAAGACATCGAGCCGCTCACCAAGCGAGAGCGCGTCGCCTATCTCACCCGCAAGAGTGCCGACTACACCGCCCGGATGATGCAGCGCTGGGACAAACTCTTCCGCCTCATCGCCGTCAAGCACAACGACCAGATCATGAAGCCCTCAGAGAACGGCACCGTCGTTCCAGGACGCTACACCACACCCGGCTACGACCAGCAGTTCCGTGAACAGATCAGCAAGGACACCGGCACCCGCTACCTGATGCCCGACAGTTCCGGAGACATCAAGTCCCTCTAGCCACAGCATAATCGTTGTTTGAGTTATCTCAGTTGTCGTTTAAATACAACATTGACGCAGATCAAAGCCGCATTGATGACCTGGGGTGGGGTAGCGACTGTTGCATGACTCGCACTTTGAGGCATGGGGTCGCTACGCTGCCAGTGCTCGTCGCAGGTGAGGCTTATAAATTGTTGGACAAGGACAGGCCTACGCTGAAGATCAGGTTCAGGTTGGACAATGTGCCACTGAGGTCCCAATCGTCGTGGTACTCGTCACACGGTTTGTGATACCACACGGGCATGGGATATTTGTTGGGCTTGCTCGCATCCACGGGCTGACGGCCGTTCTCCAGCACCACCGCACGCACGCCCTTCTTCACGAAGTTGTAGTGGTCGGAACGGAAAAACCAGCCGTCGGAGTTGTCGTCGTCGAAATAGATATACCTGCCCTGGGCAGCAGCGGCAGCCTCATAATAATGGTCTAAGTCACTTTCCCCGCCACCCAGAATCACGACATCGCGCGTCAACTCGGCTGGGCCTATGCTCTCAAAATTAAGGCAGGCCACAGTCTTCGCCATGGGCACGGCTGGGTAATCGCAGTAATAGGCAGAGCCGAACAGTCCGCTCTCCTCAGATGAGGGGAAGATGAACAGCAGGTCTCGACGCGGCTGGGGCATCTCCTTGAACTTCTTGGCCACGAGCAGGGCTCCAGCCACGCCCGATGCATTGTCGGCAGCGCCGTTATAGATCGTGTCGCCGCGCTCATCGGCCTTGCCGATGCCCAGGTGGTCCCAGTGGGCACAGAACACGACGGCCTCACCGTCCTGACCACTGCCTCGCAGGATGCCGCCCACATTGCGCGTTTGCTGGATGCCGTAGGTCACATTCATCTTCACATCGCCTCTCACATTCAGGGAGAAACTCTTGAAGCCTGGCTTCTTGGCAGCGGCCAGTGCCTTGTCCATATCCATGCCTGCAGCAACAAACAGTTTCTTGCAACCGTCCTCGTGCAGCCATCCCCTGACGGCCAATTCGTCGGCATTGCGCGTGTCTGGATGATAGATGCCGAGATTATCACTCAGGTGGCCGTTGACGCAGACGTGCCACCCGTAACTGGCGGCTTCGGTGTGGTGGAGCACCAGACAACCGGCGGCGCCCTGGCGCTGTGCCTCTTCAAACTTATAGATCCAACGACCGTAGTAGGTCATATTGCGTCCTCTGAAGAGCCTGCTGTCATAAAAGCCGGGGTCGTTGACCATGACCACCACGATCTTGCCTCTGACATCGATGCCCTCGTAGTCGTTCCAGCCGTATTCGGGCGCGTTGATGCCAAAACCGCAGAACACATACTCGGCCTTCTTCAGGTCAATCTTCTTGGTGGCGCGAGTCGTCCAGATGATCATGTCGTCGGGATAGTGGAGCACCGATTTCCTCTTTCCGCTCACCGTGAGCCGGCTACCGTCGGGCTTGGCTGTGACAGCAATCATCTCAAAGGGCTGGTACCAACTGCCGTTGAAGGCAGGCTCCAGCCCCATCACCTCCAACTGCTTGGCAAGATAGTTCACCGTCTTGTCCTCATAGGGCGTCATGGGCTTTCTTCCGCCAAACTCATCATGGGCAAGCACTCTTGTCCATTCCCTCAATAGTTGTTCGTCACTTCCCGTCTGCAACTGCTCCTGTGTCATAATCTGTGCACTGGCGGTTGCCAACCCTATGGCGACAAAAGCGATTACCGTCACCAACTTTTTAGCATTCATTCTCATCAGTCTTTATTATTCTGCAAAGGTAGTGCAAGCCGAGCACAATGCCAAATTTATTTGAGCATTGTTGAGGCGCAGCCTACCTTCGCTGCAAGGCAACGATACAAAACCTTTTTCTTTTGACGAAAACAAACTTCGGCAAAAGTGGCTCCCATCGATGGTAACGCCCGGCTTTTGTCATTAACGCAGGTCGAATGCTGCCCGACACGCACCAAATACGCCAGGCCCGCATCCGCTGCATCTTCGAGATAAATGGCCTGGAAGTGTTCCTCGGCGTGCTTTGTCTAATCACATTCATACCTATGATATAAATGGAAACTCTTCAATTCTCTCTATTCAAGAATGCGCGTTTCTTTTGTTTAAAAAGGAGGAGGTTATGTGTTATTATGATGTGATACTAGTAAATATGTTGACGAATTATAAAATAACGAATAATCACAAACGAAAATGAATGCAAAAAAGATGACGCACTACAAAGGTTTCTTGCTGCTCCTGCTGACCCTACTTTCGTCAATGGCAATTGCATCGGCACAAACGGCAAATGATTATTGGTTGGCAGCGGACAAGGCACTTGCGGCTGGTGATGCTGATAGTACTTTTTATTATCTCAATCTGTTCAGGGAGAAATTCGGCAGGCAATATGCATTTGCTTATACAACGTTCTTAACAGAAGAAGACTATAGGACACTTCACAATGATGCACGGTGGACGGCATTCATGGACTCAATGCGTACTTACAAGCATGAGGCCGAAGACAAGAGAGTAATTTCTTATCCCAGGAAAGCGGTCATGATGGACACCAATGCACCGACAGTCAAGCGATACGACATTTTGCTTGACATTGACGTGGAGAAAAAAACGCTCATCGTGACAGTGACGGCAAAAATTGATTTCAAGGGTAGAGAGGGCATCAATTTCACACTCTGGAAGTACTCGACCATCAACCACATCCGCTGCAAGGATAAGGAACTGGCATATTCGTTTGACGCTAATGCCAAATCATCAAACACCTACATCCGACAGGGAGCACCGCTTCACCTTTTTGCTCCAAAGAAGAAGGGTATTTACAACATCACCTTTGACTATTCCTGCAACCTTGACAGTCTTGACACTTGGATGAGTTCGATGGAAAAGGACTGGGTGCAATTGGGCTATTACGTGGCATGGTTTCCCGTCAACAGCGACAGCCGAGACTTTACTGCAAGCGTCTCTGTTTCCATCAACGACGGCTACACGGTCAGCGGCTCAGGTATTGTAGAGCGCAAGGGTGACAAGTGGGAGATGACGCAACCTTGGGGAGGATTCGACCTCCAAATTGTAGCCTCGCCAATACTCAAATCAAAGAAGATGACCATTGATGGCCGCACATTCGAAATAGTCTATACCGACTTCGCAGATGCTGATGCAGACTCAGCGTTGGTCGCATGCAGTGAGGCTCTGCAATTCTATTCACGGTTATTCAAAACCAATCCCAGCAACGATTATATGAAATTTCTTGTTGTGCCACGTCGTGGTGGGGGAATCAGCCGTAAGAATTTCATTGCCTATGCGACGAAACACTTCAACGAGCACTTCAAGACTGCCATTGGTCACGAAATGGGGCACTTCTGGTGGAACAAGGCTCCAACGTTCAGTTGGGAGGATTGGCTCAACGAAGGTTTTGCAGAGTTCAGTATGCTGTGGTACATTAAGTGCCATTTCGACAAGCACGTTTTCGACTGTTATCTGGAAGCCTGCCGCGAGAATGCCCGACATGCCTGTCCTATCTACGAAGTTGACCGTGATGCTCCGGAAGCCTACGATGCCCTATATAATAAAGGTGCCTTGCTCCTGTATGACTTGGAGCAAAAAGTAGGCGAACAGCGTTTCTTCGGGTTTATGCAGGGAGTGGCTGAACGTGAAATAACCTCTACAACCCTTCTTTGTAGTTATGCAGAAGAGGTGTTTGGGAAGGAGATAAGGGAATGGATTGAGAACAGGATACAATCTTAGGAAAGATGAAATAAGCAGAGTTTCCCTTACTTTTGATTGCCGCCCTTGCATTCGCCTCTTGCAACCCAACAGTACTGCCGAAGTACCTGGTGAAGCAAGATAAAACTTTGCCTGATTCAAATAACGATATGGCCATGAAGTGATATACCTTGCGCTAGTCAAAAAAGTCAAAATGGCACAATACTTGCTATGATTTAAGAAAAAACAATTATCTTTGCATTGCGAAACTGACTAAAACGATACAACTATGGCAAGACCAATTAGAGAAACACCGATTCTGACGGGTGAAGACGCTGAGCGCTTTGTTCGGCAGATGCAGGAGGTTGAGTCCCGCTCTCCTGAGGAGCGAGAGGCACGCCGTAAAGCTTTCAAGGAACGGGTTAAAGAAGCAAAAAAACTGATTACTTTCTGTTGGTAGGAGAATGAATGTTATTCCTTTGACGCCCAATGTGAATGTTGCTGGCTTTGATTGTGGAGACAGTGACCTAAATAGCTTTCTTCTTGAAGATGCGATGCATTTTTTTGAGAAGCGGATTGCTAATACCTTTATTCTTGAAGACGAGGGCAAGATTGTAGCGTACTTCTGTTTGCTGAATGATAAGGTGAGCCGCTTGGAAATCACCAATAGTCGCTGGAGAGAAATCAAAGATACATTTCCGGACGGTAAGCATTTTCGAAGTTATCCGTCCATAAAGATTGGCCGTTTTGCTGTGTCATCAAACTATCAAGGACATGATATCGGATCTTTGCTCATGGATCTTTTGAAAGATCAATTAATTGAAGAACAAAGTAGTTCGGCATTCAGATTCATAACTGTTGATGCGTATATTTCGGCGATTCCATTTTATGAGAAGAATGGTTTTAAGTTATTAAAGGAGAAAGATGAGAACGAATATACAAGATTGATGTTTTTCGACATGATGGACATTTAATTGATGTCTTTTAGACAACCGAACAGACTCCATAATTTTGCGGTTGCGAAAGTGGGCTGCGTCTCGGCAAACTCAAACGAGTTTGGTTTGCTCTCGACTTGCACCACTTTTGCGGAAACTAAAAATCTTTGCAAGTCGAGTGCAATGCCAAACTTGTTTGTGTATTGCCAAGGCGCAGCAAGATTTATCAAAACCGCGAGATTATGGAGTTAAATTTTAATTCAGTGGAAACCATCCCGGTGCTCAACGCATCGGCCGCGTTCAAGACCGACAGCGGCAAGGTGTTCAAGGAGGACGTGGACATCGTGCCCACCATTATCGACAAGTCGTTGTCCTATATCCCCTGGGGGGCAGACAACAACATGCCGTACCACATCATTGACCTCATCGAG
>ONQS01000053.1 GCA_900320055.1 uncultured Prevotellaceae bacterium
ATTGTCGCTGGAGGCGACCCCAATTGGGGCGTCCTTGTAATTGAACCAGAGATTAATGCTACCTTTGCCTCGTCATGAGTTATACCAATCTCGTTTACCGAAGAATACAGGCGCTTCATCCTGGACTGTGGCGGTGAGATTGATGAGCGGTTCTTCCTGAAAGACTGATGCCACAATGGGGTCGCCCCGGGGCGACAGAGGTCTCTACTCGGCACCCCGCCGGGGTGGCTGTCCTCGCTACGCTTCGGAAATCCGCCCCAGCGGGGTTACTCATAGGGCCACCCGCTGGGTGGCTGTCCTCGCTATGCTTCGGAAATCCGCCCCAGCGGGGTTACTCATAGGGCCACCCGCTGGGTGGCTGCCCTCGCTATGCTTCGGAAATCCGCCCCAGCGGGGTTACTCATAGGACCACCCGCTGGGTGGCTGTCCTCGCTATGCTTCGGAAATCCGCCCCAGCGGGGTTACTCATAGGGCCACCCGCTGGGTTGTATCTCTGATTGCTGAACACACAGTTTTGCAGGTGCCCCGATTATTTCCAAAATTTGTTATTAATTGTTAGTGTCGGGGGAAGCGTCGAAGACGGTCGCCGCTTGGTCCCAAAGCATGTCAAAACGAGTGCCTCTTTAACCTCTTATTTTCCTGTAGAGGGTGATGCCCAGCAGAGGCACCGCGGTGCCCACGATGGTGTACAGTAGCCAGAAGAGGTCGGTGGTGGAATGCTCGTGGATGACCATGTGGCAGCCTATCTGGCCCCAGTCCAGACCATAATACCAGATTTTGATGGCCGAAACAATCTTAAATGAGATGATGTGGAACACATAGATGTAGAGCGTGTTGTTGCCACAATAGACCATAAAGCGCTTGACGGCGCCCTCGTGGCGGTCGATCCATGAAGCCAGGTGATGCACCATCAGGAAGCCGATCGCGCCCGTCACGGGCAGGGTGGCGACCGTGCGCAGTTGCACGCCCAGCGCCATGCCTTGGAAGCCCAGATAGGCGCCGACCAGCAGCAAGCCAAAGTAGAGGAGCGTCAGCGCCCAGTGCTCGGGTATGCGGCTCTCGTGGCGGCGGTAGAGCACGCCCAGGGCAAAAAACAGCACGCCCCAGCACTCGCGTATGCCGCCCTGCACCACCGTGATGATGTTGAGATGGTTGGCGACCTTAAACCAGGCAAACCCCACGGCCAGCATCGCGATCACGATGGGTACCGTGTCGTGGTTGAGCCAGTGGCGGCGGTTGTAGAGCAGCAGATAGAGTACCAGAAACACGATGCTTGCCAGCAGCAGCGCCCTGAAGAACCAGAAGGCGCCGGCCAGAAACTCGTCATAGCCACCCATCGAGAAGATGATGTGGACCAGACGTTGCCAGAACTGATACCAGGAGTAGGGATGTGTGAGTCCGCCCGACCAGTTGCCGTACTGCTCGTTCATCAGCCCGATCTTGAAGAACAGGTTGTGGAAGACCAGAAAGAACAGGCTCCACTTGACAAACGGCACATACAGCCCCTGGAAGCGCTTCTTGCAGAAGGTCCACGGGTCGCTCAGGTACTTCTTGTCAAAGAAGTAGCCTGCTGCGATAAAGAACACCGGCATGTGGAACAGGTAGATAAATGTCACCAGCAGGGTCGGCCCCTCGGCATGTCCCGCACACATCAGTATGATGGCTATCGCCTTACATATCGCCAGATTAGTATTTCTCTGCTTAATGAGTGGTGGTTGATTCATCGGTTTTCCATCATTTCGGGGAGGGAGACAAAGTTGTAGCCCTTCTTCTTGAGGGCCTTGATGAGTGCGGGCAGGCGGTCGTAGAATTTCTCGGGTCGACGGTCGTCGGTGCCCAGATGTATCATCAGCAACTGGCCGTTGAGGGTCTGCTGCCGCTCGCAGCGCATGATGCGGTCCCACAGCCACTTGTTGTCGCGGTAACTGTTGCCGCCCTCGATACCGGGATAAGTGTAGTCCATGCTGCTGGCCGTACCTGGCGAGAAGTTGACCAGTTGCAGGCCCATCTCACGCGCCCAGGCCGCTATGGTGGCGTTGTGCCACTCATAGGGCGGAATCATCCATGGTGCCTGCTGCGGCGTGATGCCAAATCGTGCCAGTGTCTCATAACTCTTGACGATGTCGTCGCGGAACTGCTGCTTGGTCACCAGCAGCGAGTCGCGCTTCTCCCACGAGCAATAGAGCAGGTGCCCATAACTGTGGCTGCCCACGTAGTGGCCGTCGGCAATGAGCCGCTCGACCACATTGGGATACAGGTCAAAGAAGCGGCCTGTGAAGAAGAAGGCCCCCTTGATACCCTGGCGCTTGAGGGTGGAGATGATGCGCTCGGCGCCATCGGCCTTGTCGTCGGCGGTAAACACGAGGGTGATCTGCCTCTTGCTGGCATCACCGCGCACGATGGCGCCCTCGTCCCACATGTGGTTGCCGCTCGATGCCTTGCCCTCGGTCTCGTAGTAGGCCAGCGGGAAGGTCAGCGATGCGGTGCCGTCCATCGTGGGCTCGTTGGTGCTGTAGTCGTGGGTGTTGTCGTGAAACACGACGTCGCCGGGCTGGAACAGGTCGTAGGTGTTGCCCTCGGCATTAAACTTGTCCTGGGCCAGAGTCACGCCCTTGAGACTGTTGAAGATGGTGGCATACACAGGCCCGTCCACCAGCCCACCTGTGGGCATGCCCACGCCCTCCATCACATAGTTGCTGTGCGGGGCATGCGGATAGGTGCCGCCGCGAGGCAGTTCCACAATCATGCTCGTGCCCCACGGGTTGCATCCCAGCAGCCAGTCGCGCAGGGCCGCCTCCATCTCCTCGTATTGGCGGTCGCCCGTCATCTGGCGGTAGAGGATGCACTGTGTGAGCAGGGCCGTGGTCAGATTATTGCTGCACCAGATGCCCGGCACACCCCACATAAAGGGATTGCTCGTCTGCTGGGCACGTGACTTGACGCGATCCAAGCCTGCCTTGATGTTGCGGACAAACTCGTTGCTCAGCCGCTGGTTGTCGCCCGCTTGCTGCACCAGGCGGATGTGTCCCATGTTCATGAAGGGGTACCACTGGTAGTGGCGTGCGCTGTCGGCACCCATCCATGGCGTGACGGGTTCGCGGCGCCCGTATTCGACCGCTTGGGTCAGGTAATCCTGGCGGCCGGTCATGCGGTAGAGTTCTATCGCCCCCAGTTCCATGTCATCCACCCAGTTGTCCTCCTCGTAGATGTAGGGCGAGACCACGCTCACCGTCTGGGCATTGCCAGGCTTGTCGATACCCACCTGATAGGCGTCGGCGGCTTTGGCGCCGATCTTGGCGGCAAACTCGGGATAGAACGGAGCCAGCACCTCGGCACCCAGGGCAAAGTCGCTGGCAAACTTGCCGGCTGTGCTTGCCGCGCCCATCGTGGCGTTGATGTACTTGCCACGCTGCTGCGGCTTGCCGTCGATGTAATAGACGGGGCGCCCGTTGTTCGGTCCCCAGCCATAGTCGGCGGGATCGTCCTTGGGCATCTTCATGCCGATGTGGTCGCGGTCGTCGGCGATCTGGTTGTAGAGTTCGCCCTTGCTGGGGTTCATCTTGTCGAGCCACACGAGTCCCCAGTAGATTTCGTCGATGATGTCGGGGATACCGTTGGCTCCCTCCAGACCGTTGGCCTGATAGTGGTCGCCGAAGGCTCCGGGGCACTCTTGCCAGGCCAGCATCATCTGGTAGATGGCGTTGGCGCTGGTGGTGGTGTATTGCAGCAGGTCGGCGGCATCGTGCCAGCCGCCTGTCACGTCGATGCGCTGTCCCTCCTTGTCGGGGTGGTAACGCACATAGGCATCCTTGGTGTGGCAACTGTCGCGCTGAAACGGGTTGTAGCCGCACCGCTGCTGACGCATGTAGTTGAGCACAAAGTCGGCTGTGCCGTCCCACACCCGGTTATTGATAGGAAACACGGGCGACTCGATGCCCGCTGCCACGATGCGGAAGGCTCCCTCGCCATGGAAGTCGCTGAAGTCCAGCCTGTAAGTCGATTGCATCTGTCCCCATGGGCCTTGGCTATGCGTGTTGGCCGACCGGTAAACGGTCTTGCCGGTGTAGATGTCGACCAGTTCAAATTGGGTCACATCGATGGTTTCCTGACACATGAGTACCGCCACCTTGACCGCTGCGGGCAGGTAGCCCAACTGATTGATGCGAATCCAGCCGCCGGCGTGCGCGGCGAGAGCCATCGCCAGTGTAATGAGTAATGTGATCGACAAGCGTTGTTTCATAATCCTTATTATATTATAGATGTGGTGATGAGGGCGTGTTCAGAATACCAGCAGTCCCGTCAGACCAGCCAGGATGATGACCAGGATGGGGTGTACCCGTGTGAAGTAGACCGTGCAGAACGAGGCCACACAGATGGCGATGGTGATCAACCGCTCGCTGGTCTCATAGCCGAAATTCTCGCTGTTCATCAGCAACAGGGCTGCCGATGCGATCAGCCCAACCACTACGGGCCTCAGCCCCATAAAGGCCCCCTTGATGAAGGGGCTCTGGCGGTGGCGCTCGATGTAGTGGGCGGCAATCAGGGTCAGGATAAACGGCGGCAGCACCACGGTGAGGGTGGTCACCAGCGATCCCAGCACGCTGCCCGTGACCACATAGCCGATGTAGGTAGCGCTATTGATGCCGATGGGTCCGGGAGTCATTTGCGAGATGGCGACGATGTCGGTAAACATCTGGCTGGTGATCCATCCCGAGTCGACCACCTCGCGCTGGATGAGCGAGAGCATCGCATAGCCTCCGCCGAAGCCAAACAGGCCGATCTTCAGGTAGGCCCAGATCAGTTTCAGATAATCCTCAAGCATGATGGCCCTCCTGCTGCTGTTCTGTGCCCTTGTTCAAGAGGCTGTGCATATAATAGATGTAGCCGCCCACGGCCCCCAGCACGATGTAGATGATGGGATTGGAGATGTAGGGCAGTTTGCTGTAGATGAGCAGGGCAACGGCCACGGGGATAATGACCGTCTTCCAGTTGATGCCGGCGCTGCGGGCCGTGGTGAGCACGGGAGCGACGATGAGCGCGACCACAGCGGGGCGTATGCCCTTGAAGATGCGACTCACGACGGCATTGTTCTTGATGGTCTCAGGGGTGAGGAAGATGGCGATGGCCAGTATCATCAGGAACGAGGGCAGGATGGTGCCGATGGCGGCGCAGATGCTGCCCTTGAGCCCCTTGAGGCGGTCGCCGATGACCACGCTGATGTTGACGGCCAGGATGCCGGGCATGGACTGTGCCACAGCGAGCAGGTCGAGAAAATCGTCTAGCGCGATCCACTTGTGCTTCTCGACAATCTCTCGCTGGATGATGCTGATCATCGCCCAACCGCCGCCAAAGGTGAAAGCGCCGATTTTGCAAAAGGTCAAGAACAGTTGCAGATACAGGTTGTTACTCATGATGGTGGATTGCGTTACGCTCTAGGGCGGGAGAGGGATGGATGGGATTACCGCTTGGGACGCTCATAGTGGCGCTGGGCATGGATGTAGCCGTAGTTGTTGGTGTTCAAGTGGGTGCGCATGAGCATCAGGCTGTCGACATAGGCCACCTGGCCACGCTTGATGTCGTAACTCACATAGCCATAGACGCGGCGCACATGCCGTGTGGTGTCGCTCTGCACATCCACGCTCACCCAGCCGTCGCTGTTGGTGCCGCGGGCAATCTGCGTGGTGGTGCCGTCGGTATAGTCAATGTTGAGGCTCACCTTGAACTGGTTGCCGCCGCGCATGAGTTTGTAGGACAACTGGTAGCGGTCGCCCGGTTGCTTGTTGCGGTCGGGCAGGATGTCAAACGGGATGAAGCCGTGCTTCACGCCCTGGGTGAGCAGGTAGCAGCGACGGCCTTGCCACAGGTCGGCCGAGTCGCCGCTGGCGTCGGTGCTGATGGGCTTGCGGCTCAACTTCCTGAGGTTGTCCTTCTTGATGGGTTGGCCTTGCGCGCTGGGATCACCGGTGTGCATATCGGCCGGCTCGGCGGCAATGGAACCCTGAATGCCGTTGCCCAGGCCTCCAGCGGCACCCTTGCCCCTGGCCACCTTGTCATAGCGGTGCTGCAGTTTGGCCACGGCCTTGTCATAGGCCTTGGTATACTCCTCCATGTTGTGGGCATACCACACCAGCGACGAGTCGTAGTCGTCCTGGGTGATTCCGTGTTTGCGGAAGATGGATTGCTTCAGCACCAGTTTGCTGGAGTCGGTGGTGAACTCGCTGATGTGGTTGTCGATGTAGGCATTGGCCAGTTCCAAGTCCACAATCAGATTGGCCATCGCATTGGTGCTCAACACGCCGTGCGGTGTCCTGTCACAGGACAGCAGCGACAGGATGAGTACCAGGGCTAGCAATATGTTGACCGGGAGGTTGCGCATCATCGATTGCAGTGGTTGGGCTGTTATGACTCGGTGAGGTCGTTCACGCTGCCGTCGGCCGGTGTGTCCTCGGTGGACCGGTCCTCGTCCTGGCCGGCTGCCGGCTCGTCCTTGAGGCTGAACGTGGCAAGATAGCGGGCATAGAACAGGATGAGCACGATGACGCTCACGCTGAGCGCGGCGTCGGCGACGTTGAAGATGGGCTGGAAGAACACAAAGTGCTGTCCGCCGATCATGGGCATCCATTGGGGCCAGTTCCACTCACACAACGGGAAGTAGAGCATGTCCACGACCCTGCCGTTGAACAGGGAGGCATAGCCACCGTCGGGCGGGAACAATTGTGCCACCTGAGGGGGCATGGGATTGTCAAAGATCAGGCCATAGGCGATGCAGTCGATGACATTGCCCAGGGCGCCGGCGGCTATCAAGGCGATGCAGGCCACGTAGCCCTTGGGCACGTCGGTGCTGCGGCGCAGCCGCCACAGATAGTAGATGATGGCCCCCGAGGCGATGATGCGGAACAGGGTGAGCAGCAGTTTGCTGCCCAGTTCCATGCCGAAGGCCATGCCGTTGTTCTCGATGAACAGCAGCCTGAACCACGAGGTCACCATTACCTCCTCGCCGTAGTAGAAGTGGGTCTTGACCCAGATCTTGACGGCTTGGTCGATAACAATAACCAGCGCGATGATGAGCGCTGCCAGTTTGCCGTTAGATATTTTCATGACTTAGGTGTCGCGGCGTCAAGATTTCTTCTTGTTCTTGGCCTCGATTTCCTTGCCCTCGATCGACAGGGTGGCGTGAGGCACGGCCATCAGCCTCTCTTTGGGGATGAGTTTGCCGGTGATGCGGCACACGCCATAAGTCTTATTCTCGATGCGCACCAGAGCGGCCTGCAACTTGCGGATGAAGTCGAGTTGGCGCTCGGCCTGCTGGCTGGAAACCTCCTTCTGCAGGGTCGAGGCACCTTCCTCCATCATCTTGAAGGTGGGATTGGACTCATCAAACATGATGGTGTCCTTCAGGCGCTTGTAGTTCTCCTGTGCTTGGTCAATCTTGGCCAGAATCAGTTCTTTGAACTCCTGCAACTCCTCGTCGCTGTATCTGGTCTTCTCTTGCTTGGTAGCCATTGTTTTGTCTATTGTTTTGGGTTCAGGACCAGAGGCGTGGTAGCGCCTCTGGACGCTAAACGGATGATTGTGTACGGATGTATTATGCCTTCTCGACGATGACGGGCAGCATCCAGCCGTCCATATCGAGAGGGGTAACGGTGTCGCCATCGACAGGAGCCACCGTGATGCTGGTGGCGAGCACTTGGCGGGCGATGTAGTCGCCATAAGCCTTGACGGCCTCGTCGGTGCGCTCGTCGGGAGCGATGGTAACGGTGATCTTGTCGGTGATGTCAAAGTTCTTGCTCTTGCGCACGTTCTGGATACGGTTCACCAGTTCACGGGCGATGCCCTCGAGGCGTAACTCGTCGGTCACGGTAATATCGAGAGCCACGGTCAGATTGCCCTCGTTGGCCACGAGCCAGCCAGGGATGTCCTCGCTGATGATCTCGACATCGGCCAGTTCCACAACGGCCTGTTGTCCGTCGAGGTCGACGGTAAAGGTGCCGTCCTTCTCAAACTGGCTGATCTCGGCCTGCGACATGCTGGCGATGCGGGCTGCCAGAGCCTTCATGACTTTGCCATACTTCGGGCCCAGTTTCTTGAAGTCGGGCTTCACGCGCTTAACCAGGATGCCGGCGTCGTTGCCCACGAGTTTGATCTCCTTGACGTTGACCTCGCTGCGGATCAGGTCGGCCACAGCCTCGACATCGGCGCGCTGGCGCTCATCCAGCACGGGCACCATGATGGCTTGCAGCGGCTGGCGCACCTTCAGGTTTTGCTTGCGACGCAACGACAGCACCATCGAGGTGACATCCTGTGCGGCCTGCATGCGCTGTTCGAGTTGCTTGTCGATCGCTGTCTGGTCACATGCGGGGAAGTGAGCCAGGTGTACCGAATCGTCGCTGTGGGTCAGGTCGCGGTACAGGCGGTCGCTATAGAAGGGGGCCACGGGAGCCATGAGCAGGGCCACGGTGGTCAGACACTGGTGCAGGGTCTGGTAGGCGGCCAACTTGTCCTGGGTCATCTCTCCGCCCCAGAAGCGCTTGCGGTTCAGGCGCACATACCAGTTGCTCAAGTGATCGTTGACAAAGGTGCTGATGGCACGGGCTGCCTTGGTGGGCTCATAGTCCTCCAGATCGGCCTGCACGTTGGCGATCAGGCTGTTGAGCAGCGAGATGATCCAGCGGTCGATCTCGGGACGCTCGGCTAGGGGCACCTGCGGCATCTCGGGATCGAAGCCGTCCACGTTGGCATACAGGGCAAAGAACGAGTAGGTGTTGTACAGGGTGCCGAAGAACTTGCGGGCTACCTCGACCACACCGGCCTCGTCGAACTTGAGGTTGTCCCAAGGCGACGAGTTGCTGATCATGTACCAGCGCAGCGGGTCGCTGCCAAACTTCTCGATGGCGCCGAAGGGATCCACGGCATTACCCAAGCGCTTGCTCATCTTGTTGCCGTTCTTGTCGAGCACGAGTCCGTTGCTGATCACGTTCTTGTAGGCCACGCTGTCAAACACCATCGTGGCGATGGCATGCAGTGTGAAGAACCAGCCGCGCGTCTGATCCACACCCTCGGCGATGAAGTCGGCGGGGAAGAAGCGATTGCTGTCGACAGCCTCCTTGTGCTCAAACGGGTAGTGCAACTGGGCGTAGGGCATGGCGCCGCTGTCAAACCACACGTCGATCAGGTCCAACTCGCGCTTCATGGGCTTGCCGGTGTCACTCACCAGCATGATGTCGTCCACATAGGGGCGGTGGATGTCGATCTTATTGTAATTCTCCTCGCTGTAGTCGCCGGGAACGAAGCCCTTGTCCCTGTAGGGGTTGGACGTCATCACGCCAGCGGCCACGGCCTTGTCGATCTCGTTGTAGAGTTCCTCGATGCTGCCGATGCACTTCTCCTCGCCGTCGTCGTTGCGCCAGATGGGCAGCGGGGTGCCCCAGTAGCGGCTGCGGCTCAGGTTCCAGTCGTTGAGGTTCTCCAGCCACTTGCCGAAGCGGCCGGTGCCTGTGTGCTCGGGCTTCCAGTTGATGGTGTGGTTGAGTTCCACCATGCGGTCGCGGCAGGCCGTGTCGCGGATAAACCAACTGTCGAGCGGGTAGTAGAGCACGGGCTTGTCGGTGCGCCAGCAGTGGGGATAGTTGTGGGTGTGCTTCTCCATCTTGAAGGCGGTGCCGTCCTGCTTCATGCGGATGCAGATGTAGATGTTCAGGTCCTCGGCCTTGGCAGCGGCAGCCTCGTCAAACTTGCCGTTTACGGTATATTGCGGGTCGTAGGCGTTCTTGACCCAGCGTCCGGCATACTCCTTGTAGAGGTCCACGTCCACGTAGTTCTTGACGAAGTCCTCGTCGAGGTCTTCCAGCACGTAGTACTTGCCCGTGAGGTCGACCATGGGGCGGGTCTCCATCTTCTTGTTAATCATGTACAGGGCGGGGATGCCGGCAGCCTTGGCCACGCGGGCATCGTCGGCACCAAAGGTGGGCGCGATGTGCACGATACCGGTACCGTCCTCGGTGGTCACATAGTCACCGGGGATGACGCGGAAACCATTGTCGTTGCCCACGATGTTGCCGTCCACCTTGTCCACGGGCTTCACCCAGGGGAACAGTTGGGCGTAGCGCATCTCGAGCAGGTCCTGACCCTTGAAGCGGGCGATGACCTTGTAGGGCACAACCTTGTCGCCAGCGTTATACTCCAGGGGCTGATCCTTGCCCTCGGGCTTGAAGTAGGCATCGACGCGGGCCTCGGCCAGCAGGTAGATGGCGCGCTGGCCCGTGTAGGGGTTGAAACTATCCACAGCCACATAGTCGATCTTGGCGCCCACACACAGGGCGGTGTTGCTCGGCAGGGTCCACGGGGTGGTCGTCCAGGCCAGCACGTAGGTCTGCTTGAAGCCGGCGTCGGCGGCCTCGTTGATCTGCTTGATCACGGGGTGCTCCTCGCCGCTGAGCACGGTGAACTGTGCTGTCACCGTCTGGTCCTTGACATCGCGGTAGCAGCCCGGCAGGTTCAACTCGTGGCTGCTCAGGCCGGTGCCGGCAGCGGGCGAGTAGGGCTGGATGGTGTAGCCCTTGTAGAGCAGACCCTTGTTGTACAGTTGCTTGAGCAGCCACCACAGGCTCTCGATGTAACTGTTCTTGTAGGTGATATAGGGGTCGTTCATGTCCACCCAGTAGCCCATGCGGTGGGTCAGGTCTTCCCACTCGCGGGTATATTTCATCACCTCCTTGCGGCAGGTGGCGTTATAGTCATCGACCGAGATTTTCTTGCCGATATCCTCCTTGGTGATGCCTAGGGCCTTCTCCACACCCAGTTCCACGGGCAGGCCGTGGGTGTCCCAGCCGGCCTTGCGCAGCACCTGGTAGCCCCGCATCGTCTTGTAGCGGCAGAAGATGTCCTTGATCGACCTGGCCATCACGTGGTGGATGCCGGGCATGCCGTTAGCGCTGGGGGGACCCTCATAGAACACAAACGACGGCGCTCCCTCGCGCTCGCTGATACTGCGGCCAAACACATCCTCCTTGTCCCACTGCTGCAGGACTTCCTTGTTGATATCAGACAGGTTAAACCCGTTATACTCGTTAAATTTTTTCATTTTTTAATAATGTACATTACGAATTAGGCTGCAAAGGTAGTGAAAATTTGACCAAATCGCACACAAAACCCCACAAAATGCATTTTGGGTAAAATGGGGACGGTTCTTTTGATGTAATTTTTGCCCTTTTGCAACAGCCCCACTGTTGCAAAACTCGACGCAGTTTTTTAAATCGGCCTTGCGGCCGTGAACCTTTAGATCGGCTAAGCCAAATCAAATAAAAAATAAACAGAATAATTATTTATTGTATTTTTTTATTATTGTCCGGGGAAAGTTTAGCAGGTCGAATGACCTGCCCGCCTGACATAGCAAGCCCCCTCGCGTAAGGCCGCCATAAAAGCATTGATTTCAATGTGTTTATGCACCCTTGGCGATTTTTCCCCGGACA
>ONQS01000051.1 GCA_900320055.1 uncultured Prevotellaceae bacterium
ACCAACTGCTGCTGGGGCTATCCCTACAAGGTGTACCGCGTCGAGGAACCTGGCGGCAGCACCCTTGCTCCTTATACCAACAGCCTTATCCTCAACAAGCACGTCTATGTGCCGATGGGCAGCAACAGCACATACAATCAACGTGCGCTCCAGGTCTACAGGGAAGCCATGCCCGGATACGAGGTCGAGGGCATTTACAACACATCCGGCAACATCGCGTGGCTCAACACCGATGCCCTGCACTGTCGCACGCGCGGTGTGATGGACTTCAACATGCTGTTTGTCGACCACAGAAATGTGCTCTTCGGCACGCAGGAGTGTGGAGATTCCATCGCCGTGACGAGCAAGTTCATCGCCTATAGCGGTAAGCCCTTGAAAACGGACTCGCTACTGGTTTACTACAGCATCGACAAGGGCCCGTATCAGGTGGCACACATGAGAGCCACTGGCGCTCCCGATGAGTATGTGGGCTACATCAAGGGCTATCACCAGGCCTCAGAGGTTGACTACTACGTCTATGGTGCCGACGAGTCAGGACACCGCTACCAGCAACCGGTGTTTGGCGAACAGGATCCCCACCACTTCACCGTGAGCATGTCCGTTGTGCGTGGTGACGTGAATGGTGATGGCAATGTGAACATCACTGATGTCACCGCCCTGATCGACCTGCTGCTCGGCAGCGATTCCATCAGCAACCAGGCCGCCGACTGCAACCAGGATGGCGACATCAGCATCACCGATGTCACCGCCCTGATCGACTTCCTGCTCTCTGGCACTTGGGCGAGATGACAATCTAAAAAGAATGAATAGATAGAAGAGACGAGTTGTTGTCATCCGTATGTATTCCTAAACTGCCCCCCAAAGGTTAGACACAGAACTTTTGGGGGGCAGTTGGTTTCTCTCACTTTACGCTGAGCCCCCTTTTACCACGGTAGTTGCTTATAATGGATTTAGTCATATTGTGAAAATACTACCATCGTAACGGCAAAGTAATCGATAATTTTGTAATTTTGCGATAATGGAAATCAAGGAATTACACGTTGGGCACAGGCTGGTGTGCCTGTATCGGCTGGTAGAGGGTCCGGCACCGATTGTCTACTCGATTGACTATCACGAGAATGGCCAGTTGCTGCTAGAGGCATGCCGTCAAGTGGAGTGCAGTGGGTTTAACCTGGTGACCATCAGTGGACTGCATTGGAACCAGGAACTATCGCCATGGCCCGTGGCTACGGTCGTCTCCAAGGACGATAACTTTGCGGGCGAGGCGCAGCAGTGGCTGCCCGTGCTCACGGGCAAGGTCGTGCCCCAGGTCGAGCAACTGCTCGACGCGCCTCCATTGTGGCGCATGCTGGCAGGCTATTCGCTGGCCGGCCTGTTTGCCGTGTGGGCTGCCTTCCAGTGTGACCAGTTCACCCGCATCCTGTCTGCCTCGGGGTCAATGTGGTATCCTGGTTGGTTGGAGTATGCCCATCAGCACGAACCAGCGACCCCATTGCTGGGCGTGTATCTCTCGGTGGGGGATAAAGAAAGCACGTCACGCAACGCCGTGTTGCAGACTGTGGGCGAGCGCACTCAGGCACTAGCCGATCTGCTGGCTGGGCGTGGCGTGAACGTGAAGTTTGAACTCAATCCGGGCAACCACTTCAAGAATCCGCCCTTGCGTGTGGCCAAGGGCATCAAGTGGCTGCTGGGCAACTAGCGCTTGTCCATAATGCCATAGCGCCGCCAGTCCTTCTGGTCATAGGCGGCCTTAACTATCTGTTTCTGCTGCAGGAACTCGTCTTTGACGGCTTGCAGGATGGCATTCGTATCGCGTACCTTCTCGCTGAGGGCGGCACGCATTCGGTCGCACTCCTCTCCTGCGGCAATGAGCCGCTGGATGTTCTGCTCCATGCGGTCGAGTTGGTCGGCGCTGACGCCGCGGCCCTGCAGTTCGGACAGATGGCTGCGGTAGCCCTCGATGAGAGAGCGGCTTTTTTCTACTTGTAGGTCGATGGTCTTTGACATAATCAGAATAGTTGATGTGGTGAATGATTGAAAATGGCGGATAATGGCCATTTCCTGTTAATTTCACTCCAAAATTAACAAAAAAACGCCGTTTTTCGTTCCGTGACTGCATCGATTTTTAACCATTTTTAGCCACTGAAAGCCGATAATTTTTACTCTTTTTAAAGGAATTCAACCGCGAGATAAGCGCAGTTTCGAGGCAAAATTGTAATTTTGCACCCTCAAAAATAACCAACGATCCAGATGCGCAAGCAGGACAACCATACCTTTCTGACCACGGCCCCTGTCAGCCGTGTGATTCCCGCTATGGCGGTTCCCACTGTTATCAGTATGCTTGTCACGAGCATCTACAACCTGATCGACACCTATTTTGTGGGCTTGATCAATACTCAGGCAACTGCCGCTGTGGGGGTGGTGTTTCCTGTTATGGCCATCATCCAGTCGATCGGTTTTATGTTTGGTCAAGGGTCTGGCACCTATATGTCCCGCCATCTGGGAGCGCGCCGCATCGATGAGGCGCGGCAGATGGCAGCCACCTCGTTTGTGGGCAGCATCGTCTGCGGCCTGATCATCACCGTGCTGGGCTTGGTCTTCCTCAAGCCTCTGTCTGTCGCATTGGGTTCCACGCCCACAATCCTGCCCTATACGATGCAGTTTATGGGCGTGATACTGCTGGGTGCGCCGCTGATGACGGCGTCGATGGTGATCAACAATCAGATGCGTTTCCAGGGCAATGCCACCCAAGCGATGTATGGCATGATATCGGGCGCGGTGCTCAATGTGGTGCTCGTGCCGCTGTTCATGTTCACCTTCGGTCTGGGCATTCTGGGCGCAGCCATCGGCACGGTGCTGAGCCAGTTGTTTGGCTTCATCGTGCTGTGGGTGATGTCGCGCCGTGGCGAGAACATCCCCATTCATCTCTCGCTAGCGTCTCGACGCTGGCACTTCCAGCAGGAGATACTCAAGGGCGGCACGCCGTCACTCACGCGTCAAGCCCTAGCCAGCATAGCCACGCTGATGCTCAACGTGGCGGCCGGTGTGTATGGCGACGCCGCCATAGCCGGCATGTCGATTGTCTCGAGGCTGGCGTTTATCATCTTTGCCATTATCATCGGAGTAGGACAGGGGTATCAGCCCTTCTGCGGCTTCAATTACGGTGCGGGCCTGTATCGGCGCCTGCTCAAGGGTTTTTATTTCACGATCTTGCTCGATATGGCCGTGCTGCTGGTCATGTGTGGCCCAGCGTTTGTGTTTGCCGACGAGTTGGTCGACCTGTTGAGGGATGATCCCGACGTGGTGGCAGTGGGTGCGGTGGCCTTGCGCTGGCAACTGGTGGCCCTGCCTATGGCGGCTGTAGTGACCGTGTGCAACATGACGCTGCAGACCAGCGGCCAGAGCCTGTCGGCCAACGTGCTGGCCGCAGCCCGCAATGGCATTTTCTTTATTCCTCTGATCCTGATCTTGCCCCATTACATGGGCTTGAAGGGTGTCGAGATTTGTCAGGCCGTGTGTGACGTACTAGCCTTTGTGCTCGCCATCCCGTTGATTATCAACTTCTTCCGCTCGCTTGGTCACAAGCATTAAGGCTACAGCCACCATGCGATGGCTGCAGCCATGTCAGCGCGATAGTGCGCGCTGGGAAATCAATACTGCTCGTTCTCGTTGGGGAAGTCACCGCTCTTGACGTCGGTGATGTAGTTGCCCACGCTGTCGATGATCTGTTCGCCCAGGTTGTTGTACACGCGCAGGAATTTGGGCTTGAACTCACGGTTCAGCCCCAGCATGTCGTGGAGCACCAGCACCTGTCCGCTGCAAGCACTGCCGCCACCGATGCCGATGGTGGGCACGTTGATTGACTGGGTCACCTTGGCTGCCAGTGTGGCGGGAATCTTCTCGAGCACGATGCCGAAGCAGCCGATCTCGTCCAGCACCTTGGCGTCGGCCAGCAGGCGTGTGGCCTCGGCCTCGTCTTGGGCGCGGGTGGAGTAGGTGCCAAACTGGTTGATGCGCTGGGGAGTAAGTCCCAGGTGTCCCATCACGGGGATGCCGGCCCTGAGGATCATCTCGATCGAAGCCCGCATCTCACGTCCGCCCTCGAGTTTCACACCGTCGGCGCCAGTCTCTTGCATGATGCGCACCGCATTGCGTTGCGCCTCCATAGGATCACCCTGATAGGTGCCGAAAGGCATATCCACGATCACCATGGCGCGCTTGACGGCGCGTGCCACAGTGCGGCCATACACGATCATGTCGTCGATGGTGATGGGGATGGTGGTGGCATTGCCCTGCATGACGTTGCTAGCGCTATCGCCCACCAGGATGATGTCGATGCCGGCTTGGTCTACGAGTGTGGCCATGGTATAGTCATAGGCGGTGATCATTGCGATTTTCTCGCCAGAGATGCGCATGTCGGCGATGCGCTTGGTCGTGACCTTACGAGGGTCAGTTATGGTGTAGGTTGACATAGTCTTGCTCTGTAATAATCTGATATGTTGTGAATACTGGATTCTAGATCCATTAAGTGGCTGCAAATGTACTCGTTTTAATTACAAAAGTCAAATTTTGTGTGGGTAATAGACCAAAAAAAACTTAAAAAGCCAGTTTTTTCGGTTTTTATTGTTAATTTTGGCGCAACTAATCAACTTATTAAACACAATTAAAAAAACACCAAGGAACATGAAGAAATTCTTAATGACTCTTGCTGCCGTTGCTTTGGCAACCGGCGCAATCATGGCTCAAACTCCCGCTAACAACACGGCGCTTGAAGAGCCCGACCGCATTCAGACCCGTCACTTGTCGATGAATCCCTCGGGTACCGATATCCCCACGGGTTATGACAAACCCCAGGCTGTTGCCCAGAAGCATGAGTGCAAAAAGGGTGAGGGCCAGCAGTGCGACAAGGCCGCTATGAAGCACGAGTGCAAAAAGGGTGAGGGCCAGCAGTGCGACAAGGCCGCTATGAAGCACGAGTGCAAAAAGGGTGAGGGCCAGCAGTGCGACAAAGCCGCTATGAAGCACGAGTGCAAAAAGGGCGAGGGCCAGCAGTGTGACAAGGCCGCTATGAAGCATGAGTGCAAAAAGGGCGAAGGCCAGCAGTGTGACAAGGCCGCTATGAAGCACGAGTGCAAAAAGGGCGAAGGCCAGCAGTGCGACAAGGCCGCTATGAAGCATGAGTGCAAAAAGGGCGAAGGCCAGCAGTGTGACAAGGCCGCTATGAAGCATGAGTGCAAAAAGGGTGAAGGCCAGCAGTGCGACAAGCCCGCCGATCAGCAGTGCGACGATTGCAAGGCCAAGGCTGCCGCAGCACAAAAGCACGAGTGCAAGCAGGGCGCAGGTCACCAGTGTGACAAGGCTGCCGCTGATAAGTCGAATGTAAAGGCTGTCAAGAAATCAGGTAAGATGATGATAAAGAAGGACGGCAAAAACGACATCAAGCGCGATGGCGCCAAGGACCTCAAAAAGGAGAGTCCTAAAATCCCCAAGAAGGACTAATCGGGAATTGAATCAAATAGCGAGCAGGGCTCCTTTGGATTAATCTCCCTAAGCCGATTACAATCCCTGATTTCATCGTGGAAATCGGGGATTGTTTGTTATATCAGCCTACGGGCCCTATGGTGGCGGATGATTGTCGGCATGCGGTACGGCATCGTGCATGCAATAGTAGCATTAAGGGGCGGTTTTTGGGGTAAATATGTCCTAAATATCGTTAAGGCTTTGTTCAGTAAGGCAAATTGTTGTAAATTCGCACCCTAATCACAAACCAAGGCACTGATTCCACATGAAAATAGGCAACATAGATTTGGGCGATCGCCCCGTGATGTTGGCACCCATGGAGGATGTCACCGATCAGTCGTTCAGGCTTATCTGCCGCGAGCAGGGCGCCGACATGGTGTATACCGAATTTGTCAGTGCCGATGCTTTGGTTCGCAACATCGAGCGCTCCATCCAGAAGATGTATATCGCTCCAGGCGAGCGTCCAGCAGCCATCCAGATCTATGGGCGCGATGTGGATTCGATGGTCGAGGCCGCCCGCATTGCTGCCGCCGCTAAGCCGGACCTGATCGACATCAACTGGGGTTGCCCGGTCAAGAAGATCGCCGGTAAGGGCTCGGGAGCGGGCATGCTGCGCAACGTGCCGCTGCTGCTCGAGATCACGCGTGCTATCGTTCAGGCTGTGGACGTGCCGGTGACGGTCAAAACCCGCTTGGGTTGGGACCACGATCACAAGATTATCGTAGACCTGGCAGAGCAACTGCAGGATTGTGGCATCGCCGCACTCACCATCCATGGCCGCACCCGCTCGCAGGTCTATACTGGTGAGGCCGACTGGACCCTGATTGGTGAGGTGAAGAATAATCCCCGCATGACCATTCCCATCATCGGCAACGGTGATGTGACCACGCCCGAGCGCCTCAAGGAGTGTTTCGACCGTTATGGCGTGGATGGCGTGATGGTGGGCAGGGCCAGCATCGGTGCTCCGTGGATTTTCCGTGAGATGAAGCAGTACCTGCTCACGGGTGAGAAACCCACCATCAGCACTGCCGAGAAGATGGCGCTGGTGCGTCGCCAGATCGATGAGAGCATCGACCGCATCGACGAGTACCGCGGCATCCTCCACATCCGTCGCCACCTGGCCGCGACACCGCTGTTCAAGGGCATTCGCAACTTCCGCCCCACACGCATCGCCATGCTACAGGCCGACACGCGCGAGCAACTCGATGCGATACTCGACCATATCGAAAACGACATTTTGCCAAATATTGATAATCAAAGTGAGGGTATAGATGATGAAACGACTATTGATTAATATCCTGATGGTGACCTTTGGGTCACTGGCTGCTCTTGGCCAATCCACACATCACGAGTTTAAAGTGGGCGACTTCAGCAGGCTGTCGCTCATCGATGACATCAATGTGAACTACCGCTGCAACGCCGATTCGGCTGGGCTAGTGGTGGCTGAGGCCTCTCAGCAATTGCTGGACCACATCCTGTTTACTGTCTCGAGCAGCGGCCGCTTGAGCATTCAGGTCGATGATACCTTTGAGCGAAATGGACATCTGCCCACACTCACGGTCTACTCGTCGAGGCTTGACGAGGCCGAGAACTCGGGCGACAGCATCCTGCGGCTGAGCAATCTGCCGCCGATGAAGGCCTTCAAGGTACGCAACATCGACAACGGCAAGATCATCATTGGCGACGTCAGAGCGTCAAAATTAGAGTTGCAGATTCTGAGCGGCAGGGGTAAAATCATCGCCAGCGGCTCGTGCGACGAGTTGGCTTTGAGACTGGTGGGCACCGGCGAAATCCAGGCCGACCGCGTCCATGCTGGTATGGCTACGTGCCGCATTATGGGCACTGGAACCATCGGCTGCTGGGTAGACGGCGGCGAACTCAAGGTGAGCGGCAGTGGCACCGGCAAGGTCTATTACAAGGGTACACCCACCAAGGTGACCGTGCGCAAACTCGGTACCATCAAGGCCATCCCCATGCAGTAAGGGTAGATCGTGCCCGAGCAACGAAAAACTAGCAACTAAAAACCAGCAACTAAAAACTAACAACTAAAAACTTTTATGTATCTTTGCCCTACTGAATCATCTAGCAACCTTAATAACTAAAAGAAACTTAACAGTAAAGCATTATGTTTAGCAAGCAGACTTATATCGGTCGCCGCGACGAGTTGAAGCGACGCGTGGGCGACGGCGTGATTCTACTCTTTGGCAACAATGAGTCGCCATGCAATTATCCCAACAACGCTTATTATCCTTTCCGTCAGGACTCTTCGTTCCTCTACTACTTCGGTCAGCAGCGCGATGGCCTGGTAGGCGTCATCGACATCGACAACAACGTGGAGACCTTGGTCGGGGATGATATCGATATCGAGGACATCGTGTGGTATGGCTCGGTCGACAGTGTGGCCGACATGGCCGCCCAGGTGGGCGTGGCCCACTCGGCGCCGATGAAGCAGTTGCAGGCCATCTGTGACGAGGCCAAGGCCAAGGGCCGCCGCATCCACTTCCTGCCTCCCTATCGTCACGACACCAAGATTCAGATTATGGACCTGTTGGGCATCCATCCCGACAAGCAGGCCGAGGCCGTGAGCCACGACTTGCGCATGGCTGTGATCAACATGCGCTCAGTCAAGACCGCCGAGGAGATTGCCGAACTCGAGCGTGCCGCCGAAGTGGGCTATCTGATGCACACCACGGCCATGCGTCTGATTAAGCCGGGTGTGACCGAGAAGTATATCGGTGGCCAGATCGATGGCATCGCCGAGAGTTATGGCGCCAAGGTAAGTTTTGCCACCATCTTCTCGCAGCATGGCGAGATCATGCACGGCAACCCCTCGATGACTCCACTCGAGGCCGGACGCCTCGCCCTGTGTGACTGCGGCGCCGAGACCATGGAGTTCTACTGCAGCGATAACACGCGCACGATGCCTGTCACAGGCAAATATGACCAGCGCCAACTCGAGATATACCGCATCGTCGAGGAGTGCCATGACTTGGCTCTCGACATCTCCAAGCCGGGCATGAAGTATATGGACGTGCACATGGCCGTGTGCCGCCGCATGACCGAGCGCCTCAAGGAGTTAGGCCTGATGAAGGGCGATGTGGACGAGGCTGTTGCCGCAGGAGCGCATGCCATGTTCTTGCCTCACGGCTTGGGCCACATGATGGGTATGGATGTGCATGACATGGAAGGCCTGGGGCAGATCTACGTCGGCTTTGACGAGGAGACCCGGCCCCGTCTGGACCAGTTCGGCACCAACGCCCTGCGCATGGGCCGCCGTCTGCAGGAGGGCTTTGTGGTGACCGACGAGCCGGGCATCTACTTCATTCCAGCCCTGATCGACGACTGGCGTGCTAGCGGCCACTGCGCCGAGTTCCTCAACTTTGACAAACTGGAGACCTACAAGGACTTTGGCGGCATCCGCATCGAGGACGACATCCTCATCACCGCCGATGGCTGCCGCTTCCTGGGCGAGAAGCGCATCCCTTATCACCCCCAGGATGTAGAGGACTTTATGGCACAGGCCTAAAACCGACATCAAGGAGCCCTCTCGGCTCCCGCCTTCAACCCACACACACGCAGCCCGTGGCTAATGTGCCGCGGGCTGTGTTGTTTTCGCAGATGGGGTGTCTGTGAGATTAAGCAGCGGGCTCGATCATGTTGCCGGCAATGATGATGCCCACCAGCAGCAAGAGCAGCAGCGCGATGACCAGATAGGCCACCGTCTTGAAGGTCTTGCTGGGCATGGTGCCGTTCTGGTGCAGGTGGATGCCGGCACGATTGTAGCGGTGGGGAATCGTGCGCAGTTTGTCCTCGACCTTGTTGCCCGACTTGCCTGTGGCTGGCTTGGGCTGGGACTCGACGGTGGCAGGTTTGCCCTTCTTGGCAGGCTGTGGCTCGACGGTGCCCACCGTGGCAGAAGCGGCAGGCTCGGCCTGGGTGGCGATAAAGGGCGCCATCAGGTCGGCACCGCAGTAGGGGCAGAACTTGATGCCACGGGGCAACTGCTTGCCGCAACTGTGGCAGTAGCGGGTGGCCTCCTGAATCGATGTGCTGCGGCCTGGCGAGCGCCGTGCGGGCTGCTCTGAGGTGTCACGTACGCTCAGCGCGCCATCATGATAGCGGCACACGGCCAGACATTGCGGGCACACGACTTGATGGTCGTGTATCGCCAGTTCCTCGTGCGATATCGACATCAGTTTTCCGCATTGTGGGCATCTAAGTTCCATAACTTGTGATTTTGAACTGGAGTGCAAAGGTAGTGCAATCGCACGAAAAAAACAAATTTCGATATCACACCGCCTATAATATCAGTCCCAAACTGCTCAAAATCGATTGAAAAACAAAAAATGTTGCTTTTTTGCTTTTTCGTTTTAAGAATAACTATTACTTTTGCACCCGCTAAACTGTCGAAAACATTATAATTAACGCAATAGAAATGGCAAAAAATCAAAATCAAAGTGCCCGCACTACGCTTGAAGAGGTCAACGAATCCCTCACCACCGCGGCACAACGCATTGAAGACAACAAGAAGTACATCAATTGGGCACTCATTGCTATCGCAGTGATTGCTTTGCTTGCTATCGGTTACATCTATGGTATCCGTAACCCGAACATGCAGAAGGCTAAGGATCAGATCGGTAAGGCTGACTTGGAGTTGCTGCAAGGCAACCAGGACGAGGCTCTGAAGGACTATGAGAAGGTCGCATCGGAGTTTGGTAACAAGCCCGCCGAGCGTGCCCACCTCAATGCCGCCATCCTGCTCTATCAGAAGGGCGAGTATGAGAAGGCCGTCAAGCATCTCGAGGATTACAGCGCCTCTGGCAACCTGATCGCTCCCGCATCTCAGTCGCTGCTGGGTGACTGCTACGTGAACCTGAAGAAGTTGGACAAGGCTGTCATCGCTTATGACAAGGCCATCAGCATGGCTGGTGACAACGATGCCTACGCTCCCGCATTCATGATCAAGAAGGCTACCGTCCTGCACGAGCAGAAGAAGTATGCCGAGGAGGCAGACATCTATCAAACCATCCTGGACAAGTATCCCATGTATGGTCAGCAGACCGGCTTCAGCGTTGAGAAGTATCTGGAGCGTGCCAACGCTCTCGCTGGCAAGTAATCAGCAATCTGATGAACTTCACCATAAAAGGGGTTGGGCAAAACGCGGTTTTGTGCCAGCCCTTTTTTTTAGTATACGATAATAACCTTCAATTTTTTTTGACAACAGAGGAGAGACAATCATTATGAAACCGATTTATCATCGCATATTGCTTAAACTCAGCGGCGAGTCGCTGGCTGCCGAGCAGGGTACCGGCATCGACGCGCAGCGCGTTGCAGACTATGCCACCCAGATCAAGGAAATCGTCGACGCTGGCGTACAGGTCGCCATTGTCGTGGGCGGAGGTAACATCTTCCGTGGCCTCAAGGGTGCCGCCCAGGGCTTTGACCGCGTCAAGGGCGACCAGATGGGTATGCTCGCCACCGTGATCAACGCACTGGCCCTGTCGTCGGCGCTGGAGGCCATTAGCCAGCCCGCCCAGGTATTCACCGCCATCGGCATGTTCCCCATCGGTGAGCCTTACAGCAAGTGGCGCGCCATCGAGGCCATGCAGGCCGGCAAGGTTGCTATCTGCTCCTGCGGTACGGGCAGCCCCTTCTTCACCACCGATACGGGCAGCACGCTGCGTGCCATCGAGGTCGAGGCCGACGTGATGCTCAAAGGCACTCGCGTGGACGGCATCTACACCGCCGACCCCGAGAAGGATCCCACGGCCACCAAGTTTGACCGCATCACCTACGACGAGATCTACAACCGCGGCCTCAAGGTCATGGACATGACCGCCACCGTGATGGCCCGCGACAACAAGTTGCCCATCCACGTGTTTAACATGGACGTGGTCGGCAACCTCAAGAAGGTGATGAGCGGCGAGCCCATCGGCACCGTCGTCACCCTGTGATGCTCGCTATCAGACAACTAGAACAACTTAGTTGACAATACTGACAACATGTTGTTTGAGCACCCGCGCTCTCGTGGCCTCACTCTACGGTCGCTAAGAACATGAAACAACAATAAGTGCAACAAACACAAATTGCTGATTAATAAGTGGTTGTGTTTGTTGCACTTATTGATTTCCTTTTATCGTGGATGATGTGTTTCCTGTTTTCCGCATTGGGGCACGCCGTTGTGTTGCTCTAGATAAGCAGGTCGAAGGCCTGCACAAGGCCAGCGGCCTTGACTTGAGGTAACACCAC
>ONQS01000050.1 GCA_900320055.1 uncultured Prevotellaceae bacterium
AGTGTGGCGGCATCGATGGCATCCATCGTGTCGCCGATGGTGTGCCACTCGGGGCAGAAGCCCGTGTCGCTGTCGCTGCGCATGTCGATGATATCCACGCAGGGGATGCCGGCACGGTTGACAAAGACGTGGTCGTCGGTAACGGCACCGCCCTGGGCGTTAATGAAGTGGCTGCCCGCGGCATTCTTCCAGACGAGGTCAACGAAGCCTCTCGCATATTGGGTCGAGTAGTACTCACGGGTGAAGGTGGCATTGCTGGAGCCCACCATGTCGAGCAGGATGCCAAACAGCGGCTTGTAGCCCTCGACATGTGAATGCTGCACCCAGTACTGAGTGCCCAGCCCCCATGACTCCTCATTGTCGTCCACGCCCATGTCCTCGGCATCGACCAGCACGATGTCCACGCCCAGCGTGGTGCCGTCGGCCTTGAGTTGCTTGGCCAGTTGCAGCAGCACGCCCACGCCGCTGGCACCATCGTTGGCTCCCATGACGGGCTTGCGGTGATTGGCGGCATCGGGGTCGTTGTCGGCCCAGGGGCGGCAGTCCCAGTGGGCCATTAGCAACAGTCGCTGGCTGGCCTCGGGATTGATCACGCCGATGATGTTTTTGATACCCAGGGGGCCCTCGGTAGCGGTCTGTACGGTGCCTGTCTGCATGATGACGGTGTCACATGAGGCTTGCAGGGTTGCCATGAGCCAGTCGGCACACCTGGCGTGGGCCGGGGTGCCAGGCACGCGGGGCCCGAACTCGCACTGCTGGCGCGTCAGTTCCAGAGCGCCATTGCCGTCAAAGGGCTTGAGGTTGCTTGCTGTGGTGGCCGACTGGGCCTCGGTCTGTTGAGTGGCCGATGGGTTACCTGTGCTGCCGCAGGCGGTCATCAGGGCTGCCAGCATAATATATAATAATGTCATTTTCATCGTCTCTGCTTTAGATACACATACAAAAAAAGAGGGATGCGGTATGTCGTGAGCCGCTGTGATGCGGACACGTCATAACCGCATCCTCCTGTTAATTGGGTTGTCTTGTGAGAGATGCAGTGGGAGATTACTTACCCTTCTGCTTTGCGGCGGGAGCATCTTCCTTGGCAGGAACCTTGACGGTTGCCGAGGTAGTGGTCTCCTTGCCCTGCTGCGGAGCCTGAGCGGCCTGAGCAGCAGGAGCCTCCTCGGCCTGAGTGCCGAAGTTGGGAGCCTGGGTCTCGCTGGTGGGCAATTTCTTGATTTGGGGAGCACCCTCAACGATGCTGGGAGCGGTCACAAATGCCGAAGCAATGCTCAGCGCGCAGATAAAGATGGACAGACCCCAAGTGGCCTTCTCTACAAAATCGGTGGTCTTGCGCACACCCATGAACTGGTTATAGTTGTTCACGTTGGCAGCAAGGCCGCCACCCTTAGATTTTTGAATAAGGATTACACCGACCAGCAGGATCGATGCGATCACGATCAGAATTGCAAAAATAGTGTACATTTTTTCTTATTTTTTGTCGTTTAGTGTCTCATTTAAGACCAATTTGGTCAAAAACCGAATTTGGTCTGCAAAGTAAATACTTTTTTCTGGATATTTCAAACTTAAACGCTCAATAATTTCAAGCGCCTGTGAATATTTCTGTCGGGCGATGTACATCTTGGCCAGACTTTCGCTGAGCATCGAATCGTCGGTTTCGGTAGGTTGCTCGATGGCTTCGTCGGCGATTTCGGCCTTCTCTTGCTCATCGACGGGAGTGGTGACAGGCGCTTGGGCAGCCTGTTGACCGAGTTGCATCTGTTCGGCGATAAACTGGTTGATGAGTTCGTCTTGGGCATCGCCGCCGGTGAGTTGGATGCCGCCCTCCTGCTGCTCCTGTGCTGCCAGCACATCGGCATAGTCGGGCTGCGGGTTGAAGATGGCGCGGTTGATGGCGTCGACCTCGCCGGGCGCGGTCTTACCGTAGTTGTCCAGAAAGCGGTCGATCGCCGTCACGGTGTCGGGCGTCTCGGGCAGCACTTCGGGCGGATAGAAGTCGGCCATTGCGCCGGCATCCTTGCCCAGCACCAGGGCCAGTGCGCGACGGTCGGGAAAAGCGATGGCGAGCCTGGATAGCACGTCCTCGTTGCCCTTCAGACCATTGTGCTTGAGGTAGAGCAGCGCGGGCAGCACGCTGTAGGGCGCTTGTTGCTGGGCGCGTTCCAGCCACTGCCTGGAGACTTCGCTGGCGTCGTCGCCTGCTAGCCGCTTGATGTCGTCGATCCAAGTCGTTATCGTTGTCATACAGAGAACATTGTTAATCGTTGATGTTTGGCCGCCTACCAGTCGCCTAGCGTGGCGTTGAAGATCAGGTCGGACAGGTCCTTGCAGATCTGATTGCACAACTCGTCCTGCACGTCTATCAGCAATTCGCTTGACGGGAAGTCGCGGTAGGCGCTGAACGACAGATCCTTGGATAGGCTCTGGTTCTTGTTGTTGATGTACTTGACCTTGACGGTGATGGTCAGTCGGGTCTGACTGGCGTAGGCGTCCTCGCCTACGGCCTGCGGCGAGAGTTGATAGTTGGTGATCTCGCCCTCCATGCGCAGGTCGGCGTTGTTGCTGTCGATCACGCGCAGGCGTGTCTGCTGGGCAATCATGTCGGTCATGCGGTTTTCAAACATCGACTGCAATGGCGGGTAGACCAGAGCGGCGCGGATGGGGAACTCGCCAAACGAGATTGTCTTATAGACGTTGTAGTCGATGGATGCCCCGTTGAACGTGTATCGGGGGATGCACGCCTGCCAGCCGATGGCCGCCAGGGCTAGGGTGAGTATGATGATGAGCCGTTTCACTATCGTTCCAGATTGTATTGCTTGATTTTGCGGTACAGGGTGCGCTCCGAGATGTTGAGTTCCTGGGCAGTGACCTTGCGGCGCCCGTTGTTGCGGCGCAATGCCGACTCGATGGTCTCGCGCTCGGTTTCGTCGAGTGTCTTGACCGTTTCGCCCTCAACGTCCATGGTTGCCACCTCATCGACGCGTCCCAACTCTTGTGGCTGGTGCTGCATGTGGCTGTAGGGCGAGTCGAGGCTCATGGCAGCGTTGTCGTCGCTCATGTTGAGCAGCGGGTTGCTGTCGCGCTTGAGTTCGTGCACGGTCGACGACACGTGCGAGCCGCTGCCCATGCCATCGAGGCGCTTCTTCAGACCCTCGATTTCGGCTCTCATCGAGAGGATGAGTGTGAACAACTGCTCGCGCTCGGCGTTGTAGTCAAAATTGGGTTGCGACTGCACCGTCAGCGCCGTCTCTCGGTTGCTGGGCATGTACTGCCGCAGGGTGGCGGCATCGACCGAGTTGCCCGACTCGAACAGGGCCACCTGCTCGATGACACTCTTCAATTGGCGCACGTTGCCGGGCCAGTGGTAGGCCTTGAGTAGGCGCTGGGCATCGTCGGTGAGCGTGACCTCGCTGGTGCGGTTCTCGTTGATGAAGTTACGCAGGAAGAGCCTGGACAGCAGCACGATGTCGTCGCCGCGGTCACGCAGCGGCGGCACGTTGATCTGCACGGTCGACAGGCGGTAATAAAGGTCCTCACGGAACTTGCCGTCCTTCACGGCTTGCAGCATGTCCTTGTTGGTGGCAGCCACGATGCGGATGTTGGTCTTGCGCACGGTGCTGTCGCCCACGCGCAGGTACTCGCCGTTTTCGAGCACACGCAGCAGGCGTGCCTGGGTGCTCATGGGCATCTCAGCCACCTCATCGAGGAAGATGACGCCGCCGTCGGCTTCTTCAAAGTAGCCCTTGTGGTCGGCAATGGCACCGGTAAACGAGCCCTTGACGTGGCCAAACAGTTCACTGTCGATGGTGCCCTCGGGGATGGCGCCGCAGTTCACGGCGATATATTTCTTGTGCTTGCGCGGGCTGCTCTCGTGGATGATCTTGGGGAAGGACTCCTTGCCCGAGCCGCTCTCACCGATGATGAGCACGCTCAGGTCGATGGGTGCCACGAGCATGGCGCGGCGTATGGCGGCAATGAGCGCGGGCGACTCGCCCACGATGCCGAAGCGCTGCTTGATGGCGCGTATGGTGTTATCGTTTATTGTTGCCATTTTTTCATTTTATAGGTTTCACCTTTGAGAAATACGCCCAGTTCCTCGGGCGTCTTGTATTGCGCATACTGCTCGGGCATGATCGGGTCATGCACGCTCACGCGGAAGTTGTAGTTCTTGCGGCGGAACATCTCGGCGGGCAGCCTGAGTGTGCGGAGTTTCCAACTGATGGTTCCGAGCACAAGTGATAGCCAACTGTTGTGGCCGTGGATGTAGATAGGGATGACGGGAACCTTCAGTTTCTGGATCAGACGCATGATCACGGGTTGCCACTCGCGGTCTTCGACACGCAGTTTCCAGTTCAACTTGCTCACGGCGCCAGCGGGGAAGAACCCCATCGGGTGGCCCGACTTGACGTGCTTGAGCGTGTCGCTGATGCCCTGCATCGACACGGCGCGCTTGGCAGGGTCGTCGCTGGCCAGAGCGTCCACGGTGATAAAGTTGGGCATCATGCCGCCGATCTTGCCCAGGATCATGTTGACCATAAACTTGTAGTCGGGCCTATGGGTGCCGATGATATGGATCATCATCACGCCATCGACGGCGCCAAAGGGGTGGTTGGTCACCGTGATAAACGGTCCCTCGGGCAGGTTGTCGAGCACTTGCCCATTATCGTAGGTGATGGTGGCATTCAAGTCCTTAAGCACACCCGTGCAGAAGGGGACGCCTGGAGTGTGGCAGTTGTGGCCATGTATCCAGTTGGCATCGTCCATGTCCAGCAGGTGGAATAGCCATTTCACCAGTTTGGGCTTGCCGTCAAAGAAGGGCACCATCTTGCGCACGTCGTCATAGTCCAGAATGTCGGGCTTGATGGGTGCCGGCTGTTGGGGTTGCTCTTGCTGCTCTAGCAGTTTGTCTTGATTTATATTGTTGTCTTCCATTTATTCTCTTTATTATCGGAGTGCAAAGGTACAACGTTTTTTCTGGAACTGACATCTAAAAACCGTTAAAAAGTGACATTTTGGCAGAAAAATCCGCCCTTGAGATACAGCGGACGGTCAATAATGAATAGATCTTAGATAGTAGGGCTCACCCGATAAAAGGTGTGGGCGGTGAGGTCGAAGACCACAGCAAGGCCGCTGGCCTTGGCGAAGTCTTTCGACCTCATACTTGTCCCCACTAATTAATCCCCAATCTCTAATCCCTCATTTGTAAGGATTGGTCTTGACCAGGTCGCTGTCGGTGTCGATGGCGGTGACGACGTGGCGGGAGTCGCCGCGCCACAGCACTTTGCCCTTGTACTCGTTGTAGGAGACGGTCACGCGCTTGCCGTCCTGAGACAGGCGCAGGGCCTTGCGAGCGAGACTGTCCGAAGCAATCGAGAAGTCAAAGTCGGTGTGCATGGCCACGATAGTATCCTCGACATATCCCTCGCTGATCATAGCCCCCTCATAGGTCTTGAAGATGGTGCCCTCGTTGCTGACGCTCATAATCCAACCCTTCTGCTGACTCTGGCGGTAGGGGTGGAAATAGTGCTGCCACATCCACCAACCTAGAAACAGGGCCATGGCGATGATAATCAGAGCCAGGACCATCTTGACGGAGTTGCCGCGTCGCTCGATGGTAGCCTCCTTGATTTCGCGTTCCTCGCGTTCCTGTTCGGTCTCTTGATGCACCTGCGGCTGCTCGTCGGGTACATTGTCGTCGGTGAAATAGTCGTTGAAATTGTCGTCCATAGTTATAGTTGCTAGTTGTTAGTTTTTAGTTTTTAGTGTGAGCGTTAGAGTTGGATGGTGTCGCTGGTGGTATCGACGGTGGTCTTGCCACTCTCGATGCGACGGCGGTCGATTGTCATGCTGACAAAGGCGTAGATACCGAGCGCGATAATCAGCACCTGCTGGAAGCCCCACACGAGCATGGCAAAAGCCGAGGCGCGCGGGTCGAAGTGGGACGGCGAGAAGACGCCTACGCCATAGAGCGACAGGCCAAAGATGGTGGCCACGTGCCAAGCGCCCAGGCCGCCGTTGGTGGGAATGCCCATGCCGATGCTGCTGAGCACAAACACGACGAGCACAGCCAGCACGCTCAGGCCGCTGGTGAAGGTAAAGGCCTGGCAGGCGAGATACAATTGCAGGAAGTAGCAGCCCCAGATGAGTAGCGTCAACAGCAGGAACCACCATTTGCCCTGCATGCGGCCGATGCTGGCAAAGCCCTCCCACAGGTTGCGGGCCATGAGTTGAATCTTCTTGATGAACTTGTTGTCGGTCTTCATGACCAGCAGCCATCCCAGCGCGATGATAAAGATGGCTGTTCCGATCCAGACGCGGGCATCGCTGGCGATAGACAGAAAGTTCTCCTTCATCTGCGGATAGGTGTCAAAGAATTGGCCGAAGGCTCCCTGAGCGAGCAGGAAGGTGATGAAGGTGAGGGCCAGCACGGTGACGGTGTCGGTCAGGCGGTCGGCCACCATCGATCCCATGACTTGGGTGACGGAGGCCTTCTGGCGATTGGCAATATAGCCGCAACGCCACACCTCGCCCAAGCGGGGGAAAACCAGATTGACGGCATAGGTGCCGAAGATGCTGTTGAGCAGGGCGCTGAACGATGGCTTGACGTCGATGGCCTGTAACTGCAGTCTCCAGCGCAGTGCCCTGAACACATGGCTGAGGATGCTCACTACTGCCACGGGCAGGAACCACCAGTAGTTGACGTCGGTCTTGAGGGTGTCCATCATGCTGGCGATGTCCACGTTTTTATATAGGAAGTACATCAGTCCCACGCCGATGACGAGGGGAATGCCATATTTAACAAGGTATGAAATGAATTGTTTCACGCTGTTTGTTGTATCGTTAAGTTAAAAAAATATAGCGCTCTATTGCGACGGGTCGTCAAAAAATGGCTACCTTTGCACAATTATATGAATTGCGCGCGATAGAGCGTGCAAAGGTAACAATAAATGACCAAACATGCGGAAAGTTAGAGCAAAAAAGTCACTGGGACAGCATTTCTTGACAGATTTGTCAATAGCAGAGCGCATTGCCCACACGCTGGACGACTTCAAGCACCTGCCGGTGCTGGAGGTGGGACCAGGCATGGGGGTGCTCACCCAGTTCCTGCTCGAAATGGGCCTGGACCTCACGGTGGTGGAACTGGATGCCGAGAGCGTCGACTACCTGGAGGTGGCTTTCCCGCAATTGCATGGCCGCATCATCGGTGAGGACTTCCTGAAGATGGACCTCAAGCGGCTGTATGGCGAAAGACCCTTCTGCGTGATTGGCAACTATCCGTATAACATTTCGACTCAGATTTTCTTCAAGGTGCTGGAATACCGCGACCAGGTGGCATGCTGCAGTGGCATGCTGCAGCGCGAGGTGGCTCAGCGCATCGCCGAGCCTCCTGGCAGCAAGACTTATGGCATCCTGTCGGTGCTGTTGCAGGCGTGGTACGACATCGAGTACCTGTTTACGGTCGACGAGCATGTGTTCAACCCGCCGCCCAAGGTCAAGAGTGGCGTCATACGCCTCACGCGCAACGACGTGACCGATCTGGGCGTGGACGAGCGCATGTTTAAGCGGCTGGTGAAATTGTCGTTCGGGCAGCGGCGCAAGATGCTGCGCAGTTCGTTGAAGCCAGCCTTCATGGCCGACCCGTCGGTGCTCGACCGTGACGTCTTCCGACAACGCCCCGAGCAACTGGGCGTTGAGGATTTCATTGCCCTGACGCGCTTGGCCATGGACCAGCCGCCGCAATCGGTCCCCTGATGGCATTGCCCCGATGACGGGCCCATAGTCAAGACCGAGTGACACTTCTATCTAACAATCACTAAGACCCAAACAACCGCAATGAAAGAGTTTACCGAAGATTATCTGTCGACCCTCAACCAACTGATCGACAACAAGGATGAGGAACAGGTGAGGGCCAAAATCGAGGACTTGCACCCTGCCGACATCGCCGAACTGGTGGGCGATCTGGACGATCAGGAGGCCTTGTTTATCATGCTCCTGCTCGACGATGAGACGGCCGCCGACGTGCTGGTCGAACTCGACGAGGATCAGCGCCACGACCTGATGGAACTGATGCCCAACGAGGAGATTGCCAAGCAGTTGGAGCAGATGGACGCCAACGACGCCGTGGACGTGATCCAGGAACTGGACGAGGAGGACCGAGAGGACGTCATCAGCCACATCGACGACGTGGAGCAGGCCGGCGATATCGTGGACCTGCTGCAATATGACGAGGACACCGCCGGTGGTTACATGTCCACCGAGATGATTGTCGTCAACGAGAATATGTCGATGCCCGACTGTATCAAGGCCATGCGCCAGCAAGCCGAGGATCTGGACGAGATCTATAACATCTATGTCGTGGACGACGACAACCGACTGAAGGGCATCTTCCCGCTCAAGACGACCATCACCAACCCGTCGGCCAGCAAGATCAAGCATGTGATGGAGCCTGATCCCATCAGCGTGCGCACCGACACGCATATCGAGGACGTCGCCCTCGACTTTGAGAAATATGACCTGGTGGCGATGCCCGTTGTTGACAGCATCGGCCGTCTGGTGGGCCGCATCACGGTAGACGATATCATCGATCGCGTGCGCGAGCAGGGCGAGGACAACTACCAGATGGCATCCGGTATCTGGGGCGACATTGAGACCGACGACAACGTCTTCCGTCAGGTGCGTGCCCGCTTGCCGTGGCTGCTCATCGGTCTGGTGGGCGGTATCATCAACGCCCTGATTCTGGGCGGCGGAGAGGGTGATGCCGACCTGCTGCGCGTATTGCCGGGCTTGGCATTGTTCATCCCGTTGATTGGTGGTACGGGTGGTAACGTGGGCACCCAGTCGAGCGCTATCGTTGTGCAGGGTCTTGCCAACGGCAGCCTTGACATCAAGCACGTGGGCAAGCACTTGTTCAAGGAGTTCAGCACCGCCCTGATCAATGCGCTAGTGATGGGTCTGCTCATCTTCCTGTACACCTATTTCTTCCCCGTTGATGACAACAGCGCCAAATCTTACATTGCTGCAGCAGCCGTGACGGCTTCATTGTTCCTCGTGGTAATGTTCGCCTCGCTGTTTGGCACGGTGGTGCCCTTGGTGCTTGAGAAGTTAAAAATCGATCCCGCCATCGCAACCGGTCCCTTCGTCACGGTGACCAACGATATCGTGGGCATTACCATCTATATGGCTATCAGCGGCTGGCTCATCAACCTGTTTTCGAACTTTATGGTCTGATCGGTAACGTCATTTCCCGTGCGATCATGGGGTGAAGGCAAGAAAGACAATTATCTTTGTTTTGTCTTTCTTGTCTTTTTTTCAGGGGCAATCTGCTGTGCGAAATCCATTGAGATTCCCGAAATATCATGAATTTTGCGGAATAATAGTTGCGTGATTCTATTGAGGGGATGGGCGGAATTGTTGCTTGTCGGGGAAGCATGTGGCCATGTGCTTGTTGACGAGTTCGGGCTGGATGTGGAGGAGATTGTCCTCGGGGAACTCAAGCCACACGTAATAGTTGTCGCAGCGCAGCACGACGGTGTCGTTGAGCACAATGTTGCTATCGAGCCTGTTGAGGTCTTCTTTCTCTTTTTCTTGCAGAGGCCTGTCGTAGAGAATAAAAGAATAACTCCTGCTGGTGCCGTAATGGGTGTAAATCAGTTCTATCGGTGTTGTGCCCACATTATAATTGAATCCGATGACGCCAGCCTTGTGCATCAAGTCTTGCAGGCGGTTCTTGTCGATGTCCAGTATGAGTAGCATAGAATCGGCCACCTGCTCGTCACGGGTTGACATGGAGCATTCGGGATAAACATCATCTTGATTGTGCTCTGCCGCAAATTTCTTGAGGAAGTCATGTCCCCGGAAATCGGGTGAACCAGCCACCAGCCTCAAGAATCTGCCTGCCTCGTCAAACTCATAACTCTCGATAAAGGCAGCATCCTCTCCAAATTTCATGGAGTCAAGCGGCCGCTGTGGCAGGTCACGGCGGATGTGGTTGGCCAGATTGTTCATCTCTTGTAGGTGTGACGTGTAGTGGTCTGCCATCATTCGGGCTGTGCAAGGTTGAGACTTGGGCCGGAATAGGGCATATCCCAAGATGACGGCCACATTGCCCACGGCTAGCGTCAACAGCAGCCACTGCCACCATCGCCGTGGCATGATAGAGATGGCTACAGCGATAATCAAGGTGAGCATCAGCACGATCGCAATGCCATGGTTAACGGCCCCGTGGAGGAGGAAATACAGAAAATCCTGATTATCGTTGGCGCCAAGGATGATACTGGCGCTGATGGTTACCGAGATATAAATGAGTATCAGCAAGCACCAGGCAGCAAGCAGGAATAGAAGGATATGCTTAATGCTCTTTTTCATGATTCATGATCGCTGGCTGCGAGAGCGCAGACGTTTGCCTAAGATAAAAATGAGTATCATCAAGCAGCATGCACCAAGCACGTATAGCAGGATATGTTTATTGCTCTTGTGATTAACGGTGTCGGCACTGCTCAAGGCTCGCCCTGCGTCGTACTTTTTGACGAATGCTTCAGGGTCATTCAGGAACTCTTGCCGCAGGGCGTTGAAGTCGATATGGTTGGAACCGTCTGTTTCCAAGGAGATATAGGTGTCGACCAGATGCTCACAATACAGGAATCTTGAGAACTCGATGAGTTCGTCGCCCTGCTTCGCCTTAAAGGCGTCTCTAAGGGCGTATGCGGGTGAGTCCTTGATGGTCAAGTCCTGCAAAGAATCGTCTTCGATAGTCAGGTCGATAAGATGCTCCGAGGTGTCAGGCCACTCTATTACGATGTAATTGGAGCGGAGTCCAATATACTGTTTGTGGAATTCGGCAAAGTTATCATTTGTCTCGATGTCAAAGAAATCGGCTGGGAAATCCTTGCGGAAACTGATGGTGAGGGTGCGACACTGTGGCATGAGTGCCTGAAGGCTGTCGAGGCGTTGAGCCTGGACCGCAGCGCAGCATTTGTCCCAGAATCTCACCAGTTCAAGGCACTTGCCACCCTCAGGACTCCAGCAGTAGGCCGCTATTAATCTGTTGCCAAAGGTGTAGGTTGTGCCATCACAGCCCAATCGCTCGAACAGGTACGATGAGGCTTGAACCGAGGACTCGATCAGTCTGTTAAGAGCATTTATGATGCTGTCGGGGACATGCAGATCGGCGGTGGTCACGTATCTGTCGCGGTCGAACTTCGCGTAGTGCAACGTGCCAGCGGTGTCGGCAGACAGGGCATACTCAGTATCAAAGGAGGGTCGCACAAGATAGTAAAACTGTGTCCTCCATGGGGCATCTCCGCCCACCAGCAAGTGCTTGAGCAGGAACTGGTCGTCTTCCGAAACGCGTTCATAAAGCGGTGATGTGGGCACCAACCTGCCACCGGCTCTCGCAATAGACCCCAAAAAGGCTATCAGTATCAGACAGACTAAGATCCGAGAAAGATAACTCCTTATTTCGCAGTGATTCTTCGTCATAGTTACATCCAATCTTTCAAGTTATTGCCGCTTGCAAAGTTACAATAATATATATATAACACTAAAAAATGGGATTATTTTTGACTTTTTGAACTTTTCCCCAGTAGGCGAGACTGCCGTTTTCACGGTTGGGGCTTATCGCTGGATGCGTGGGTGGTGATCCAATAGGCGAGCAGGCCGAAAGGGATGATGAGGATGATCGCAGCGAGAGCCACAACAATCAGGCTGAGGAGGATTACCACGACCAGGGGATATGTCTCATGGTCCCCGCTACACATGATGATCAGGAAGATCACCCAGGGCATCCCGATAAAGAATAGCAGCATTTTCATGCCTAGCAGTATCCATGAGCGGTAATGCTCCCGGCGGAGGGCGATGTGTATGCTCAACCATGAGAACCCCATGACAAGGAGTGAAGGCAGAACGGACCCGGCGAGGGTGAAGCCATTAAACACGAGCAGGCAGCATGCCGCCACACCCAGTAGCAGCGAGAACAGCACTGTCACCAGGTGGAATTTTCTTTTCTTGTTTGAAGGCATCATTATATTGACAATTAGCGGTTTATATATCTGACGGCTCGCTGGGCGATGTTGTCGCGCAGGTGGTCGCGGTAGAGCCAGATTTCGCGGGAATGGTAGTTGCCCTCTTTGCCGATGAGAGGCAGGATGTAGTCGGTGCCGGTGAAGCCATCTACCAGCAACAGGCCTGAAGTGGGGTCGAGGGTGACGGTGAGCGTGTCCCGTTGCTGCTGGTCGAGCGGGATGAGCGGTGAGGGCTCGGTGATGAGCGTGGCGGGAGTGGCGTCGGTGCGCCAGTTCACCGGGTTGATGGCGACAGCACTGTATTCCCAGCCCATCATGACGCAGGAGGTGTTACGTACCGAGTTGTAGCAGATGGTCACGCCCGTGTCGTCGGCACTCCGAGCGGGGACGATGCGTGGGTTAGCATCAAGAGTCTCCTGGCTGATGGTGGCACCGATGGCATAGGCGGCAATCATGCGGCTGTAGGTGGCATTGTCCATTTCCTGCATCAACTGGAGCATGATCATGGCGCCCTGGCTGTAGCCCACCAGCACAAAGGGACGGCCGCCGTTGAGGTGATGAAGATAATACCTGAACGAGCGGCGCACGTCATCGGTCGCGATGGGCAGGCGTGCCTGCACGAGGCTGTCGCTGGTGAATGTCTGCAACGAGCACTGGCGGTAATAGGGCGAGTAGAAGTTGAGCGAGCCGCCGATGAGCGCGTCCACGCCTTGCATCTCGCTCAGAATGGGTCCTCGCGTGCTGTCGTTGCGGGTGTCGGCGTAGTGGCAAGGGGTGCCGTCCGCCAGGGTGTAGTCGCCCGTCTCGGTCGAGGTGATATAGAAAACGTCGGCCACGGCGTTGCGGCTGGTGTTGTACCACTGCGACGGGTCGGCATACTCGGGCGTTGCGGGCAGGAAGTCCGCATTCCCCCGAGGCTCGTTGCCATGCTTGCCACACTGAGCGAACAGCAGACAAGCCATGATGACGATGGTGGCTCTGAAAGATTTTGGGGTTGATGACAGTAGTCTGACTATGGACTGTTTCATGGGTGTGTCTTAATTGTTTATGGCTTTGCGTAGTTCCCAAAAGGCGACGGCAGCGGCGGCAGCGACGTTGAGCGAATCCACGCCATGCTGCATGGGGATGCGCACGACGTGGTCGGCGGCGGTGATGGCCTCATGGGACAGACCGTCGCCCTCGGTGCCCATAATCAGGGCCAATCGTGGCTCTTGCTTGAGCAACGGATCGTCGAGTGCGATGGAATCGTCGCTCAGCGCCATAGCGGCGGTGCGGAAGCCCAAGCCATGCAGGTGGGGTGTGACAGGCTCGTCGATCCATGTCCATGGCACTAGGAATACCGAACCCATCGACACTCGCACGGCGCGGCGGTTCAGCGGGTCGCAGGCGGTGGGCGTCAACAGCACGGCATCGATGCCCAGTGCGGCCGCCGATCGGAAGATGGCGCCGATGTTGGTCGTGTCGGTCACGCCGTCGATCACGACGATGCGGCTGGCTTGGGCGCAAACCTCGCTCGCAGGGCGGGGCAGGGGGCGGTGCATGGCGCACAGCACGCCGCGAGTGAGCGTGTAGCCGGTGAGTGCAGCCAGCAGGTCCCGCTCGCCTGTATAGACGGGAATATCGCCACAGCGATCGATGATGGTGGCTGCGTCGCCGGTGATGTGGCGCCGCTCGCACAACAGCGACAACGGCTCATAGCCCGCGTCGAGGGCGACGTGGATCACCTTGGGGCTCTCGGCGATGAAGATGCCCTTGTCAGGCTCCAGCCGATTGCGCAGTTGCGCCTCGGTGAGCGTGCCGTAGACTTCCACTCCAGGGTGGTCGAGTGATGTGATTTCGATAATCGGCATGATGCTATCGGTATTGACGAGGATAGGGTGCCACCATGCTACTGGTCGGTGGCGGGGATGCCGGCGCCCTGGATGGAGCGCACTTGGCGCTGGAACTCGATGGGGCGCTTGATGTAGCGCAACACGATGGTGCCCGCGCCGGTGCCCGACACCTTGACGGTGCCATAGTTGCACAGGCGCCCCCAGAAGTTCTGCTCGACCAGGATGCTCTCGACCTTGCTGATGACGATCTCGTGGGCGTGGCGGCTGACCCAGCCATGGCTGTGGAAGAAGCGCTTGTCGCTGACAAAGATGGTAGTGGTCAGGTTGCGCACGAGGCTGCCCAGATGCAGGTAGGCCCACTTGCTCAGGCGCGGCCTGTAGATGATGGTTTCGCCAGGGGCTATAATCTTGCTGATTTTCATAACATATCCTAAAAAACGTTTCTTAAAGGGCAAAGATATACATTTATTTCCACATATTTTATTAATTTCGCACCCAAAATCACTAACTAGACGATTAAGGACATGACAACAGATATCAACAAGAAAAAAGAGGAGAAGCAAGAAGAGAAATATGTGCGTCAGACCGGTTCGCTCAAGGAGCGCCTGGGACGCGTCAAGACGACGCGATGGCTGCGCTTTGGCGCGGTGGCGGTCATCTATGTGCTGTGGACACTGTGGATGGGTAATCCCCTGTTGCTGCTGGGACTGTTGCTGCTGGGCGACATCTACTTGACGCAGTTCCTGCCCTGGGGCGCTTGGAAGGGGCTGGAAAACAAGACGCTGAGAACCATTATGAGTTGGATTGACGCCATCATCTATGCCCTGGTGCTGGTCTATTTCCTGTTCCTGTTCATCGGGCAGAACTATCAGATTCCCTCTTCTTCGCTCGAGAAGTCACTGCTCACGGGTGACTTCCTGTGGGTCAACAAGGTGACCTACGGTCCCCGCGTGCCGCAGACGCCCTTGCACTTCCCGCTGGCCCAGAACACACTGCCCATCCTGAATTGCAAGTCCTATATCGAGACACCCCAACTGCCTTACCACCGCCTGAAGGGCCTGCGCAATGTGGAGCGCATGGACATCGTGGTGTTTAACTTTCCCGCTGGCGACACTGTGGCGCTCAAGTGTCCCAACCCCGATTACTACACTCTGTGCCAGGAGCGCGGACGTGATGTGGTGTGGAACAACAAGGAAATCTTCGGCGACATCATCTATCGCCCTGTGGATCGCCGCGACAACTACGTGAAGCGCTGTCTGGGCTTGCCGGGCGAGACCCTGCAGATCAGGGATGGTATCGTCTATATCAACGGCAAAGCCGTGCCTCAGCCCAAAAACGTGCAGTACTTCTACTATGTCGAGACCGACGGCACGTTTATTGACGAGGACCTCTATGACGAGTTGGGCATCAGCATGGACGACCGCCACGGCCAGGGCAACCAGTACATCCTGCCGCTCACAGCAGCCATGAAGCAGACGCTCGAGTCCAAGCCTTGGGTGCAGACCATACAGCGCATCCAGCCCGATGCTGGCGAGACGCTGATTACCTATCCCGTGGGCGTGGACTACGGTTGGACGCATGCCAACTACGGTCCCATCTGGATTCCCAAGAAGGGCGCCAAGGTGGACCTCACGGTCCGGAATCTGCCGCTGTATGAGCGTTGCATCCGCAACTATGAGGGCAATACTCTCGAGGTCAAGGGTGGCCAGATCTACATCAATGGCAAGGTGGCCACTAGTTACACCTTCAAGATGGACTACTACTGGATGCAGGGCGACAACCGCGACAACTCGCTCGACTCCCGCTACTGGGGCTTTGTGCCCGAGGACCACATCGTGGGCACTCCGTCAATCATCCTCATCTCGTTTGACAAAGACCACACGCTGCTCGACGGCGGCATCCGCTGGAACCGCATCTTCAAGATGCCCAACCCCGACAAGCAGTGACGCCCGTCAATACTCAGCCCGCCGTTGTGGTGATGGGTAGCATGTGTGCCGCCAGTGTGCGATGCTATGCCGCCGCCATCCACGCCAGCATGCTCGCGGTGGATGTGGACGAGAGGCACTTGCCCCTGCGCCATAGCCATCACCGTTACCGCATCGACGGCCCTAACGGCATCCAGACGCTCACGGTGCCCCTCGTGGGCAGTACCAACAACATGATGACCCCATTGTGCGACGTGCTCATCTCGGAGCATGGCGACTGGCGCCGTCTGCACTGGGGCGCCCTGTTCTCGGCCTATGGCCGCTCGCCATACTTCGATTATGTCGCCGACGATTTGTCCCGCGTCATCCACGGCAATCAGCGATACCTGCAGGAGTTCAATGCCCAACTGCATGAGGTGATTGTCGACTTTATGGACCTGCCCCTAACCACACGATACACCCTGCCAGAGCCAACCGATGCGCGACCTGTGATCGATCTGCGAGGCCGCATCGCCATGAAGCGCCCCGATGCCCTGCCCATTGCCAACGTGCCCTACTACCAGATGTGGGCCGCCAGTGAGGGCTTTAAGCCCGATTTGAGCATATTGGACCTGATGATGAATCTGGGACGGGAAGGCGTTTTTACCCTGTTGGCCATGTGCAACCGTGCCGAGGCAATGTCTTGAGCAGGTGGGGAAAAAATAAAGGTCCAAGCATCACTGCTGAGACCCTCATAATTACTAATACTTGAAAACTATATTTACCCCATAAAAGCATTTTTATCAATTATGAATTGGCCACTTTGACCAATCAACGCATGCAAAGAAACAAAACTTTTTACAAATTTGGACAAAACAGATGTTTAAAAAATGTGAAAAGATATGATATTGTCTTAATCGGTCCTATTGGACTGCTCTAAAGTGGAAAAGAGGCCATGATGGCTCCCGTTTTTGCATCCAATGTCAAAAAAAAATACAGGCTCTGATTGTCCATTTATAATAATTGTTGTACCTTTGCATCCGCTTTGGGCACCAGATGTCCCATAGCCGGTCCTATAGCTCAGTTGGTTAGAGCACCTGACTCATAATCAGGGAGTCCTTGGTTCAAGCCCAAGTGGGACCACGTGTCTTTTTTTTGTTTGGGCAATGATATGGAAGCCCAGCCCTTACTCACTTACAACGATATCTTGCTTGGTTGCCTTATGCTGTCTGAGGGGTGATGACACCGTGGATGGTGTCGATGTATTTGGCGAGGGGCAGCATATAGGGTGTGAAGACCGATAGCCGCTCGTCAAATGGTGATTCGTTAACGACGATCTCCTTGGTGATGTCACCGTTCTCGCACACATAGGCGATGATGGTATTCAGGAAATCCTCTTGTTCGGCATTCAATTCGTTGCCTGAAATGAACTCTGAGAAGCGTCTAACCGCATTCTTGCGGTCTACACCCACCAATGAACGGACAAACATGGCGACATTGCTACCACAAAGC
>ONQS01000070.1 GCA_900320055.1 uncultured Prevotellaceae bacterium
TGTGCAGGTCATTCGACCTGCCCGCCTGACATAGCAAGCCCCCTCGCATAAGGCCGCCATAAAAGCATTGATTTCAATGTGTTTATGCACCCTTGGCGAACCTTTCCCCGGACACCCAATGATTAAAAAAACGTTTCAGGGTCAACTGCTATATCGTTTCCATATTTTTTTAATTTGGATAATCATGGCGGCGTCTCAGCAAATCAAACAAGTTTGTTTTGTTAAACGGATATACTCAAGAAGTCTCATAAAAACAACTTTTATTACGGCCCTCATCCAATACGGATTTATTGTTAAATAATGATAAAACAAAACAGAAGATAGAATAGTTTACTACATTTGCGCATAATATAACTAAATCTAACCTGATATGAAAACTATCCGACTGACATTATCTTGTATCATGTTGTGCCTGATGACTATGGCGTGGGCACAGACACTGGAGCCCAACCTCAAGTGGGGAAAACCCACCGAAGCCGAACTGAGCATGACGACCTATGCACCCGACCCCGAAGCCGAGGCGGTGGTGCTCTGCAGCCAGACCGACCTGAGGTATGACATCACATCGGGGGCGTTCAAACTGAAACTATCCACCAAAAAACGCATCAAGGTCCTTAAGGAAGAAGGAAAATCCGCTGCCAACGGCGGCATCACCTATATCTACAATGGTCATCGGCTGGGGCAGTGCGAGAGCCTGACTAAACTCAAAGCCAATGCCTATAATCTGGTCGATGGCAAACTGGTCAAGACCAAGATGGAGGGCGACATGATCCATCACGAGGATGTGACCAAGACCATGCGCCTGACCAAATTTACCGTCCCGCAGGTCACGGTGGGCACCGTCATCGAGGTGGAGTATGAGATTGAGAGCGACTTCTTCAGCCACATCGACGACTGGTGGGCACAAAGCGAGGTTCCCGTGATGTACACCTCGTTTGACGTGACCGTGCCGGAATACTTCAACTTCAACGTGGATGAGCGTGGCCCCTACCCACTCGAGAAGAAGATCGAAGAGACCAACATGACCTTGGCGGCAGGAACCGGCCAGGGCTTGCTGCAATGCACAGGCAAGCATTATCGGTTTGTGGGCCGCAACCTGCCGGCGCTGCGACCCAAGAAGTTGCTCTATGCCCCGAAGTCTTATGGCCAGCGCGTGTCGATGGAGTTGCGTGCGATTCAGATACCGGGACGCATGTCGCAATACTTCACGAGCGACTGGAATGATGTGGACAAGCAACTGATGGACGATAACGAGTTTGGCGGACGGCTGGGCAAGAATCCGCTCAAGGCCGAAATGCAGGAGGCCGGCATTGCCGGTATCAGCGACCCCACAGAGCGCATCATGGCCATCTACCGCCTGCTCAAGGACCGCGTCAAGTGGAACGAAGAATATACCCTCTATGCCGACGATGCCGGCAAAGTGCTTAAGGAACGGTCGGGCAGCAACGCCAGCATCAACTTTATCCTGATCAACATGCTCAGGGATGCCGGTTTTGAGGCTTATCCGGCTGTGCTGCGGTCACGCGACAAGGGTTTCCTGACCGTGACCCATGCGACCGTCAAGGAACTCAGCACCTGTGTCGTAGCGGTTAAGGTTGGCGATACGTTCTCCTTCCTGGACGGCTCGGTCGAGGATGGTTGGCTCAATGTCCTGCCCGACCACCTGCTCGTGGACCGCGCCCGCATCGTGAGCAAGGACAAACCGTCGCAATGGGTCGGTCTGACCGAATTGTCCGAGGCCAAGACACGGAGCATGGTCAAGGCCAGTCTGCAGCCCGATGGCATGCTGCAAGCCGACGTGCAGACCAAGATGTCGGGCTTGGAGGCCGCACACTTGCGGCATGAGTTCCGCACGGCCACCGACAGCGCCACATTTGTCTCGGAACTGGCCCAAGAGTTGAACTGCGAGATCGAGTCGATGACACTGTCCCATCATCACGGACTGGGCCAGGAAGTGGAACGGGTCATGCACGTGACCAAGCAGTGCGATGCGGCAGGCGACATGATCTACCTCAACCCATGGGTGCTGACGGTCCTGAGCGAGAATCCGCTCACCGAGGAGGAACGCACGCTGCCGGTAGAGTTCCCCTGCATCTCTTCGGAGAGCCTCACCTCTGTGGTGGAAATCCCCGAGGGCTATGTGGTCGAGGAGTTGCCGCAGCCCCTGATCATCAAGAGCGAGGATGGCACATTGAGTTGCGTCATTGCCTCGGCAGCCAATGGCAACACCCTGTCGTCGAGATGCCAGTTACAGGTGAGCAAGATCTTCTTTGCACCCAGCGAGTATCAGTTTGTGAAAAGTTTCCTGGACGAGGTGTATAAGCGCCTGCAGGATGTCATCGTTATCAAGAAGGCGTCATGATGAGAGCACTGATTTCCATACTTCTGATGGCGGCATGCGCCCTGAACGCCGCCGCACAGACGGTCGATGCCGTCGTGCTGCAATCGGCCACCGAGGTCGACTGCCGTGATCTGCGCAACACGCGCATCAGCGAGCAACGTGTCTATCGCCTGCTCCACGAGCGGGCCAGCGACATGGCCCGGTTCGAGATCGCATGCAGCAAGTGGCAGAAGTTGACCGACTTCAACGGTCAGGTGACCGATGCCACCGGTAAGGTCATCCGCAAGTTCAAGAAGGGCGACTTGAGGCGCAGCGACCTGAGCAGCGGCTTTGCCGACGACTTCTATACCCTGTCGCTCGACTACACACCGTCGGGCTATCCCATGACCATAGAGTTTAACTGGGTCTGCGAGGGCAACTCAGGGAGTTTCGGTTTCCCGACCTTTGCGCCTGTCGAGGCCTATAACACCCAAGTCGAGCATGCGTCCTATGTGCTCACGGCACCAGCACAGATGGCCTGTCGCTACCTGTGCCAGAACACCACGGCCCAGGTGACGGAGAGCACCCAGAGCGATGGGCGCATCCGCTACGAGGCGCACATGGACGACCTGCCTGCCATCGCCAGTGAGCCCTACTCGCCCCCTGCCATGGAAATCCTGCCACACATCCTGTGGGCACCAGGCCAGTTTGAATTCCATGGTGTGGCCGGCGACATGTCGTCATGGCAAGGGCTGGGGGCATGGAACCAGTCGTTGCGCACAGGGCGGCTGGAACTGACGCCCGAGTTCAAGGCACAACTGCATGCCATGACAGACACTTGCAGCAGCGACCGCGGCAAGGTCGATGTCATCTATCACTATCTGGCCCAGACCACGCGCTATGTGAGCATCCAACTGGGCATCGGCGGCTGGCAACCGTTCCCCGCCACCGAGGTGTGCCGCACCGGATTTGGCGATTGCAAGGGACTGACCAACTACTTGTGCGCCATGATGCGCGAGGTGGGCCTGCCTGCCAACTATGTGGTCATCCGCAACGGCAAGCGTCGGCTCGTCACAGAGTTCCCATCCAATCAGTTCAACCACGCCATTGCACAAGTGCCGCTGTCTGGCGACACGCTATGGCTTGAGTGCACGGCATCGGCCCACATGCCGCTAGGCTATGTGCACGAGGATATCGCCGGCAACAAGGCTCTGCTCATCGACGATGATGGCGGCCACTTGGTGACACTGCCGGCTTACGCCCCCGAGCAGAATGTGTCCTACAGCACGGCGCACGTCTCCCTGCAGGCCGATGGCAGCGCTTCGATCGGCATAAGCCAGCGATATGAGTGCTGGCAATACGAGGGCATGCTGCCGCTGATGTCGCTCACCGAGCAGAAGCGCCGCGACACCATGCTCGCAGGCATGAACCTGTCGGCTGTCACACTGGGCGATTTCTCCATGACCGAGCACAAGCAGAGTTATGCCACGCCCCACATCGATGTGGACATGCGACTCGAGACGCGCCATCTGGCGGGTATCACCGGCTCCCGCATGTTTGTCCCCGTGGGCCTGTTCCACAAGGTGACGGTGCCGCGCGCCTTGCAGCAACGCTTGCAGCCCGTCAGCATCAACTATGGCTATACCGATATCGACACCGTGGTGGTGACGATCCCTGAGGGCTATACGATCGAGGCTTTGCCCCAGGCAGTGAGCGAGGTAACGCCCTTGGGCGAATTGCAACAGACCTTTGATGCCAGTGGCGACACGGTCACGGTCGTCACCCGTGTGCTGATGCGCGATGGCCGCTACCCGGCCAGCGACTACGCCACCTTGCGCGACTTCAAGTCGGCCGTCAAGCGGGCCTATGACCAACGCATCGTCTTCCGCCGCAAATAAGGGGGAGTTGTATTAGTCGTTAGTCGTTAGTTGAAACGTCCCCGGACACCCATGTTCTGGAATAATCATATAGAAACGATATAGCGTTGACCCTGACACGTTTTTTTAATCATTGGTGTCCGGGGAAAAATCGCCAAGGGTGCATAAACACATTGAAATCAATGCTTTTATGGCGGCCTTATGCGAGGGGGGTTGGCATGGGGCAATTGGGGCGCGGATGCTTTCGTTTAGGCAATGATATAGATGTTGGCCCATTGGTGGTATTAACCGCCCTGACGGGCGGGAAATTAAGCAAATTAATTT
>ONQS01000048.1 GCA_900320055.1 uncultured Prevotellaceae bacterium
CTCAGTTATCTTTTACCCCCAGTGAATCATACTCCCTCGCTTGCGCTCGGTCATCTGATTTACTGGGGGTTATTGCATGGGACACCCTTCGGGTGAGTGGCCCTGTTTAATCCAGACACACGGTTTTGCAGGTGCCCCCTATTTTCGCTAATCAAGCGAATTTCACGAAAACAATTATATTTTTCTCATTCAATTAGTTTAATTCGCATTAGCCCCGCAGGGTTTGGGCAGGGCTTCTATATCATTGCCTAAAAAAATGCCCTACCGCATGCTTGGCATTTAGCGACAATTGTGTTACTTTTGCGCCAAACACTTAAAAAACGCTATTCTGACACTATGACAAAACGAGCAGGATTCGCAACCCGCCTGGGGGCAGTCGCCGCGGCGGTGGGGTCGGCAGTGGGCCTGGGAAACATCTGGCGTTTCCCCTTCGAGGCCGGACAGAATGGAGGCGGCGCCTTTATTCTGGTTTACATCGTGTGCATTCTGATCATGGGTATCCCCGTGATATTGAGTGAGTTTATCATCGGCCGCTCGACCCATAGCAACATGAAGGCGGCCCTGTCGCGGCTCTCGCCGGGCAAGCGGTATTACCTGTTCACCTACGTCTGTATCTTGGGCAGTTTTGTGGTCATCGGCTTCTATAGTGTGGTCTGCGGCTGGATTATCGAGTATCTGTATCAGGCTGCACTGGGCGGCCTGCAGGGTCACACGCCAGAGCAGTACAGCAGCATGTTTACCGCTCTGGTGACAAATCCATGGCGCTGTGTGGGCTGGACGGTACTCTTCCTGCTGCTCAACTTCATGGTGATGAGCCGCGGCATCGAGAAGGGCATAGAGCGCGTGGCCAGCGTGATGATGCCCCTGCTGTTTGTTATCCTCCTCGTCTTCTGTGTCAACTCATTGCTCCTGCCCGGAGCGCGTAAGGGGCTGGAGTTCCTGTTTTATCCCGATTTCTCTGAATTGACCATGCGGGGTGTGCTCGACGCCTTCGGCCAGGCTTTCCTGTCGCTCTCGATTGGTATCTCGTGCCTGGTGACGTACAGTTCCTACTTCAGCGATGACACATCGCTGACCAAGGATGCCACCACTGTGGCCGCCCTCGATACCTTGGTCGCCATCCTCTCGGGTGTGATGATCTTCCCGGCCGTCTTCTCGTTTGGCGTGGAGCCGACGGCGGGGCCTCGGCTCATCTTTGAGGTGTTGCCAGGCATTTTCCAGCAGATGACGGGGGGCTACTTCTGGGCGCTGCTGTTCTTCCTGCTGGTATTTTTTGCCTCGTTGACCTCCACCATCTCGTTGAGCGAGATACCCATCACCTTCATGATCGAGGAGCACAGGATGTCGCGCCCGAGGGCCATCCTGTGGACGGCCTTGTTTACCTTTGCCCTGGCGGTTCTGGCAGCGCTCTCGTTTAATGTGCTGGATCAGGTCAAGATACTGGGCAAGAGCATATTTGATGCCATGGATTATGCGGCGAGCAACATCTTTATGCTCCTGGGCGGACTCTTCACGGCCGTGTATGTGGGATGGATTTTGGACCGCAAGGTCGTCCATGAGCAGTTGACCAATGGAGGGCGCCTCAAGGGTGCGATGGAACCCTACCTGATCTTCTGCCTGCGTTACGTTGCGCCGGTATCCATCTTCTTCATCTTCCTCTATCTCACGGGAATCATCTAAGCCGCCGCCTGAGGTGTGCGGCTGTGCGCTGGGGGAATGCGGTTGCCTCAGCGTGACCTCTGGTGGGCGATGATGGCTGCGGTGAAGGGTCGCCAATATTTCTGGCACTTAGTCTCTCCCACGCCATAGATGACGCTGAACTCGGCTTGGTTTGTGGGCTTCTCGGTGGCCATCGCCTGCAGTGACTTGTCGCTGAATACCATATAGGGCGCGATGTGGTTTGCGATGGCCAGCGCCTTGCGCACGTCGCGCAATTTCTCGAACAGCGCTTTGTCCATCTCATTGGCGGCAACCATCCCTGCGATAGTGCCTGGCGTCTCGGTAGTGGGCTGCTTTGGCGCTTTGGCCGTGAATTCGCGTCGCTCAAACCGATTCAGGGCGATGCGTTGCCGACCGTAGAGCACATCATTGCCATAGTCGGTAACCTTCAAGTGATTGTTTTCGTCATAGGCAACGTCGATCAGCCCCATCTGCAACATCTGCAGCAGATAAGCGTTCCACTCGCTCATGCTGTTTGCGCGCCCCACGCCGAAGGTCTTGAGCCGATCGTAGCCTTTCTCGATGATGTCGGCTTTGCGCCAGCCGAGCAGGATGTCGGTGATGGTGTACATGCCTGCTTGCTCGTCGGTCCGCTTGATGGCGCTCAACGCCATCTGGGCCAGTGTGGTGCCGTCGAAGCGTTCGGGCGGATTGTCACACACGTCGCAGTTGTGGCAGTCGTGGTCGTAGCGCTCGTTGAAGTAACTCAACAGCACGCGGCGGCGGCACACGCCGCTCTCGGCAAACTGTTGCATGCGCTTCAACTTGTCCATGTTGATCTGGATTTGGCCAGACTGACGTGCAAACTGCTGCAGTGTCACCACATCACCATAATTATAAAACATGAGGGCCTCGGCTGGCAGACCATCACGTCCGGCACGCCCTATCTCCTGGTAGTAGCCCTCGATGTTGCGTGGCATGTTGCTGTGGATCACATAGCGCACGTTGCTCTTGTCGATGCCCATGCCAAAGGCAATCGTGGCGCACACCACCTTCAGGTCATCGTTGATAAAGTCGCGCTGCACCTGTTGTTTCTGCTTGGTGCTCATGCCGGCATGGAACGGGCGCGCTTGGATGCCCGTGGCGGTGAGTTTTGCAGCCAGAGTCTCGGTGTCCTTGCGACGCAGGCAGTAGATGATACCGCTCTCGCCGCGATGCAGATTGATGAACTGCACCATCTGACTGAATTTCTGCTTGCCGCTAGAGCCTTGAACCACGTTGAGCGAGATGTTGGGACGGTCAAACGAACTGACAAAAAGGCGCGCCGCGGGAATGTTCAGTTGCAGGGCGATGTCGTCGCGGGTAATGCGGTCGGCCGTGGCCGTGAGCGCCATCACAGGGATGTCGGGGAAACGCTGCTTGAGCCCTCCGAGTTGGGTGTACTCTGGTCGGAAGTCGTGTCCCCACTGCGATATGCAGTGCGCCTCGTCGATGGCAAACAGGCAGATGCGGTCGGTGATCGTCGTTGACCACCGGTCTATCTCGCTAAGCAGTTTCTCGGGAGAGATGTAGAGCAGTTTCACTTTGCCCTGCATGAGCAGTTCCATCGTTTGCCGCTTCTCGTCATCGCTCTTCTCGCTGTTGAGGGCCAGGGCAGGAACGCCATTCTGCTGTAGCGCGTCGATTTGGTCATTCATCAGGGCCAATAGCGGTGAAATGACTACAGCAAACCCGTCTTGACTCATCAGACCGGGTATCTGGTAACACAGCGACTTGCCGCCCCCCGTCGGCATAAGCACGATGCTGTCGCCTCCATTCAGAGTGTGGTCAATGATATCCCATTGATGCCCACGGAATTGGTCATATCCATAGCAACTCCTCAACAGAGCCAGCGCAAACTCCTGGCGTGTCATGCCATTGATGCCATCCATGACCGATAAAAGAAGTGAAAACTAATAAGCATTATCCTCTCCCTTGAGGGCGTTCCACACGGTCCTGAAGATGATTTTCAAGTCAAGGAAGAAAGTCCAGTTCTCGGCATACCACACGTCATACTCGACGCGCTTCTCCATCTGCCACAACTCTTCGGTCTGGCCACGATAGCCTCTCACTTGTGCCCATCCCGTAATGCCAGGCTTGATGGTGTGGCGGAGCATGTACTTGTCGATGAGTTCGCTATACATCTCGGTCTGTGCCACCATGTGGGGACGAGGACCGACAATGCTCATCTCGCCGCGCCACACGTTGTAGAACTGGGGCAACTCGTCGATGCTCGAGCGACGCAGGAAGTTGCCAAATTTCGTCACCCTGGGGTCGCCCTTAGTGGCTTGCAGCGTGTCGCTGTCGGGGTTGACACGCATCGTGCGGAACTTGTAGCAATTGAAGGCTTGCCCGCGGTAGCCTGTGCGCTTCTGGACGAAGAAGATTGGGCCTGGCGATGACAATTTGATGCCGATGGCTACAGGGATGATGACTAGCGGCGACAGGATCAGGGCAACAGTCGATAACAGCAGGTCGAACGAACGCTTCACCAGGCGGTTGATGGGATTCTTCAAGGGGTAGGGGTGAACAGCCAGGATGGGGATATCTCCCACCGATTGCAACTCAAACTGGCGTGTCACCGTGCGGCCAAACTGCGGCACATAGTAGAAGTCGACGGCATTGTTGTCGGCAATGCGTATCATGCGTGAAACATTCTGATTGTCCTCGATGTCTGGCACAGCGCAGAACATCTCATCGACCTGATGGGTCTTGACAAACGCCTCCACATCGTCGAGTGTGCCTTGGTAGGCTGCAGATGCCGAACGGGCCTTAGGGTTGTTGTCAAAGAAGCCCACGATATGGTAGCCATAGCCTTGGTCTGCCAGCATCTCGTTGATCAATCGCACACCCACTGTGCCACCACCAATTACGATCACCCGCTTGAAGTTCAGACCACGGTTGCGGTACAGTTTCACCAATTGGCGGGAGATGACCCACCACGTCGCCAGCACAACAAAGAAGGTCACATAGAACCACAGCACGCGCTGCCAGGGGGCCTCGCTGCTGCCCAGCATCGAAGCCAGGGTGATGAATATGCCGGCATGCGTCAGCACCAGTTTCAAGGCTTGGCCCACAACCTTCTCGGCATAGAAGACGCGGCGCTCGTGCACATTGCTGTAGAAGTATAGGCAGACTACCATCGCCACATTGAGCACGAGCCACATAGGGCGCGTATACAACTCGTTGCCGGGCTGCAGCGACTTGCTGTGCCACATCATGGATGCAAGAAAGACCAGATTGACAATGATGATGTCAATCAGGCTGAATATCCATCTGACGAATTGTCCGTAACGTCCTTTGCTCTTCATCGGTTAAAGCGTGGAGGAGAATAAATGGAGCACGCAATGTGGCTGTGTCATAATTCGATAACCGCTCGATGGTAGCGCTATACGTGAGATACAGAACAAGTTTGTTAGCAATAGACTTGCACAAGATGTCTCGCGTCTTTAAGCCAATCGTTGTTTGAGGCACGAATTATGACACACCCCCAGTGCGTGGGTTTCATGAGTTGTTGACGGGAGTTGTCTCCAATTTGTGTTATGCGTTGTCAAGATCCTTGATGCGCTGTTCCAGGTCGGCAATCTCTTCCTTGAGACGGGCAATGCGGCGCTCCATCTCCTGAACCAGTGAATTGCCGCTCTTGGTGTTGGCGGTCAAGAAGCCCATGTTGTTCTCAAAGGTCTTCAACTCGCTCATGCGTTGCTCATAAGTGCGAACCAGACGATCACGCTCGCTCAGGCCACGGTCGTTGCCCGAGGGACGTCCGCCGCCTCGCTGACCATCGCCACGAGAGCGTGAACCGCGCATGTCGAGCGTGTCAAATGCCTTGTCGACCAACTCGCGATACTGGGCATAGATCTTGTCCTTCTCCTTGAAGGGCACATGGCCGATTTCCTGCCAGCGATCCATCAGTTCACGGACGGTCTGAGCAGCATCTTCGGCGGCCTCCTCGATGGTCGACTTGAGCGTGGCGATGACTTCCTTCTTGGCCTTGAGGTTGTCGTGCTCAACGGCATGGACGTTTACGTTCTGCTTCTTCTTCTCCTCAAAGAAGTGGTCGCAAGCGGCGATAAAGCGTTTCCACACGTTGTCGCTGTACTTCTTCACCACCGGGCCGATGGTTTTCCACTCCTTCTGCATCTCGACAAACTTATCGGTGGCCTCTTTCCAGTCGGTAGAGTCCATCAGTGCCTCGGCGCGTTCACACAGGTCAATCTTCTTGGCCAGGTTGGCACTCAGTTCCTCCTTCATGGCCTTATAGAATTCGGCCTTTTTGGCAAAGAAGTCGTCGCATGACTTGCGGAACCGGGCAAACAGAGCGGCGTTGGCCTTGCGCGATGCGTAACCGAGTTTCTTCCAATCCTCTTGCAGGGCGATGATCTGTTTGGTCACCTCGTCCCACTGGGCATAGGTCTTGAGGTCATCGGTAGTGATCTGCTCGATCTTCTCGCACAGTGCGGTCTTGGCATCGGCATTCTCCTTCTCCTTGCTCTTGCGGTCTTCAAAGAAGGCTTGGTACTTCTTGTTGATGGCGCTGGAAGCGGCCTTGAAGCGAGCCCACAGTTCCTCGCGCAATTCCTTGGCAACGGGACCGATCTCTCGCCAGTTGTTATGCAGTTCCTGCAGTTTTCTGAAGGCTGACACGATGTCGGGATCCTCGTCGAGGGCCTCGGCCTCCTCACATAACTGCTGCTTCAGTTCCAGGTTCTTCTTGAAATCGTAGTCGCGCAATTCCTTATTCATCTTGAGCACATCATAGAAGCGCTCGGTGGCGCGCTGGAATTCCTTCCAAACCTCGGTGTCGGCTGTGGCGGGAACATCACCAGTGTCCTTGAACTCTTGTTGCAGTTGCTTGACGCGATTGAACTGGCGATTGATGTTGTCGGGATCGTTGGCGATCTCGTTGATCAGCGCGATGATTTGGCGCTTCTTCTCCAGATTGGCCTCGCGATTGGCCTCTTGCGCTGCGTTATACTCGGTACGGCGTTCCTTGAGCACATTGAGCAGTTCCTTCAGGTTGTTCTCGTCGGGATCATCCTTGGGTGTGAAGTCACCTTCGTTATTGCCGTTAGCCAGGAAATCCTCTTTCTCCTTGGACACCTCATCGCGGCGCAAAGCAAAGAAGGCGGCCTTGATGGCCTGCACTTCGTCCTTTACCTCTTCGATGGGGCGTGCTGCGGCCTCTCGCATCATCTCCACCAGTTCGCCCTTGCTCTTGCCAGCAAGTTCCAGACGCGGCGCGGACTCTGCTTTGGGCTCCTCTGCTTTGGGTTGCTCTGCTTTGGGTTCCTCTGCAGCAGGCTGCTCTGCAATAGGCTCCTCGGCCTTAACTTCTTCACTCACAACTTCCTGTGCCTCGGTTTGGGGCTCAGTGCTCAATACTTGATCTTTCTCGAGATTGTTCATCGATTCAGATTGTTCACGCAGTTCCATCATAATATCTAAGTTTTGTTCAGGCGCATGAGTGCCTGACGGTTCATATTCAAACTCCAAATTTAGGCATTTTTTCTCATCTGCAAAACCATTTTCCTGATTTTTTTGCTTTTTGCTGCGTTTTTCATCAAAAAAACAGGACTCACGAGCGGTAGCATGAGGCTCATGAGTCCTGGAAATGGTCTTGCCGGAGTGTTACAGTCGAGGCTTACAGGATAGTGGCTTTCACAATCTTGATGTCACTCACAGGGCGGTCCATGCGCCCCGTCTGCGCGTTCTGAATCTTGTCGACAACATCCATGCCTTCAATCACTTGGCCAAATACGGTGTACTGTCCGTCAAGATGGGGCGTGCCGCCCACACTGGTATAGGCATCGATCTGCTCGTCGGTGAGAGAGAACGGGCTTTGGGCTGCCTCGGCTTCGGTCTGCTGGATGAGTCGGTTCTGTAATTCGTTCAGACCCTCATTGTCTTGATTGCGCTGCAACGTTTCGATCTGGGCATGGTTTTCGTTCACCAGGCGGCGGAAGATGTCTTGCTTCTTGACAGTGGCCAGTCGCTGGGTCATCATCTTCAGTTCGTCGCTGCTGCAGATTTTGCCGGTCACAATATAGAATTGGCTGCCGCTGCTACGACGTTCGGGGTTCACCTGGTCGCCCGTGCGTGCGGCGGCAAGTGCACCGCGCTTGTGGAAATATTTCGGGTAAACAAATTCGGCAGGAATGGTGTAACCTGGATCTCCGTCGCCCAAGGTGGCGTCGGGGCCTGCTGTCTTAGAGTTACCATCACCGGTCTGAATCATAAAGTCCTTGATCACACGGTGAAAGAGTACTCCGTCGTAATAACCTTCCTGGACCAACTTGACGAAGTTGTCGCGGTGTTGCGGAGTTTCGTTGTAAAGTTCGACTACGATGTCTCCCATCGTGGTCTCGAGTTTCACTTTTGTCATCTTGCTGTTGGTGGTTTGGGGCTGTGCGGCGCTCTCACTGGCACTCTCAGTGTTGTTTGCCGAGCATGATATGAGCGTCAGCACGACCATCATAAATGATAAGAACAAATTCCTTTCCATCATTCATTATATTATTTAATATACACTAAATGTTTCTCTGTTCACCTCGCTGCGGCTACTGGATGCCGCCGCGTGGGCAATCAGATTCCCACGGGGTAGAGACGCTTGTAGATGCGGCGGAAGTTGTCATCCTTGGCACTCAACTCGGCGGCATGCTCCTTGTAGTCGGAACCCCACAGCGACGAGGCCAAATAGGCCAGATACACGTGGTCGCGGTCTCTGGCGATGGCGGCTTTGACCAGCAGGTCAATGCTCTCGGCATACTTCTCGCGGTCGATGGCGTTGAGGTAGCGTGCCGTGCTTACGACAAACTGACCCGTGCGATCTTTCATAATCATATTGTCGACCAGCGCAGGCAGATCGGCATCCACAGTGCCCATATTGTTTGCGATATACTCATAGGTCAACAGACCGTTAGTATCATCGTCAAGTATCTTTTTAATGTGATTGTCCATATGTCAAAATTAGCGATGCGGTTCATTTACAATTTGCAAAGATAGTGTTTTTTTCGATTGTGACTCTTATTTCCCTCCCAAAATAATCAGATGCCGCCCTTTTGGACCCTTTTGAGCCGTTTGTGCGGTAGTCTTTCACATGCCATGGCAAGGTTTGCACGGGGGCCTCGATGGGCAGTAGGCGGGAGAAGAAAGGCTGTTGTCTGATGGGCGTGGAGGGTTGTTACCAAAACCACGAGCCGAAGACAATGATAAAATGTAATACCGATTAAGGCTCTAAAAATCAGTTATCTGAATATGTCGATTACGGAATGTGATAATTATAAATTAATAATCTGTCATAAAAAATGCCCATTTCTCTTGCGATATATAAACAATTTGCGGATAACCGCCTTTCTATTATAAAAAATGTGTTTTTTGACATTGTTAGTGCTTATAATCGAAACAAAATGACTACCTTTGCACCGGAAAAGCGAAATACATAAATATTTGCAAATATATTCAAAAATAAGAAACAGTTAAGTCAATGAAAGCGATTTACACTTTCGGTAACGGCCAGGCAGAAGGTCGTGCCGACATGCGAGATCTGTTGGGTGGCAAGGGCGCTAACCTTGCCGAGATGAACTTGATTGGTGTGCCTGTTCCCCCGGGCTTCACCATCACGACCGAAGTTTGCCGTCTCTATAACGAGCAGGGACGCGAGGCCGTTGTAGCCATGATCAAGGAAGACGTCAAGAAGTCGATTCAGCACATCGAGAACTTGACTGGCAACAAGTTCAACGACCCCAGCAATCCCCAGTTGGTTTCGGTTCGCTCGGGCGCTCCCGTTTCGATGCCCGGTATGATGGACACCGTCCTCAACCTGGGTATTAACGATGCCGTTGCCGACACTCTGGCTCAAAAGTCGGGCAATCCCCGATTTGCTTGGGACAGTTACCGCCGCTTTGTGCAGATGTATGGTGATGTGGTACTTGGCATGAAGCCGACCAACAAGACCGACATCGACCCCTTTGAGGCGATTATCGAAGACGTGAAAGCAAAGAAGGGCGTGAAGTTTGACACCGAACTCGATGTGGACGACCTCAAGGAGTTGGTGGCTCGCTTCAAGGCCGCAGTCAAAGAGAATACCGGCAAGGATTTCCCCACAGATGCTTACGACCAGTTGTGGGGCGCCATCTATGCCGTGTTTGATAGTTGGAACAACGACCGTGCCATCCTGTACCGTCGCATGAACCAGATCCCCGAGGAGTATGGTACGGCGGTCAATGTCCAGGCCATGGTCTATGGCAACATGGGTAACAACAGCGCTACGGGTGTTTGCTTCTCCCGTGATGCCGGCACTGGCGAGAACCTGTTCAACGGTGAGTACCTGATCAATGCTCAGGGCGAGGACGTTGTGGCTGGAGTGCGCACCCCGCAGCAGATTATGACCGAAGGCAGTCGTCGTTGGGCTCAGTTGCAGGGTATCAGCGAGGAAGAGCGTGCCGCCAAGTATCCCTCTCTCGAAGAGGCTATGCCCGAGTGTGCCGCTCAACTGGTCGACATCCAGCAGAAACTCGAGAATCACTATCATGATATGCAGGACATGGAGTTCACCATCCAGGACGGCAAGTTGTGGTTGCTCCAGACCCGTAACGGTAAGCGTACCGGTGCCGCCATGGTCAAGATTGCCATGGACCTGCTGCGCGAAGGCGCTATCGACGAGAAGACCGTGATCAAGCGCATGGAGCCTGGCAAACTCGACGAGTTGCTGCACCCCGTGTTTGATAAGGCCGCTGTCAAGAAGGCCAAGGTTATGGCCAAGGGTCTGCCCGCAAGTCCCGGTGCCGCAACCGGTCAGATCGTATTCTTTGCCGACGATGCCGAAGAGTGGGCTTCCCGCAAAAAGAAAGTCATCATGGTTCGCCTCGAGACTTCACCCGAAGACCTGCGTGGCATGAGTGTCGCTCAGGGTATCCTCACCGCCCGTGGTGGTATGACTTCACACGCCGCAGTTGTCGCACGTGGTATGGGCAAGTGCTGTGTGTCGGGTGCCGGTGAAATCAAGGTTGACTACAAAGCCCGCACCGTCATGATGGGTGAGAAAACCTTTAAGGAGGGTGACTGGATCTCGATCAATGGCAGCACGGGTGAGGTCTATGATGGCCTCGTGGCTACCGTCGACGCCGACCTGAGCGGTGACTTCGCTGCCGTGATGAACCTGGCCGAGAAATACAGCAAGATGGACGTCTACACCAATGCCGACTCGCCCCGCGATGCCAGCGTGGCTCGCAAACTGGGTGCTCATGGTATCGGTCTGTGCCGCACCGAGCACATGTTCTTTGAGGGTGACCGCATCAAGGCTATGCGCGAGATGATCATCGCTCCCGATGAGCCTTCACGCCGCATCGCCCTGGGTAAGTTGCTGCCTTTGCAGCGTGGCGACTTTGAGGGAATCTTTGAGGCTATGGACGGCTACGAGGTAACCATCCGCCTGCTCGATCCCCCCTTGCATGAGTTCGTTCCTCATCAGTTAGAGACCATGCGCGAACTGGCCGAACAGACCGGACGCACCCTCGAGGAAGTAAAACTCGTGTGCGATGGACTTGAGGAGTTCAACCCCATGCTGGGTCATCGTGGTTGCCGTCTGGGTAACACCTATCCCGAGATTACCGAGATGCAGGCACGTGCCATCATCGAGGCTGCTCTTAATGTCAAGGCTAAGGGTGTCGACGTGCATCCCAAGATCATGGTTCCCCTGATCGGTGTTAAGGCCGAGATTCAGATGCAGGCCGACATTATCAACGCAACGGCTCAGAAGGTATTTGCCGAGCGTGGCGACACTGTTGCCTACAAGGTGGGTACGATGATTGAGATCCCGCGTGCCGCTCTCGTGGCCGACCAGATCGCACAAGTGGTTGACTTCTTCTCGTTCGGTACCAACGATTTGACCCAGATGACCTTCGGTTACTCACGTGACGACGCAGGCAAGTTCCTCGCCGTTTACAAGAATCTCGGTATCCTCAAGGTAGACCCGTTTGAGGTGCTTGATCAGGAAGGTGTAGGCCAACTCGTTGAGATGGCAACCCGCAAGGGCCGTGCCACTAAGCCCGAGTTAAATGTCGGCATCTGTGGTGAGCATGGTGGTGAGCCCTCTAGCGTGAAGTTCTGCGCTTCGCTGGGCATGAACTACGTTTCCTGCTCTCCCTACCGCGTGCCCATCGCACGCCTTGCTGCCGCGCAGGCAGCCGTTGAGGAGTAATTATCACTCTGATATAATTAACAAAGGGACCTGTCCGATTGGGCAGGTCCCTTTTTTGTGTCTCCAAGAATACTTTCGACGTTTTGGAGACAAAAACGTTGCATAATTTGCGATAATTTGCAGATTTGTTTGACTATTCGACATTAATTTAGTATTTTTGTCGCAGAATTTGCGACGTTAATCGCTGTTTTATGTCGCACAAAGTACGAATGCATTATGTATATACACGAAAGAGACAATTGGACGGACTTCCGCTGGGATGCTTCTGAGGTGTCACTCCTTCAGGAAAAAGTATTCCGTAAGCAGGGTTTGCTTTATGGCAGGCTGAGTTCGTTGGGATTTGACAGCAAACTGCGTGCAATGGCTGAGAACCTGACATACGATGTAGTATATTCTTCGGAGATAGAAGGCATACGGCTGAACGTTGATCAGGTTCGTTCTTCCATTGCCCGAAAGCTTGGCATTGAGAACGTGAAATATACCGCGCCATCGCATTATGTCGATTCTGTTGTTGGTGTAATGCTTGAAGCGGTACAGCACTATGACATGACCCTCAGTAAAGAGAAGCTGTGTGCTTGGCAAGCCGCTTTCTTTCCAACAGGCTACAGTGAAGGAAGTCAGATCGAAATTGGCCAGTACCGCACAAACGAGGAGCATATTCACTATATTGCTCCTTCGCCAGACCGCGTAGAAGAGGAGATGGAAAAGTTTCTTGCCTGGTTTGATGGAGAGGAGCCTGTAAGCAGCGTCATCCGTTCTGCCATTGCCCATTTCTGGTTTGTGAGCATACATCCCTTCGAGGACGGTAATGGGCGGTTGGCCCGCATCCTTTCAGACATGCTTCTGGCTCGTGGAGAAAAGAGCGAGTTCCGTTTCTACAATGTCTCATCACAGATTAACAAGGACAAGAATCACTACTATGACATTCTGGAGCGGATGCAGCATGGCGATGGCGATATAACGGAGTGGTTGGTGTGG
>ONQS01000047.1 GCA_900320055.1 uncultured Prevotellaceae bacterium
TCCTCGCTACGCTTCGGAAATCCGCCCCAGCGGGGTTACTCATAGGGCCACCCGCTGGGTGGTATCTCTGATTGCTGAACACACAGTTTTGCAGGTGCCATAAAAAAACCTCTGATTTCGCCCTACTGAAATCAATTAGGGGTGGCTTTAACAATTTTTCAATACATTTTTAGAAATATTATTGTAAAATATTTGTCCAGTATGGTCAAAACCAGTAATTTTGCATCAGTTTTTTCATAGGATTAGATTTTTAAGGTTTAAAGTGTATGGTTGTTGGGAAACAATCATACATTTTATTTCTATCGTATTCTATTCCCGCTGCCGCCAAGCGCCCCCCCCCGGCACAGTTAAGCCTTCGATTCGTTAAGAACATTAGTTAAGCGCAGATCAACGTTTTTTTAGTACCTTTGCAGTCGTAAATCATGACACGTCTGGAATTAAACATATTGGGATGCGGCAGCGCGACGATGACACCGCGCCATCAGCCCTCGTGCCAGGTGCTGAACGTTCGCGACAACCTGATGATGATCGACTGCGGCGAGGGAGCACAATTGGCCGTGCGGCGCAGCCGGCTCAAACTCATGCGCCTCAACCACATTTTCATCAGTCACCTGCACGGAGACCACTGCTTCGGGCTACCCGGCCTGGTATCGACTATGGCCCTGCTCAACCGCTCTGGCTCGCTAACCATCCACACCTTCAAAGACGGCGCCGAGTTATTTGGTCAGATGCTGGACTACTTCTGCCGCGAGCGCCCCTTTGAGGTTCACTTCAACATCATCGACACCCACAAGCACCTCATCTATGAGGATGATGCCATAACCGTCACGACGTTTCCGCTGGTTCACCGCGTTCCAGCCGTGGGCTTTCTGTTCCAGGAGAAGCCCAAGTTGCGCCACATCGTCGGCGAGGAGGTCGCACGTCTGGGTGTGCCACACTATGCGATCAACAGCCTGCGGCAGGGTCAGGACTGGATCACCCCCGAGGGCATCATCATTCCCAACGGTCAACTGACGACGGCAGCCGATCCGGCCATCAGTTATGCCTACTGCAGCGACACCAAATTCTCGCGCCGCGTCATCAAGAGCGTCGAGGGAGTGGACTGGTTGTACCACGAAGCCACCTACGACCACAGCCTGCACGTCAAGGCCCACAAGCGCTACCACAGCACGGCACTGGAAGCGGCAACGGTCGCACGTGAGGCAGGAGTCAAACGGCTCATTCTGGGACACTTTTCCAAGCGTTACACCGACGAGACGCCACTGCTCGACGAAGCCCGCAGCGTGTTCCCCCAAACCCTATTGGCCAACGAGGGCTTGACGATTGACTTAAATCTCAGAGACTAAGCGAGGAAAAATACAATTTATTACGTTTTTTAACAGACGATTGAAGTAAAAACTTTGAAAATTTGTGTAAAAATATTGAGAAACATTTCACAAAAGCCTAAAAAACAACAAAGAGGCTCAAATTAAGTAAATTTTTCTTTATTATTTGAATAATTTGTATTTCCTTTGCAGTCTCAAAATTGTGAACATACATTTTTAACAATAACAATTTAAATTTTACTACTATGTCAGAAATTGAAGAAAGAGTAAAACAAATCATCGTTGACAAGTTAGGTGTTAGCGAGTCTGAGGTAACTCCCGAGGCTACTTTTAGCCAGGATCTCGGTGCAGATAGTCTTGATACCGTCGAACTGATCATGGAATTTGAGAAGCAGTTCGACATCAAGATTCCCGATGACAAGTCTGAGACCATCCAAAACGTAGGCGACGCCATTAAGTTTATCGAAGAGGCTAAGGCTGCCGAATAAATTCTTTTAATTTCCAATTCACCACATGGAATTAAAGAGAGTAGTGGTAACAGGTCTTGGTGCCATCACTCCCTTAGGCATGGACGTTGAGACCACCTGGAACAACGCCCTTAAAGGAGTGAGCGGCGCAGGGCCTATTACTCATTTTGACACAACACTGTTCAAGACCAAGTTTGCTTGTGAGGTCAAGGGTTTTAACCCCCTCGACTATTTGACCGACCCCAACGATCGCCGCGAACTCAAGGACTTCAAGCGCAACGACCTGTATACACAGTATGCTCTGGCCTGCGCCAAGCAAGCCGTTGAGGACGCCAATCTGCTTGCCGACGGCATTGACCGTGACGAGGTGGGTGTGATTTTCGCATCCGGCATCGGTGGTCTGCACACATTCGAGGAACAGGCAGGCGATTATGCCCGTCATGAGGATCGTGGCCCGATGTACAGCCCGTTCTTCATCCCGACGATGATTGCTGATATCGCTGCTGGTCAGATCTCAATCAAGTATGGTTTCCGCGGCCCCAACTTTGGTGTCGTATCGGCATGCGCAACATCGACCAACGCACTGATCGACGCTTTCAACTACGTGCGTCTGGGCAAGGCCAAGGCTATCGTTACCGGTGGTAGCGAAGCACCCTTGTTCCCCGCAGGTGTTGGCGGCTTCAACGCCATGAAGGCCATCTCGCTTCGCAACGACGATCCCGAGGGAGCCTCTCGTCCATTCAGCGCATCACGTGACGGTTTCGTCATGGGCGAAGGCGGTGTTTGCCTCGTGTTTGAAGAACTCGAGCATGCACTGGCACGCGGAGCCAAGATTTATGGCGAAGTTATCGGTGGCGGCATGAGCGCCGACGCTTATCACATCACCGCCAGCCATCCCGAAGGACTCGGAGCCAAGTTGGTGATGCAGCGCGCCATTGAGGACGCCGGCATCAAGGCCGAGGATGTTGACTATGTCAACGCACACGGCACCTCTACCCCCGTTGGCGACCTGAGTGAGGCACAGGCTGTAAAAGATGTGTTTGGCGAGCATGCTTATCGCCTGAACGTAAGCAGCACCAAGTCGATGACCGGCCATATGCTCGGCGCTACCGGCGCCATGGAGGCTGTCTTCTGCCTGCTGGCTTGCCGCGACGATATCGTTCCTCCCACCATCAACCATGCCGATGGTGACGAGGATGAGCACATCGATTATAAGATGAACTTCACCTTTAACAAGGCTCAGAAGCGAACAGTAAACATTGCACTTTCCAACACGTTTGGTTTCGGCGGACACAATGCGAGCATCATCGTCAAGAAATACCAGAAATAAACCCTTGGTATTATACCATTAACGATGCTGTTGAGCAACGCCATATCACTCATAAAGCTCCTTTTCATCAAGGATAAGGAGCTTTATGTTTTTATTCACCGCATCACTGGCTACTACCCTAAGGATATCAACCTATACAAACTCGCCATGGTGCACCGCTCCAAGCCCGTCAAGACAGAAGATGGCCACTGGGCCAACAACGAACGCTTGGAGTTCCTCGGCGACGCTGTGATCGACACCGTTGTCGCCGACTTTCTCTACGAGACGTTTCCAGGCCACCACGAGGGATTCTTGACCTCGACACGCTCCAAGATTGTGCAACGCGAGAGCCTGAACCGAATCGGCAACACGCTGCACCTCGACAGCCATGTCCACGCTACCACCCACTCTTCGTCTCACAACAGTTACATTTGCGGCAATGCGCTCGAAGCGCTAGTCGGCGCCATCTATCTGGATCAGGGCTACAAGCATTGCCGCAAGTTTATCATCAACCGCTTGGTCAAGCAGCATTTCGACCTCAACGACCTGGTCAAAACAGAGCAGAACTTCAAGTCTAGGCTCATCGAGTGGACACAGAAGTATCGCGTAACGATTGAGTTTGAACTAATCGACTCCTATACCGATGCCGACAAGAATCCTGTGTTCCGCACTGCCGTCATTCTGGGCGGAATCTATGCCAGCGATGCCGTTGGCTACAGCAAGAAGGAATCTCATCAGGGCGCATCCAAGAAGGCCCTGGAGCGTCTGCAGCAGGATGTTGAGTTTTGTGAAAAAGTGCTCTCGACTGCAACGATTTAGATCCTCCCTGCAGACTCTGCCCGCTCCTCTGTCAGGTCGCTAACAAACGTGAAAAAGTGAAAAAATTGGTTTCATTTTGCGGACGAATGCCCGAGAATGACTAAATTCGCATGCTATTGCGGCTTGAACAGCCTCGCTTAACTACTGAATTTCATGAGACCGATAACCAACATATTACTCGTTTTGGCACTGATATGTTATGTATTTCTGCCATTCTACGATATCTCATTGCTAGGCACGGTCACCGGGCTGGGTTTCACGGCTGGGACGATATCGCAGTCTCTGTCGCTGGGCAACGTGCTGCTGGCTTTATTGCCATTCATCACCTGCTTTGGCGCAATCGCCTTGAACTGTCTGAAGAAGCGCTGGTGGGTGCTTGGTACAATCGCTCTGATTATGCTGGGCCTGTGGTTCTTTATTCACACCAACAGCCTGCACGATATCGTGCTCCAGCATGCGCCTGAAATCACACCTGACCACGACCTGGGCGAGGGCTTTTCCGTCACCAATCTGGGCATTGGTTACAAATTATCCTATGTCCTTACAGCCTTGTCACTGATTTCGGCTATCGTCTCGCTCTTACCGTTTAAGTTCAACGAGACCATCGAGCGTGCCGTTGACGACAAGTTTGAAGACGGCAGGCGCCATGTTCGCCAGGAGTTTAACCGCTTGGAGAGCAACCTGCATAAACCCCTCCGCTCCAAGCCATCAGCCACGAACCAAGTTCCACCCTCTGCCGACGACCAGCCCAAAGAGCCCATCGAGGACAAGGAAGACCCGTCGCGCTTCATGCCCAAGTGATGCTTGGCCAGAGTCACGGCCTCCCCAGGCAGCCTTATACCAAAAGAGAATGTAATGATTGATGATGTGCCACTCGGCCAAACCGGCAAGGTTATGGCTCAGGATGGTGCATCTCGATGAGTTTGAACGTGAGTGGAGTGGTCACATGCAAGGAGTTCTTGCTAGCGCCATAGAACAAGACTCGACCTGAGAGGACCTCATATTGCGAGAGTATGCCATGTACGCCCGTGAGCACCATATCACTCATGTAGATGTAGTCATGATCCAGATCAACACTGTGCAGCAGCACCCAGCGGCCAGAAAATGAACCCTGCCACAGCAAGTGCCATTGAGGCTCTTCATCATTGCCGGCAGTAGTATATATCAACTCATTGTAGTAACCCGAGAATGTGCTATCCTTGGTATTGAACGAGTATTTCATCTCGATGTAATTGTTGTCATCATCATACTGGTACTCCCAGTCGCCATCCATATACTTGTTGTAGTGCTTCTGCAACTCAACCGTCTCGAGCGTGGTCCAATCGGTCTCAACCACCTTATGGTCTCCCTCACACGAGGATACAGCGACAGCGATGCCCAGTGCAATCGCAATCATCAATAGTAATTTCTTTCCCATCATTGATAACTTAATCGGTGACTACCTTGTATATTACAAAAACGCAGGCGCTGCAAATATATTGCCAATGCCTGCGTTTTTTCTTTATTCTGAAAACGTCTCCATAACAATGCCTTAATTACCCATGCCTCCGGCGCCTACAGCACCATTGCCGGTGCCAGTGTTGCCCGATTGCCTTCCGCCACCGATCAGGTCATCGTTCTCGATGGTCTTGTCGGCCTTCTTGACCGAGGTCCTGAGCGAACCGAAGCGGTAACTGATCGAGACGCCGAACTGGCGTTGGCGCTGCTCGCCCCTGGACCAGCCGGTCACATCGCCCTGGTCGGTGTATTGGGTAAATGATGTGTACTTGCCACCGAAGGGGTTCACCGCCATCAACTGCACCGTCAGGCGATCCTCTTTCAAGAAGGAGCGCTGTATGCTCAAGCCATGGAAGGTCATCGTGCCCATGTGGCCATACAGGTCGTTCACGCCGCCGCCCCACATGCCAGCAAAGGCCGACAGTTGCAGTTTCCAGGGCAGATACTGCGTCAGGTTGGCAAAGAAGTTGCCGCCTATGCGGTCATTCTTCAGTCCGAGTTCCTTGCTCTTGTAATAATTGTAACTGATCGAGCCGTTAAGCATCAGGCTGGTCTTCTGCAACACCATCCACTGCAGGAAGGCCGACAGAGAGGTCGTCTGGCGCTTGAGGGTATTAGCATAGGTCGACACCTGCACCAGCCCATCGGCCCACTTCACGGCACTGATGCCATTATTGCTGAACTGGAACTGCGGTGTGATGTTAAAGGTCAACTTGGGACCTACTCGCATATAGGTCAGGCTCAACGAGTGGGTGTGTGCGCTGCCCAGATCCACGTTACCGAAAGAGACACTGGTAGGCGACTCGATGCGAGTCGGATTCAGGTAGTTGATGCCTGGGCGGTTGATGCTAGCCGCATAGGACAGTTTCAGGCTATTGGCAAAATTGAATTTGTAATGAATGCTCGCGCTAGGCACCAGGTCGTTGAGATGCGCGTCAAACGCGTCTTGGTCTCCGCCAGGATAACTGGCTCGCAAGTAACTATGCTCATAACGCAAGCCTGCACGGGCGCTCCACGGGCCACTGGTGAAGGTGTAACTCAAGTAGGCGGCACCCACCTGGGTCACATGCTTAAAGCGCAAGTCGGTATCGCTATCGATGCCCATATAGTTGATGATGTTGTGGCTGCGGTTCAGGCGGTAGATATACTTGGCACCGGTCTCGATGGTGTGCTTGGTAGCGAAAGGACGCGTCCAGTCGAGTTGGAATGTGTGCTCATTGAAATTTTCTGTCCCGTTCTGGTCGATACCATTATAGGGCACCGGCATATCAACGACATTGTTATACGTCGACTTGTCCTTATTCTTGTTGCGGAAAGCCGAGAGCATGTAACTCAGTGTGATGGTTTCGCCCTTGCGCGCTGTGCGACGCTGGTAGTCGAGCCGTCCGTCGAGGTTGTAACTGTTGGCGGACGTATGGCCATCGGTCCCGTAACCATAGAGCATCTGTGCAGCCGCGTCGCGCATGGTCGTGGTACTGGTCTGGTCGCCTCCATAGTCATAAGCCATGCCGCCCACCGAGAGAGACACAAGATTTAACGTATCTGGCTCCCAACTGGCACTAAGATCGCCGTAGTGGAACGTCATTTTATCCAGATCAAAGTCTCCTGTGCTGATCATCTCAGCGCCGCTCTCCCCGTAGCGCGAGAGCGACCTGCTGCGACTGTTCTGGCTCTTGCCGCGGTCATGATACACGCCATAGTCCAGCGAGGTCACCACCTTATCGAGTTGGGTGGTCAGATTCAGCGATCCGCCAAAGGCTCCCATCTGGTTAGCCCTTGCCGTGGCCATACCCGATACGCCCTTGATGCTTGAATTATCCATCATCACGATGTTCAGTATCACGGTCGTGCCCTCGGCATCATACTTGGCGCCTGGCTCAGTAATCACCTCGATGCGCTTAACGCTACTGGCAGGCATGGCCTTGAGCAGGTCCTTGGCGTTGCGTGAGAGCGACGGGTCGGGATGGCCGTTGCGGAAGATCTTGAAGTTGGTCTGTCCATTGACGCGGATTTCGTCGCTGGCATCCACACTCACCATGGGCACCTTACGCAACATGGTCAGCACATTGTTGGTCTTACTGTCGGCATCAGCCTCGATGTTGTAACCCACTCGGTCCACCTCTTGCTTGATGAGTTGGCGCTGTGCAGTAACGGTCACCTCCCCTAACTGCACGTTGTCAAACACGCTCAGCAGGGAGTCGTTGACCCAATCCTCATCGGTGGCAGACGCCACAGCAACCTCCCGCGTCAACTTCAGCCCGGTCGAGAAGCCCATCTGTGAATAGGTTCCATCCAGGGTGTTGCCATCAAGTGTCGCCTTGTAGTTAGCGCCAATCTCAGGCACATCAATGTTGATCTTATTGCCGTCGGCCTTGCCTTTGGCCTTGATGCCAAAGGCTTTCTGCTCTGGCGAGTCGAGTGTCACGGTCAAGCCTTGCTCATCCTGTTGGATATTCAGCACAATGGGGATAGAGTAAGGGCCTGCTGTGATATTGCCTTTCCAAGCACCGCTGAAGTCTTGCGCCATGGCGGTGATCGCACACGCCATGGCCGCGATAACACATAATAGTCTAGATACTATAGAACACTTCATAATCTATTGTTGGATTTATTCTGTTGCTATATATATGAATAGACGCACATGCCTATCAAAAAGTTGCAAAAGTAATTGTTTTTTCCCATTAGACGCATCTGATCGCTCAAAACTACAGTCGATTGAATATTTTTTTGAATGATTTTGAAAATTGGCATCATTTTTGCATGATTCACATCACGTTAAACCATTTAATAGAGTAACATTATGATCATGACAACAACCCCTCAAGTCGAGGGCTATCAAATCCGTGAGTACAAGGGCGTAGTTACCGGTGAGACCATCATCGGTGCCAACTTCATGAAGGATATCTTTGCCGGCATCCGCGACATCGTGGGCGGCCGCTCGGCCAGTTACGAGAAAGTACTGCGCCGAGCCAAGGACACCTCCATGCAGGAAATGATGCAACGCGCCCAAGAGATGGGGGCTAACGCCATTGTCGGCATCGATATCGACTACGAGACAATCGGTGAGAGCAACTCCATGCTCATGGTTGCCACCAGTGGCACCGCCGTTGTCATCTGACACGCTATCGGCTCAGTCGACAAGAGCAACGGATACAAATACTCTGCATTCGAGGTTTGTATCCGTTGCTCTTGTTGTCGTTTTGTGACAGATTCAGTCGAGTTCGATGATGGTGGCCTGTGTGATGTCGGCGATGCTCACGGGGATCGTCAGCGTGCGGCTTCGCCTGTCATAGGTCACGCCTCGTGCCTTGCTGCCATTGATGCGCACTTTGCTTGGTTGATTTATCGCCGGAATGATCAGACGGTACTCCTTGCCCGGAGCATCGCCCTCAATGTTGCCGCGGCCTTGGATGGTGATGCAATTGCGCCTGCCTTGAGGGGTGGCAGTGAACTGAATCACGCGGTGCTTGTCGCGCGACAGCGTGCCGGTCGAGTGCAAGTCGTCGTCAAACAGTGTGAATGACGAGGGATGGTCACACGCATAATAGATGATATCCAGCCTATCGGGATTATAGTCGCCCACATTCTGCATCTCGTAGTTGGCCTGCGGGATAAAAGCACCAGCACGGGCAAACAGCGGCAGCACATTGATAGGCGCGCTGTAGTTGACCTTCGTGTGGCCCTGATAGCGATTCTCGGGATGGTTGATGTCGACCCACGTACCCTCGGGGAAGGCGATTTCGCGGCTCACGGCACCCTGTTGCAATACGGGCGCCACCATCACGTCACGTCCCCACAGGTACTGGTCGGTGACATAGTCATAACGACTGATGTTGTTGTCGTCCTCATACAAGCCCAACGGACGCACCAGGGGTAACCCATTCCAGGCGTTGTCATAGGCCAGTGTGTAGTTATAGGGCAGCCAGGCATAGCGCGATTTGACCAGGCGCAAAGCCAAGTCGCCAAACTCCTTATAGTTATAAGGTTCAGCCTGATAAGTCGAGTGAGTGCGCAGCACGGGCGAGAACAAGCCCAATTGGAGCCAACGGATGTAGAGTTCGCCGTCGCGCTTGTTGTTGGGATCAACGGCAAAACCGCCCACATCGTGCGACATATAGCCCAGCCCGCTCAGTCCCGAGTTCAGCATGATGGTTACCTGCGGCTGCAAGCCGCCCCAAGAGCGGGAGACGTCGGTCGACCAAGGAAACACCGAGTAGCGCTGCAGGCCTGCCGTGCCGGCACGCATCATCACCATCGGGCGCCGATCGGGATAATCCTGCTTGAACATCTCATAGATGATGCGACTCCACTCATTCCCATAATAGTTGTGATATTGCTCGGCGGTCAAGCCGTTCCAGTGGCGTATTTCCAGCGGATGCTTCTCGGGCTCGCCCAGGTCGCCCCACCAGCCTGTCACGCCCTCGTCGGTGAGCGACTTGTATCGGTTCCTCAACCACTGGCGCGTATCAGGATTGGAGACGTCAAACATGCCACCCTGACCCACCCAGATCGTCACTGTGTGGGTCGTGTCGGTGCCATCGGTCTTGCAGAAGATGCCCTGCGGGTCTAGCAGACGGTAATTGTCGATGGCACGGCCGTTGGTGAGTACATAAGGTTGCGAGATGGTCACCACATTCACGCCCTGCTGCTTGAAGCGTTGCAGCATCGCGCGGTGGTCGGGCCACTGCACTTTGTCCCATTCCAAACGTCCCATATCCTCCTCCTTGCCATACCAGTACAGGTCAAACACGATGCCGTCCAGCGGATAGCCCTCGCGCTTGAGCGTATCCACCACGCCCTCGCTCTCGCGCTGATCGTGGTAGCCATATTTCGAGGTGATGTAGCCCAGGGTCCATAGCGGCGGCAATTCCTGACGGCCCACGAGCCACGTGAAGTTTTTGACCACGTTCTCGACCCTGCCTCCGCCATTGATCACATAGTAGGATAGCGGTTGCGGCGACGTGGAGGTATATTGAATCTGATCGCCCAGATAGAGCGAAGACTTGCAGAAGTCGTCAAACAAGAGGCCATAGCCCTTGGACGAAATCACCATCGGCATGGTGATACCCATCTGCCGGGTGCGCTTCTCTCCCATCTGGTAGCCATAGTTCTGGGCATTATAGTTGATGAGCGTGTCGCCAGCCAAGTTAAATGAGTAGCCGCGCTCACCGGCCCCATAGAACGATTCCTGGCCTTGATGCAGCAGTCGCAAGGTGTTGCCGCTGCGGTCGCACAAGTCGGTAATGTAGAAATTTTTTCTACAACCCACACTCAGGCTACCGTTCACATACCATGCGCTCATACCACTGCCAGTGCGCAACACGCTGATGTCATCACCCCACTCTTCCACCTTAGCCTCGGGACGTGCCGAGGGCACCGGCTTGTCAATCGCGAGCGAGGCCAGCCTGCTGCCGTTCCACTCGTTGGGCACCACATCTACCCGCAAGATGTCGTCACTCACGGCTGTCACCGTGATGGTCTGATGGCGCGTTTCATCGTTGATCGTCATGCTGGTCTGCTGAGCCTGTTGCGCGGCGCCTGTCAACGCCAGCATCACCACAGCAAACAACGTCATATACCTGTACAGTCTCATCATTCTATCTGATTAAGGTGTTAAACTTTGACCACAAATATACTACAAAATTTGTGCAAGCCGAGTACAATGACAAATTTTGTGCAAGCCGAGTGCCTTGTAAACTTGTTTCCAATGGCTGAGGCGCAGCCAAAATTATCAAAATTTATTTGAACATTGTCGAGGCGCAGCCAAATTTATATCATTCTCCGACATCAAGCCCAGACCCGGCCAAGATACTCCCTATTTACTCATTCATGGGGAAACGCCCTGTTAACATCCTGTAGATAGAATGTGGATAATCCCTGTCGTCTATTCCAACGTTTTTCACTACCTTTGCCCTCCCAATCAACCTGCAACTAAGACAAAGATACATAACGACAATGGAAGAATTTGAAACCGGCAAGCAGGCGCGCCGTCGCACGCGCCCCAATCATGAGCCCGAAATCATCGGAGAGTTTGGCAAACTGCCGCCTCAGGACACCTCGCTTGAGGAAGCCGTCCTGGGCGCTCTCATGCTGGAAAAAGACGCCTACAACAACGTGTGCGAAATTCTCAAGCCCGAGGCGTTCTATAACCCTGCCAATCAGAAGATCTACGAGGCTATCCAGTCGCTCGCAGCGGCAGGTAAGCCCATCGACATGCTCACCGTCACCGATCAGTTGCGCAGCAACAAGGTGCTTGACGAGGTAGGCGGAGCACTGCGCATCACCGAACTCACGGGCCGTGTTTCCAGCGCAGCCAATGCCGAATTCCATGCCCGCATCGTCGCTCAGAAGTATCTGGCGCGCGAACTCATCAGTTACAGCAGCCAAGTGCAGTCGCTTGCCTTCGACGAGTCGGTCGACGTCTATGACCTCATGCAGGAAGCCGAGGGCAAACTCTTTGAAATCTCCAAGAACACCCTCAAGCGCGACGTCATCCCCATCGAGAACGCCGTGCAGGATGCCATCAAGAAGATCGAGGAGGCCGCCAACCGTGAGAACGGACTCAGCGGTCTGGAGTCGGGCTATCACCAGTTGGACCGACTGACCAGCGGATGGCAGAACAGCGACCTCATCATCATCGCTGCCCGTCCCGCCATGGGTAAGACCGCCTTCGTCCTCTCCATGGCCAAAAACATGGCCGTCGACTACAACTATCCCGTCGCCGTATTCTCGCTCGAGATGTCTAGCCTGCAACTGGTCAACCGTCTCATCAGCAACGTCTGCTCGCTCGAGGGCGAAAAGATCAAGAGCGGCCAGTTGACACAGCCCGAGTGGGAAAACCTCATGACCCGTACGCGCGCCTTGAGCACCGCGCCACTCTATATCGACGACACCCCGTCGCTATCCATCTTTGAACTCAGGACCAAGGCCCGCCGACTCGTGCGCGAGAAGAAGGTCAAAATCATCATCATCGACTACCTGCAACTGATGAACGCCACCGGAATGAAGTTCGGCAGCCGTGAGCAGGAGGTCAGCACCATCTCGCGCTCGCTCAAGCAATTGGCCAAGGAGTTGGACATCCCCATCATCGCCCTGTCGCAGTTAAACCGTAGCGTCGAGACTCGCGCGGCCGACGACAAACTGGGCAAACGGCCCCAGTTGAGCGACCTGCGTGAGTCGGGCGCCATCGAGCAGGACGCAGACATCGTCTGCTTCATCCACCGTCCCGAGTACTACACACGCTCTAGCGAAGACGCCGCCGGCAACGACATCCGCGGTCTGGCCGAATTTATCGTGGCCAAGCACCGTAGCGGTGCCACCGATACCATCAACCTGCACTTCGTGAGCAAGTATGCCCGCTTCGAGAACCGTGGTGAAAGTGACCTCCTGAACAACGAAACCACCTACGAGTCCAAGATGAATGCACCCGACACATCTGGGCTCTCTACAGGCACATCCGGTTTCCCGCCCTCACAGGCCAACGACGGTTTCACTCCACCCCCACCCAACGTCGACTTCCTCCGCGACCCTAACGAAACCCCCACCCCCTTCTAG
>ONQS01000021.1 GCA_900320055.1 uncultured Prevotellaceae bacterium
GTGATCCCTACAGGATTCAAACCTGTAACCTTTTGATCCGTAGTCAAACGCTCTATTCAGTTGAGCTAAGGGACCATTTTTTCGTTTTCAGCGGTGCAAAGTTACTGCCATTTTTTGAACTGGCAAGCATTTTTGCAAACTTTTTTTCAAAAAAATTTCAAGCGCAAGCATCAAATTGGTGCTATTCGCCACAGCACCAATCCGTTAGACACTCAAAAAAAATTTAGTTCAGCAACCAGGTCGCGAGGGCCCAGATCACAAAAATCACCAGTGCGATGCAGGTAGCCGTCCACAGCGGCTTGTAGTTCACGACATACAGACCCTGCTTGGGAACATCAGCCTTATCGGGCTTCTGATCGGCAATAGCGAGTTTGTGTTCATCGATGGGCTCGACGGGTTGAGCCTCTTCCTTATATAAATATGCCTTCATTGTCTATTATATAGTATGTATCGTTTGGTTTTGCGGTGCAAATGTACACCTTTTCCCGCAAACGACCAAATGCCCCACCTTTTTTTATCGGCCACGAAACAAAAAGGAGCAGGACGCGCGGCACCACTGCCTGGCGTTCCACTCCTTAGTTTATAAGAAGCCACATCAAAGGGATGTGATGAAACTCCGACTAAATACAGGATTTGAGGGCGTCACACGCTTTGTAATCCTCCGGCTTATTAGGCACCTTGCGGTTGAGGCCCGCCATTGCGTGCGCCGCTTGACTCGGCATTTCATAAAAATTTGAAGAGTATCCCGATCGTCTTTGATGTGGACATTATTTCAATGAGCGTGTCGTCTTAACGACACTGCAAAGATATACCTTTTATGGCGACGATGCAACTTTTGAGCGAGATTTTAACACAACTTTTTTGGCAGGGGATCCCTATTGATTTCGACAAGCAATATCTAAGTCCATGCATTTCACCCATTCCCATCAAGCAACCGACACGTATCAACCGATGACAATCACTAGCGGCAAGATGGGTGGCGGCTTTAACTTCAAAGTGGTTCGCCACACTGATGGCTCGCAGCGCAGTTTCAAAGTGCTCAAGAGATAATCGCCATTATCCAGTCCCTGTAAATAAAAAGATGTGAAAAATGATGTAGGGTTACAAGAAATTGCTTACCTTTGCATCGAACAAACATCCATTATCATAAACAAGAACGAAATAATTTCCAATGTCATGAAAGGTATTCATGTTACAAGCGAGATAAAACCGTTGAAGAAGGTTTTGTTGCATCGTCCTGGACGTGAACTGCTCAACTTGACGCCTAACACCCTGGAGGAACTGCTGTTTGATGATATTCCATATCTCAAGGTGGCCGAGGAGGAACACGATGCCTTCTCCCAGGTGTTGCGTGACAATGGCGTCGAGGTGGTCTATCTGGAGGACCTGATGGCCGAAGTGCTCGACATCAGCGCCGAGATCAGAGAACAGTTCCTGCGCCAGTTCATCGAGGAAGCAGGCATCTGCGCAACAAAGTACCACGACATCATCTATAATTACCTGAACGGTATCACCTCGAGCAAGGAACTCGTGCTCAAGACGATGGAGGGCATCTACCTGCAGGACCTGCCTCGAGACCCGCGACAGATCGAGAATTCGCTGGTTGACCAGGTGCGTGGCGACAGCCGCTTTGTGGTCAAGCCCATGCCCAACCTGTACTTCACCCGTGACCCGTTTGCCTGCATCGGCAACGGCGTGAGCATCAACCGCATGTTCTCGGTAACCCGTTGCCGCGAGACCATCTACGGAGACTACATCTTCAGGTACCATCCCGACTTTAAGGAGGTGGAGCACTATTATGACCGCACCCTCCCCTACCGCATCGAGGGCGGTGATATCCTGAACCTGAACGAGCATACGCTCGCCATCGGCATTTCGCAGCGCACCGAGCCTGACGGCATCGAGTTGATTGCCAAGAACATCTTCAAGAACGGCAATGCCGCTATCGACACCGTACTGGCTATCCATATTCCCGAGACGCGCGCCTTTATGCACCTCGACACCGTGTTCACACAGATCGACCACGACAAGTTCACCGTGCATCCTGGCATCCTGGGCCCGCTAGAAGTGTTCAAACTCACCCGTGGCGAGGGCGATAGCATCCGTCTCGAGCGCAAAGAGGAGACGCTGGAAGAGATTCTGGCCGAGTCGCTGGGTCTGAAACACGTCAAACTCATCAAGTGTGGCGGCGGTGATCTGATTACAGCCGAGCGCGAGCAGTGGAACGACGGCAGCAACACGCTGTGCATCGCACCAGGCAAGGTGATCGTGTATGAGCGCAACAATGTGACCAACGCTATACTGCGCGACGAGGGCATCACAGTGCTCGAGATTCCAAGCAGCGAGTTGTCACGAGGCCGTGGAGGCCCCCGTTGCATGAGCATGCCGCTGTGGAGAGACTAATCAGTTTTTAGTCTTTAGTTTTTAGTCTTTAGTTCTTAGTGGCTACGAAACAACTGACAACTGACAACCACACAACTACAACAACTAAGATAACATTAATATTTACTTAAACTAAAAACTTAAATTTTTTACAATTATGCCTAGAAGTTTATCTGGAAGAAGTTTCCTGAAGTTACTCGATTTCACCACCGACGAGATTAAGTATTTGCTCGAACTTGCCAAGGACTTTAAGCGCATGAAACGCGCCGGAACTCCTCACAAGTACCTCGCTGGCAAGAACATTGTGCTCTTGTTCGAGAAGACCTCCACTAGAACCCGCTGCTCGTTTGAGGTTGCCGGCAATGACCTGGGTATGGGAGTTACCTACCTCGATCCCGGTTCATCACAGATGGGCAAGAAGGAGTCACTCGAAGACACCGCAAAGGTGCTTGGCCGCATGTTTGACGGTATCGAGTATCGTGGCTTTGACCAGCAGATCGTTGAGGATCTGGCAAAGCACGCTGGCGTGCCCGTATGGAATGGTCTGACCACCGACTTCCACCCCACTCAGATGCTTGCCGACGTGCTGACCATCGAGGAGCACTTCGGTCACTACAAAGGCCTGACGATGGTCTTCATGGGTGACGCCCGTAACAACGTGGCTAACTCGCTGATGGTTGTTTCGGCCAAGTTGGGTATCAACTTCGTAGCTTGTGGTCCCAAGGACAACATGCCCGATGCCAAGCTCGTCAAGACCTGCAAGGAGATTGCTAAGGAGAACGGTTGCACCATCACCCTGACCGAGGATGTGAAGAAGGGCACCAAGAATGCTGACGTCATCTATACCGACATCTGGGTATCGATGGGTGAGCCCGACGAGATCTGGGAACAGCGCATCAAGCTGCTCAGCCCCTATCAGGTGAACGACGCCGTGATGGCCAACGCCAACCCCGGTGCCATCTTCCTGCACTGCCTGCCCTCGTTCCACGACCTGGAGACGACCATCGGCAAGGACATCCACACCAAGTTTGGCCTGCCCGAGATGGAGGTTACCGACAAGGTGTTCCGCAGCCCGCAATCCAAAGTGTTTGACGAGGCCGAGAACCGCATGCACACCATCAAGGCCGTCATGTACGCCACACTGAAGTAATTTAATCCAGTTCACCAAGGTGTACTGGAGGCTAAAGGTTAATGGTTAAAGGTTAATGGGTGCCAACTCATTCACTTTAATCATTAATCTTTCTAAAATGTCATCCATTAGTAGTAAAGACAACATAATATTATGAGCAAACGTCTTGTTATCGCCCTGGGCGGCAATGCCCTGGGCAAGACCCCTCAAGAGCAACTGGCTCTGGTAAAGGGCACCGCATCGACCATCGTCGACCTCGTAGAGGAGGGCTATGACGTGGTCATCGGCCATGGCAACGGCCCCCAAGTGGGCATGGTGAACCTGGCTTTTGAGTACTCGGCAGGAAACGGTGGCGGCACGCCCGCAATGCCTTTCCCCGAGTGTGGCGCAATGACCCAGGGTTACATCGGTTACCACCTGCAGCAGGCCGTGGAGCGCGAACTCGCCGCACGCGGCATCAACAAGCCCTGTGCCGCTGTCGTGACTCAGGTTGTCGTTGACAAGAACGACGACGCCTTCCAGAAGCCCACCAAGCCCGTAGGCATGTTCTACACCAAGGAGGATGCCGACCGCATCGTAGCCGAAACGGGTTACACCTTTGTCGAGGACGCCGGCCGTGGCTACCGCCGTGTAGTTCCCTCTCCCATTCCCGTCAAGATCGTGGAGTTACCCGTAGTGGAGCAACTCGTGGGTCTGCACAGCGTCGTCATCACCGTGGGTGGTGGTGGCATCCCCGTTGTGGAGAACGGCCCTGGCGACTATGAGGGCGTGGCAGCAGTTATCGACAAGGACCGTGCCAGCGCCAAGTTGGCCCTCGACCTCAATGCCGACATGCTGGTCATCCTCACCGCCGTGGAGAAGGTGTCTATCAACTTCAACAAGCCAGACCAGCAGGACCTCGACCGCATGACCATTGCCGAGGCCCGCGAATACATCAAGCAGGGTCACTTCGCTCCCGGCAGCATGCTGCCCAAGGTGCTCGACAAGGCCCGTGAAGCCCTGCAAGGCAAGACCGGCACCCTCTTGGTCAAGGAGTAATATCAAGGATTCCTGAAGATAATGATGGCTGGATGTGACATGTGCATCCAGCCATCATCCCTGTTGACAATCATTAATTACACAGGATTTCGTGGCAGATAATAAGCCAGTTCCATATAAGTAGTATCTTTGCACTATCAAATGGGATATAGCAATAACGAACTATTAATGATCAAGGTTGCCAAGCTAGAAACTGTGTGCACAAACCAATGTTCAAGAAACAAAATCTAGTCATATTATTGATTCTGGTGCTTGTGGCGGTTACAATGCGCGGAGCTAACGCCTATAACGTCAACCAGTACAACCGCTTGGCACGGTTTACCACTGAAGAATTGATGCACCGCGGCCAGGACTTCTTGCAGAATAAGGGATGGGCTGATAGCGCCATAGTATGTTATAGTATCGTTGCCAACCGCGCCCAAAGCGATAATCAAGAGAGCAAGGAGATGTACCAAATCGCCAGGGCACTCAACAATCTGGGCTACATCTATGCTACCTATTACTATGACTATCACAAGGCTTACGAGAACCTGAACCAATCGATGGAATTGTCCAGGCGCTACGGCTTTGACAATAACCTGGCATACGCATACCTGAACATGGCTTCAATCATCAATGCCCGCAACAGTCTCTACGCTGGCGAGACTTTCTCGAGCGATGCGCTGGACAACACAAGGCAAGCCTTTGATGTAGCGGTCAAAGCGCAGGAATGGAATGTAGCCGTTACCAGTATTTACAACTTGCTGGATATGATGCGCAATAAAAGCGATATCAAGCTTATAGAGCCTGATCTTGTGCGTTTCAAGAAGCTGCAGTTGACCGACAGTGTGGAGATGTGGCAATGCACGCGCTTGTTTTGCCAAGCCTCCGAGGCATATTTCTCGGGGCAATACGCAACGGCGCTAGACTATTATAATCAGATGGAGGCCAAGGCCCAGGACGTCACCACCAACCGCCAGCAATGCATCATCAAAGCCATGCAGCAGAAGGCCATTGTGCTGGCTGCCATGCATCGTTACCAAGAGGCTATTGATTGCCTGCAGCAGGTTGCAGAAATCACCGTCAATCATGGGATGCAGAGCGAACTGATTGACACCTATCACGCGCTTGCTCAGGTTTATTCAGCAATGGGCAATGGGCAAAAGGCCGATCTCTATGATTACAAATACCTCAAGGCAAAAGACGAACTCATCCATAAAAGCCATGCCGAAAAGCTCGAGAAATCGCGGTTTCTCGACGAGATGCGACGCGTCAATGAGCAGGTGGAGCAGATTCAGGCCAAGCATGAACGCACCCACCAGTTACTGCTCATGATGAGTCTGATCGCCGCCATCATCCTGATTGCGTTGGCATTACTTGTTCGCAGCAATATCAAACAACGCAGTTACATCAGGCACCTTTATGAGAAAAATGTTCAGTTGCTTGATGTCAAGGTTGCCGATACCGTGCCGGCAGCGCAACCAAGAGACGAGCAGGAGGAGAGCGCCCCCAAGTATCAAGGTCTGCTTGACCAGGAGAGCAAGGACCGTCTCTTTGACCAGATTAAACGGGTGATGGACGACATGAGCATCATCTGCAAGCCCGACTTCTCGCTACAGCAGTTGGCCGACCAGGTGGGCAGCAACTATAAGTATGTCTCCCAAGTGCTGAACGAGTGCTACGGCAAGAGTTTCAAGCAGGTGCTCAACGAGCAGCGGGTGCGAGAGGCGTGCCGCATGTTTAACGATACCGAGCGGTATGGTAACTTGACCATTGAGGCTATCGCTGCAAATCTAGGTTTCAATTCCCGCAGCAATTTCACGGTAACATTCAAGCGCATCACCGGCATCTCGCCATCTGATTTCATGAAGATGGCTAAGGGTAAAATTAGCAGGTGACAGAGGGCTTGATTCACTGAAAGAAGCCCATCAATACACGGTTTTTCGTTCTGTTTCACTGAAACAGAACACAGGCGCAGACCATTTTCTTGCCAAAGAGAATGGCCTTTTTTAATTTTGCGATGCAAACTGTTGTGGTAATCATCAGCCTCAAGCCAGCAACGCCAAGCCTTGTGGTGAAATTCTAAACATAAGCATTAATAGCAACCATTTTCTAACCATATTAAATTAAGTATTTATGAAAAAGATTTTATTACTTTTAGCAGCAATGATTCTGGCCATTGGTTCATCAGCTAGTGTGCAGGTGAAATCCCAACGTGCCATCAAGAATCATCGTCCCTTATCTCATAACGAGAAAATTGCAAGGGGCAACAGCCTTAACATGATTACCGCCCAACCCGAGGGCGAGTTGAAAGTCTACAAACGTTCGGGCCAGACGCTTGACGGCAATGGAGGTTATGTGACCCCTACCACCCAGAGTGGTGAGTGCAACATCGTCTATGCTCCCGACGGCGTGACCATCTACATGCAGGATCCCATCTCGGGCTACAAGACTGGAGCCTGGGTTGAGGGAACGATTGATGGTGACATCATCACGGTGCCCCTAGGACAAGAGCTTGAGTATGACAGTTACTATGATGCCTATGTGGTGCTGACCTTCGGCACAACCTATTACTATTACGACAATGGAAATAAATATATTGAAGTTGACGATACCGGTTATGAAGTAGCCACTTTCACCATTGATGGCAATACCATCAGCCTCAACGGCTCGGCAGGCGATGTTTATGCCTATGGCGATGATGCCTACATCGCTACTGGTCTTGCCGGCAAGTGGAATGACATCAACAGCTGGTCGGGTGACCTGGACATGCACACTGTGCTCACCGAGGTTCAGTCACAGCCCGATGATCCTGACCCCACTGATGTGCCCACTGTGATTTCCGAGACTCCTGAAGGCACTTTGCTCACTTATTACCGCACGGGCGGTTACATCTACCACAAGTTCATGGAAACAGGTATCACCGAGTTTGAAGATGTCATGAACGTCGTGTTCGCCGAGGATGGAAAGGTTTACATCCAAAATCCCATTGCCACGCTCACCAATGGCAATTGGGTAGAGGGTACTTATGACCAGGAGAGTGGTATCATCAGCGTCCCCACTGGCCAATGCGTTTCGTGGATGGCCAATTACGGCTATGGCGGTCTGCTGGTGTGGGGCCACACCTGGTTTGAGCAGATCGGGTGGGACGACTACGGCGAGCCTGTCTATTGGCTCTATGGTGCCTACGACCCTGATGTGACCGAAATCCGCTACAAGGTCGAGGGCAATACCATCACGCTGCTCGATGGCCAGGGCGATGTGTGGGCTCCCTATCCCGAGTGGGGTAACACCACGGGCCCGTGCCTGATATATACCGACGATCATGAGTGGGCCAATGTGCTGCAGTTCAACACGGTTGCAGTACTCAATGAAGATGGTCCCATCATTCCTGCTAATCCTACTGCCGACGAGTGGTATGACTGCGGTAACGACTGGGCCACCAGCCAGTTCTATTTCACCTTGCCCACCACCGATACAGAAGGCAATCCCCTTGATCCTACTAGGCTGAGTTACAGCATCTTCCTTGATGATGACCAAATCTTCACCTTTGATTATTGGGACTATGATTATGACATTGAGGATGACATGACCGAAATACCCTATAGTATTTACGCCGATGGCTATGATATTACTGACCATGTGGTTTATTTCTATGGCACCAACTACAGTGAGTGGCCTATTTTCAATTGGCGCATAGGTATCCAGGTTTACTACACCGACCATGGTGTCAAGACTGCCAGCGACATCGTTTACCTTGAGGTCTTCCCCAACCCGAACCCTGACACAGCAGTCAACGAGGTGAATACTGGCAAGACCGTTGCTAATGTGCGCTACTACAACATGGCAGGTCAAGAGGTGGCACAGCCTCAGGGTATGGTCATCAAGGTGACTACCTACACCGATGGTACTACCAGTAGCGCTAAGGTCGTCAAGTAGTAACAGGCTAGACAAGATTATTCATTCATTATAAACTTAATAACCATTTGTTATGAAAAGATTATTGTTCTTTATCGCATTGATGATTGCTTCAATGCAAATGTTTAGTGCCAACGTTGACCTGGCTACCGCCAAGGCAAGTGCCCAGCAGTTTGCTGCAGCCAAGATGGCAGCCAGCGGAAAATTGATGGCTCCGTCGGCTATCGACATGAAGCTGGTCAAGCAGGAGATGAACTCCGATAAGCCTGGCACAGCTGTGTACTACATCTTCAACACCGCCGACCATTTCATCATCGTCTCGGGTGATGACCGCGCCAGGACCGTGCTCGCTTATGGTGACCGTCCAATCAAGGACCTGAACCGTATGCCTGCCAACATGAAGTACTGGCTGGGCATCTACAAGCAGGAACTGGAGTATCTGCAGGCCCATCCCGAGATTGCCGCCGATCAGACGCTCAATGCCGTTCCCACCAGGGGCGTCAGCGTGGAGCCGTTGCTCACCGCCATGTGGGATCAGCAGGAGCCCTACTACAACCACTGCCCAGTGTATAACGGCCAGTTGTGTGTGACCGGTTGCCCCGCTACCTCGCTGGCGATGGTGTTCTACTACTGGAAATTCCCGGTTGGCCCAGTTCCCGCTGTCAGTGGCTATAACAACTACAGCTATGGCTTCCAGGTCGAGGCTTTGCCCGGAACGACCTTTGATTGGGATAACATGATTGACGATTATAGGTCTGGTTATACCGATGCCCAGGCCGATGCCGTGGCATGGCTGATGCGCTATATCGGCCAGGAGGAGCAGATGGATTACACTCCCACGGGCAGCGGCGCCTATGGCAGCGACATCCTGCGTGCCGTCAAGTTCTTCGGCTATAACAGCGAGACGGCTGAGATCTATTACAAATACTCCTATAACAATAACACGTGGGCTGCCATGATTCAGGAGGAACTGGTCAACAACCGACCCATCGTGTATTGCGGCTATGACAGTTATGCCGGAGGCCATGCTTTCAACGTTGATGGCTATGACGCTTCAGACGACACTTACCACATCAACTGGGGCTGGAGCGGCGATTACAACTGCTACTGTGCGCTCAATGCCTTTACCGATGGTGAATATAACTTCACTGATGACCAGCAGATGGTCATTGGTATCCAGCCGCCCTATCTGGGCCCGACGATTACTGCCAGCGCCCTGAACATGGCCATCGAGTCCTATGCCGAGAAGTCGGCCACCCAGGTGCTCTCTGTCTTTGGCTACTACCTCGACCATGATGTGACCGTTACCCTCGACGATCCCAATGGCGTCTTCTCGATCGACGTTAACCATATCGCCTTGAGCGAGGTCGAGAGTGGCAAGGACATCACCATCACCTATGCTCCCCAGGAGGTAGGCACCCACAATGCCACCATCACCCTGAGCAGCGAGAATGCCGAGGATGTAGTCGTCAGCATCGTGGGCACCTCATTGTTTGAGAAGCACGACCCCGTGATGCTTGAGGCCAATGAGGACTTCATCAAGCTCACCGAGTTCCGTGCCGACTGGACCGACGAGACTCCCGACAAGAATGTGGAGAGCTACACCCTTGAGGTGGCCACCAAGCCCATAACTGCTTTACTGGGAGAAACAGACTGGAGCGACCTCACTTACAGCAGTTACAGTGTAATTTCTCACTGGCAGGACTACTTCCCCGAGGGCTGGGAGTATCAGGGTAGCCAGCTCTTCACCGACAATGGTGGCCTCCAGCTGGGTTCTGGCGGTGCCATCATCTCTCCCGAATATGATTTGACGGGTTATGACAAGGTCACCGTCAAGATGCGTGCCCAGAGTTATAGGTACTACAACTCGGGTGTAACCATCTCTACTAGCCTGCAATCCGTGCATGTGGACCTTGCCACCCAGTACACCGATTATGTCTTCGTCCTGGATTGCGCTGACATCGAGCGGATTACCATCCGTGGCGACTCCTATCCCCACAATTATGGCCAGATCGAGAGCATTCAGATTTATGCCGGCGATGCCAGTGAGCCCGCGAAGCTCAGGGCCGTTAATGAGGAAGGCGATGCCACCTACCGTCTCATCACCGGCATCACTCCCGACAAGTTCTACACAGTTAAGAACCTGACAGCCGGCGGCACCTTCTTCTTCCGCGTGAAGGCCCATTACACCGACGACACCTGGAGCCCCTGGAGCAAGGCCAAGACCGTTGTCCTGCATGGTGAAGGACATGGCTATGCTGTTGGCGACGTGAATCACGATGGCAGTGTGAACATCAGCGACGTGACTGCCCTGATTGACAGTCTGCTTACGGGTGAGGGCGGTTGTGAGATCTGCGGCGATGTCGATGTTGATGGTCAAGTGACTATCTCGGACGTGACCGCGCTGATTGATAAGTTGCTTGCTGGAGCGTAAGTTCAACGTGCCTATTCAGTGACTTCCACTCATGCTAAGCCGCTAATCGGTGTTGACATTAATATTGAAACTTGGCGGCTTAGCGTGAATTTGTGATTATGTGTCTTGGCTGAATAGTCACCGGCCGGTTAACAGAACAACGTTAATTCTTCTTATAAGTGATTAAGGGTGCGCTAGTGTGAAGCGGCGCATCCTATTTTTTTATGATGGCCGACTTCGCTCTCTCCCGGGATGGCTTAGGATTTGGATATGGCTTGGGGCCGATCCATTAAAGGCCGCTACGGGGACGGGAAGGGGAGTGTCGAGTGTGGTGTTTACTGAAAACGGTTAATGTGAATCAGCAACCCGGTGGGGCGGTTTTTCGTCATAAAAACGGTTTTCAGTGGGTTATTTCGTTCTGTTTCCATGAAACAGAACACAGGCAATTGTCATTTTCTTGGGCAAAAAGAAGAACTTGTCTATTTTTGTGATGCGATTATGAGTGCAATAGCCCACAGGGTAACGGCATGTACCAGCCGTTGTATTGATAATGTATTAACCGCATGAACTAATAGCCATTTTCATAGTATTAACCATTAAATAACGCATTTTTTATGAGAAAACTATTGCTTTTAATCTCACTATCCATTGCCACCATCCAGGCGATGGGTGCCGATGTGGATTTGGCGGCTGCCAAGGCCACCGCCCAACGATTCGTTATTAACAATGGCAAGTAGATGACCCCTCATGAGGTTAACATGAAGTTGATCAAGCAAGAGATGAACAGCGACAAGCCAGAATCTGCCGTTTATTACATCTTTAACACCGACGATCATTTCATCATAGTTGCCGGTGATGACAGGGCCCAGCAGGTACTTGCCTATGGTGACCATCCCCTGGACTTGAACCGCATGCCAGACAACATGAGGTTCTGGCTGGGCACCTACAAGACTCAGATCGCCTACTTGCAGGCTCATCCGGGCCTGGCCGTTGATCCTGTGGGCTCTAGCCGCTCGTTCAAGGCCTCGGCTGTCGCCCCGCTGCTCACCGCCGAGTGGGACCAGAGTATGCCCTACTACAACCAGTGTCCTACCTATAACGGTTCGCGTTGCCTGACCGGTTGCCCTGCCACCTCGCTGTCGATGGTGTTCTACTACTGGAAATATCCCACCGATCCCACGCCTGCTGTAGATGGCTATACCAACAATAGCTACGGCTTTGAAGTGCCGGCGTTGCCTTCCATTACCTTTGACTGGGACAATATGCTCGACATCTACTCCTATGGCTCCTATACCACGGCCCAGGCCAATGCCGTTGCCTGGCTGATGCGCTATGTGGGCCAGGAGGAGCACATGGACTACTCGCCCAGCGGTAGTGGCGCCTATGGCGAGGACATCCTGCGTGCCGTCAAGTTCTTTGGCTATGACGAGGATGCGCAGTTGGTGTTCAAGTCGGTGGCCGATGACGATGGTAACGATATTGAGGTTTATTATACCGACGCCGAGTGGGCTGCCATGCTCCAGAATGAGATCTATGAGGGCCGCCCCGTGGTTTATTGCGCCTATGATTACTCGTCATGGAACGGTTGGAGCGGCCATGCCTTCAATGTTGACGGTTACACGCCTGCCAGCAACACCTATCATGTGAACTGGGGTTGGAGCGGCGACGGCAATGGCGACTTTGCCTTGAACGCCTTCTCGAGTAGCGGTTACACCTTCAATGTCGAGCAGCAGATGGTCATCGGCATTCAGCCGCCTGCACAGGGCCCGACGATCAAGGTCAACCCCTCCAAACTGACCATCGCTGGACTGGTTGACCAGAGCGCCACTACCACCTTTACCATCAAGGGCAAGGCACTCACCAGTGCCATTAGCATGACCCTCAATGACAATAACGGCTGCTTCACGTTGGACGCAAGCAGTGTCGCGGTTGACGAGCAGGAGTCGGGCAAGGTCATCACCGTCACTTATGCCCCCAAGGACATCGGCACCCACACAGCCACCATCACACTGAGCAGTCCCGAGGCCGAGGATGTGACCGTCGAGATCATTGGCACAGCATCCCTGCCTACTCATCTGCCCGTCATGCTGCCTGCCGACAGCGCCTTCATCAACCTGACGCAATTCCGAGCTGACTGGACGGACCAGACCGCAGCCAAGTTTGTGGACAGTTACACACTGGAGGTTTCGCCTCGCTCATTTGTAGAATTACTCGACTCGCTCGACGGCAGCAACTATCCCGACAGCTATGAAACCATGATATTCACAGCCCCCTGGTCTGGCTACAGCGTCAACGCGGGTTATGATGCGATTTATATCTCCAACGGCCATTACTCGGGTAGCGGCTACATTACTTACACGATCCCCGAAGGCTATGACAATGAAGTTTTCTCCTTGCAAATAACGACAGTCAACACATCCTACGGCAAGGGCAACGTCACTGTGGGATCCACTCAAACGGCCAGCGCTGGCCACCAGTTCACATCCGGCGAGACCTACACATGGACGGTGGTTGCCAGCACTGGTGATAAAATCACCATCACGACAACCGAGAGCAGTTATTCACCCGACATGAGCAAGATCAAGGTCTATGCCGGCGACGCCAATGTGCTTGACCAGGGCGGCGATGTTACCGGCGAGAGCGATTATCGACTCATCGGCGGCATCAAGGGCTACAACTGCCTTGTCGAGAACCTGACCGCCGGAGGCTCCTATTACTACAGGGTGAAGAGCCTGTACATTGACGGCACCGAGAGCAAATGGAGCAAGTCACAATCCGTGACATTGTTCGAGAACGCCCATGCCTTCCAGCGGGGAGACGTCAATCACGACGGCATGGTCAACATCAGTGATGTTACCGCGCTGATTGACAGTCTGCTGAGCGGTGTCGGCGGGTGCGAGATCTGTGGCGATGTGAATGCCGATGGCTTGTTGAACATCTCGGATGTCACGGCTCTCATCGATAGCCTGCTTGCTGGTGAATGAGCAGCAGGTGACACATTTTCATGACCTATTCAAGAAAAATTCAGGCTCCCCGTTTCGGACAGGGAGCCTGATGGCATTTTGCGGAATTATTTCTTTGGAAAGAACCTTGTTGATTAGGCGTGCTTCTTAGCCTCGTCAACGATAGCCTTGAAAGCGGCGGGATTGTTCATAGCCAGGTCAGCGAGCACCTTGCGGTTGATCTCGATACCAGCCTTGTGAATCAAGCCCATCAGTTTGCTATAGGAGAGGTCCTCCATGCGAGCGGCAGCGTTGATACGCTGGATCCACAGCGCGCGGAAGTTGCGTTTTTTCTTCTTACGGTCAGCGTAAGCATAGGTCAAACCCTTCTCCCAGGTGTTCTTAGCAACGGTCCAGACGTTCTTGCGAGCGCCAAAGTAACCCCTTGTAAGTTTTAAGATTTTCTTGCGTTTGGCTCTTGAAGCCACGTGATTAACTGATCTAGGCATTTTTTTAAATTGTTTTGATTGTTAGCGGCCAGCGAACTGGCTCTTTAGGCTAAACATTCGGTTAATAATAAAATGATAAAAATCGTGTTGATTAAAAGAAAAAGTGATGCGGTTGGATTACTTCACGAGGAGTTGACGCACGATGTTCAGGTTAGCCCTGTCCACGATGCTCATCTTACCCAGGTTACGTTTACGCTTCTTGCTCTTCTTGGTCAGGATGTGACTCTTGTAAGCATGTCTTCTTTTAATCTTTCCGGTGCCGGTAAAGGTGAACCTTTTCTTCGCAGCGGAATTCGTCTTAACTTTTGGCATTTTGTTTGAGTTTAAAAAATGTTATTAATTAATCGAGACCAGGCACTTACCAAGCCTGATGCTCTTCCTTCTCACGTTGGTTGATCTATTACTCCTCGCTCGGAGTGTTATCCTGCTGAGCGGACGCGTCACCGGTGTAGGCGTCCTTGGCCTCTTTCTTCTTGGAGCCGGGCTTCTTGGGGGACAGCATGATCGTCATGCGCTTTCCCTCAAGCACGGGCATCTGGTCGAGTTTGCCATACTCCTCGAGGTCGTTGGCAAATCTCAGCAGCAGCACCTCGCCTTGTTCCTTGAACAGGATGGAACGTCCCTTGAAGAAGACATAACTCTTCACCTTGGCACCTTCCTTGAGGAAACCGATGGCATGTTTCAACTTGAAGTTGTAGTCATGCTCGTCGGTCTGTGGTCCGAAACGGATTTCCTTGACCACGAGTTTGGTGGACTTCGCCTTCTGTTCCTTGGCATGCTTGCGCTGTTGGAACTTGAACTTCTGGTAGTCCATCACGCGGCACACGGGGGGATCCGCCTGCGGGGCAATCAGGATCAGATCCAGTTCCTGCCCTTCGGCGATTTTCAGGGCCTCATCGATAGGATAAATGCCCTGCTCCACGTTGTCACCAACCAGGCGCACCTCTTTTGCGCGAATTTCATCGTTTATCGCATTGGTGTCTTGGTCGTTTTTGCCCGCCATCTTGCGATTGCGGCCTCTGGGCCTGGTGGCATTGCTCGGGCGTTTGGGCCCGGGACGATACGGTTTTTTGTTCATTCAGCAGTTTAAAATAGTTAGTATTATCGTGACAATCAAGCACTTCCATACAGCACACACTGCACGGAAGCGGCTTAAAAGTTGGTCATTTCTGCCACTTCGCGATTAATATCGGCTGCAAAGGTAGTAATTTTTTTCGAACCTTGATCACCTTCGCCCTGTTTTCTTATCGAAACTTCTTCACATCCGGCTTCTTTTTCACCGACAATGAGCAGATAAGGGATACGTTTCAGTTCGTTATCACGAATCTTGCGACCGATTTTCTCGTTGCGGTCATCCACGATGGCACGCACGTCGAGTTTGTTCAGTTCGTCTGCCACATGGTGAGCATAGTCGTTAAACTTCTCACTGATCGGCAACACCACGCACTGGTCAGGAACAAGCCACAGAGGCAACTTGCCGGCGGTGTGCTCAAGCAGCACGGCCACGAAGCGCTCCAGCGAGCCAAACGGGGCTCGGTGAATCATCACGGGACGGTGCTTCTGGTTGTCGGCACCGGTATACTCGAGTTGGAAACGCTCGGGCAGGTTGTAGTCCACCTGGATGGTGCCCAACTGCCAGCGGCGGCCCAGAGCATCCTTGACCATAAAGTCCAACTTGGGACCATAGAAGGCCGCCTCGCCGGTCACCTGCTTGGCAACCAAGCCCTTCTCCTCACAAGCCTCGATGATGGCGCGCTCGGCCTTTTCCCATACCTCATCGCTTCCCACATATTTCTCCTTGTTATTGGGGTCACGCAGCGAAATCTGAGCCTCATAGTTGAAACCGAATACACGGAAGATAAACGAGATGATGTCCATCACGCCCAAGAACTCCTGCTTCAACTGGTCGGGCGTGCAGAACAGGTGAGCATCGTCCTGCGTGAAACTGCGCACGCGCGTCAGTCCGTGCAACTCACCACTCTGCTCATAGCGGTAAACGGTACCGAACTCGGCATAGCGGATAGGAAGGTCACGGTAACTGCGGGGAGCGGTCTTGTAGATCTCGCAGTGGTGGGGGCAGTTCATGGGTTTGAGCATGTACTCCTCACCCTCCTCGGGCGTGGTGATGGGACGGAACGAGTCCTTACCATACTTGGCATAGTGACCGCTGGTGACATACAGCAACTTGTTGCCGATGTGTGGCGTGATCACCTGCTGGTAGCCATAACGCTTCTGGATCTTGGCAAGCATGTCCTGCAGGCGGTTGCGCAGGGCAGCACCCTTGGGAAGCCACAAGGGCAGACCTTGGCCCACGTTGGGCGAGAAGGCAAACAGTTCCATCTCCTTGCCGATCTTACGGTGGTCGCGCTTCTTGGCCTCCTCGAGCAGCACGAGGTACTCGTCGAGCATCTTCTTCTTGGGGAAGGTGATGCCATACACGCGGGTCAGTTGCGGGCGGGTCTCGTCACCGCGCCAGTAAGCACCGGCGAGCGACATCACCTTGATGGCCTTGATCATGCCAGTCGAGGGGATATGCGGGCCACGGCACAGGTCGGTGAAGTTACCCTGGGTATAAGTGGTGATGTGACCGTCTTCCAGGTCATTGATGAGTTCGCACTTCAGGGTCTGGCCCTTGTCGCCGAAGAACTTCAGGGCGTCGGCCTTGCTGATGTCGGCGCGGACAACAGCCTCATTTTTCTGTGCGAGTTCAGTCATCTTTTTCTCAATCTTGGCGAAGTCTGCATCGGTCAAGGGGGTGCCGCCAGTGTCGATGTCATAGTAGAAACCATTCTCCACAGCGGGACCAATACCGAACTGTACGTTGGGATACAACTCCTGAAGGGCCTCGGCCAGCAAGTGTGCCGATGTGTGCCAGAAGGCGTGTTTGCCCTCGGCGTCCTCCCACTTAAAGAATTTGATATCGCCATCCATACAAATGGGGCGTGAGATATCCCATTCCTCGTCGTTTAATGATGCGGCCAGCACGTTGCGTGCAAAGCCTTCGCTAATGCTCTTGGCAATGTCCAGAGGCGTTACTCCATCCTCGTATTGGCGCACATTGCCATCAGGAAACTTGATGTTAATCATAATAAGTCATTGATAATTACTGGTTTGCGTTGTGCCCTACAACAGCACAACATTTCAAACTGCAAAGTTACAAAGTTTTTTTAGAATAACCCGCACAACTCGCAGAACATTTCAATATGAAAACAAGAAAGGCTATGCCATCCCCACAACTCCAGATGACAAGGACCTGTCCGTTCATTTGAACGTACGAACGAATCAACGGACAACACACCCTCAAGAGTTATAGGGAAAGTAAAAAATGATTACCTTTGTGGTCGGTAATAGCAAAAACAGTTTTTAGAGATGAAATTGTTATTAAGACTCATTGGAGGCCTTCTTCTAGGGGCGCTTATCGGCATGATTATTATCATCCCCATCGTTGCGTTGATCGACGGCGAATCGGTCATGACAGTGGCGAGGACCATCTTCGGCAAGTTCACCCTGCAGAAAGTTGTCGGCATCGCCTGGATACTGCTCGCTGCCCTGCTTGCCGCTATCCTGAACATTATCATCCATGAGGGAGGGCACCTGGTGGCTGGACTGCTGACGGGCTACAAGTTCGTGTCGTTCCGTTTCTTTAACTGGACGCTTATCCGCAAGGACGGACGCCTGCTGTGGCGCAACTTTGAGTTAGAGGGAACGGGCGGACAGTGCCTGATGGCTCCACCCGACAAGCCGCTGGAGGAAATCGACACGCGGTGGTACAATGCCGGCGGTGTGCTCGTCCAACTCATCATCACCCTGCTCTCCATCGTGCTGATATGGGCCCTGGACCTGCCTGAATGGCTGAACATACTGCTCGGGATGATGGCGCTATTTGGCATTTTTGGGGTGTTGACCAACGGCATCCCCATGAAACTGGGCGGAGTTGCCAACGACGGCTACAACCTATTGCAACTGGAGAAAGACCCAGCAGCCAAGCAGAGTTTATGCAACATCCTCGAACTCAACGCACTCAACCAGGAAGGCAAGACCTACAGCGAGATGCCTGAACGCCTTTTCAACATCCCCGACCCTATCGACTGGAAAAACCCCTTGCACGCTGCCACCGTGTTGGCCTCGGCGACGCGCAAGCAGGCACAGTACCAGTGGGAAGAGTCCTACCAGCAACTCACCGAGGCGCTCAGGCACAAGAGCGACATCATGCCCCTGTACCAGTTGGAACTGGAGAACATGATGACACTGGCATGCATCGCCACGGGTCGTGACGAGGAAGCGCGCAAGCACCACACCGATGAGGTCGTCAAGTACGTCACCCACCACGCCCCGACGCAGAGCGACAAGCAGATGACGACCATGGCTGTAGCCCTCGCCCTAGAGGGAGACCGCCCCAAAGCCGAACAACTGCTCAACAAACTCGATGCCAACCGCGGCAAGTACATCCACCAGGGTGACCTTACCATGAGCCTCGACCTCATGCGCTGGTTCCTCAACCACCGCCAATAGACGAGAGCCCCATCGGGGCCACCAGAGCATAGGCAGGGGTGAAGCGCAGCGCAACCCCTGTGACCAACGAACAATATCAATTATTAATTAGCCCCGTAAGGGCGACACAACAATATGCAAAATGGCTAATACATTCGTCAAGAATGACCTACATATCATTTTCCACACTAAGGCCAAAACCACTGACGTATTGGACAAAGATCTCACACACCTCCACCAATATATCGCTGGTATTGTCAAAGGGATGGGAGGCGTGCAGATTGAGGTGGGAGGAATGTCTGACCACGTTCATCTCTTGTGTTCATTACCTAAAACCATGGCTCTTGCCGATTTTGTAAGAAAGGTGAAAGCAGAGAGTAGCAGATGGATAAAAACCCTCGACCCACACTATTATGGCGCGTTCGCATGGCAAGAGGGATATGCCGCCTATTCGGTAAGCACGTCAGTTTTGCCCAAGGTGATTCAATATATACGCCATCAGCAAGAACACCATAAAGTGCGAACATTTATGGATGAATATAAAGCGTTTCTCAAAGCCAATGGAATTGATTATGATGAACGCTATTTGTAACAGTGCCGCCCCTACGGGGCTAAATATTGGGTGGGGTGCCGACATGACACAGGGGTTCCGTTCGGCTTCGCCTCACTGCACCCCTGCCTATACTCGGACCAGCCCTAACGGGCTTCTGACACCGAACGATAACACCGGCAATAGATTGAGGTTATGAGTAATGGGTCGGCCATAGCGCAACTGCAAGTGCAACGGGAACTACTCCGGATAGAATACCAGGAGGAGAAAGAGGCCTATCGCCTGCACACACAGAACATGGGCCTGGCACGGCAGGTGACACGCGGCGACGCGTGGTACCCGCTGAGCATGGGACGCACCTACTACAACTCGCTGAACCAGTACTGCATCGAGGTCACACGCAAGGCCGATGAGGAGATAGACCATAACTTCGAGTACGGCAAGCCCGTCGTGTTTTTCAGGGCCGAAGCCCCCGAGGGCGACTTGAAGCGAACCAGCGGCATCCGCTATTTCAACTTCACGGGAACGGTCTCCTATGTGGACGGGGACCGCATGGTCATCGCCATCCCTGAGGGCCACACGCTGGAATTGCAAAACTCACAATTGCCACTAGGAGTGCAACTGTTCTTCGACGAGACTAGTTACCGCATGATGTTTGACGCGCTAGAACGCGTGATTAATGCCAAGGGAACCCGCCTGGCCTATCTGCGCGATCTGTTCTACGGACGCCAGCGGGCCGAGGTGTTCACCTTTAACGCGATGCGATTCCCGTGGCTCAACACAAGCCAGGAGCGGGCCGTGAACGACGTGCTTCGGGCCAAGGACGTGCGTGTGCTGCACGGGCCTCCCGGCACGGGCAAGACGACGACCCTGGTCGAGGCCATCAACGAGACCCTCATGCGCGAGACTCAAGTGCTCGTGTGTGCCCAGAGCAACACCGCCGTCGATTGGATCAGCGAGAAGTTGGTCGATTGTGGCATACCGGTGCTGCGCATCGGCAACCCCACACGAGTCAACGACAAGATGCTGAGTTTCACCTATGAGCACCGCTTTGCCGACCACCCCGACTATCCCAAACTGTGGCAGGTGCGACGCGACATGCGCGAGATGAGGCGACGCCGACGAGAAAAGGCCGAGCATTTCCACCAGAAACTCGACCGACTCAAGGAACTGGCCGTTGAACTCGAAGTGCGCATCACGGGTGATATCTTCGGTCAGGTGCGTGTCATCGCCTCAACGCTGGTGGGAGCAGGCAACAAGTTGCTCGACGGCAAGCGGTTTGGCACCGTTTTCATCGACGAGGCAGCACAGGCCCTTGAAGCAGCCTGCTGGATTCCCATCCGACGGGCTAGCCGCGTGATCCTAGCAGGTGACCACTGCCAGTTGCCGCCCACGGTCAAGAGCCTGCAAGCCCTCAAAGGCGGACTGGGCAAAACACTCATGGAGCGCATTGTCGAGAACAAGCCAGAATGCGTGTCGCTTCTCCAAGTGCAGTACCGCATGAACGACGAAATCATGCAGTTCAGCAGCGACTATTTCTACCAGGGGCGGATGAAATCAGCCCCGGAGGTTGCCCATCGTCTCATCCACGAGGGCGACGCGCCCATTCTGTGGTTCGACACCTCAACCATCGAACTGGGCGAGGACGAGCAAAACGATTTCAAGGAAAAGTTTGTGGGTGAGACCTTTGGCCGCATCAACAAGGGAGAGGCCAACCTGACGCTGAGCCTGTTGCAGATCTATTTCCAGCGCGTCGGCAAGCAGCGCATCCTGAATGACCGCATCGATGTGGGCATTATCTCACCCTACCGCGCCCAGGTCCAGTACTTGAAGCGCTTGATCAAGAAACGGGCCTTTTTCAAGCCTTTCCGCCACCTGATATCGGTCAACACCGTCGATGGATTCCAGGGCCAGGAGCGCGACGTGATACTCATCTCACTGGTGCGGGCCAATGATATGGGACAGATCGGCTTCTTACGCGACCTGCGCCGTATGAACGTGGCCATCACACGCGCCCGCATGAAACTCTTCATCCTGGGCGATGCCCCCACCATGACCCGCCACCCCTTCTACCGGCGCCTATACGACTACATCCAGGAAGTCAGACAGCGCTGAGCCCACAACTCCTTTTCAAACAACAATAATAAAAAATGATTATTGTCCGGGGAAAGTTTAGCAGGCCAGGAGGCCTGCACAAGGCCAGCGGCCTTGACTATGCTTAACCCCAGGGCGCACAGGTCGGAGACCTCGTGCGGCCTGGGGAAAGCGAGCAAGAACCGAATCGGGCCTCGAAGAGGGCCAATAGCTTCAGCATCAAGAGATTTGACTATGTCGTGCCTTTTATACTTAGTGGCCCCTTTCAGGGCCCATATTGATATGGGTGCCAGTTCCCAGGCCTCACTGACCTTCGGCCAGTGCGCCCTGGGGTTGGGGTAATTACATAAACTTGGCTGCACCTCAGCCATCGAAGCAAGCTTCATGGCGTTCGGTTTGAACAAGTTTTCAAGGCCGCTGGCCTTGTGCAGGTTATTCGACCTGCCCGCCTGACATAGCAAGCCCCCTCGCATAAGGCCGCCATAAAAGCATTGATTTCAATGTGTTTATGCACCCTTGGCGATTTTTCCCCAGACACCAATAATAAAAAATAAACATCCGGCACAACAGTTGATAAATGAAGTCGTGCCGGATGTCAATCCGTGATGTTATGAGTGTGTCTGAAATGTTGCCTAGGCTGTTTGAGAAGCGGGAATCTTGCGAAGCCACTGGCGGTAGCCGAGAACGGCCATGACAGTGTAGAAGGCGTAGAGGCAGGCCGTAAAGGGTATCTGCTTGTACACGTAAAGCACGGTGCAGACCAGATCCACAACGAGCCACAACAACCACTGCTCGGCATACTTCTGCGCCAAGGCCCACATAGCGACCATGCTTAACGAAGTCGTGAAACTGTCGCACAGGGGCACACTGCTATCGGTGAATGTAATCAGAATCCAATAGATCAGTGCCCATAGGGCTAGACCAACAAGCGCTACCGGCAGCACCCGCCTCAGGGGGAAATGTGAGATGGGCCTCTCGACCTCTTCACCCCCCACTCCGCCATCGCGGTTGCGCGCCCAACGCCACATGGCATAGCCATAGACGGCAGCAAGCACATAGTAGACCTCCATGCCGAAGTCGGCATACAGGCCGCGCTCCCAATACAGGTAGCCATGAACGATGGGCATGATGACGCTCACCAGCCACAGCCAGATGCTTGCCTTAAACTCTAGCCACAGATACACAAGCCCTAGCACCAGACCTGCCATATCGATGGCTTTAACCATGGTGAAATCGGCAAAATATTGCAGTATGGCTGACACTTTTAAGTTGTTAGTTGTTAGTTGTTAGAAGCGGAAGGTGATGTGACCCAGAGCGTTGATGCCTGCCATAGGATAGAAGCGAGGATCACTGTAGAGGGTGTACTTGTTCTCCTTGCTGCCACCAGGATAGAGCGCGCTCGTCATCGAGTAGCCGTTGGTCTCATACTTCTCGTCAAACAGGTTGTAGATGGTAGCACCCACGGTGATGCTGCGCACGTGCGGCAAATTGAAGGTGTAGGCCAGATCCAGGTTGTTGACAAAATAGGGATCGAGGGAATCCTCTTTGCGTTCGAAATTATCGAGATACTGTCGTGACACATATTGAGACTGGAACAATGCGGTAAATCCCTTGTAATCCAAGGCGATCACGCTGCCGACGGTTACACTTGGCGAGAAGGCGATAGTCGTGTTGCCGGCATGGATTTCGGTCTGGGTCCACATGTCGTCCCAGGTGTCGGCATCATAGTCGCTCACGTAGCCCACATAGTCCTTGATGCGGTTACGGCTAAAGGTGGCATTCACATCCCATCGCAGCCAGTCAGTGAAGCGGAAACCAGCCATCAGTTCGACGCCCATGCGGTAACTGTTGGGCACGTTCTCGGCCATGAGTTCGCCGATTTCGTTGATTTTGCCATTGAGCACCAACTGATCCTTATAGTTCATGTAGTAGAAATTGGCACCAGCGCTAAAGCGGCCACTGCGGAACTCATAGCCAGCCTCCCAGTCATAGAGTTTCTCGCTCGTGGGATGCTTCAGGAACAGGCCATCGGTATAGTTGTTGCGGGTCGGTTCCTTCTGTGCCACGGCAAACGACGCATACACACGGTTCTTGGCATTAATCTGCCAGTTGAGACCAGCCTTGGGATTGAAGAAATCGAACGGCTCGTCGATGTCGAGCGCTTGCAGGCGCTCGGGGTCGGCGGTCCAGTCCCACTTGTCGTTGTTGCCAGTGATGCGGTAACCGATGTGGCGGTATTGCAAATCGGCATAAGCGCTCAAGCCGCCCACGATCACATAGTTACCCTTGACGTAGATGTTATAGTCGGTCTTGCGGCCATTGTTGCGGTAATACTCGTGGTCGGGTGCCAACAGGCTCGTATAATTCTCGACCCAAATAACCTGACCATAGTGGTCATTGCTATAACGATTGATGCCACCGCCCAGTGTAGCAGCCAGTTTGCTGCCTGTGTACTGCAACGAGAACACACCGCCGCCAAAGCCGCTGTCCACACATTTCTTGCGCACTAGGCTGGCCTTCTTGTTGGTGCCAAAGGGCGTAACCACGGGTTCCAGACCATATTCCTTGAGCGTGCGCGCGTTCTTGTACTCCTGGTAGTATCCAAAGCCATCGGTGTAATGCAGAGCCACATTGAGTTTCCACAGGGGGCTGAACGTCTGATTCCAGATGAGTTGATAGTGAATCTGGCGATAGATGTCCTTCTGATCCTTATAGAATCCGGTCACCTTGCCGTCGTGCTTGATCTCACCATTGGGGTTATAGGTCCTGTTATTCTCAAGGTCGTCGCGGCTGATGCCGTCCCAGGCGTGGTAGGTATCTTCCTTGCCGCCATAGTTAATAAAACGCAACGATGTACCCCCGTTGAAGTAACCCAATTGGGCGAAATAACTAACGAGTTCGCTGCTGGCACGGTCCCGGTAACCGTCGCTGCCGATGTGTGAAAGACGAGCCTCGACGGCCCAGTGGTCGTGGAGCAGGCCGGTACCCACGCGCAGGGTTTCCTTGTTAGTATTGTAAGAGCCATAACTGCCCGTCACCTCGGCATATGCATCACGCGAGAAACCCTGGGTTCGCATGTTCACGCTTCCGCCGAAGGCTCCCGAACCATTGGTCGAAGTGCCTGCGCCACGCTGCACCTGAATGTCGCGAACCGACGAAGCAAAGTCAGGTGTGTTCACCCAATAGATGCTATGGCTCTCGGCGTCGTTCTGAGGGATGTCGTTCACCGTGATATTGATGCGTGTGGCATCAGTACCACGCACTCGCATCGACGTGTAGCCCACACCGGCACCCGCATCGCTAGTGGTAATCACCGATGGTGTCATCGTCAACAGGAACGGGAGATCCAAGCCATGATTAACGGCGGCAATCTGCTTGCCATTCATACTCGTAAACGCTACAGGAGTGTTTTCACTTGCACGGGTGCCCAGCACCTCCACCTCGCTCAGTGCGATGGCTGGCACCGTGTCGGTTGCAGCAGGCTGTGCCGCCACAACGAGGGTTGCCATCGCTGTGGCAACCGTCAGTAAGGTCTTTTTCATCGATTTTTTTAATTAATAAGTTGTTCTCTACGCCGGCATTGTCCGGATCAGATCCGATGGGTATGTTCTCAGCCCCTGCCGCAGCCTGGGCACCCCAAACTCATTGAATCACGCCACAAAGGTAGCACTTTTTTTTCAGTCTCAAAAAAATGAATTACCTTTGTCACTACCAACATAACTAAAATCGCAACTGATATGAACAAAAGATTGCTGATTGCCCTGATAGCCGTGATGGGTATGATAACGGTTGCCGATGCATGCACGTCGGCGATCGTGAGTGGCAGACTGACGGCTAACGGCCGACCGCTGATGTGGAAAAACCGCGACACCAATGACCTCAACAACCGCGTGGAACGCATCAAGGCCCACGACGGGCTGATGGAGTTTGTCGCCCTGTTCGACGCCCGCGACCTGCAGGACACTGCTGCCTGGATGGGGTTTAACGAGGCCGGGTTCGCCATTATGAACACGGCATCCTACAACCTGAACGGCAACGATGGCGTAAAGAATATGGACCGTGAGGGCGAACTCATGCGATACGCACTGGAACGCTGCAAGACGGTCGACGACTTCGAGGGATTGCTGAAGACCCTGCCTAAGCCCCTAGGAGTGGAAGCCAACTTCGGTGTGATTGATGCGTTGGGCAATGGAGCCTATTTCGAAACCGGCAATTTTAAGTATGTGAAATTTGATCTGGCAGACGCCACCAGCGGCATCCTTACCCGCACTAACTACTCATATAGCGGCACCAAAGACAAGGGTATGGGCTACGTGCGCGAAAAAAACGAAAAGACTCTGCTTGCACCGCACATTGCCGCTCAAGACATCACCCCCGCCGTGTTTACCGAGGATCTGTCCCGCACATTCTACAACTCACTCATCGGCAAGGACTATACCCGCAGCGGCGACAACTGGATTGTTGACCAGGACTTCATTCCGCGTCGCATATCTACCGCCAGCGTGGTTATCGAGGGCATCGTGCCTGGAGAGAATCCGCTGCTGACCACAATGTGGATCGCCCTGGGTTATCCCCCTTGTGCCGAAGTCTTCCCCTGCTGGATTGGCGAGAATGGAGTGCCCGACATCTTGACGGGAACCACTGCCGAAAACCATTCGGTACAGTGCGATAAGGTGAACAAGCGCAAAGAGGATGTGTTCCCCGTAGTGAGAGGCAACGGCAAGCAATACCTGAACCTGTCCAAACTCTATAATAATGAGGGAACAGGCTACTGCCAGACGCTGACCCTAAAAAATCGTCAAACCTATAAGCGCGGCTATGAGGAAATCGCTCGCCGCCGTGCAATATACAACAAAGCCAAGAAGGGCAAACAGAAGAACAAATAAGAGAGTCTGCCCCCCACATTCTGAAACGGGCGCAGCAACCTTCTCAAGCCCCAATCCGAACATGACCATAGAGAACTGTAGCGTTACAGCAAGCACATATATGAGACGCCTAAGCGGCATCTTTCTGGCCGATAACTGGCTGTGGATGGTGCTGCCTGTGGCATTGTGCGGCGTGCTGGCCGTTTGGATCGATGTGCGTTTTGTCATCGTCGCACTGATGGTGCTCTTTGTCGTGCTGCCGATGCTGTTGGCTTTACTCTATTTCTACTATGGCTTCTCGCCAGAGGCACGCTGGTCCATCATGGAAAAGAGAGCGACAATCGACCAGGCCGGCATTACACTCGACTTCACCGATGAGCGCATGAAAAAGCACGCCATCCTGCGGGACGACGTGCGATATATCATCGAAAAAAAAGATGTCTGGCTGATGATGTTGCGCGGCAAGCGCTACACCTGCTTCATGTTGCCGACGTCAGTTATAGATCCAGACATCGCGCAACGCCTCAGGCAACTCGTCCCGCAGGCTCATTAACGCGCTGTAATCATCGCTACGGGCGATATAGACACACATCATCCCTTTGTAATCCAGTATTTTCATATCTGGCACCAGATGGGCATAATCCTGCTTAAAGGCATCAAGTTCCTGCTGGTTGCGCAGGGTGGCAATGACCATGTAGTACTTGCCTGAAGTATTGCCCACGCGGGCAAATGCTGACTGACGACCAACCGCCTCGATGGCTTGGGGGACCACACCTTGCTGCACATCCACTCCCAGATGCTGAGTCTGCGGAGCGGTCACCTTGGGCGCCATACTTGCCATGTCGTGACTTCGGTCAACAATCACGGGGGTCGAAAGTATCACGCCTAAGCCGATGAGTACAGCAACTGAAGCGGCAACACGAGTAGCACGACACGCAAACAGGTTACGACGCTCTGGCACGACAGTCTCGGGAGCCTCAGTAATGCTCTGCTGCGATTGATGCTCGCGTTCCAATGCCTCGACGGTGCTGATCTCCAGATCGGCTAATCCGAAGTACATGTCACACGCTCTGCTGCGTGCAAATGGCACAAACTCGATATAACGGCCCGCATTACGCCTGAAGTAGCCTAGACGGCCCATCGAGACCTCACAATCCATCATCAACTGCTGACGGATAGCCGTCACACTATCTGCAATGAAGCGCATCGCTTGATCGTAACTCAAGCCCTCACGGCGCATGATGGAATGAGCCAACAGACCATCGTTGTGATTGACGTTGGCGTTAAAGCCGATAGCACGGCGAGGTCGCGACATGACAGCCTGCTGCTCATCGTAACCGGCTGTGCTATAATGAGCGATGAAGGCGCCCCATGCAGGAATGGTCACACAATCATAACGTGTAACCAGATATTCTATATGTTCAATTATCGAAAACATCAGAGCAAAGGTACGCAATTCCGCAGCGACAGCAAAACATTTGGCCCAAAAAACCGCTCAAAAAGTTATTAACAGCGCGCTGAGTGCATTGCAGCCGGCAGTCATTGGCGCTCAGGGAACAGCACACGATAAGCCTCCGCCTTCTTCTCAAGTGCCAACGGATAAGCCCGCGATGTCGAGGGCATGCGCCACAACGTGATGGCGTGAGTGCCAACTCTGCAAGCGAGAGGCCGACCTATGGGAGGCACATCGACACTGGCTTGTGCCGCAACCACACCAGTCGCTTTCTCGCCCGTGGTAATGATCTGTGAAATCGTGGGATGGGTATCGAGTAGCGCCGACAAGTCGATTGGCTCGACAATTTCCAGAAACTTGTCGCTCGCATTATCCTTGAGGCGACGCACTGCCATGGCCGTATCCCATAAGGCGATGCCCTCATGATCGAGCAGGGATTTGATTGCAGCCAGATCGTATCGACCCGAAGCGCTGTCCCACAGTGCCTCGCGGTCATTCATGAATAGGAGCCCCATGATTTTCCAGAAGTCGTTGGTCTTGTTAGGATAGAAAAATTCCATCGACCAACGGATGGGCTTAGGCGGGAACGTGCCCAGAAAAAGGTAACGTGCGCCATCTGGGATATAGGGAGGCCAAGGATGGCGTTCAATGGGTGGTCGCATATTGTTCATGATGCAAAGAAAATCAAAAAAACACGTTTTGTCGCATGTTTTTCCCGAAAAAAGTATCCACTATCGCATTTTTTACTAACTTTGCAATTTAGAATAACAAACATTTAATTACAAAGCAAATGAACATCAGAAACTTACTTTTACTCGCTGTTACATCTCTGCTGCTCTTCTCTTGCGGCACCACGGGAGATGAAGTAACCTATATGAGGAATATTGATCAAATCCCGGCAGCGGCTCTTGCTACGGTAACATCCCAAGCAGGCGACTTCACCATCAAGCCTGGCGACATGTTGCAGATCAACGTTTCATCGACTAATGCTGACGCTGTGCGTCCATTCAATAAAATCCAGTATGTACCCACGCTTGGCACCAGCGGTAGTGCACTTACCACTATGGGAGATCATTCCACAGTGTTCTATCTGGTAGATGACAATGGCAACATCGACTTCCCCGTGTTGGGCAAGTTGCACATCAGCGGCATGACCAAGAAATCACTCGAGGACTATGTTGCCTCACTGATTTATCCGCGCTATCTGACTGAGAAGCCTGGTATTGAGTGCCGTATTCAGAACTTCCGCGTCTTCTGCATCGGCGACTTTAACCGTCCTGGTGTGATCAATGCCGAGAACGGTCGTCTCAACATCGTCGAGGCAATCGCCATGTCGGGCGACTTGACATTGCAAGGCCGTCGCGACAACATCATGCTCATCCGCACCGATGCCAACGGACAGCGCCAAGTGAAGCGCATCAACATGAATGACGCCAACTTCATGACAATGCCTGAATTTGAGTTGCAACAGAACGACATCCTCTACGTTGAGCCCAACAAGTACAAGAAACGCTCTATCTGGAGTCTGCCTCCCGTCTACTCCGCTGGTGTGAGTGTGCTCGGCACCGCCATCTCACTGATTACCTTCATTACCGTATTGGCTAAGAAGTAAAATCACTCATTCATACATTATCAATTATGGCCTGTCACCTATGCGAAGGAGACGGGCCATTCTTCTTCACTCTGTAAAACTGCCATTTTGTCAGTTCTACGCAAGTGGCACAAGTGTTGAGAGACCTATAGCGGTGCCAACAGGCATCCATGGCCTAAGCATGAAAGGAGAAACAACTATATGAATTTCAACAATTTTACAATCAAAGCACAAGAAGTCATCCAGAAAGCCGTGCAACTGACACGCGACAGTGGTAATCAGGCTGTCGAGCCTGAGCATCTCATGCGGGCAGTTATGGCCGAGGGTGATGCGGTGGTTAAGTTCATCTTCCAGAAGTTGGACATCAACCCCGCCAATGTAGAACGCCCTCTTGAGGAGGCACTGCGCCGCTTGCCTCACGTGAGCGGAGGTGAGCCCTATCTGAGCAACGATGCCAGCAAAGTGCTTGACAAGGCCAACGACTTGGCCAGCAAGGGCGGTGACCAATATGTAACGATCGAGGCCATACTGATGGCTCTGTTCGAGGTCAAATCAGCAGTCTCGACAATCCTCAAGGATGCGGGAATGACCCGCGACGACCTCAAGGCCGCCATCGACGAGTTGCGCAAGGGCAAGAGCGCCACCTCGCAGAGTGCCGAGGAACAGTACAACGCCTTGAGCAAGTATGCCATCAATCTGAATGAGCGCGCACGCCAAGGCAAACTCGATCCCGTCATCGGCCGTGACGACGAGATCAGGCGCGTGCTGCAAATCCTGAGCCGCCGCACCAAGAACAACCCCATCCTCATCGGTGAGCCCGGAACGGGAAAGACAGCGATTGTCGAGGGGCTAGCCCAGCGCATCGTGCGTGGCGACGTACCCGAGAATCTGAAGATGAAGCAAGTCTACTCGCTCGATATGGGAGCCCTCATCGCCGGAGCAAAGTATCAAGGCGAATTTGAGGAGCGGCTCAAGTCGGTCATCAACGAGATCACTCAAGCCCAGGGCGAGATCATCCTCTTCATTGACGAGATCCATACGCTGGTGGGAGCAGGCAAGAGCAGCGGTGCGATGGATGCCGCCAACATCCTCAAGCCCGCCCTAGCCCGCGGCGACCTGCGCAGCATCGGTGCCACGACACTCGACGAGTACCAGAAATACTTCGAGAAGGACAAAGCCCTCGAACGCCGCTTCCAGATCGTTATGGTCGACGAACCCGACGAGGAGAGCGCCATTGCCATCCTGCGAGGTCTGAAAGAGCGCTACGAGAATCACCACAAGGTGCGCATCAAGGATGATGCCATCATCGCCGCGGTGCAGTTGAGCCAACGCTACATCAGCGATCGTTTCCTGCCCGACAAGGCCATCGACCTTGTTGATGAAGCCGCTGCCAAACTGCGCATCGAGATGGACAGTGTGCCCCAAAGCCTGGACGAGATTTCACGCAAGATTTCACAACTCGAGATTGAGCGTGCCGCCATCAAGCGCGACGGAGACGAGGCACGCATCGCCGACCTGGACAAGCAGATTGCCGAACTCAAGGATCGCGAGAGTGACTATAACGCCAAGTGGAAAAGCGAGAAAGAACTCATCAACAAAATTCAGCAGAACAAGATCGACATCGAGCAACTCAACTTTGAGGCAGAGCGAGCCGAACGCAATGGCGACTACGGTCGCGTGGCAGAGATACGCTATTCGCTCATCAAGCAGAAGCAGGACGAGAACGCTCAGATTCAGGAGCGCCTGCGCAGCATGCAGGGCGACAAAGCGCTCATCAAGGAAGAAGTCGATAGCGACGACATTGCCGATGTTGTTTCCCGCTGGACAGGCATTCCCGTCACCAAGATGCTCCAGAGCGAGAAGGAGAAGTTGCTGCACCTCGAGGAGGAACTGCACAAGCGCGTTGTGGGGCAGGACGATGCCATCACAGCCATCAGCGATGCCGTGCGCCGCAGCCGTGCCGGCCTGAACGACCCGCGCCGGCCTATCGGATCATTCATCTTCCTAGGCACCACCGGTGTGGGCAAGACCGAACTGGCCAAGGCGCTGGCCGACTACATGTTCAACGACGAGAACATGATGACGCGCATCGACATGAGCGAGTATCAGGAGAAGTTCTCCGTCACCAGGCTCATCGGTTCCCCTCCCGGCTATGTGGGTTATGACGAGGGTGGCCAGTTGACCGAAGCCGTCAGGCGCAAGCCCTATTCGGTAGTGCTGTTCGACGAAATCGAGAAGGCCAACCCCGATGTCTTCAATGTCTTGCTGCAAGTGCTCGACGACGGCCGCTTGACCGACAACAAGGGCCGCACCGTCAACTTCAAGAACACCATCATCATCATGACCAGCAACCTGGGATCAAGCCTGATTCGCGAGCGCTTCGAGCACCTGACCCGTGAGAACCGCGACCACGTCATCAGCCAGACCCGAGACGATGTGATGGAGATGCTGAAGAAGACCATCCGCCCCGAGTTCCTCAACCGCATCGACGAGATCATCATGTTCACGCCGCTCGACGAGGAGCAAATCCGTCAGATCGTCACCTTGCAACTCTCGAGCGTCAAACGCATGCTGGCCAAGAACGGCATCACCCTTGAGGCCACCGATGCCGCCATCAACCTGCTGGCCAAGGCCGGTTATGACCCCGAGTTCGGAGCGCGTCCCGTCAAGCGAGCCATCCAGTCGATGGTGCTCAACCAGTTGAGCAAGGACATCATCGCCATGCGGGTCAACCGCGACCGCCCCATCACCATCGATGCTGCTGGCGACCAACTCATCTTTAAGAATTGATGCCATCGGCAACGGGCCGGAACGAGGCCACTCGCGGCAAGCAACGGCAGCATCCGTCCAGACCAAGCGTGGGCAGCAGTCACAGCGACTGTTGCCCACGCTCCTTTTCTGTATCGGCAGATGATATCTTTCAGTTAGAAGCCGAGGAAATCGGGAGTCATCTCGGACAGCGACAGACCCTTGAGGTCCTTGTCACTCAGGAGCATTTCGCCTCGGGGAATATGCCAGTCGATAGCCAACGCCGGATCGTCAAAACGCAACGTCGCCTCGCTCTGTGGGGCATAAACGTTATCTACCTTGTACTGGAACTGGGCCACATCGCTCAGCACCGCAAAGCCGTGGGCAAAGCCACGCGGAATGAACATCTGGCGCCCGCTGTCGGCATCGAGCACCACGGCAACATGCCGGCCCCACGTGGGACTGTCCTTGCGCAGGTCCACGGCCACGTCCAGGACGGCACCGCGCGAGACGCGCACCAGTTTGGCCTGGCTCCACTCGCCACGCTGGAAGTGCAGCCCGCGCACCACCCCCTTGCTGGAGAACGACTCGTTATCCTGCACAAAGTCGATATGCCCTACCGTTGCGTCAAAATCAGCCTGCTTGAACACCTCGCTGAAGTATCCCCTCTTGTCGCCAAAGCGCTTAGGCTCAATCACCCACACGCCCTTGATGTCCTGTTCCCAAAAGTTCATGTCCTATTTTTTGCAGTTAAACAACTTGCAAAGTTAACCATTTTTGGGCGCGAATACAATAATATTCGAGAAAAACAACTAATTTTGTCACCCCGAAACCGAACTTTTGATGCGATGAAGAAGACCGCACTACGCAATATCATCCTGTTTGACGACAACGAGGTACGCCGACAACTCTTGCCGTTCACCTACACACGCCCCACCGCCATGCTGCGTGTGGGCATCACCACCATCGGCGAGAAGTGGCAAGCCATGCTCGGCGAGGCCAACTACAGTTACCTCACCGTGCCTTACCTGAAGAAGAAATTCCCGCTGCACGTGCGCCGCAGCAGCAACCTCATGGTGGCCGGCCACGTCATCCCCACCCCGCAACTGGCCCAGCAAGTGCTCTCGCTGCAACTGGGCGAGGCCCTGATGGTGGGCGAGGAACTCATCGCCTTTAACGGCACGGCCCACGACTATGATGCCCGTCACTATACGCACGTGCAGTTTGCCACCGACATTCCGCTCATCGTCAAGCATCTGTATGACATCTTCGAGTATAATGCCGTGGTGATGGCCCAAGACTTTGAGCGCCTCACCGCTGGTCGTGAATCCCAGCCCCTGTCGGCGAGCAATACCATCATCGGCGACCCCTCCCGCATCTTTGTCGAGCCCGATGCCTACGTCGAGGGCGCCATGCTCAACACCCACGAGGGACCCATCTACATCGGCCCGCGCGTCGAGGTGATGGAAGGCGCCTGCATCCGCGGCGGCTTTGCCGCTTGCCACGACGCCAAGGTGCGCATCGGAGCCAAGGTCTACGGCGCCACCACCCTGGGTCCGCACTGCAAGATCGGCGGCGAGGTCGAGAACTCCGTCTTTATCGGCTACAGCAACAAGGCCCACGAGGGCTTTCTCGGCGATGCCGTCATCGGCGAGTGGTGCAACATCGGCGGCGGCACCACGGCCAGCAACCTCAAGAACGACTATGGCGAGATCAAACTCTGGAACTATGCCAGCAAGCGCTTTGAGCGCACCGGACTGCAGTTCTGCGGCCTGTTTATGGGCGACCATAGCAAGATCGGCGTCAACGGCATGATCAACACAGCCACCGTCCTCGGCGTGGGCGTCAACATCCACGGATCAGGCTTCCCCCGCAACTTCGTCGCATCGTTCCAGGAAGGCAGCGCAGCCGCCGGCTTCAAGAACGTCCCCCTCGAGACCTTCTACACCATCGCCGAGCGTGTCATGGCCCGCCGCAACATCGCCCTGACCGACGTTGACCGCGACATCTACAAAGCCATCTACAACATCAGCGACCGCTACAAGTAACTTCACACACCCATATTTTATCTATCACAAATGGCTCCCTCAAGCAGGGGGCCATTATTGTCAAAAAGCAGCGAGACGTCCTCAAGGCGTTTTCGCATAATCCGCTAGATATCAGAGCCATTGGTTGAGCAACCACCATCCAACCAGGTGGTGCGGGAATGTTAACGAATCCTAAAACAATCATCTTCCCCTCCCCCCACGAAGCAAAGATAGCGACCACCACCCGCCCCCACCATACCCAAAAGCAACCACCCATCAAAAAAAACAGCCACCCACCAAACGCCTGTCCCCCAACAGAACCAGAAAAAAAGTAAACCCACCGACTTAATCGCCCCCAACTCCGTCAACACTTTCCAGGGATAGTTACTAGTTAATCGCTCTCAAATCTGTCAAGTATTTCTAGGGAAAGACAGTGACTTGTCACCACTGTTTGAACTGCAAAATTACAAAATTTGAAAGCGATTCACAACGTACTTGCGCTCAACGGCGGGGCCTTCATCACTGCAAAATTACAAAATTTGAAAGCAATTCATGACTCGGTGTGACACAATGTGTCTGATCGAACTTGATTCTATGGTGGGACCTTAAGGACTTTAAGGACCTAAGGTCCTTAGGGGCGTTAGGGTTTTGGGGGAGTGGGGTTGCGGGATTTCTTTCTGAGGGCGGCCATTCTTTCGGAAAAGCCGCCGTTCTCTAGGAAATCTTTCTCCAGACGCTCGAGTTGTCTGAAGAGCAGGTAATCGGCCTGGTGAATGAGTATGATGACCATGTTGGCTATCGTTTCGGGTGGACGTGTTTCGCACAGGTTCAGGAAGAATGCGGCGTCGTTGTGGGTTCGCCCGAGTTGGCGCATCGCGTTCCATTGGATAGATTCTTCCTGCCACTGCTGGTGCCCCCTGGTGCGCAAATAGTCCTGATAATCTTCCAGCAATTCTTGAAGGCTGGCTTTGGCGACATTGACGAGTTTGATCTCGGTCTTTGACGAAGTGGCCGAAGCGGCACAACCCTCAATGATGTTCTGCTTGCCTGAGCGTGCGGCTTGCACCATCTGGTCGATGGTGCGGTCGCCGCGCTGCAGGTAGTGCTGACAGAAGTAGTATGTCATCTCGTAGATGACGTCTGCCTTCTGGTATGAGAGTAACTTGCGGTAGTTGCCGCTGTGACGGATGAGTTTGTCGTCATCGCTCATGGTTGGATCGGGTTTAAGCGGTTGAACATTGCTATTGTGGTTGACTAGGGACTTTAAGGTCCTTAAGGTCTTTAAGGTCTTTAAGGTCTTTAAGGTCTTTAAGGTCCTTAGGGTCCTTAAGGTCCTTAGGGTCTTTAAGGTCTTTAGGGTCCTTAAGGTCCTTAGGGTCTTTAGGGACTGGGGAGGTTAGAAGCCTTTCCAGGTTTGGAGCCAGAAGTCGTGGGCCATCTGCTGCCATCTGTAGGCGGCGGCGCCGAGGGCGTCGGCGGTGTAGTCGTTGAGCAGTTGGGCTGCTGCGGCCTTGTCGGTGGCGTTGAGTTCCTGCCAGGTCTTTTCAATCATGGGGAGTTCGCGGAGTCCTTTGTCCAGGAAGTGGTCTCGCGCGGGCTCGAGTGTCTTGCGGAAAACTCCCCATCGCAGGCTGGCGAGTCGGTTGGCTTTGCGGAACTGCCACAGGGCGGTGTTGTCGTCCTCACTGCCGTGTCCGCAGACCTTGATGGATGCGGGGAGGTCGGTATTGCCGCAGAAGATGGGGAACCTGGGGCTCTCGCCGGGGTTGTCCAGTGCCATCCATGCCACGCCTCCGACCTCGTCGGGCAGCCATGATCGCAATTGGATGACGGTGCTGTAGGAGCACCAGGGCACACTGACGGTGCGTGTCCACTTCATGGCCGAGTCACCCATGGCATAGAACATGGCCATCTGCTCGTTGGTGATCCAGGGATTGGCCACTGGTGAGACGATGCTGTCGGGCTGGTTCGGGTCTATGTTGCCCTGCTTGTCTTTGCGCTTGGGGTTGGGAATCTTGTGGCGGGCACTCAGGTCGAGCGGGCTGCCCTCGTAGTAACTGCCAAGCAGTCGCGCCACGTCCTGAACGCTGACTTGCTTGTCGGGCTTGATGCTCAGAGGCAGGTTCTGGATGGTGTCGGTCAGTCCCAGTGACGGTGCCAGTTGCTGCATGATGTAGAGTTCGCGGGTGCTGTAGTTCTTGACCTGCTTGAGGTAGTTGGTGCCGCTGTAGGCTTTCCAGAAGCAGAACGGCTCCTTGCCGTCCCACAACTTGAGTCGCTTGGCGACCTCATAGACATTGTCGGAGGCCATGTAATGGTCGGTGTCGCTGAGGTCGAGGGCACCAATGCGCGAGATGTTGGCCGAGACAGTGATCTCATCGTCGGGGATGCGCACGGCAGCCCAGACGCCGCCCACACGCTTGGGACCCTCGCCAAAGATTTCGAAGATCCAGGCCTCGTGCTTGTCGGCAATGGTGAGGCACTCGCCGCTGTCGCCATAGCCATATTTCTTGACCAACTGACCCATGAGGCGTATCGCTTCGCGAGCCGTGGTGCAACGCTCGAGTGCGATGCGTGCCAACTCTTCGATCATGAACACGCCAGCCTTGTTCTGCAAGGTATCGCGTCCCGAAATGGTGGTCTCGCCCATGGCCAACTGCTTCTCGTTAAGGCAGGGATAGGCGGTGTCAAGGAAGCGGTAGGTGTGGCGCACTTGGGGTATGGCGTTGGCATAGACCATGCCGTTGAGATCCTTGGGTGAGAGGGTGTGGTAGCGGTTGCGGTAGATGGCGGTGACCGTGTCGCGGTCATAGTCCTGTGCAGGGACCATGGTCATCCATGTGCGGTAGCGCGCGTCGCAGGTGTGTGAGGTGATGACCGAGCCATCGGTGCTGGCCAGACGGCCCACTAAGATGCTGGTGCAAGACTCCGTCATGCGGTCCATGTCCTGACCGCTGGCGGCGATGGCCAATGCCATCATCAGAAAGGCAGAAAAGATGGATTTTTTCATTATAATAGTTGTTAGTTGTTAGTTGTTAGTTCTTGAGGGTGATTTCGACGATGGTATCGACTGCCTTGGGGACCGATGGCAGGGTAATGGTGGTGCCCGTTGCCGAGGCCGTGTAGCGCAAGTTGCTCTTGCCGTCGAACAGGCGCACCTGGCGGATGCGCTTGGCATCGAGCGGAATGAACAGGGCATCGTCGTTGAGGTTGAGGATGTGCAGATACAGGGTGTTGCCGCGCTGGGTGGTCACGCCCCAATCATGCGGTGGAATGATGCCGCCACGCGTGCCGTAGATGCTCTCGCCATGCTGGCGCATCCACTCGCCCAGGGCATGCAGACGCTCGACGGCCTCGGTGGGCAGACAACCATCGGGACGTGGTCCCACGTTGATGAGCAGGTTGCCATTGCGCCCAGCGGCCTTGACCAGTGTGCGGATGATGTCGTCGGCGCTCTTGTAGTTCTTGTCGGTGATGCGGTAGCCCCAGGTGCGGTTCATGGTCATGCAGGTCTCCAGCGGCAACTGGCTGATGCCGTTCTCGCCCGAGTAGCCGGCGGTGTTCTCGCCAGGCACGTCCTGCTCAAATATCTGTATATCCTCGCCGGGGAAGGGCACCTCGTGGTGGTTGTTGCCGATGAGACAGGCGGGTTGCAAGCGGTGGATGAGGGCGTACTGCTCGTCGAGTTGCCAGTCAAAGGGCACAGGGTCGGTGTCGTGCTCCCACTTGCCATCAAACCAGATGGCGCCCACGGGGCCATAGTTGGTGAGCAACTCGGTCAACTGGTCGTTCATGAACTTGTAGTACTGCGGCCAGTCGGTCGTCGAGGGGTCGTGAGGCAACTGCTCCTGGTGGCGGCCCAGGGGGTAATCGAGGCGGTGCCAGTCGAGGTGGGAATAGTAGAAGTGCAACTTGATGCCGTGGCGCTGGCAGGCGTCGGCCAGTTCCTTGAGCACATCGCGCCCATAGGGGGTGGCATCGACGATGTTGTAGTCGCTGGCATTGCTCTTGAACATCGAGAAACCGTCGTGGTGGCGCGAGGTGATGGTGATGTAACGTGCGCCGGCATCCTTGATGGTGCGCACCCACTCGTCGGCGTCGAAGCGCGAGGGATAAAAGCCTGCCGGCAACTGGGCATACTCGTCGCGGTCGATGCGCTTGTTGAGCATCACCCACTCGCCGTCGGCGAGCATGGAATAGACGCCCCAGTGGATAAAGACGCCGAGTTTGTTGTCCTGGAACTGCTGGCGAGCCTGGAGGTTTTCCTGGCTGGGGACATAAGCGGCCTGCTGTGCATAGACGCCCAGGCACGCCGACAACAGCAAGAGAAGGGATGAAATGATCTTCATAACTGTATAAACGGGACTATCTGGATGATTTTGATTTTTTGGAGGGGTTGAACAATCGGCGGATGCGGATGATGAGCCATGTGAGCAGCAACAGGGCGGCAACCAGGGTGCCGATGGCGATGCCGAGATACCACGGGGCCTTGTCGAGCAGGTCGCTGAAGATGGGCGAGATGTATTCCCTCATGAGCGGGGCGATGAGGCGGCGTTGCCCTGCCAAGCGGTCATTCTCGACCATCAGCGTATCGCTCGCGATCAGCATGGATGCGCGCTGAGTGGTGTCGTAGGCGGGCCAGTAGTGTCCCGGTATGCTGGGATTGCCCGTCGTGGCAAAGTTCACCCACATCTGTTGCACCTGGTTGGCCAACTGCGGGTCGGGCGCTTCCCCATGCTTGATCTGCCGTCCCGTGTTGAGCACATAGCACACCTCGGCGCCATGGCATGCGCCATATTTGGTATCGTTACCACCCAATGGTACCAGCCACGTGTACAGATAGGTCCGACCGCCTGATGCGGCATGACGCTGGGCCATCTCGATGGCAGGTCCGCGGAACATCAGTTCGTTGAGGAACTCAACTGATGGCGAACTGTAAGAGGTGTTCTCCACATCACCATCGCTCAGGAAGCGGTTGGCACTGCTGCGCTGGGCACTGTCGAGCGACAGGGTGATATAACGGGCCCACAGCCATGTAGCCACGTCAAACTTGTCCTCGCCACCCATGGCATCGATCCAGAAGCGTGCCTCGTCGGCATTCGAGCCGATGAGCATATCGATGCCCGCATTGAAGCCGTCGAAGCGGCTGTAGGGATCCTCGGGAATCAAGTCGCCGTCACGCTCGGGGAAGCGGTAGAACTCACCCACCTTGTCGTTGAGGGCGATGATGTCGTCTTGGGAGAGGGCCTGCAGGTCGGCTACCGTCTTGGCGCCCGTGGCATCAAGCACACGCTGGGTCAAGCGCTGGCAGTCCTCACGGCTGCTGGTAAAGGCTACGCTGCCACTCTGCATGATGGCGCGGCGAAACAGACCTTGTGCCTCGTCGATGCTCGCCAGCAGCGACACACTTCCCGCCCCTGCCGAGTGGCCCACGATGGTCACATTGTCGGGGTCGCCGCCAAAAGCCGCGATATTCCTCTTGACCCAGCGCAAGGCCTCGACCTGATCCAGCAGACCCAGGTTGCCGCTGCGGGCATAGGCCTTGCCATCGGGCAACGACGAGAGATCGAGAAAGCCCAGCAACCCCAGACGGTAGTTGATCGAGACCATGACGACCTCGGGGTGCGCTTTCACCAATTTATCGCCCCAGTCATGGGGATTGGCCGTGCCGTTGCTCACATAAGAGCCGCCGTGAATCCACACCATCACAGGGCGGCGCGCTGTGCGCATGCCACTGGCCGCGGTCCACACGTTCAAGGTCAGGCAGTCCTCGCCCTGAGGATAGAGAGAGGCTCCGTTGCCCTGGCTGCGCGACTGGATGGCCGTGTGGCCGAAATATTTTGCCTCGCGCACGAGGCGGCTGTCGGGCTCAGGCCTGGCCTCCTGCCAGCGGCGGTCGCCAGTGGGTTGCAAAGCGTAAGGGACCCCCTTGAATGCAAGCAACGCGCCATCGCGCTGGCCCACAAAGATGCCATTGGCCGCTTCCACGGCCAGAGAATCGGGATAGTCGCCCTCGATGACCTTGTTCTCGCCATAGAGCGCCGCCATCTCCCGCTCCAGCGCCGAGGGCGCTTGCGGCTGTTCCTGCTGCTTGGATCCACAGGCTACCAGCAGCAGGCAGGCTATCAGACAGAATGAAATGCGTTTCATACAAGATATGATTTTAGATGCGTGCAAAGATAGTGAAACCTATGCATAAATCAAAAAAAACGCCCTATCACACCATCGGAGCGCCAGAAAATGTGTACCTTTGCAGAAAATCAAATAACTGAACGCAATTATGGGACTGTTCAAGAAATTATTCTCCCGCGAGAAGAAAGAGACACTCGATAAGGGGCTGGAAAAGACCAAACAGGGTGTGTTTGAGAAAATCAAGCATGCCGTAGCCGGCAAATCGACGGTTGACGACGACGTGCTCGACAATCTGGAAGAAGTGTTTGTAACCAGCGACGTGGGTGTTGACACCACGGTCAAGATCATCGACCGCCTGCAGCAGCGCGTGGCGCGCGACAAATATGTGGGCACCGACGAGTTAAACGAGTTGCTGTGTGACGAAATCTCACAGATGCTTGCCGACAACAACAATGCCGAACTCGAGGACTTCACCGTGCCCGAGCAGAGCAAGCCCTACGTTATTATGGTCGTGGGCGTCAACGGCGTGGGCAAGACCACCACCATCGGCAAACTCGCTTACCAGTTCAAGCAGGCCGGCAACAAGGTCGTGCTGGGAGCAGCCGACACCTATCGCGCCGCTGCCGATGAGCAACTCGAGATCTGGGGCAACCGCGTGGGAGTCCCCGTCATCAAGCACAAGATGGGCACAGACCCCGCCGCCGTGGCCTATGACGCCGTGCAGAGCGCCGTGGCACAAAACGCCGACGTGGTCATCATCGACACGGCAGGCCGCCTGCACAACAACGTGAGCCTGATGAACCAGTTGACCAAAATCAAGAATACCATGCGCAAGATCCTGCCCGAGGCGCCCCAAGAGGTGCTGCTCGTGCTGGATGGCTCCACCGGCCAGAACGCCTTTGAGCAGGCCAAGCAATTCTCGGCAGCGACCGAAGTCAATGCCCTGGCCATCACCAAACTCGACGGCACGGCCAAGGGCGGCGTGGTCATCGGCGTGAGCGACCAGTTCCAGATTCCCGTCAAGTACATCGGCCTGGGCGAGCAGATGACCGACCTGCAGATTTTCAACAAACGCGAGTTTGTCAAGTCGCTGTTCGGCGTAAACAAGGAGTAATCAGATGCCCTGGATTCTCTTGAGACCATCCAGAAATCATCAAGCATGAGGAAAAACAAGATAGACATCATCTCACTGGGCTGTTCCAAAAACCTGGTGGACAGCGAGCACCTGATGCGTCAACTGCAGGCCGCAGGCTATAGCGTGAGCCACAACAGCAGCCGCATCGACGCCGAAACGGTGGTCGTGAACACCTGCGGTTTTATCGCCGACGCCCAGCAAGAGTCCATCGACACCATCCTGCGCCTGGGCGAAGCCAAGCGGCTAGGCAAGATACGCAACCTGATCGTCATGGGTTGCCTGGCCGAGAGATTCCGTGCCGAACTCGTTGAAGCGCTACCCGAAGTCGACCGCTTCTACGGCAAGTTTGACTGGAAGGGCTTGCTGGCCGACCTGGGGCACGCCTATCGCGACGACCTGGCACACGAGCGTTGCCTGACTACCCCCAGTCACTACTGCTACATGAAGATTTCGGAGGGCTGCAACCGCTTCTGCGCCTTCTGCGCCATTCCCCTCATCACGGGCCGACACACCTCGGTCCCCATGCAGCAGTTGCTCGACGAGGTGAAGCGCCTGGCCGAGCATGGCGTCAAGGAGTTTAACGTCATCGCACAGGACTTGTCGTCCTATGGCTTGGACCTGGAAGGGCGCATGATGTTGCCCGAACTCATCGACCGCATGGCCGACATTGAGGGCGTGGAATGGATACGCCTGCACTATGCCTACCCCACCCAATTCCCCTACGATATCCTGCCCGTGATGGCCAGCCGAGACAATGTGTGCTCCTATCTGGACATCGCCCTGCAGCACATCAGCGACAAGGTGCTGACCAACATGCGGCGCCATATCAGCCGCCAGGAGACCCTAGACCTGCTGGCCAGGTTGCGACGCGAGGTACCCGGCATCCACATCCGCACAACGCTGATGGTCGGTTTCCCCGGCGAGGGCGAAAAGGAGTTTGCCGAACTGATCGACTTCACGCGTCAGGCCAGATTTGAACGCATGGGCGCGTTTGCCTACAGCGAGGAGGCCGGCACATGGGCCGCCAACAACCTGAGCGACGACATCCCACAGCAAGTCAAGCAGGACAGGCTGCAACAACTGATGGCCCTGCAGGAAGAAATCTCGATGGACATCCAGCAGCAGAAGGTCGGGCAGAGATTCCGCGTCATCGTTGACCGCGAAGACGAGGACTACTACGTGGGACGCACACAGTGGGACAGCCCCGAAGTCGATCCCGAAGTGCTTATCCAGAAAGACGAGCCTCTCACCATTGGGGATTTTGCCCAGGTGCATATCGACCAAGCTCTGCCGTTTGAACTTATCGGCCACGCGGTCCGATAATCGTTTTACGTATCACAGATATCGCCTTTTCAGGCCATCACACGCCCGCCGACCATCATCGGTGGGCAGTGCAAACGTTTGCATAACAAATTCACTGAATACGCATCAAAAACATTGCGCATCAGCACAAATTTATGCTAATTTTGAGCAATTTCCTATACTGAGGACGATTCAAGAAAAACCAACTTTATTATAAAACCATTCATTTTTTAAACTTTATTTAAGCATGAAAAAATTAACTCTTATCTTATCGATGATGCTTGCCATGGTGAGCATGAGCGCTAATGCGGCCATCTATATCGTGGGCGACGCGCCTCTCGGCAAGGGCTGGGACCCCAGCCAAGGCATTGAGATGAACGATAATGCCGATGGCACCTATACCTATGTGACCACCATCACTGGAGCAGCGTATTTCTGCTTTGCCGATGGCCTCGACAGCGATTGGAACGTCTTTAACAGCACTTACCGCTTTAGCCCCAGCACAGGCAGCGATCAGACCGTGAATGTCGGTGAGTGGACCACAACCCAACGCCAGATCAGTGGCGCATACAAGTTTATCGGCACTGGATCGGAATACACAGTGACATTTGATCTCAACGAGATGAAGTTCAAGATTGACGGTTACGTGGCACCGATTACCGAGGATGTTTACTCTGTGGCCGGCAGTGACCTGGGGCTCTTTGGCACCACATGGGATCCCTCCAACACCGACAATGACATGACCTTTGACGATGACCTCAACCTCTACACCTGGTCCAAGGAGCACGTTCTGCTCTCAGCGGGAGATTTCCAGTTCAAGGTTGTCGCCAACCACAGTTGGGACATCGCCTACCCCGCCAGCAACTACGTCCAGACTGTAGGCGTCAAGGGTTATTACGATGTGTTGATCACCTTTGATGCTGCGACCAAGACGGTTAATTGTTCCATTATCCTGATCGAGGAGGTTCCCGATCTCGGTTCCCACACCTATACCGTGGCTGGTAACAACGAGGCGCTGTTTGGCACCACATGGAGCGAAACCAACACCGACAACGACATGACGCTGGCCGACGGCCTCTACCGATTCTACAGGAAGAGTGTGGACCTCACCGCTGGCGAACTCCTCTTCAAGGTCGTTCAAGACCACAACTGGAGCGTGGCATATCCCAGCGAGAACTACTCCTACAACATTGCCGAGAACGGCAACTACACCGTGACCATCACCTTCAACGAGGAGACCAAGGAAGTCAACTGCGAAGCCCAACTGAACGAGCCCACCGATGACTTCTACGTTGTGGCTGGTGCTCCGGCAGCACTCTTTGGAGAGGAATGGAATCCTGCCGCCGAAGCCAACATCATGAGCGAGAGCGACTCTGGCGTTTATCACTGGAGCAAGCAAGGTGTTCAACTCGAGCCCTGCAATATCGAGTTCAAGGTGGTGAAGAATGGCAACTGGGACACCTGCTGGCCCGAGAGCAACTATCTCATCAATATCGCTGACGCAGGTGTGTATGACGTATTCATTGAGTTCAACTCCGAGACCAACACCGTGGAAGCCACTGTCAACAAGGTACAAGGCGAGACCCACTACACAGGCGACGTCTATATCCTGGGTGAGGTCAACGACAATGGCGGCTGGTTCCCCAACGTGGGTGCAAAGATGGACAAGAATGCCAACTACACCTACAGCCTTAACATCCACACCGCTGGCGAGAACGACGGTTTCAGTTACTTCGGATTTACCAAGTTGCTCTCTGAGAACGATAGTGACAATGGCGGCTGGGACGACATCGCAAGTTCACGCTTCGGTGCCATCAGCGAGGGTGACTTCTGGGTAACCGACGAGATGCTTGATCAAACGCTCAGCCTCACTTCAAGCAACTACCAGGCATTTAAGATCCCGGCCGGAGAGTGGATTCTCCAACTCAGCGTGGATAACATGACCCTGGTCATCAGCGATGCCCGTGGCGACGTGAACCGCGACGCTCGAGTCAACATCGACGACGTCACCTCACTCATCGACATCCTGCTCAAAGGCACCGAGGCTAATCCCGAGGCCGACTGCGACAAGGACGGCAAAGTGAACATCGATGACGTGACCTCACTCATCGACAGGTTGCTCAAAGGCACCTGGAACGACTAAAACTTCATGGCTGGTTTGAACCGGCACGCATAACAAAGACAGGGCCCTACGCATCGCTTTGGGCCCTGTCTTTTCCTGTTTTCCGCATTGGGGCACGCCGTTGTGTTGCTCTAGATAAGCAGGTCGAAGGCCTGCACAAGGCCAGCGGCCTTGACTTGAGGTAACACCA
>ONQS01000038.1 GCA_900320055.1 uncultured Prevotellaceae bacterium
CAATACCTGGACGGCACCACCGACATCACCCGCACCATCACCCTGGGTAACCCCACCCCGCAGCAGAAGCACGATTTCACCCTTGTGCTCAAGGGACACCTGGCCCTGCAACGCGCCAAATTCCCCGTGGGCACTACGGGCTGCCAACTCGACGTGCTGGCACGCATGCCGCTGTGGCAAGAGGCGATGACCTATGGTCACGGCACGGGTCATGGCGTGGGACATTTCCTGGGCTGCCATGAGGGGCCGCAGAGCATCCGCACCAACCTGGTGGACGTGAAACTCGCACCCGGCATGGTCACCAGCAATGAGCCGGGTCTGTACAAGACCGGAGAATACGGCATCCGCACCGAGAACCTGCTGCTCGTGGTCGAAGCCGAGAAGACTGAGGACTTCGGTAACTTCCTCACCTTTGAGCCGCTCACGCTGTACCCCTATGACCTGGAACTCATCGACCGCACGATGCTCACCAGCGAGGAGGTGGCCCAGATCAACGATTACCACCGCATGGTGTGCGACCGAATCAGCCCGCTGCTCAATGCTGACGAAGCCGCTTGGCTCGCCGCCAAGACCAAAGAAATTTAAAACCAAAAACTAACAACTAAGAACTAAAAACTAAAAACTAACAACTAACAACTAAGAACTAAAAACTAAATAATGGCAATCATCAAGAAAGTTAGAGGCTTTGAGCCCAAAATCGGAGAAAACTGTTTCCTGGCCGACAATGCTGTCGTAGTCGGCGACGTGACCATTGGTAACGACTGCAGCATCTGGTTTGGCGCCGTGCTGCGCGGCGATGTCAACACCATCACCATTGGCAACCGCGTCAACATCCAAGACAACAGCGTGATACACACCCTATACGAGAAATCCGTCACCGAAATCGGCAATGACGTGTCCATCGGCCATAATGTGGTGGTGCATGGAGCCAAAATCGGCGACATGGCACTCATCGGCATGGGCAGTGTGATACTGGATCACGCCGAGATTGGCGAGGGCGCCATCATCGCGGCCGGCAGCGTCGTGCTGGGTGGTACCAAGGTAGGCCCCCACGAGTTATGGGCCGGCAGTCCCGCCAAGTTCAAGAAGATGGTCGACCCCAAGCAGGCCAGCGAAATCAACGTGAAGATTGCCAAGAATTACCTCATGTACTCTACCTGGTACGAGGATTGACAATCAGAGCACTAAGTGGATGGGCCATCATTACGACTCGGTAATATGACCGCACACTCGCTATTGAATGGTTACATCCCCCTCTAGGCGCTTATCGCCATAGACCAAAATTTGAGATGAATAAGTATTACTATTGGACTATCGTGATGCTCGTGCTGGCGGTATTGCCAGCACGAGGGGCGATATATATGGTCGGAAATCAGCCATTCGGCGACTGGAATCCGGCCAATGGCGTGGAAATGGCCGATCAGGGCAACGGCACCTACGCTCTGACTGCCGCTATCAGCGGCACGGTGTGGTTTGTCTTTGCCGACGGGCAAAACGGCGACTGGAACGTGTTTAACGCTAACTATCGTTACGGTCCCAACGGCAATGGCAGCCAAGAAGTCACTACAGGTCATGCCTACACGACTCAGAAGGCCAACAACAACCACTCCTACAAGTTTACCGGCACCGGCAAGGAGTACACCTTCACCTTCGACCTGTCGGGGCCCACATTCAGCATCTCCGAGTACCAGGAGCCTCCCGCTCCCGACCCATTCAGCCTGGCACGCGGCGATGCCAATGGTGACGGCGAAATCAACATCGCCGACATCAACGCCATCATCAGCATCCTGCTGGGCGACTTTGCCAACTACGACACCCGCCAGCGGAGCGACGTGAATCAGGACAACGAGATCAATATCGTGGATGTTAACGCCCTGATCGACCATCTGCTGGGAGGCACCCTACCCGAGCGCGACAAGCAGGGATATGATTATGTGTGGGACGACGAGACGATACCCGAGATTCACCTGTCGGTGAGCCTCGACGAGTGGAACAGGCTGCTCGCCCTCTACGATGACAATGCCTTCACCACCCAATATGTCACCGCCACGGTCACCTTTGTCAAAGATGGCGAAACCACCATCATCGACAATGCGGGTCTGCGGCTCAAGGGCAACACTTCGCGCCGCAGGCCTGAGGGCTCATTCGGCCAACCCCATCAACCCGACAACACCGACTGGCATCACGCCCACTTCGGCGTGAACCTGCGCAAATATGTCGACGATGACAATCACACCATCCAGGGCGTGCGCAAACTGCACCTCAAGTGGTTCAAAGACGATCCCGCCTATGTGCGTGAAATCTTCTGCTACGAGTTATTCAAGCGTGCTGGCGTGTGGACCGCTGTGCGCGACCACTATTGCCGCTTGTGGATCCATGTCGAGGGCGATGCCGCCGAGGCATACTATGGCGTGTATGAGATGATGGAGCCTATCGACAAGCGCTACGTCAAGGACCGCAAAGCCCGATTCGGAGCCAGCGACGGCTACTTGTGGAAATGCCGCAATGCCGCGGCGGGCCTCAACAATCCCAACGGAGACATCTGGTATGACGATGACAGCGATGATCGCCACGCCTACACGCTCCAGACCCAGACCGACCAATTCCAGAATGCCCGCCAACAGTTGGCCGACTTCATGAACAAGATCAATGGCCTGGGTGACAACGACTTCTACCTATGGATCCAGCAGGTCACCGATGTGGACCTGTTGCTTAAGACCTATGCCGTCAATGTCGCCGTGGGCATGTGGGACGACTATTGGAACAACGCCAACAACTATTACCTCTACTTCAATGGCACGGGACTGACAGACTACCAGTTCTTCTTCATCCCCTATGACTACGACAACACGCTGGGCACAAGCCTGAGATGCGGTGTTCAGGACGACGCCGGCCGCCATAGCCCGCTCAACTGGGGCAGCGACAACAACCGCCTCATTGCCCGCATCCTCAAGTTTGACGACTTCAGAGCCAAATACATCTCCTATCTCAAGCAGATGGTCGATGCGCGCCAGGCGCTGATCGACCGCCAGTCGGCACAGGCACGCATCCGCTCATGGCAGCAGCGCATCGCTCCATACATCGACAACGACACAGGCGAGGACACTGCTATCGAGGACAAGCCTGCCTCATGGGGCAATCACAGCGAATACAGGCTGCTGACCAATGGCAGCGACAACTTCTTCACCGTCAAAGCCGCCACCATCAACACCCTCCCCTAACCCCCAAGAAAACCGCACGCTGCCATCGGATAATCACCTGATGGCAGCGTGTTATATGATGATAGTGCCGTGCCCGTCCGGATAATGTGGCGGGGTTAGGCTAAGCCTAGTTCAAAGTCTTTCAGGAACTGGTTGAAGCCGCTGTTGTGTTGCTTGATCTGCTCCACGACCTCGCGGGGCGAGAGAATCTTAGGCGTGTCGATGGGGACTTCGCTCACTTTCACGTCCAGCACGAAGCGGTCATTTTTCAGGGCATCACCCAAGAAGCGCATCAACGCCTCGCGATGTTCCTCGACCGTTTTGAGTTCGGCAGGGCTCCCCACTATCACGACATAGTGCTCTGCATCATTGCCCACCTGCGGAATGGCATAGGACATGGTGGTGCACAAGGCCCTCTCCTGCGGATGCTGATTGATGTAACCTTGCCATGCGGCCTGCATCTGCTCGGTGGTGAAGGGTTGTGTGCGCTGAGGCATGCTGGCCGCCGAGGCTGCCGCTGCCTGGGCTGCGGGCTTGTTGGGCACATTGACCATGATGCGCGGAGCACCGCCCATCGGTTGGGCCTTTGGCCTAGATGAGGGCACCGCTTGGGGTGCCTGACGTGGGACCTGCTGCTGAACGGGTGCGGCAGTTGAGGCGTGGGCAGCAGGATGCGGTGCTTGAGGGGGAACATTGGCCACTGGGGGGCGCTGCTGCGGGGCCGGGGCGTTGGCTGGGCGCTGCTGCGGGGCCGGTTGAGCAGCCATCTTTTGGATAGGAGGTTGCGCTGCCTGTTGGGGCTGCGGGGCCTGCACCAGTTGGCACAACTTGATCAGCGTGAGTTCCACCAGCAACTGCTTGCTACTGGCGTTGCGGTAATTCAAGTCACAGGTATTGCACAGATCCAGTGCGCGGTAATAGAATGCGGGAGCCAATTTAGCGCTCTGCACACCATATTGCTGCGCCACCTCGTCGTTCATCTCCAGCAGTTTGCGGGTTTGGGGCGTGCTGGCTACCATCAGGTCACGCAGGTGCTGTGCCAAGCCATTGACAAAGAATTGCGAGTCAAAGCCCTTGTCACGTATCTCCTTGTAGATGAGCAGGGATTGGTTGACATCCCCAGCCAAGAAGGCCTCGACAAGCCTAAAGTAGTAGTCATAATCGAGCACGTTGAGGTTGTCGAGCGCGCTCTGGTAGGTGATATGCCCCTCGGTGGATGCGGCCACTTGGTCAAAGATGGAGAGGGCGTCGCGCATAGCGCCGTCGGCCTTCTGTGCGATGACGTTGAGGGCCGCAGGCTCGGCGTCGATGCCCTCTTGCTCACAGACGTACTGCAGTTGCTGGACGATATCGGGCACGGTAATGCGCGCGAAATCATAAATCTGGCAACGCGACAGGATGGTCGGGATGACCTTCTGCTTCTCGGTGGTGGCAAGGATAAAGATGGCATATTCGGGCGGTTCTTCCAGCGTCTTGAGGAAGGCATTGAAGGCAGCCTGTGACAACATGTGCACCTCGTCGATGATAAACACGCGGTAACGGCCCGTCTGCGGTGGGATGCGCACCTGCTCGGTCAAGTCGCGGATGTTGTCCACGCTGTTGTTGGACGCGGCATCGAGTTCGTTGATGTTGTAGGAGCGCTGCTCGTTAAAGGCCTTGCACGACGGGCATTCGTTACAGGCCTCGCCCTCGGCAGTGGGATGCTCGCAGTTGATGGTCTTGGCAAAGATGCGGGCACACGTCGTCTTGCCCACGCCACGCGGGCCGCAGAAGAGGTAAGCGTGCGCCAACCTGCCGCTGGCAATCGCCGTCTTGAGGGTATGGGTCAACGACTGCTGGCCCACTACGCTGCGAAACGTCGAGGGCCTGTACTTTCTCGCCGATACGATATACTTGTCACTCATTGGATTACAAAATGGTGGTTTGTCTAAACTGCAAAGATAATGCAAGTCGAGGACAGAACAAAAGAATTTATTCATTTTTTGTCAAGTCGCAGCCTATCTGCAACGCAGTATAGCAAAGAGAGCCCTTGACCAACCAAGCGCCCTCTTTCGTGTCCTGACCGCTATCGCATCGCGACTAGCGGACTGTGATCACACGTCACCGCCAAGCAGCATATCGATAATGCTCGTGACATCGCTGATGTTCACTTCACCGTCGTTGTTGACATCGGCCATTTCGGTACCTGTTTCACCGCTCAGCAACAAGTCGATCAATGCGGTCACGTCGCTAATGTTGACCTCGCCATCTCCATTAACGTCGCCCGGCTTTACGGGTGACCCAGGCGCGAGCGACAACGTTACGCCAATATTGCTCTCACCAGCCTTGAGGAATGTCCTCAACTCGCTTGTGTTCAAGTCATCGATATGGCCCAGGCGGGTATAACTCCAGGAGTTTGAACCGTAGAAGAGGCAGATGTTACTGCCATTGTACAGGGCTATATCGCCAGGCTGGGCATCGACCTGCTCATTGCTTGTGGGAAGCGCAAAGCCCAGCGCGCCCCAGATCTCGAAGCCGCCACTGGAATTGAGCGTTACCGTGATTGGAGCCACCCGAAGCCTAGTCATCAACTCCCGGGTGGCAGCATTATCGACGAGCGTAGCCGACTGCGTCACGCCATCGATGGTAATGTACAGTTTATCATCCATTGAGGATTGGCCCTGGGCAAAGTCCAGCGAGGCTATCCAGTTGCTGATCAACGCAGCGCGATTGGCATGGTTGCTGGCCTTGATCCACAACGCATCACCCATCCACACGGCATCAGGAACAAGACGCTTGGCGTCGAGCACCACCTGTGGAATATCGCTTGAATGGCTTGACACAATCAGCCCCACATGCTTGCCTGCCATCTGAGGGCCATAATTGAAGAGATAGGTCTGCATGATGGCAGCCATCTGGCTCCACCACAACGGAGTGACAATGATGATATTGTCATAACCGCTCAAGTCGGTTATCGACACCGGATCGATTGCAGGATAACTGTCGGGGGCATCGGGAGTGGCATTTATCGCATTGAGTAATTGCATACCCAGGGCATAGTTGTTGGCCTCGTATTGCAACCCCTTTTCAGCAGGCTCGATTTCCATCACATCGGCATCGATCTGATCAGTCAGGGATTGCACGATTTGACGGCTATTGCCCGTATAACTATAATACACCACCAGCACCTTGCCAGCCTCATCTGCACTTGCGGCTTTGCTCTCTCCCATCGACGAGCAGCACGCCATAACAATCGCCATGATAAAAAGAAATGTTCTCATACTGTTTATTACACTTGATTTTGCTCATGGCAAAGGTAGTCCTATTTGAATCATAGGCAGTTAAACGAATTACGGAAATATATACCACATTTGCGGAAACTGACGCGACCATCAAAAAAGGAGATATGAGCCGCCGATCATATCACCCTAGAAGCGGATGCCTGCCATCCACGTGCAGTCGATGACCGAGCCCAAAAAGTTATGCTCTTCGGACTTAAAGCGATGGATGTCGGCATAACTCTGTAGCCCCATGAAGAACTGCTTGTGATTATAGACAACACCCATGCGGGCCCGCAAGTTCATCGACCAGTCCGAGGCCCGGTCCTCGTGTTGGGTGGCGATCATGTGGCGATAGCCCGTGTAGGGAGCCAGTGTGAGGTTGAGCAACCACTTCTTGCCCAGCACCCAGTTATAGCCATAGCCCACCATCACGCAATAGTCGTTGTAGAGAAAGCGGGGCAGTTCGTCATCCTCGGCAAACTGCTCACGTGCGAAATCGGGCAATTCCTGCACATTGAGCGACATATCGCGGTGCAGCAGACGTATGCCCGCAATCAACGAGCCCGCACTGCGGCGCTGATACTTCGAGAAGCAGTAGGCGGCAGCCTGGGCATACCGACGGTTGTTGAAGATGTAATAGGCACTCATACCGTAGGACATGCGGTGAAACCCGCCAAAGTTTCGAAAGGTCATCTTAGTGCCCGAGGAATTATCCTTGAATATCACCGTTACAGGCCTGTCATTCTCCATATAATAGGCGTCGGCCGAGAATCGGGCACAGGTGAAAGAGAAATCCACCTTCTTGGACTTTGTACCCCCATGTATCAGGTCGCTCAGACCCACAGTAAATCCCACGCTGACAGCCATAAACGAGAGTTGCAGACCGATGTTTGACGTCAGATTGCTGCGCATCCATGCCCTGGAGTTGGCAAAGGGCTCTCCGTCATAGGTATCCACCCAGTTGTTGGAACTGAGAATCAGTTTCCAGTTCTTGCCCGTGCCCACGACATAGGCCGAATCGTAACTGTTGAACGCCTTATCGCCCCACTTATAGAGCCTCCAGGCAAACCGCAGAAACTTCGGATACTGGATGGTCTTGCCTGTCACATCCACCTTGCCGTGTTTCATCGCCCGCCACCAGTAGCCGCTGTCGCGGATGGTATCATAGGGTTCATTCAACTTCTCGTCGATGCGCACCCTTATGCGTTCCTTAAACTGCTGGAACTTGTTCAGGTGCACAGTCGAGTCGGGCCATGCGACCGTATCGGCCGGCATCTCTTGCCCCGATGCAGCCAGCGACACCGCCAGCCATGCCACTACGGCCAATATGTAACGAAGCGTCGTCATCCGACGACAAAGGTACAATAATAATCTCATACCGAAAAATAAAGGCCCGCCTGATTATTTTGCCGCTGCACCTACAGTCACAGGCAGCGCCAAGCAGTAAATCCCTGCCCTCACAGGGCAAATGCGCACCTATCCTGGAGAGCAATACTTTCATTTAGAGGATGATTAGAAAAAATATTCGGGCCATTATTGCACAATTATGAGAATTGGTGTATTTTTGTGCCACGATTTACAGACATAAACCTGAATATATTTTTATACGATCGAACAATGAAAAATATCCTGATCATCGGTTCAACGGGACAAATCGGTTCCGAACTGACTATGAAACTGAGAGGCATCTACACAGGCAACGTCGTGGCTGGCTACATCCCCGGCGCTGAGCCCAAAGGCGAACTGCTGGAGAGCGGCCCCTCGGAAATTGTCGACATCACCAACGCTGCCCAGATTGGCGCCGTTGTGGACAAGTATAACATCGACACCATCTACAATCTGGCGGCACTGCTGAGTGCCGTTGCCGAGAACAAGCCCCAACTGGCCTGGCACATCGGCATCGACGGCCTGATGAACGTGCTGGAAGTGTCTCGAGAGAAACACTGCGCCGTGTTCACCCCCAGCAGCATCGGCTCGTTTGGTCCCAATGCGCCCAAGGATGGCACCCCCCAAGACACCATCCAGCAGCCTCGCACGATGTATGGTGTGACCAAGGTTACTGGTGAGTTGCTCAGCAACTATTACGCCTTGAAGTTTGGCGTTGACACCCGCTCGGTGCGCTTCCCCGGCCTGATCAGTTATGTCACTCCTCCGGGTGGTGGCACCACCGACTATGCCGTCGACATCTACTACAGCGCTGTACAGGGCAAGAAGTTTGTCTGCCCCATTGCCGCAGGCACGCTGATGGACATGATGTATATGCCCGACGCTCTGCGCGCCGCCATCGAGATCATGGAGGCCGACCCGACGCGTCTTGAGCACCGCAACTCGTTTAACATCGCCTCGATGAGTTTTGACCCTGAGTGCATCTATCAGAAGATCAAGGAGTATATCCCCGAGTTCGAGATGGAATATCAGGTCGACCCGTTGCGCCAAGGCATTGCCGACAGTTGGCCCAACAAGTTGGACGACACCTGCGCGCGCATGGAATGGGACTGGAAGCCCGAGTATGACCTCGACGCCATGACCAAGGACATGATCGAGAAACTGCGCATCAAGTTTGGCATCAACAAGTAAACCCTAACAATTCCCTAACGACAATGAAAAAGTTCTTTTGCGCCCTGAGCCTCTTTTCCTGCCTGTTACTCACCAGTTGCAGTGCCAACAGTTACAAACTGGCCAAGGATTACCAGACCAAGGAGACCTTTGGCTATCTCGTATTCATCAGTGAGTCAGGACTGCAGTACGATGACCTGTGGGTCAACGTATCGGGACTGGACAAGACGTTCTTGGCCTCGACTGCCCAGATTGTTGACGGAGAGGTCAAAGGCATGCGCTATGGCGCACAACAGGGCAAACGCCGCGTGATGATCCGCGAGAAAAATGAGCGCCTGCTCTACCAGGATATTGTAGAGATACGCGCTGGCGAGGATACCATCATCAAGTTTAAGGACTAGACTCATTTGTCACATAGCAGTATCAACAAGGGGAGACCTCAACCGAGGTTACCCCTTGTTTGCTTTTCGTCCAACTTGTTTCAGCAGAAAATGAGTGGGGAATTTTATGAAGGATTCTTCTCTGATGGCAAAAGCGCAATCCTAATCCAGTGTCACTTGGTCAGAAAGTGATGGTATCGCAACCATTCAGCCTCCACACCGTCGCTATGCTCCCCCAGGAAGAAATCGGCTTGTAAAGCGGCCCTGAATGGAGCCCAGTTGCCGCAGATCACTCCGTCTCGGGCGATGACGGGCTGGAAGATGCCGCTATTGTTATGCGCCTTGTGCCGATAGTCGAGCGAGAGCACGATGTCACGGCTCTTGTAACTGATCAGATACTCGTCATAGGGCGGTATCAGCAGATAACGGCCCTTGCGGAAGCCACGGGTGCGACAGCCGTCGGTTACATACAAATCGTGCCCTTTCCATTTCTCCCTGTGGATAGTATCGCCCAACATGTCGATGCCCCTGCGGCAGTCGCCGATGTTCAGCCCCGACCACCACACAAAGTCCTCGAGTGTCGCGGGCTGGCGGCTCTGGAAATACTTGCGCGTCAAAGCCAGCAGGGCCTCGTCGCGGTCGGCCATCACCGACGGTCCCACCTTCTCGCTAGTGAGGGCATAGGTAGCCTTCATGGGCAATAAGTCACCGCTGCACAAGGTGCCCGACAACTCAGCCATGCGCAAGTGGTAAGACAAGCGGTGATCATCCATGCGGATACCTTTGGCTTCCAACGTCCTGACAAAATCATCTTTGACAACGCTGCCCTTGTCGGCAACCGTTTGGACCAGGAGTTCACGTATGCGGGACTCCTCATCCTCCCCGATACTGACACGGTTGCTCCGCATCCACCCGCGAATCACCGCCCTTGCCTTGGGGGCACACAACTGCAGCAAGGGCCAATAGTCCTCGCTTGCCACAAGTTGCCAGGTGCCACGCATCAGGTGCAGCCTGACAATCCGCCCACTATCATAGGCCTGCTTAAAAGCCTTGGACGACGGCTTGCTGGTGCGCATCGCCACAGCCCAACGCATCATGCGGTACTCCTGTGCCTGGATAGCCCCCATTTGGCAGACCACATCGGCCGGATCGCTGAATTGCGGGCAGATGAGTTGCTGATTGAGCAGTCGTGTGGCTATCGGATTCATCGGTCACGAGGCGCCACGTTGTTAACCGCGCAGGATATCAATCAGTTCGGCTACGCCCTGTGTGGCAGGTTTCTGGATGACGTGAACCCAATCGGGCACCGATGCGGGTTTAGGATCAATGTAGTAGATGGGCACCCCACGTCTCACATATTGGATCAGGGCAGCAGCCGGATAGACCACGAGCGATGTGCCGATGACGACAAAGATGTCGGCATCGTGGGCTAACTGCGCCGCGGCTTCCATGTTGGGTACCGCCTCGCCAAAAAACACGATGTGAGGGCGCACTGGGTCGCCATAGGGGTCGCGCGTGTCCACGCTGGTTTCCAGCCCCTTGTCGCTCAATTCGTCGCAGGGCAGCGTGTAGAGGCGATCCTCACGCCTGAGCGAGCGCACCTTCATCAACTCGCCATGCAAGTGCAGCACACTGGCACTGCCGGCGCGCTCATGCAAGTCGTCCACATTCTGGGTGATGACACGCACGTCAAAATCCTTTTCAAGTTCGACCAGTCCAAGATGAGCGGCATTGGGCTCAGCGCCCTGCAGTTGGATCCGGCGCTCGTTGTAAAACTTATGGATGAGTGACGGATTGCGCAGAAATCCCTCATGACTGGCCACATCCATCACGGGATAATTCTCCCACAGTCCGTCGGCGTCACGAAACGTCTTGATACCACTCTCGGCACTGATGCCGGCGCCACTGGAAATCACTAATTTCTTCTTGCTCATAGTCATTGGTTTATTGGATTAACAGATGGATATTATATAATGTGAAAGCAAAAATAGTAAATTTTTTCTAAAAAGGCGCACCCCTATCGAGGAAATCACTATCTTTGCACCGTTTTTTACAAAAAGGAGAATATTTTTCAATGGACAAATTGAGTTACGCATTAGGCCTGAGCATGGGTGGAAACTTCATTGGCTCCGGCATCAAGAAACTGGATATCAACGACTTTGCAGATGGTCTGAGAGCCATCTTTGAAGGTGCAGAACAGAAAATGACCTTTGACGAAGCAAAGCAGATTGTCACCGAATTTTTCACCAATCTCGAGAAGGAAGGCGCCGAGCAGAACGAGCGTCTGGGTCGCGAGTATCTGGAAAAGAATAAAAGCGTCGAGGGCGTTAAAGTCACCGAGAGCGGCCTGCAATACCAGGTCGTAAAAGAGGGCGACGGCCTGCAGCCTGGTCCCAACGACGTGGTTACCGTACACTACACCGGCAAGTTGATCGACGGCACCGTGTTTGACAGCAGCGTGGAGCGCGGCGAGCCCGCTACCTTTGCTGTCGGTCAGGTCATCCCTGGCTGGGTCGAAGGTCTGCAACTGATGCGCGAGGGTGCCGCCTACAGGCTATTCATCCCCAGCAATCTGGCTTATGGTCCCCACGGCACTGGTCCCATCCAGCCCAACTCAACGCTTATCTTTGACGTTCAACTCATCAAGGTCGAGAAGAAGTGATCCAAACTCGATCGGCTGTATTCCGTTTCACACATTAACACCTGATATTGACGATGAGGAAGATCATGATGACGGCCATCGCCACTCTGATGATGACAGGCATGGCTAGTTGCGGTGGCAACACCAGCAGCGAGAGCACCGACCAGGCCACTCCTGACTATGGCCAGCAGATCAAGGACAACAAGACCCTGGGCCGCGAGTTTATGGAGCAAAATGCCAAGAACGACAGCGTGGTGCAAACCACCAGCGGATTGCAATACATGGTACTGAAAGAGGGCAATGGTGCCAAGCCCGGCCCCACCGACACCGTGACTGTTCATTACACTGGCCGCCTGCTGGATGGCACCGTGTTTGACAGCAGCGTGGAGCGCGGCGAGCCCGCATCCTTCCCCCTGGACAAAGTCATCCCCGGCTGGACCGAGGGTCTGCAACTTATGAGCGAAGGCTCACAGTACAGGCTGTTCATTCCCAGCGAACTGGCTTATGGCTCCAAGGGCGCTGGCGACAACATCCTTCCCAACTCCACCCTCATCTTTGACGTTGAGTTGATCAAGGTGGTGAAGAAGCAGTGATGCAGCATGACAGACAGACAAAAAATACTTTAATATAACAACATTTAAAATTCATTTAAAAAAACTAGTTTTATTATTATGAAGAAGATTTTAGCAATTGCAGCAGCCGGTCTGATGACCGTTGGTTTTATGGGCTGCAACAGCAATGCAGGTGGCCACAGCGAGGCTATGGACTCGTTGAGCATGGCATTTGGTGACCTCTACGGCGCCGGTATGGGCCAGCAACTGCGCGGCATGGACTCCACCATCAATATGGAGCAGGCCCTCAAGGGTATGGAGTACATTGCCAACGCCGACACCAGCAAGAACTTCATGGCCGGTCTGCAGATGGGTATGCAGATTGCCCAACTCTATGCAGGCATCGAGCAACAGTGCGGTATGCCTATCAACAAGAGCCTCTTCATGAAGCACCTGCGTGAGGCCATTATGAAGACCACCCCCATGGCACAGGAAGACATGATGGCTCTTCAGAGCAAGATTGAGCCTCTGCTGAACAAGGCTATGGAGCAGTCTCCCAAGGCTATCGCCAACAAGAAGGCCGGCGAGGAGTACATGAGCAAACTCAAGAGCGACAAGAACTACACCTTCACCAAGAGCGGTATCGCCTATAAGGTGATCAAAGGTGGCGAGGGCAAGAACTTCAGCGACAGCGACATCGTTAAGGTTAACTACGTAGGCCGTCACATCAACGGTGAGGAGTTTGACAAGAGCGGTGAGAACCCCGTGCCCTTCAACCTGAAGCAAGTCATCCCCGGCTTCGCCGAGATGATCCAACTGATGAAGCCCGGCAGCAAGGTTACCGTTGTCATCCCCGGCGAACTCGCTTATGGTCCCCAGGGTAACCGCGGCATCGAGCCCAACGAGACCCTGATTTTTGACATCGAGACCGTCGGTGTACAGGACCCCAAAGAGCAGCCTGCTCGTCCCAAGATGCCCACCCGCCCTATTAAGTAATCAATAGAGCAGCATAACAACGCACGAGGCTTGGACCGATTGGTCCAAGCCTCGTGCGCCATTTGATAGAAGAATTGTCGCTCTCAATACCAGTCTCACGCACTCGCGCGCCTCTATAGCCACAACAGGAAATCCTCACGCTGCAATTTGTGATTGGGTATCAGTATCGCAACCTTGCCGTTAGTGTAGGTCTGCCCCATCGACATGTGGGAGCGGCACCCCTCGAACAAGGCGGCCATAGTCTGGTCGCGATCCAGGTTGCGCATAACCAGTACACACTGCTCGTCCAGCAGTCGATAGAGCACCGGCGCCTCGACCGGAACATTAACCAGTGCCAGTGTACAGCCATCTCTGGCATCCAGCATATCGTGTAGCGCGACGTCTATATCGTCATAGCACTCCACCCGATGCAATTGCGACTGCAGCACGCGCACGGCTAAGGGCTTATGCTCCAGTTGCGGGTCATACAGGTAGAGGCGGCTGTCGCGATTCACCTCCATCATGGCAATGCTCTCAATGCCTGTTGCCGCACCCACTTGCAGGATGCGCCCGGGATTGAAGAAATTTACCACCCTGAACAGCAGCCTCGCCTCGCGCTCGCCGATGAGGTCGATCTGGCGGCGTTGCTCCCGTGTCGTGCTCCCTCGAACGGTGCCGATCAACTGATGCAGTCCCTCGTAGGCATAATAGGGCAGGGGCTGACGCCACACATGGCGCACAAAGCGGTAGGCATAGGGGGAATGGATGCCGAAGCCGCCACTGCGGTGGTGGCGGCTCCAAGCGGTCCAGTATCTCTTGAGGCGATTCAAGTCACTAATCCTTGTCAGGCGCTACATGGTCCTGACCTCTCTTGAACAACTTGTCACCAAACAGGGCGTAGTTCAGGGCCAGCAACATCAGCAGGTAGATGACGATAACGGCGACAGTGGCCCAGGTCTGGGTCTTGTTCACCACATCGGGGGTGAACCTGAAGTCGATCTCATGGTCACCGGCAGGCAACTGCAAGGCTCTCAGCACATAGTTGACACGTCCCATCTCCACGGGCTTGCCATCGACTGTTACATTCCAGCCCCAGGGGAAATAGATCTCGCTGAAGACAGCCAGACCGCCAGCGGCGCTGTGACTCTTGTAGGTCAAGTGGTCGGGGGCATAGGAAGTCTCATAGATGGTGTCACCAGGCTGAACTGCTTTGGCCTCGCCCAGATGCTCACGGAATTTGGCATCGGCAACGGCGCTTGTGGCAGGGTTGAAGTTGTCCAGGAAGGCCATCTCCTCGTCGGCATTGTTGACATAGGTGAGCGAATCCACAAACCATGCATTGCCCAAGGCCTCGGGATTGCGCTGTACCGTCTGGTCATCCACGATGACGTATCGCGTGTTAAGCATATTCAGCACCTGCACGTTATTTTTAGCGATCTGGTTGTTGATCAGGTCGTTGTAGCGCGTTAGTTTGGCAGCATGGTAACCACCGATAGTCTTGTGGAAGTAACTGGGCATGGCCTCACCGAAGTGCTGCACATCCATCACGCGGTAGTTCAGGTCCTTGTCTTGCATGATTTGTCGGTCGGCAGGACGCGGAGTGAACGTCTGCTCAGGCAGATCATAGCGTGAGGTAAACGTGTCGGCATTGATGTAGCGCTTGTTCACGGCATACATGTCGACCAGCACGATGGCTGCCACGAGCAGGGTTGCGGCCATCTCGTTGAGTTTGCCCTTGAGGTAAGCCATCACGGCTACAAATCCGAGCACTATCACGATCAGGCTGCGCCAGGCGTCCCCGCTCACGAGCGCACCTCGCACTGCCGCAATGGCAGCATCGACGGTGGGATACTGCTGAATCTGTCCCGACTCGACGAGCATCTCATGCTCCTGGGCCGAGAAGTGTCCAAAGATGCCTGGGAACAAGGCTGTCAGCAGGCAGATGAGGGCACACAGGCCAAACGAGATGAGCAACGGCAAGCGATGACGGCGCCATGCGTCGGGAGTCTTGAACAATTCACGCAGTCCCATCACGGCCAGTATGGGCATTGCTATCTCGGCAATGACAAGTATCGAGGCCACCGTACGGAACTTGTTATACATCGGGAAGTGGTCGATCATCCAATCGGTGAGCCACATCATGTTGTGGCCCCACGAGAGCAGAATGCTGATAATGGTAGCCACAAGCAAGGCCCACTTGACGGGTCCCTTGACAATCAGGCAACCCAGCAGGAACAGAGCGCAGATCAAGGCGCCCACATAGACGGGGCCATTGGTCATCGGCTGGTCGCCGAAGTATTGCGGGAACTGGCTCAGGATCTGAACATCCTGCTGGCTCATCTCGCCCGTGTTGGCAAGTTTCTCGGCCCGCTTGGTCTCACTCAAGACGAGCGTGCGGCTATCGCCATGCTCAGGCTTGATGGTCGCACCACCCTTGACGTTGGGGATCAGCAGGGTGAAAGTCTCGTCCTTGCCGTAACTCCATTGCGTGATGTAGTCCTTGTCGAGTCCGCCCTTGGTAGGCTTGGCGTTGAGGGCGTCATCACCCTGCGGGGTAAGTTCGCTATGACCTCCGCGCATGGTCTCCTTGGAGTACTCATAGGTCAGGTACAGGTTGGGTGAGTTGGCCAGCAGGGCCAATCCAGCAGCCACAGCCAGCACACCCGTTGCGATGCACCAGCGGCCCACCTGCTTGTCGCGGATGGCCTTGACCAGGTAGGCAATAACCAGTGGCACAATCAGGAACATCGAGTAGTAGGTCATCTGCACATGGTTGCTAGCCAACTGCAAGGCGGCAAAGAAGGCCGCTACAGCCATACCGCCCAGATACTTGCCACGGTAGCACCACACGATGCCTGCGATGGTGGGTGGGATATAGGCCAGCACCATCAGTTTCCAGATGTGGCCTGCGCCCATCAGGATAAAGAAGTAACTGGAGAAAGCGTAGCCGATGGCGCCCAGCACAGCATAGTACCACCGCACCTTGAAGGCCAGCATCAGCAGGAAGAATCCCAGCATCAGCACAAAGACCCAACTCACGGGCGTGGGGAAGCCCAAGCGATACAGGGCCGAAGCAGGATTGAGGTAGGTCGTACCCTTGTAGGACGGGGCGATTTGGAACGTGGGCATACCGCCAAAGAGGGCGTTGGTCCACAGCGGTTTCTCGCCAGTCTGCATCTCGGTCTGGTTAGTCTCATGGGAGTTGGCTATGCCCTGCATGACATCATTCTGCTGCAAGACGTCGCCATTGACGTCATTGGGATAGAAATAAATCCACGAGATAGCGGCAAATGTGATCACCGCAATCACAAAGTGGATCACGTCGGCCAGCGACAGCGACCCAATCAGTTTTTTGTCAAAATTTTGCTTCATTATATCTTGATTGATTGTTGGTTTTCTAGAATACAACCTGCAAAGTTAGTATAAAGTTTTCAGTTAATTGTCGTTAGTTTTAAGTTTTAAATCATCTGTAATGAGTTTGGATGGGTTTGGATAAGGATATAACAAGAGAAACATGCGTGCCATCGACATGCAGGCACACACATTTCTCTCTTGTGGGTGATGATACAGACGCGCCCTAGCAGGCACCTGTTAGCGTCATCAGAATTCGGTAAACGACAGCGGCATCGTGTCCTTGAAACTGTCGATCACATAGATTTTCTCCTTGCCAGCGAGTATCAGTTCGATGGGATGGCCGTTTTTCTCAAATTCGAGAAAAGCCTGGCGGCACACGCCGCAGGGGGCCGTTGGCTCCTCGACAAAGTCGCCACGGGTATAGGAAGTGATGGCCACAGTCTTGACAGGCACGCCCGGATATTGTGCTCCAGCAGCATACAGGGCAGAGCGCTCGCCGCAGATGCCTGCAAATGCCGCATTTTCCTGATTAGCACCGATAAACACTTCGCCGTTGTCGAGCATCAGCGCGGCACCGACTTTAAACTGGCTATAGGGGGAATAGGAATGTCCGGTAGCCTCCCGAGCGAGGTCCACCAATTTTTTTTGCTCCTCAGTGAGTTCATTATAAGAATAAACTCTTACCTTTGTGGTGATTTTCTTTTCGTTCATAAAAAGAATATGAGTTTTAACTTGCAACGCAAAATTATAGATTTTTTTCCGATAAACAAGCGAATATTGCAATTTTGCTTGATTTTTGCCGTGTTTTCGGCCTTTTTTGCATCGGCGCAGACCAAACATCAGCGCTATTTGGACTACATCGACCGCTACAAGCAGATAGCGCTGCAGTCTGAACGCGACTATGGCGTGCCAGCCAGCATCACGCTGGCACAGGGTCTGCTGGAGAGTTACGTGGGTCAGAGCAAGATGGCCATCGAGGCCAACAACCACTTCGGCATCAAGGCCTATCACTGGAAGGGCGAGGTGTATGGCCGCTGTGACTCGCTCAATCAGGTGGGCTATCGCGTGTATGGCGCCCCCGAGGACTCCTTTATCGATCACGCCAAGTTCCTCAAAGGTCCACGCTACAGCATTCTCTATGAGTTTGACGTGAAGGACTACCGCAGTTGGGCGCAGGGGCTCAGAGACTGTGGCTATGCCGAAGACGCCAATTATCCTGCCAAACTCATCAACATCATCGAGCAGTATGAACTCTATGCTCTCGATGGCGGCAAACGTCTGGACGCAGGCAGGGAAGGCGACCAACGCGAGGAAGTGGAAACCCTGCTGGACGAGGACGAGAAAATCAGCGCCCGCGAGCGACGACGCCTACGGGCCGAGGAGCGCAAGCGCCGTCGCGCACAGCAGCAACAACAGCAGGTTCTACCTCAGGAGCGCCAGCAGGCCTACACACCGCTGCGCCAGGGCCCTGTGCCGTCGAGCGCCGACAACGACTAGTTTCGCCCTGAGCACTCCGCTCGACTTGCAACCGTTGCCTGCGGCGAAGGTAGGCGGCGTCTCGGGATTGCAAACAAAAAAAGAGATTTTTTGTTTGGCACTCCGCTCGACTTGCACTACCTTTGTAGTCAAAAATAAGAGAGAAGTTTATACTATTAATGTCAAACCTTTTAAAATAGATTTAATCATGTTTGGAAAATTCCAGGAACATCTCCAGAAGGAACTTGCCGACATCCAGGCTGCCGGTTTGTACAAGAATGAACGCATCATCACCACTCCGCAGCGCGCCGACATCCGCGTGAAGCCCAACGACGAGGTACTCAACTTCTGTGCCAACAACTACCTGGGCCTGAGCGACAACAGCCGCCTGATCAAGGCCGCAACCGAGACCATGTCTCACCATGGCTACGGCATGTCGTCGGTTCGCTTTATCTGCGGTACCAGCGATATCCACAAGGAACTGGAGGCAGCCATCGCCGACTACTTCCACACCGAGGACGCCATCCTCTACGGCTCGTGCTTCGACGCCAACGGAGGTCTGTTTGAGGCCCTGCTGACCGACGAAGATGCCATCATCAGCGACTCGCTCAACCACGCATCGATTATCGATGGTGTGCGCTTGTGCAAGGCCAAACGCTACCGCTATGCCAACGCCGACATGGGTGAACTCGAGGAGTGCCTGAAGCAGGCTCAAGAGCAGCGCTTCCGCATCATCGCAACGGATGGCGTATTCTCGATGGACGGCAACGTAGCCCCCATGGATAAGATCTGTGACCTGGCTGAGAAATATGACGCAATGGTGATGGTCGACGAGTCACACTCGGCAGGTGTCGTTGGCCCGACTGGTCATGGTGTAGCCGAGCAGTATAACATCTATGGCCGCATCGACGTGTTCACCGGCACGCTGGGCAAGGCCTTTGGCGGCGCTATGGGCGGTTTCACCACTGGCCGCAAAGAGATTATCGACATGCTGCGTCAGCGCTCACGTCCCTACCTGTTCAGCAACAGCATCGCTCCTGGCATCGTGGGTGCCAGCATCGAGATGTTCAAGATGCTCAAGGAGAGCAATGCCTTGCACGACAAGTTGGTTGACAACGTGAACTACTTCCGCGACAAGATGATTGCCGCAGGCTTTGACATCAAGCCGACTCAAAGCGCTATCTGCGCCGTGATGCTCTACGACGCCAAACTGTCTCAGGACTTTGCTGCCGAGTTGCAGAAGGAAGGCATCTACGTTACCGGTTTCTACTATCCCGTTGTGCCCAAGGGCCAGGCACGCATCCGCGTGCAGGTATCGGCCGGTCACGAGCGTGAGCACCTCGACAAGTGCATCAACGCCTTCATCAAGATCGGCAAGCAGATGGGAATCATTAAGTGAGTTAGGAGTTAAGAGTTAATAGTTAACAGTTAATAGTTAATAGTTAATAGTTGCATCCGCCAACGGACTAACGACTAACAACTAACAACTAAGGACTAAAAACTAAAAATACTAACAATCATTATAACACCCAGAAAAAACCTCATGTTGACGGTCGCAGGTGCATCCACCCGCGACCGTCTCTTTTTACACCATTTACTGTAATAATGTCTCTAAATGCCGTTTTGTTGGAATAATATTTGCTGAGATGAAATAAAATAGTATCCTTGTATTCATAATCAAAGCCATTCCTATTATGACACCAATACAATTAAACGCGGAAATATATCGTGCTATGGGAGTGATAGCTGAAGACGAAGCACTGCTTAAACGTGCTGTAAGGTATCTGAAAAAACTAGCAGCCCAAAAGCAAGAAGAAGATTCACAGATGACAAAAGAGGAGTTTTTTGCTCGTCTGGATGAAGCCAAGCAAGAAATAACTGATGGCAAGGGCCGCTCATTTACCAATATTGAAGAGTTGGACCGACACATCCGCAGCCTATGAAATACAATGTAATCATTGCTCCCAAACTGAAGAAGACCTGAAACGCCTGCTTACTAATGAGCCAAAGGCTTATCAGAAAGCCATCACCCTCATTGGTTAACTTTATGAGCATCCACGAACGGGAACGGGTAAACCCGAGCCACTTGCTGGTGACCGTTCGGGCCAATGGAGCCGTCGAATCAGCAAGAGGCACCGATTGGTCTACGAAATTCAAGATACTGAAGTCATTGTGCTTGTTTTCACCGCCTACGGACATTATGGTGACAAATAGCATTTGAGCAACACCCATCTTCCACCCTCTCGCTGTCGCTGGTGAGAGGGTGGATTGCATTGGGTGATATGTTGAAGCTATTTCTTGCATATCGTTGACTAGAGGCGGTTACGCTCGCTCTGTCCGGCATGGCTGCCTTTGTAGCGGCTCTTGGTGGCATTGAACTTCCATGAGAGGTTGATGCCGATGCGGCGGGTATCGCGATACTCCCTGAACTGGGTACGGACATTGATACCTCCGTAAGCCGTCATCTCGATGTAGCGGGTATGAAGGATGTCGTTGGCAAAGATGGCTACGCTGAGACTCTTGTCTTTGAGGAACTGACGACTCAGCCGGAGGTCTATTCCACCTGTGGCCTTCGTCTGCGAGCAGCCCTGCTCATTGTAGGGCTCCAGTTCCATTCTGATGTTTAGCAACCAGTAGTGTGGCAGTGATAATGTATTGTCAAGATTAAAGTAGGTACCAAGTCCGTTCCACTTATGCTTGATGCCGATGGCTTCTAAGTCTCGGTTGTTGAAATAGAAATCTGCAGAGTAGTTCATCTGCCAGATACCAATCTTT
>ONQS01000016.1 GCA_900320055.1 uncultured Prevotellaceae bacterium
TAAACAGCCTTTTCGGACACGTTCCCGAAAAGCGCGACTGCAAAGGTACAAATAATTTCCTGAACCACAAGCCGAAACGCCACTTTTTTCATCAAAAAAGTTTTCGGAACTGTGCGCCATACTTGTTAGCGGGCTAATTGATGTTGTCTTTAATTTCTTCGTAGTCTTGCGAACTATTATTAACGACATTGTACTTTTGGTTCTTGCCGCCTGAGAATTTCCATTGCAGAGAGATGCCGATACTTTGGACTGGCGTGGTATAGTCGTACGTGATCTTGCAGCCATTGGCCTGCCTGTCATACTTACGACGATCGCCGAGAGCGTTGAAAGTAAGCGTCAACTGTAACTTGTCTTTGCACATGGACTTATATATTTGTCCGTAGACATTCCAGACGGTATAATAAGTGCGGTCGTAATTTTTGCATGTCGGCTCATAATTGATGTTCAGCATACCACCCCAACCGTGTTGAAAACTAAATGTGTTGTACATAGCATAGTACTGGCGGAGCCTCGTCTTATCATAGTAAACACCACCTAAGGTTAGATCTTCAGGGCAAATCTCATAACGTCCTGACAATTTCATCGTCCATGGCTTTACCGGGCTCCAATTCACCTCAGCACCCACACCATACGAATTCTGAGCTGGCAGATTGATAGGGGTTATATAGAACACATCGAGGGCAGCAGGGCTTTGCCTGGTCTCCCAATGGATAGTATTTCTTGCCCTTGCATACATTGCATTCAGGTTCAACAGGTTGCGGAACATGGACACTCCTGCTATGACCATGTCTACTGTTTGGGCCTTCAAGTCGGGATTACCGACAGTGTAGTTATATGGATCTGTCCAACGAATGGTAGAAGAGATAGCGGAATAGGGTATATTATCAAGTGTACGCTTGTAGTTAAGCATCAGAGCGTGCTTGCCATTGCCCCCTAATGGCATCATCAACTGCACCGTGGGATTAATGCCCCATTGTGTATCTGTAGATGTTTCGCCGTCATCCAATGTCTTATACCATATCCTGTTCAATTGAAAATTGGCACCTGCATTGTATTGAATCTTCCAAACCTGTCCCATAGCTGACGCATATACCAGTGGGGTCAGGCCACTCGTGCGTGTTGCAACTTGGCTGGTTTGGAATCGCTCAGAGCCGTCAACCCCACCAACAATTGGAGTATATTCTGACGTAATGTATTGTAATGATGCGCCATATTTCCAAACCAGCTTTTGACTGCGAGGGTCAGTCAGATCCACCGAAAACTTATACATGTTCAACGTGGTTTTATCCTCCGACGTGCTTGACGGATTCTGGGCATAAGTATAGTTTGACTTGTTATCAGACTGGCGGTTATAATAGTCGCCAATCATTTCCAACGTTGTTCCACGTTGGCTAAGGGAGGACGTATTGTATTTCAATGTTGCTTCTTGAATAAGATAACTGTTTCTTGCATCCACACTGGAAAGACCAGTCGCGCCCTTGTCTAAAGTAGTGGTCTTGGTCTTGTTGGTCGCGATGTAGTAACTTCCTCCCAAATAACTCTTATCGTTGATGTTGTGGGTTAGACTCAAACGGTTTCTGAAAGTATGCCATTTATTTTTTACCTCTTCATCGATTTCTGTACGCATATTGTTGGTCGGATCCCAGATTGACTGCTTTGCCGTCTCTTCTGGTTGGAAGAAATCCAATGAGAGGTTATCATAGATGCTCAGGTTTTTGTATCGGTAGTAGATTAGACCACCGAGGTTTTCGTTGCTGAAACCGAATGAAGGTTCATATTCTGCACCACCCCACAATGATCCGTAATAACTACCTTCTGATGGCTTATGTAATGTAATCTCAATAGTTCCTCCTGCACTTGCTGCATTTTGGTTCGCTCCTGCAAGATAGTTGACCTTTACTTTATCTATGATGTCCGCAGGTATGTTCTTGAGTTCATCTGATGATGTGAGTTTGACACCATCCACATAGATTTCACTTACCTTTAAACCGTTGATTTTATAATCGCCATCTTCTTTGCTGACGCCAGGAAGAAAGGCTAATGCATCTGGCGCTTGCTTACCTTTTGCTATTGCCGATGAACGGAGGTTTACCATGTACCCGCGGGCATCGTATTGAGTTCTGGATGCTACTATGACGACCTCATCAAGCATCTTTGAATCTTCTTTCATGACGATAGTGCCCAAATCTCCTGCCCTACAGACTTTTTTGATGCTTTCGTATCCCATATACGACAACAACAATGTGTACTCTATATCTTCCTGTATTTGCAAGGTGAATAAACCTTCTGTATCCGTTGCGACGCCACATACATAGGAAGAATCTTGCACATTTTGTAGAACAACACTGACATAAGGCAGAGGATTATTCTGAGAATCTACCACCTTTCCCTGGATTGACGTCACTGCATTCAAGTGCAATGCGATCAGCAACGCCAGTATAATTGATACGTTTCTCATAATATTATGTTTATTTGATAGTTATACATTAGATGCCATTTTACTCAATGCAAAATTATTGATAAGCGTAGGAGCCTGCAATACCCAAAAGGGTGTTTTTTCACAAGGCACATAAGAAACAGGCCTATCGTTTCGTCCTCGGCTGACCATAGTATAGAAATTACAAGTATAAATTAGAAACTGCCTGTATCGGAATCCTTGTTCTGTAGTTTTCGACTAATCTTGTAATTCTTACCTGTAGAGAAGTCGTAACTGAAACCGAGGACAAACATTGACTTATTGTCATCAATCCATGTCTTGTATGTACTTTGCAGAATACTTGTTGGCATGCTATAGCCTGAATAACGTGATCGAGTGAAAATCCAATAGTCAGCGGCGAAGATGCGCCAGTTCTTGTTTTGCCAAAAAATATGTAGGTGAGATTTGTTCTCGCCGGCATCCAGTGTGGATCCATTGAGGCGTTTTGACACGATGTTCCCTACATAGGAGGCTCCCCAGTTGCCCTTCCGGAACTGAATGGCATAGTAGAGCGGTGCCCACGTATGATGGTAGTGTCCGATAATGGGGCTACTGACCGTTTGACGAGAGACGTAGCCCCGAATGACCACCGTCAGCACCTGACTCTTAAAGGGGCTAATGACCAACAGGTATGACCCACCCAAATCACTGCTATAGTTGGCATTTTCGTTCGTGCCCACAATATATTGCAGGCCGTTAATCTCTTGCTGGGTATAATAGCGGTTGATCGGAGAATCGGAATATGAATAGTATAGTCCAACTTGGGTCTGTAGCCAGCCGAGGTTCCACTTGTGGATAAATTCTGACCGATAAGTGTTATAACTTTTCAGATACGGGTTGCCAATTCTCAGCACTCCAGGAATGACGAGGCTGGCATTGTTGCTGAGTTGTGAGATAGGGGGCGTATTCGATTTTGACGAGGTAACCCACTGAAGGCTCATCGTCTTTGATAGATTAGTACTCAGGATGAGTTTTGGTGTGAAGAGCCAATGAGAGTCGTGAGCATCAGTATTGTCTTGGGTCACTTGTGTGGCTCCTGCACCGATACGGTACATCAATTTTCCGAGATTGCCACTATACTCGGCATACATATAGTGCTGATAACTGGCAGATGAGTATTCATAGTCTTCATAGCCTGAAAGCACGTTGCTGATGGTGGCATTCGAGCGTCCGAACGATCCGCGATAGCCCAGGCTCAGGTTGCCCTTTTCCCATTTCTTAGTATAAGCCAATTCACCAATAAAGGAGTACTTGTTGTTCTGCTGCTCTTGGTTGTCTGACAGCCATACCTCACCGTCGCTGACGGCCGTCTCCTCAGCCCAGTTCTTTCTGCTGTTGTGATAATAAGTGCCCACGAGGTCGATCGACAGTTCTTGATTTTTAGGCAGCGTTTTCTGGACATACACGTTCAGGTCTGGACCAAATGTGTTCATGCGGCTGCCAAATTCGCCTTTCCCCGCAACTGAGGTGTTGAGTGTTGATGTGTTATGGATATCACTCTGTCCATCGCTATGCCTGTGGCTGAAGTGGGGAGTTGCCACAATCTGTACCGCTATATCGTCAGATTTGTTGTAGGTGTACTTAATGACGGGGTCGTTCCAAGTATAGCCGAATTTGTCGTGGGTCTTTTTTTGATAGTTGTAATGAACAGGAGACGCTGGTGCTGCGTCGTCGGGAAGGTGCCTTTGCAGTGTATAGTCGTAAGTCTGCTTACCAAAGCGCTTTGAATAGTCTCTCATGTTGAACGAATAAGAGAGTGAAAACTGATGGTTGCCCGAAGTCAGGTTCAGGTAGGCCTCATCGTTTGTAAAGCCCGTCGTGAAGGCTGTACTTGCCTCGATGCCTGCATTGATGCCAGTCTCCATCCGCTTGGTAATCACGTTGATGAGTGTACCGGCTTCGGCATAGCGGGCTGGTGGAATGTTGTAATATTCTACCCTTGAGATCTTGTCTGCAGGAATGCCTTTTAAGTCAATGTCTGATGCTGCTACGCCATTGATCAGTATCTTCACGCTGCCGCCGTCCATTCGCTGAATCTTATTGCTCACCGGATCGATTTTCAGGTCTTCAACGTGTTCCAGCAGGTCACGGACATTGCGGGCTTGCCTTATTTGCTCAATAGTGAAGGTATGGACTGACTTATCCACATAGTTCATGATACGGGTACCTTCTACCGTCACACCGTTGATGATATACTCAGCGGGTCGCATTTGGATTGTGCCTATATCACCAGCCTCGCAATTTCGATAGTAGGTGCGATAGCCGACAAAACTGCACTTCACGATGACATGGTGGGCCTCAATAGGAATCACGAAGCGACCGCTCTCATTACTGACGCCTCCTGTGAGCAGCGTTGAGTCGGCAGGGTTAAGAATAGCAATGGTTGCATATGCCAATGGCTGGCCTTGTTCATCGACGATGGTGCCCTTGAGGTGGTGCTCGGTCTTGTGAATGCATTCCACATAGATATCGTTGTTTTCACCCAGGACCATCTGGATGGGATAGAAACCAATAATCTGTCTAATGGCTTCAGGAACAGGTTTGTTCTTGACACTGGTGGTAACAGTGAAGTCCTCCAGTTCGTTGTAGATAAACACGATCTTGTGGTTGGCGGTCTGTTGCTGGATGTACTTCAGCGCGTCGCTCATCGACACATTCTGGAAATTGTGGGTAATGCGCTGCGCGTGTGCTATGCCTGCCAGGAAGCACAGCAATAGGATCATGGTAAATAGTCTCTTCATCACTTGCCCTCCTGTGCTGATTCAACAATGAGTTTGCCATCCTCACGATAGATGTTGAGCGACTCGAAATGGGACAGCATGTCCACGACCATGTCGAGTGAATAGTCGGGCTCCCACTCGTAATGGAGGCGCAGCGAGCGAACATCGTCGCTGCGGTATTCCACGTTAACGTGGTAATAGGCAGCGAGTTCGTTCAGGATCTGCTCCAGCGGCACGTTATCATAAAGCCGGGTCTCGGCCATGACCGTTAGCGTGTCGGTCGCTTGCTCAATGGCCTCTGGAGTAGCGTCGGCGGTGACGGCAGGGGCTTCAGTCTTGACAGCGGCGGTCTCCTCTGTATTCTGCTTTTGCAGACCGAAGAAGCCTGTCTTGACGGCAGCATAGGAGACTCCGAAGAGGACCAAAGCGATAGCGGCGGTTGCTGCCACCTTGCGCCACATGGGGACGATGGCTGCGCGAGGACGTTGTGACTGGGTCAGGCGTTGCCACTCGGCATCGATGGTCTCGCCGCTCACCTCGGGCGACGGGGCGGTGCTCTTGACTTTCGCCATCAGGGTATAAAGTTCACGGCACTCGTCATCGGCAAGGATCTCTTGCCATTGTGCCTCGCTGTAACGCTCGGGTTGTTCCAGCATCTGGAAAAGTAAATCGGTCTTGTTCATTGCTGCTTAGTTTTTAGTCCTTAGTTCTTAGTTTTTAGTTGGCATCCGCCCTCATAACGCCTCATTTCTTTTAAGCGTTTGACGTAATTGACGGAGCGCGCTGTGCAGGTGCTTGTAGATGGTGGTGTGGCTCACGCCCAGGCGACGGGCGACCTCGGTCAAGGCTATTCCTTCATGGAAATGCAGGCGTATCACCTCCCGGCACACAGGCGGCACCAGAGCATCGATGCCCTTGCTGAGCACTTCAATTTCGCGCTCAAGGTCCTCGGGCGATGTCTGTTCCACTACCGTGTCGGGAATGAGGTACTGCTGCAATTGGGCATGCAGCCGGCGGTCACGCATCACGTTCAAGCACTGGTTGCGCACGCATGACAACAGATAAGGCAGGACGGTCGATTCACGCAGTTCCGTTTGTTCCACAAGCAACTTGGCAAAGACGTCGTGCACAACGTCCTTGCTGTCGTCATCGTCGTGCAACAGCAGGTAAGCCAGCCGATGCATCGCGCTGTAATGCTGCCTGAACAGCCCCTCGATATGTCTTTCTCTGTCTGTCATACACTCTATATACACACAGAAACCGATTTTTTAAACCCCCAAACGATGATTTTCTCGATTTTTAATTCTGTATCAGTATGGCAGTACAAAAATACTAGAACGCTCAACCTATGTCAATACCCATGTGGGCATTTTCTATCGCACAAGACGTTTTTCGACCGTTTTGGTGAGTAATCCCATATATGATGAGACAAAAAAAGCCCACCGAGAACCTCGGTGAGCATGGCAAGACTGTAATAAAAAGATGGTTTAGAAACGATAGCCAAAGGATATCTGGGCATTGCCGTTTTTGGTATGATGCTTAAAAAAGTCCGTTTCGCCTTCCGTTTCAAATACTATGTTCTTGAAAACGTCGGTCAATCCCATGGTGTATCGTGCCTGAACAAAGACATGATCGGAAAAGTTGTAGGTCAGTCCCAGACCCAAGCCAAAGTCGACGTCATGGGTGCTCTCCTTCAGGCTCATGGTCTCTTTTGCCACTTTGCCCTCAGGGTCCTGGCCAATGGTGACCTTGTGATACACATTAAAACCTACTTGAGGACCAAAGTCAATGCTCAACGACGGCGTCATGTAATACTTGAACATAACCGGCAGATTGATGTAATTGATGTGATAGTTAGCCGGCCGGGTATAACGTCCATATTGCGAAGGGTAAGTTTTATCATAATTCACGAAATCGTATTTGCCTCCTTGTGCGGCAAACACCACTTCGGGGGCCAGAGCAAACTTGCCGTTAAAGCGGTATTCCATCTGCAGGCCAGCCTGATAGTTAAGTTTCCCGCCATGGGAGGTGTGTTTGCCCCAGTAGTGCGTGTAGTCTACACCAATTTTAGGGCCAAAACTGAATGTCTTCTGAGCCATTGCCGCCGAAGAGGCTAAAAGCAGGCACACGAGTGTGATGATCGTTTTCTTCATGATAAAATGAATGATGTTGGTTGTTATTAATATAATGTTGATTCTCGACAAAGTCTGTCATCTTATAAGACACCCGGCTACCGATTTACTAAACCCTATGCAGTCATTTTTTGTAATAATTAACAAATGGGGTGAGCAGTTGTGTAGTTGTCACTAAAAACTAAAAGAAACTAAAGACTAACAACTAACAACTAACAACTAACAACTATTTAACATTACTTTTCTATCATTAATCTGAAAAAACGCTACCTTTGCGTCGATATATCTACACTATTCAAGACATAGCATCGTATTTAAGATAAAATGACAAAGAAAGAACTGAGACAGCAGATCAAGCAGTTAAAGGCAATCACTCCCGTAGCCCTGCGTGAGGTAGAGGCCGATATGGTGTTTAACACAATCAAGGCAATGCCCGTATGGCAACAGGCCCGGCACATCCTGTGCTACTGGTCACTGCCCGACGAGTTACCCACACACGAGAGTGTGAATCAATGGCTTGCCGACGGGAAAAACATCTACCTGCCTCGAGTCAAGGGCGATGATTTGGAAATCGTGCCTTACCATGGTGCACAGAGCCTGGATGACAACAACAAATTCCACATCGGTGAGCCCGTGGGCGATGCCGTCGAGGCCGCATGTCTGGAACTCATCATCGTTCCTGCCGTGGCTCTTGATGGCAAACGCAACCGCTTGGGTCGCGGCAAGGGCTTCTATGACAGACTGCTGAGCACTACAGATTGCCCTACAATCGGTGTGGTGTGCGACTTCCAACTGGTTGAAGAAGTGCCTGTTGAATCACACGACCGCCCGCTGGACTGTGTAGTGACCAGCGACACCGTCATCGCCAATCCCGAAAAACAGTCCCTGTTCGCCTGACAAGCAACTCACACATATAACCGCAATGGTTTTGATGACAACTATAACAACATATGTGGGGGATATACGCGTCCGTAAGTAGGCACGCTAAGCGTTGGATATTAAAGGATACAATAGAAATGATGAGGATATTATTGCTGGCTTTTGTATTGGTTGCTGTGATTCAGGTGACGGAGGCACGGGAAGAACAGTTGCCGATAGATCCGGAGTTGCGGATTGGACGACTGGAGAACGGCTTGACCTATTACATCCGTCACAATGAGCAGCCTCAGGGCAGGGCCGAGTTCTGGCTGGTGCAGAACACGGGTTCGCTGGTCGAAGACGAGGATGAGCGCGGTCTGGCCCACATGATTGAGCATATAGCATTCCAGGGCACACGCAATTTTCCAGGCATAGACATGGTCGATATCCTGCAGAACAACGGTGTGTCCTATGGTCGTGACATCAATGCGTCGACAGGCTTTGACGATACCCGTTTCCAAATCTCGAATGTACCCACCGATCGTGCGGAACTGCTCGACACCGTCTTGTTGATGCTCAAGGACTTGTCATGCGAACTGAACTTTGACGACCGTGCCATCGAGGAAGAACGAGGTGTGATCCAAGAGGAATGGCGCATGCATGCCGACCAAACCATGCGCATGTATGAGAACACTTTTCCCATCTTGCTCTCTGGCAGCCGTTATGCCTACCGCATTCCTATCGGAGACATGACTGTGGTGCGCCATGCCAGCCATAAGCAGTTGATGTCGTTTTATCGGCGCTGGTACGACCCGAGCCGACAAGCCGTGGTGCTTGTGGGGGATTTTGACATCGACAGCATGGAATCCCGCGTCAAGCGCATCATGGGACAAATCCCCAAACGCGACACACCTGATCCCGATCCCAAATTTAAACTTGTGGCCGACCACAATGGTGTGAATTATGCCCTGAACACCGATCCTGAGGCTTCAAGCACTATGGTTTATCTGATGTTTGAACACAACCCCTTGCCTTGGGCACAGCGCAACACGATGACCCAAGTGCATCAGCAAGCGTTGTCTAGACTGGTACAAGGCATGCTTAACGACCGCATCAGCGAGATGACCCGCATGCAAGATTCGCCACTGGACTACGGAGCGGTCTATGACCATCAATTTCTGGTTGCCAGCAGCCGCAAGGCATTCTCCCTCGTAGACATCGTGAAAGAGGGACGCGCACAGGAGGGGCTAGACTCGCTTACCACCCTTGTTGCGCAAGCGGTACAACATGGATTCACCACAGGAGAGTTGGAACGGGCTAAGCGCAACAACGTGGCCAGATACCAAGACGAACTATCAGAAGTTGGCAAACACGAGAGCCGCACCTTTGTCGAGGAATGTATCGATCACTTCGAAAATGGAGGCCACATCCTAGGCGTCAGCACCGAGATGCAGATTTTCATCGATGAGACACAACGCATTACAGGCGATGAGGTAAACGAATATATGCGCTCGATCGCAGGCAAAGACAATGTGAGCGTTCTGATATCAGGTCCCCAATCGATAGGGACCACAAGCCGCTATCCCACCTCCCGCGATGTGATCGCCCACTATGGCCGCATCATGAACACGCCCCAGACACCCTACGCCGACATGACCGCAAGCGATCGGTTAATTGAGAAGGAGCCCAAAATGGGAGCGATTATCAACGAGACCTATGACGAGGCCAGCGGAATCACCACCATGACCCTGCGTAACGGCGCTACGGTGAGACTCAAACCGACCGACTTCAAGAACAACGAGGTGCTGTTCAACGCTTTCAGCCTTGGCGGCGAATGGGCATATAGTGACACGGCCGATGTGAACGTGCGTCTGATGGACCAAGTGATTGAAAACTGTGCACTGGGCGGTCATACCATCAACCAACTCAACCGCATGATGAGCGGCCGCCAACTGGGTTTGTCGTTTATCCTTAACGATGCCAACGAGCAACTGAGCGGCGGTTGTCAGAGCGCTGACCTCGAGACCCTGCTGCAACTTTGTTACCTGTACTTCACCGATGTCAGTCTTGATCAGGAGGCATATCAGAGCACCAAGACCCGCATCCGTTCACAGTTGTCCCAATCCAGTTATAATCCCAAGATGATCTTTAGCGACTCTATCGGCAGCACCATCTATAAGGGCAATCACATGTACCGCAATCTCAAAGCCGAGGAAGTGGACCTGCTGGATGGCAACCGCGTGCTGGAATTGTATCGCCAGCGCGTGGCCAATGCGGGCGATTACTCATTCTCGATTGTTGGATCGTTTACGGTGGATGAGGTGAGGCCGCTCATCAGGCGATATCTGGCATCATTACCCGACAATGGCGTGAGGGAAAACGACATTTCCTATCGTCCCGCGATGGCAACCGGCAAGGTGGACAACTTCTTTGTAACACCGATGCGCAATCCCAAGACCTCTGTATTTGTCAGCATCATGGGTGATACCAAATACAGTTTTGACGATGAATTCATGGTTGATCTGGTAGGCGAGTCGGTGGGCACCGCATTGCTCACCTATTTGCGGCACCAGAAGCACGGCACCTATGATGTGGCAACCGATGGCAATTTGTCCATCTATAACAACCGATGGATGATTAACTTTGAGTTTGAAACCAACACAGCCGACAGGGACAGTATGCTGGTATGGGCAGACTACGCTGCCAGCGCCATTTTTGACAAGGGTGTCAGTCTGGATTTGTTCAACAAGATGAAGGAGAGCATCAGCCATCAGCATGATTTGGCATTGAAGACCAACGACTTCTGGCTACAGGCGTTGCAGATGCGTGCACTGGGTGTCGACATCATTGGCGGCTACCAACGCCTCTTCCCTACCCTGACACAAGAACGGCTCAACAATTACATCGGCTCCATGAGGCCGCACACCATACTACGGATCGTAATGAATTGAGTTTTAGGTGTTAGTTGTTAGTTGTTAGTTGTTAGTTGTTAGTTCTCTCTAATCAATAACCACCAATCGCTATTAAAAGGGCTTGCGGTATTTGTTGTTGGGGTCCTCATCCAGGATGCTCAGATAACTGGTATAGCGCGATATCGAGATGTCGCCATTCTCCACTGCGTCACGCACGGCGCACCCCGGCTCATGGGTATGGGTGCAGTTATTGAAGCGGCAATCGCTCGATACCTTGAAGATTTCGGGGAAATAATGTGCCACTTCGGCTCGTTCAAAGTCGATCGTGCCAAAGGCCTTGACACCAGGAGTATCGATGATAGCACCGCCGCCTGGAAGATCCAGCAGTTCGCTGAAGGTGGTCGTGTGCATGCCCTTGTGATGGGTCTGACTCACGTCACCCACTCTGACATGAGCGCCAGGCACCAGCAGGTTGATGATAGACGATTTGCCCACACCACTATTGCCCGAAAGCAACGACATTTTACCGGCCAACATATCCCTCAACGCATCGGCGCCCTCACCAGTAGCAGCCGACAAGGCGATAGTCTTATAGCCAATCGACTGATAGAGAGCCTGCAACTCGTCGAGCCCTACACGCAATTCTTCGGTAACAAGCAAATCCACCTTGTTGAAAGCGAGCACGGCTGGTACTTGATAGGCCTCGGCTGTGGCGAGGAAACGATCGATAAAGGTGGTACTGGTCACGGGATTGGTCAGTGTAACCACAAGCACAGCCTGGTCCAGGTTGGCGGCAATGATCTGGAACTCCTTGGAGAGATTGCTGGCGCGGCGGATTATGTAGTTGCGCCTCGGCTCGATGGCACCCACTACAGGAGCGTCACCACCCTTGTCCTCGACCTGTACAGTGTCTCCTACGGCAACAGGATTGGTGCAGCGCATCCCCTTGAGGCGTAACACACCGCGCATCTTGCAGTTTACCGTAGCACCGTCCTCAAGGCGCACGGTAACCCAACTGCCTGTATTCTTTATGACTAATCCTTTCATTTATTTTTACATTGAGAGGTGACTCCTGTCACGATAAAAATTGACACTGACGATATAACTTACTCCCAAGCGTCAAGTTCATCGGCAATCTCGGGGAGGTCGCTACGATGAAAGACGGGGTTCTTGATGCCTCGATGCTTCTGGTCACGATAGTTTTCGAGCAATCTGAAGGCATATTTACAAAGGAACACCAAAGCGACCAAATTGCACAGGGTGACAAGAGCCATAAACAGGTCACCGAGGTTCCACACAAAGTCGAAACTGGCCACTGCTCCCAGAAAAACGAAGGCACCGCCCGATAGGATGCGAAATACCGTGAGCACCCACTTCTTGTCGGTCAAGAAGCGGATGTTGGCCTCGCCGTAGTAATAATTGCCGATAATGCTGCTAAAAGCGAACAGGAAAAGCGCGATCGCCACAAATATCGTACCCCAACTGCCCACTTGTGACTCCAGTGAAGCCTGTGTGAGTTGGATGCCCTCGAGGCCCTCGGTTGTGTACAGGCCGCTAACAAGCACCAGAAATGCAGTGCAACTGCACACGAGCAAGGTGTCGGTAAACACGCCGAGAGCCTGAATAAGGCCCTGCTTGACGGGGTGCGAGACATCGGCAGTTGCCGCCACATTGGGCGCACTACCCTCGCCCGCCTCGTTACTAAAGAGGCCTCGCTTGATACCCACCATGATGGTCATGCCCAAGCCACCGCCAGCCACTTGTTCAAAGCCAAACGCGTTTTCGATAATCAGTTTAAACACATGAGGTATCATGCTGATATTGGTAATCACAACATAAAGAGCAAGGATGAAGTAGCCGATGGCCATGATCGGCACCAAGACACTGCTCACGTGGGCAATGCGATGGATACCGCCAAAGGCAATAAACAAGGCAATAGCAGTGATGATGCACCCCACCACCAAGGGATCGAAACCGAAGGCTTTGTCCAACGCGCCACAGATGGCGTTGCTCTGGATAGAATTATAGGACAGGCCAAAGGTTAAGGTGATTAGCACTGCAAACAACCCCGCCATCCACTTGCTATGAAGACCGCGGCTGATGTAATAGGCGGGTCCGCCGATAAAAGACTCACTTGACGGACGCTTGAACAACTGGGCCAGCGTTGCCTCAACAAAGGCCGTTGCCGAGCCGAAGAGTGCTATCAGCCACATCCAGAAGATGGAGCCTGGGCCACCCACAGCAATGGCTGTTGCCACGCCAGCCAGGTTACCTGTGCCTACACGTGTCGCCATTGATACAGCAAACGCCTGGAACGAGGAAACATGCCTCTGGCTACTCTTGGATGACGAATCAACGAGTTGACGGAACATGTCGCCAATCATCGTGAATTGGACAAAGCGAGTGCGGATCGTGAAATACAAGCCACACAGAATCAGGGCACCTATCAGCAGATAGGTCCACAGAGCATCATTGACCGTTGTGATTACATTATTGAGGGCGTCAAGGTTAAGCGTCATTTCTTGCCAAGTCTATTGATTGATGCAAAATTAGGAAAATATCATTGATTTTGAGCCTTCTTTGCCGAATATTTTTTAAATTTGCTGAATAAAACAAAGACCGATTATGAAAAATCCAGTCACATTATTATTGATAGCCTTGCTGTGCATTACCGCAAGCGCCCAACAGTCAAACCGCCCCATCGGGCAATATCCAGGCAATCCGAGCGAGTACTTCGGACCCAAACTGGTGCAAGATAACAGCTACCGCAATTTTGCTTTGCACCGCACTGTATATCAGTCCTCATCGTGGGATTTTAACCTGACATCCCAACTCCTGACCGATGGCATCATCGATGATAAAGAGCCTGCGTGGCTCAACGTTACCACACCCGAGGGACCGCTGCCCCCACACAAGCGCGAAGCCTGCATCGACGGCAACGAGTGGACATGCAACATCCTAATGGGAGGCGACACTTGGCTGCAATATGACTGGGAAGGCATGGCCATCGACATCGACGAGGTGGAGATGGTGTGCAGCATGGCCTACCGTGAGGATTCCCCAAAAGGATTCAAAATCAGATTGCTCACGTCCAAGGAGGGCAAGAAATGGAAGGTTGCCGACGAATGGATAGCAGACTCTTTACCAGGCACTGCTTCGCGCCGCCGCGCCCACAGCGACCCCAACAAGAATTCGGGAGATGATCTGCTGCCTACACGCAACATCGACCATACATTCCACCTGAGCGGGAAACCGTTCTCGCACATGAAACTGGAGATGGTCACCCCCAGCGCTGTTCACTGGACCATCACCGAACTGAAGATGCTCAAACACGGCAAGCGTGCCAAAGGTATCCTGCCGGCCGAACATTTTGTGAGCGCTTGGCGCAGCCTGGGCAACCGTGACGAATGGGTGACCGTTGACTTGGGCACGACAGCCGACATCAGCACCATAAACCTGTATTGGATGAACATGCCCTCAAGCGGCAATATCCAGATCAGTGATGACAACATCCACTGGCGGACGGCTGATCTACTGCCCAAAAAATCTCTGCCGTTCAAGAAGGGCATTCAACACGTCGTCCTGTCACAAGAGTCAAGAGGCCGATACGTCCGCATCAACATGATTGAGCCCAACAAGAACGGGCTGCCCTTTTGCCTGAAAGAAATACAAATCGGAGGAAAGACAGGAGGACTGAAAGCGTTATCCCCTGCCCCCAGCGGCTGGCAAGACGGGAAGTGGATGCTCAATGGCGGCGACTGGAAACTGGCACGGGCCTCGCATCCCCAGGCTGAGCCGCTTGTAGCAACGGTTCCGGCAACGGTGTTGTCGAGTTTTGTCAATGCCGGGGCACTGCCCGACATGAACCATGACGACAACCTGATGCTGGCTTCGGAATCGTTCTTTAACGGGGATTTCATCTACAGGCGATCGTTTAACTTGCCCAAGGAGATGATGGGCAAACGTGTTTTCCTCAACTTTGACGGCATCAACTGGAAGGCAGAGGTAACGCTTAATGGCACCAACCTGGGACGCATCGAGGGTGCCTTCAAGCGAGGCAAATTTGACATCACACCCTACCTCAAACAGAAAGGAAATGAACTGAAGGTGCTTATTATTGCCAATGATAACCCCGGGGGCGTGAAGGTCAAGACCGAAAAGAATACCGACTACAACGGCGGCATCCTTGGCGCCGATAATCCCACATTCCACGCCACCATTGGCTGGGACTGGATTTCGACCATCCGTGGGCGTGACATCGGCATTTGGGACGACGTTTACTTGACAACAAGCAGCGACGTGACGGTGAGTGATCCTGTCGTGACGACCACGCTGGCCCAGGGCGACACCCTCGCCACAATGACACCTGCCGTCATGCTGACTAACCATGCTCAACAGCCAGTGACAGGCACCCTGCATGGCCACATCGGAGAGATTTGCTTTGAAAAGCAAGTCACGCTCGCTGCTGGAGAGACCATCGAGGAATCATTTAATCCTAGCGAATTCCAGCAATTGAAGGATCAAAGGATGCACTTGTGGTGGCCCAACGGATATGGAGAGCCCTATTTGTACGATGCAGGCTTTGAGTTTATCATCAATGGGCAGCAGAGCGATGCCATCGAGTACAAGGCAGGCATACGTGAGGTGAAGACTGTTGACAAGGACACAAAATTGAAGATCTATATCAACAACCGCAGGCTAGTGCCTCTTGGAGGCAACTGGGCCTTTAGCGAGAACAACCTGAATTACCGTGGCCGGGAGTTTGATGCAGCCATACGTCACCACCAGCAGATGAACTACAACATGATTCGCAACTGGGTGGGGATGACCGGCGACAGGGAATTCTATGAGGCCTGCGACCGCTATGGTATCATGGTGTGGCAAGACTTCTGGCTGGCTAATCCTGCCGACGGCCCCGACCCCGACGATGAGGCCATGTTTATGGACAATGCCCGCGACCTGGTGCTGAAAATCCGTAACCATCCGTGCATCGCCATCTATTGCGGGCGTAACGAGGGCTATCCCCCCAAAACACTCGACGATGGCCTGCGACAGACGGTTTCATCACTGCATCACGGATTGGATTATATCTCCAGTTCGGCCGATGATGGCGTGAGCGGCCATGGACCGTACAACGCATTGAGTCCTAAGGAGTACTTCGAGAAGCAGACAGGCAAGTTGCACACCGAGCGCGGCATGCCTAATGTCATGACCTACGAGGGATTGAGCCGTACACTTGAGGCCGAGCACCTGTGGCCTCAAAACCTGTATTGGGGCCGCCACGACTACACGATGGAGGGTGCTCAGCGCGGTGCCTCGTTCAACCAACTGATCATCGATAACTTTGGTGAGCCAACATCGGCTCAAGAGTTTTGTGAATGGGCTCAGTGGATCAACTATGAGGGTTACCGGGCCATGTACGAGAGCGGGAGCCACGACCGCATGGGACTGCTCATCTGGATGAGCCATCCCTGCTGGCCCTCGATGGTATGGCAGACCTATGACTACTATCTGGAGCCCACCGCTGCCTATTATGGGGTGAAACACGCCTGCGAACCCTTGCATGTGCAGTGGAATCCCATGAGCAACCACGTTGAAATTGTCAACCGGTCGGCAGGACGCCAGCAGGGCATCGTCAAGGCTAGTGTTATTGACTTGAATGGGAACACCCTCTGGGAACAGGTCCAAGGCTATGTCATCGACGAAGACATGACCCTCGAGATGATGCGGGTGGAGGTGCCCGCTGAGATGAGCGGCGTTTATTTCTTGCGCCTGGCGATAACCGATAACACAGGCCATGCGCGTTCGATCAACGACTATGTTAATACCACCGTCGAGAATGATCGCACATCGCTTCATGACTTGCGACAAGCCCAGGTTAGCGCCACTGTCGATGGCAAGAATATCACATTACGTAATCATGGAAACTCACCCGCTGTGATGTTGCGCCTTAATCTCAAGGGTGATGACGGAGAGCAGATTTTGCCCGTTATCTATAGCGATAATTATTTCCACCTGATGCCTGGCGAGACTCGAACCATCGGTATTGACTGGAAAGTCGAGGATGCCCGTGGTTGCCAGCCTGTCGTAGAAATCAGTGGCATGAATGTTACTAAAACGACTGTACAATTATGATTAATCGCACGATAGTCACTATCATCACATTGGCGCTTATCACGCTTAGCGTTAACGCCAAGAACAAATATCCTTTTCAAGACGCCTCGCTGCCCATCGACCAGCGTGTAGAGGACTTGCTATCACGCATGACACTTGAAGAGAAGGCAGGACAACTCATGTGCCTCATGGGGTGGGACTCCTACGTGAGAAACGGCAACAAGGTGACCGTGAGCAACAAATTCCGTCACGAGACAGATAGCATGCACGTGGGCATGTACTGGGCGGTATTCCGTGCCGACCCGTGGACGCAGAAGACCCTTGACAATGGCCTGAATCCCGCTCTTGCGGCACAAGCAGCCAATGCCATGCAACGCTATGCCATCGAGCATACAAGACTGGGCATTCCCCTCTTTCTGGCCGAAGAAGCGCCACATGGCCACATGGCCATCGGAGCAACCGTGTTCCCTACTGGACTCGGCATGGCAGCGACATGGGACCCAGAGTTGATGCAACAGGCGGGAAGTGTTATTGGCAAGGAAATCAGGCTGCAAGGCGGGCACATCAGTTACGGGCCCGTGCTGGATCTGGCGCGTGACCCCCGATGGTCACGAGTCGAGGAAACCATGGGAGAGGATCCCTACTTGAGCAGCGAGATGGGGGCCGCAATGGTTCGGGGCTTGGGTGGAGGAGACCTTAGTCTTCCCTACTCCACCATCACAACGTTGAAGCACTTTATCGCATACGGCACTACCGAAGGTGGTCAAAACGGCGCGCGCAGCATCGTCGGGCCCAGGGAACTGCTCCAAGTGTTCCTGCAACCATTCAGACGTGTGATCAGCGCTGGAGCCTTGTCGGTGATGACCTCCTATAACTCGCTGGACGGTGTACCATGCACATCCAACCGCCAGTTGCTCACCGACGTGCTGCGCGGGGAATGGAATTTTAAGCGCGGCATGGTCGTTAGCGACCTGTTCAGCATTGACGGACTCAAGGGGTCGCACCACACGGCTGCAAATTGGCAAGATGCTGCTATTCAAGCACTACAGGCTGGCGTTGACGTCGATTTGGGCGGAAACTGTTTCACCGATCTCGTTGATGCCGTTAAAAACGGAAAAGTAAAGGAAGCAGCGCTCGACCAGGCCGTTGAGCGCGTGCTGCGGTTGAAATTCGAGATGGGACTGTTTGAGAATCCCTATGTCAATGCCAGAACCGCTCAACGAGAAGTACATGCCACGGCTGCTGTAACCGTGGCCCGTCAAGCAGCCCTAGAGTCCATCACCCTGCTCAAGAACGATGGCACACTGCCACTGAGCAAGGATAAGAAAGTGGCGGTCATTGGGCCCAATGCCGACAACGTCTATAACATGCTGGGCGATTACACCGCTCCGCAGCCCGATGGCAAGGTAGTGACCGTCTATCAAGGCATCAGAGCGATGCTGGGAGATGCCCGCTGCACCCATGTCAAGGGGTGCGCCATTCGCGACACGATGGACTGCGACATCCCTGCGGCTGTCGAGGCGGCCATGCAGGCCGATGTGGTGATTGCCGTAGTGGGTGGATCATCGGCCAGGGATTTCAAGACCTCCTACGAGGACACGGGGGCAGCCAGTGCCGAACAGCAAACTGTCAGCGACATGGAGTGCGGCGAGGGCTTCGACCGCGCCACGCTCGACCTGCTGGGCCGTCAGATGGAGTTGCTCAAGGCATTGAAGAAGACTGGAAAACCGCTTGTTGTCGTCTATATTGAGGGGCGTCCGTTAAACAAGAACTGGGCTGATGAGAACGCCAATGCCCTGCTCACGGCCTACTATCCCGGCGAGCAAGGCGGCAACGCGATTGCAGAGGTGCTCTTTGGCGATTATAATCCATCAGGACGATTGCCCATGTCTGTGCCTCGCCATGTGGGACAACTGCCCGTCTATTACAACAAGCCCGCACCAGCGGCCCATGACTATGTGGAAATGTCAGCCAAGCCACTCTACCCCTTCGGTTACGGCTTGAGTTACACCACATTTGAGTACAGCGACCTCACCGTGACAGGGCTTGACGCGACATTCAAGGTGACCAACACCGGCAACCATAAGGGCGACGAAGTCGTGCAACTCTACCTGCATCAAGACTTATCAACAGTCGTGCAGCCTGAGAGGCAATTAAAAGCCTTTAAGCGCATCACACTTGAGCCTGGCGAAACCCGTGAGGTGACGCTACATCTTGACTATGGCGACCTTGCCATAGTCGATGCCGACATGCAGTGGACCGTCGAGCCTGGCACTTACCACCTCCTCATCGGCTCATCGAGCAAAGACATCCGCCTGATGGGACGGATCACCATCCCCGACTAAACAAGGGTAGCACAACACCGATAGGTCTAAAAATTACATCAAAAGAACCGACCCTATTTTACCCAGGAAAGGGGATTATAGCAAGAGCGCCGTGACGTTGATGTCGCGGCGCTCTCGTATTTAATAGAATAATGTGTCTCTGTCGTCAGCAGCAGGGATTACTCCTGGTCGTCGAGCAAGATGTGCATCACCTCGATGGCACTCTTCATGACGTTGGTGCCAGGGCCAAAGATAGCGGCAACACCAGCCTTATAGAGGTAATCGTAGTCCTGCATGGGGATCACACCACCAGCGGTGACGATGATGTCCTCACGACCCAACTTTTTGAGTTCCTCGATAACGGCGGGAACCAGGGTCTTGTGACCAGCGGCGAGTGAAGAAACGCCAAGGACGTTAACGTCGTTCTCGACGGCCTCACGAGCGCTCTCCTCGGGAGTCTGGAACAAGGGACCCATATCCACGTCAAAGCCACAGTCGGCATAACCGGTAGCAACCACCTTGGCGCCACGGTCGTGTCCGTCCTGACCCATCTTGGCAATCATGATGCGCGGCTGACGGCCTTCCTTCTTGGCAAAGAGAGCGGTCAAGCGGCGAGCCTCCTCGAGGTCGGGATCTGATTTGGTTTCTGCTGAATACACGCCTGAAATAGTTTTAACAACTGCTTTGTAACGTCCAACAACTTCCTCGCATGCGTCTGAGATTTCACCCAGCGATGCGCGGTCCTTAGCAGCCTCGACAGCAAGTTCGAGCAAGTTGCCCTTACCGGTCTTGACACACTCGGTGATGGCAGCGAGGTCGGCCTTAACCTTAGCCTCGTCACGGTTAGCGCGCAACTTCTTGAGACCCTCTACCTGCTCTTTGCGAACCTCGGTATTGTCAATCTCCAGAATGTCGATGGGATCCTCCTTCTCGAGGGCATACTTGTTGATGCCGACGATGGTCTGGCGGCCACTGTCGATGCGGGCCTGAGTGCGGGCAGCAGCCTCCTCGATACGCATCTTGGGCACGCCGGTCTCGATAGCCTTGGCCATACCGCCCAACTTCTCGATTTCCTCGATATGAGCCCATGCCTTCTGCACGAGTTCGTTGGTCAGAGCCTCTACATAGTAGGAACCTGCCCAAGGATCGATGACCTTGGTGATGTAGGTTTCCTGCTGGATGTAGATCTGGGTGTTACGGGCGATACGAGCCGAAAAGTCGGTAGGCAGTGCGATAGCCTCGTCGAGGGCGTTGGTGTGCAACGACTGGGTATGACCCAGGGCGGCAGCCATAGCCTCGATACAAGTGCGGCCCACGTTGTTGAAGGGATCCTGGGCGGTCAGTGACCAACCAGAGGTCTGGCTGTGGGTACGCAGCGACATCGACTTGGGATTCTCGGCACCGAAACTCTTCACGATCTTGGCCCACAACAGACGACCTGCACGCATCTTGGCGATCTCGGTGAAGAAGTTCATCGAAATACCCCAGAAGAATGACAGACGGGGAGCAAAGGCGTCAACCGACAGACCAGCATTCACACCAGTGCGGATGTAGTCCATACCATCGGCCAGCGTGTAAGCCAACTCGATGTCGGCGGTAGCGCCTGCTTCCTGCATGTGGTAACCCGAAATCGAGATCGAGTTGAACTTGGGCATATACTTAGAGGTGTACTCAAAGATGCTGGCGATAATCTGCATCGAGAACTTGGGAGGATAGATATAGGTGTTGCGCACCATGAACTCCTTCAAGATATCGTTCTGGATGGTTCCCTGCATCTCCTCGAGCTTAGCGCCCTGCTCCAGACCTGAAACGATGTAGAACGCCATGATGGGCAGCACGGCACCGTTCATGGTCATGGACACTGACATCTTGTTCAAGGGGATACCGTCGAACAGGACCTTCATGTCCTCTACCGAGCAGATCGATACACCTGCCTTGCCGACGTCACCGACCACGCGGGGGTTGTCAGCATTGTAGCCACGGTGGGTGGGAAGGTCAAATGCTACCGACAGACCCTTCTGGCCCGAAGCCAGGTTGCGGCGATAGAAGGCGTTGGACTCGGCAGCGGTCGAGAAACCAGCGTACTGACGGACGGTCCACGGACGGAACGGGTACATCAGTGAATAGGGGCCACCCAGGAAGGGAGGAATACCGGCAACAAACTCCAGGTGCTCCAGACCCTCGATGTCCTCATGAGTATAAATGGGCTTAATGTCGATCAGTTCGGCATTCTTCCACACCTCGCCCTTGGGAAGGGGATTGTGCTTTACATTAAAAGCATCGTTTGCAATATCTATATTCTTAAAATTCGGTCTCATAGTCGTCTCGTCATTTTAACAGTTTAGCGTTGAAGGCTTTTAATGTTGCAAGCACGTTGGTGCGCACGTTGATGAAGTGCTCAATGCCCAGGGCCTTGAATTCGTCGGTCTCGGGACCAGCCAAAACGAGTTCGGCACGGCCACCAAGTTCCTTAACAGCCTCGGGGATCAGAGCGGCATACTCGTCGTCACTGGAGCAGAGCACGACCACGTCGGCCTTCTTCTCCATAGCGGCGTCCATACCCTCCTTGACGGTCTTGAAACCGTTGTTGTCGATGAGTTCGTAACCAGCGCAGGCAAAGAAGTTGTCGCTGAACTGGGCACGGGCCAGACGCATAGCCAGGTTGCCAATGGTGAGCATAAACACCTTGGGAGTGTTGGCGGCGTGTTCGGTCTGGAGACGGATCTCCTCGAACTGCTCGGCCAGACGCTTGGTGTTCAACTTCACGGCACCCTCAGCCTCCTCGACGTTGCAGCCGCAGTGGCAGCAGCAAGCCTCGCGGGCATCGGCCTTGTCGGCAGCCTTCTCGGTGAAGTTGGGGAACTGGTTGGTACCCAACAACTGCTCACGGCGCTTGGCCACCTTGTCAAAGCGTGCATTGGCACTGGCGTTGACGGCGTTGATGATGTCACCACTCTCAAGAGCAGCCTTGAAGCCACCCTTGTCCTCAACCTCGAGGAAGAGTTTCCAGCCCTGCTCGGCCAGATTCTTGGTCAGCATCTCCACATAGTAGGAACCACCGGCGGGGTCAACGACCTTGTCGAGGTGGCTCTCTTCCTTGAGCAGGATCTGCTGGTTGCGGGCGATGCGCTCGCTGAAGTCGTCGCTCTTCTTATAGGGAGCGTCAAACGGGGTAACAACCAGTGAATCAACACCTGCCAGGACGGCACTCATGGCCTCGGTCTGGCTGCGGAGCAGGTTCACATAACTGTCATAGATGGTCTGGTTGAAACGGGTGGTCTCGGCATTGACATTCATCATGCACGAGTAGTCGTTTGCGGGCTTAAACTCCTTAACGATCATGGCCCACAGTTCGCGAGCAGCGCGGAACTTGGCAATCTCCATGAAGTAAACCGTCGAAACGCCCATGTTGAACTTGATGCGGTTAGCCACCTCGTCGGCGGTAAAGCCTGCCTCGGTCATCATGGCCATCCACTCGGCACCCCAAGCCAGGGCATAACCCAACTCTTGGTAGATGTAGGCACCTGCGTTGTTCAGGGCCAGCGAGTCAACGCTGAGCACGCGCAGGTGAGCGACGGGCTTAACGGTGTTCATCAGGTCGGTAGCCATCTTGACGATGTCACCGGGGAACGGTTCGCCGTGCTTGAACGTGCGCTTGAACGGGTTGAAGGCGATTGAGCCAACAAAGGTGTCCTCGCAGCCAGCCTCCTTACACAGGGCTACTAACTGCTCGGCATAACCCAGAGCGCACTTGGGGCAGCACTGAATGTTGATTTCACAAGCGGAAAGGACGATGCCATTGAGCAGGGCCTTGAGGTCCACGTCACCACCATGGAAGCGGAAACCGATCGAGTTGATACCCTTATCGAGCACCTCCAGGGCCTTGGCGTTGGCAGCCTTTACATCTTCGCTGTTGACGTCGATGTTCTGGCGCACCTTCCAGTCGTTGTTGTAGCGGGTTCCGCGGACATAGGGGAACTCACCGGGGAGTGATTTGGTCTGCTTGAGGTCGGCAATGTCAACGCTGCGATACAGCGGCTGAGCATTGAAACCCTCGTTTGTCCGCCAAACCATTTTCTTCTCAAAGTCGGCCCCTTTCAGGTCAACTTCGGCCTTGGCACGCCACTCCTCGGGAGTGACAGGCGCGAATTGGTCGAACAATTTCTTTTTTGTTTCTGCCATAAAAAATTGAAAAATTATATAGTAACCTTAAAATTTTAAGTATCTGTTTTGTCAATCTTGAAGTCGTCGATTGGCAGATTGAGCACGCAACTGCCTGGCGGCGCTCCATAACAGTCGGCAAAGGTACTATTATTTGCCGAATAAATATCAATTTTCAGCATTAATCATTATTAAAAAAGAAAAAAAACAATACCTGTGACGGAGTTTAGCGGAAACAAAAAAAACTGAAGACCACAAAAAAAACAGGGAACAATATAGCAGTTGACCCTGAAAAGTTTTTAATGCTAATCTCGCTAATGAAGCGAATTTCACATCAATAATTAAATATTTCGCATCAGATTAGTCATAACTTGTGTAATTCGCATTAGCCCCGTAGTGTCTGGGCCAACTTCTATAATCATTGCCAGTGGCAAATTTAGTCATTTTTTCAGGTAATGACAGAAAAAGATTATTTTCATCACTAAAAGCGCTCATCAGTAGCGTAAATTGAAATACTTTTCTTACCTTTGCAATCAAACTAAAGGATTTACTGAAATGGAAAGTAACGCTACTACTATCAGATTGTATTCACTGGGATGGCGCGAGATGCGCACCTACTTGTTCGCATTGCTGTTTATTGCCGGTAACATCGTGCTGCCGCAGTTGTGCCACCTGATCCCGCAGGGAGGCTTGATGCTGCTGCCCATCTACTTCTTCACGCTGATTGCCGCCTACAAGTTCGGCTTCCGCGTTGGCTTGCTGACGGCTGTGCTGTCGCCGCTGATCAACTCGGCTCTGTTTGGTATGCCTGCCGCTGCCGCACTGCCCATCATCACCATCAAGGGCGTGCTGCTGGCCGGTGCCGCCGCCTGGATGGCCAGCAAGAGCAAGGGCGCATCACTGCTGGCGCTCATCGCCGCCGTGCTGGGCTATCAACTCGCGGGTGGTGCTATCGAGTGGGCCATGACAGGCAGTATCGCCAGCGCCTTGCAGGATTGGAAACTGGGCTGGCCCGGCATGATGCTGCAGGCCGTGGCTGGCTGGCTGATACTTAATCACCTCTTTAAGAAATAAGATTAGCACCCCCACTCTCTGACTTTCTGTCACCTTATCGTGGTAATGAAAAATAAGGTACTCAGGATATTGTCGCTCTATCAAGCGTCGGTAAGACGTGGCTCGGGATACATCACAGCGCTGATTATGTATCCCATGTTCAAGTTGATGTCTCAGATGTCGCCATCATTCAGGCAAAACCTTGACGTCTATGATTTCAAGTCTTATCTCCAGAACTATCGGCGGCGAAACAGCGACGACAATGACGTGTGGATTGATCGGGCAAGCATGATCATCCCTTGCGTCTCCCTTTTCGCACTCATCTTGATTGTACTTTCCTCACTGAATGTTCCGGTCAGGGGTGTGCACGTTGCCATCATCCTGGCATTAATCATCGCCATGGCAGTATATGTCTGGAAACAACTGGACCTTAAGATTGCTGAACAATACAAGCGTGAATTCAAGCAGATGGCTTCACAACGACGCCGCAAATGGGTGCTGTGCTCGTGCCTGTGCCTGCTACTGACAGCGCTCTTGCCATTTATGCTCATGCTCGTGGCATAGTCCCTAGCGCGACAGCCGATTCTGGACCAGAACGGAAGCGAGATCAGAAACAAGTCGATAACCACCGGCACAGAGATGGCAAGCCACTCGTGCCGGGTTTTCTTATAGAGAAGTATAGGCAACAGGCTTGTTGCAATCAGTGCAGCGCCATAGAACGAAACCAACACAAGCGAGGGCAAAATACTGTAATTGTTGACTTCGGCATGAATGCTCTCGACAGGTATCATGACCACAGAAACCATGAGGGTATGCTGCTGGCCGTGGGTGGCTGGCTGGTCATCAACAGCCTGCTGCGCAAGTAATAAGGGAATTGTATATCCAAATCGATATCTATCAGCCTATTACACAGCATAGTGAAGCGTTTCACCGGACCCGAATAATAAGGGACACAGAACAATTCATCACAGGTCCATCATGAATTGCCGCGGGCAATTGGTGATGAACCTTTACTTATAAAGACATCATCACAACAATCAGGATTGCTGCCGGGAGCAGTGACAACATGGCGCGCCACGTGCTATGGTAATTCTTATAGACTGCAACAGGCAAGAGGCTCAACGAGACCGACAGGGGCGCAAACACAAGCATAGCGATCACTATCACGATATAGTAGAGGAAAACCGGCACTATAGCAATCGACATGCACTTGAAAATGAGAAGGATGGAGAGCATTGCCGCTTTGCAGCCGTAATTCACGGCCCGCGGCACGGCTTCTTTATTGGCCTTCAGGAGCCGTTTGGCAAAACTGAACCCCCGCACTATCAGCGCTATGCCAATCGAGAGAAGCAGGATATCTGCAACAATGTCATATGCATGCTGTGAAATGCTCGTGATGATCACACCTGTCAAGGTGAACAGGGTGAGGCCCACCAGCAAGGTCAGCAACAGGTGTAAAACCGTTGACATCCATGTTAAGCCAAAAAACTGGCGGAAGACAACCGTCAACAGTAAGACAACAGCAATGGAATAGGCGACAAAGGCATATCCGGCACACTGTTGAAGCAGGGGACTTAGCGATGCCACACTTCCTCCGAGCCAAATCAGTAAGGTTCCAGGAATCAAGCAGAGCAGGAATTGCGCCAACACATAAGTCAGGAAAATGTATGTCTCGACAAAATTGTATTTGCTCACCCTGTAGAAAGCGATCCTGATACAGATGCCAAGAACAGCGCCGATGAAAAGCCACTCATAGAGCATGTTCCTGGACAGGAACCAGACCAGCCACATGATCGCCGACAAGAAGGCCCTGAGGTTGCTCAGGTCCGTGGCGCCTGTGATTTGTAGAGCATCGGCGGCAGCATCAAGTTTGGCCGCCACAAAGGCTTTGATGCCTTCCCAATCAGTCACCTCGTCCAGCCCCACCACCTCAGCAAAGAAACTGAGAGGGGACAGGCCGTGAACGCCGGTCAGCCACCCGACAAAAACCAGGAGCACCACTGCTACGGCGACCAACTTGAATGGCGGGAAATAGAACTGACGATGGCCATTCAGGTAATCGCGTATCATGTAGCCCGGTCGCCAGAAGAGTTCCTTCAACGTGCGGAACATCGGCCTGTTGCCCAGTCCCCAGATGTCAAGCAGGTTAAGAAAGGCCTGTCGCCACGTGTAGCGCTCCCAGGTGCCGATTTGCCCGCATTGCGGGCAGACGCGCCCGGTATAATGATTGCCACAGTTGCAACACCTGCGGCTGGTGTCGTCAACTGTCTTGGGAACGATTTCCCGCTGCTGCTGGCGGTGATCCAGGCGTTTAGCCCATGCCCGCACGCGACGATAGGGCGCACTCTTCCTCCTGTTGACGGGCTTCTTTACGGGCCCCTTGTCAGGCATACTGACCGACACCTTATTACGCAGCAACTTGTTCATACTGCAAAGGTAATATAATTTTTCGTTCTAACGCAGTGACTTGATCCACTCAAAGAGTTCGTCCAGGGCATAATCACCGCTATGAGGGCGGTTCCAGGCCAACAGAAAGTTGACATCCTTACCCGCATTCTGGAGTTTCAGCGCCAGATTGATGGGGACAGGGAATGCCGTGTCGCGGTCACGAGCGCCATGACGGATGTACCAGTGGGGGGCTACATCGGTCACGCTGTCACCAATGAAATTCATTGGATTCAATAGGGAAACATGGTTAGCGATTTCAGGAGTAATGACGTTGCCCGTCTTAGCGGCACTATACTCAGTGAAATTGACGCTGCTGCCCTTGCTGTCGCCAAATTCCTCGTTCTCTCCCGAAGCATTTTGCCCGACAACGCCTTGTGTATCAAATGCAGGAGCGGTCTTCAACGGCCGAGTAGATACCACATAGTTCAGGTATTTGTCCATGTCGAGGTCGATGATGTACTCCCCTACCCACTTAGCGAGACGCAGTTGCATGGGAGGACGGACTTGAATATCCCGTGACAGCATCTTGTCTAATTCATTGACAGACATGTGCATCTGATCGGCTATCTCTTGCTTTGATACACGCGTCCCGCCGCCATTGATAGAAGGCGCGCTAAAGACGAAGCCCAGGCTGTCGGGGATGTCAGCACCGGCATTCTTGGCTATCTGGGCCGAGCGGATGAGTTCGCTCTTGATGTAATCAAGGTAATTGTCGGCGGTGAGCAAAGTGCCGTCTGGAGTATACAGATTCAGGCTTGCCAAATAAGCCGGAAACATGGCCTTAAGTTCGTTACTCACGGCCAGCACATCGGCATCGCCCTGCTGACGGCTGTCAGTACCGTTATAGAGACACTCATAGGCCATGTCGGCGTGGTCAAGGTCGGTTATCGGGCAGTAGCACACGCTGGCAAAAACATCGTCGCGCTCGTCGGCAGCGCCCATGGCCTGAAGCATCGGCTCGTAGGCAGGATTGTTACCCGTCGCACCCATCAGCGAGGACATGGCACCACCGGCACTGGTTCCGTCGGTAATGATGTGCTCGGCATCGCCAGGAATCACGTCATCAAAGTGGCGCAGGTAGCGGATGGCGGCCTTCAAGTCAAGAATTGCCGCGGGAGCGCGGCCTGTATAGATTGTTTGCCCCTTCTTGACGCCCTTTTTCTTATCACTTTTGGTGGCGGTGACAGTGGAATTGCGGCCACGTGATCCAGGGATGACCAGCACATAGCCCTCCTTAAGCGCACGGCCACTGGCATCGCCATCCTGAGGTTGACCTGCGGCAGAGGCCATGTACCCGCCAACATAGGTGCGCAGAAAAATCGGCGTCTGCTGTGTTGCGCCATCTGGCACATAGACGTTCAGGAACTGATAGGCCGAGTCCTCAATGTTGGTCACAAAATAGAGGCGCTCATAGGCGGTGTATCGCACTCTGGTGCCATCGTGCATGGTCATCACTCGTGCTTCGCCTGCATTAGGATCGAACTGTAATGCGGGCTGTGGTGCCTTGGTCTTGGCCGAAAGGCCCAGTGCCAGAGCAACGGCAATCATCAATGAGAAAGTCTTTTTCATACTTCTATACTATTGTTTAGATTGTTCAAATAGCCAGTCACGCACTGGTGTTAACTTGTAAGCGTAGTCAAACGAAGCCATGTGCTCCATCCCCTTTCCATCCTCAGGCAAGACTGTTCCACCCAGAGCGGGGGCGATGGCGGCACCCGCCATCACTGTGAGCAACGACATGGAGAGAATGGAAACGGTCACCTGGCGGGAAACTTCAACTTTCTGTGTCATCATAAAATAAACGATTGGAGTTGTTCCTAAGGGTGACTGCCCTTGCTGCTCTACCAAGCAGTTTCTAAATGGTTAGTAAACTGGATGCAAAGATACAAAAAATCCCGAGATTGGCTTATGCCACTTTCGGGATTTTTTTATTTAACCAAAGCGTTGGATGCGCCATGGCATGCCATGCGATACCCTTGAATTAGAACATCTTATCGGGATAAACGCCTGTAGCATGCAACTCTGCAAACTTGTCGACCACGCCTTGACGATCGGCTGCATAGGTCACACCAAACCACTTGCTCTCGGTCGTCAACACCTTGACTTGAGCAGTGCCGTCATTGACGAGTTGATTGACCAGCGTGGGAATAAAGAACTCGGCTTTGGGCTTGTCGATATTCTCTTTAAGGAACTCGACAAAGCACTTCTCGCTATAGTCAAAATAGTCAGGGGTGAAGCCCCAGAAGTTCATCGACACCGGCGTGTCAAAAGTCAGATGCTGCACCTGGCCATTTTCGTCGGTAAAGGCGATGTTATGGTCGGCATCGTAGCCGATGCTCGTACGCTCGACCACACCCGTGAGCAAGCCATCACGAGCCTCGCACACACCACGTGACACGGTTCCACTCTCGCTCATGGTATTTCCCACCTTGAACCCCACCATGCTATAGTGACCCTTACTGCCCTCGGGCAATGAGGAGAGTTCGCGTGCCATGACCTCGAAACTATTACGTCCATAATAGTCATCGGCATTGATAATGGCAAAAGGCTCGTTAATTACGTCTTTGCCCATGAGCAAGGCATGATTGGTGCCCCAAGGCTTCACACGCTCGGCTGGGCAAGTAAAACCCTCTGGCAGATCGTTCAAGCCTTGGAAAACGAGTTCCATGGGGATATGTCCCTCATATTTTGAAATGATCTTCTCGCGGAAGTCGGCCTCAAAGTCCTTACGGATGACAAACACTACTTTGCCAAAACCACTCTGAATGGCGTCATAGATCGAATAGTCCATAATGGTCTCGCCATGAGGGCCCAGACCATCGAGTTGCTTTAAGCCGCCATAGCGGCTGCCCATACCTGCTGCGAGAACAAATAATGTCGGTTTCATTATACTGATTATAGTTGTTAATTCTTTGTTGTTTGTTGTTAGTACGATTACTCTCTACCCTAGGGTATTACTTGACCTTGAAGTCAAAGAGGATGACACGGCGATATTCCTCATCAGGTCGCAACACTTGTGAGGGGAAGTTGTCGTGGTTGGGCGCATCGGGGAAACCTTGGCACTCGATGGCAACGCCATCGTAATCGTGATATGCCTGGCCGCTCTTGCCCGTAGGACAGCCCTCGAGCCAGTTGCCGGTATAGACCTGGACAGCAGGTTGGTCGGTACTGATCTCGACCACCCTACCCGATAGATTATCACACAACACCGCTGCCAGATGCAGGTCTCCATCCTCATGACCATCAATAACCCAGCAGTTGTCATAACCCTTGCCATAGTTCAAGGCTGGGAAGTCCTGCTTGATGTCACGGGAAATCAGTTTGGGCGCGGAAAAGTCCATCGGAGTGCCTTCGACTGAAGCGATCTCGCCAGTGGGGACCAAGTTATCTCCAGTGGGCAAATAGTGGCTAGCATTGAGTTGAAGCACTTGGTCAAGCGCTGTGCCCAACTTATCCTCGCCAGCCAAGTTGAAATAAGTGTGGTTGGTCAGATTGACAACAGTGGGAGCGTCGGTGACGGCACCCAGTTCGATCTTGAGCACATTGTCATCGCTCCAAGTGTAGGCGACACGTGCGGTCAAATTGCCAGGATAGTTCTCATCGCCATCGGGACTCTCGAGCGAGAACACAACGGTGTCACCGTCCATCTCGCAATCCCAAATCTTGCTGGCAAAATTTTCAGGACCGCCATGCAGATGGTCGGTTCCGGTATTGGTGTTCAACTGATACACTTTGCCATCAATGTCGAGGTGTCCCTTGCCAATGCGATTAGCATAGCGGCCAGGCACCTTGCCGGCAAACGGTCCGTCATAGAAATAGTCCTCCACTTTCTGGTAGCCCAACACCACGTCGGCGAGTTTGCCGTCACTGTCGGGGACTTTGATTTCAAGAATCCCAGCGCCCAGAGATGACAATTTCACGCTGGCGCCACTGGCATTGATCAGTTCATAGGTAGTAACCTCGCCACGTTCAGTCTCGTGGGTGTCTATTCTGATACTTTTCATATCAATCCTCCACTTTGTGAGCACCGTCGCTAATGATGACGTTAATCACCTCAGGCTCATGTCCGTATTTAGCGTTGAATTTCTGCTTGGCTGTGGCAATAAAGTGGTCGTAGCGGTCTTCCTTAACCAGATTGATGGTGCAGCCGCCAAATCCGCCACCCATGATACGTGAGCCGGTAACACCACACTCGCGAGCCACGTCGTTGAGGTAGTCGAGTTCATCGCAACTCACCTCATAGTCGCGCGACAGGCCATCGTGGGTCTCATACATGCAACGGCCCACAGTCTCATAGTCGCCACGTTCCAGCGCATCGCACACGTCGAGAACACGTTGTTTCTCGCCAATGACATAGCGGGCACGGCGGTAGTCCTCGTCACTGATCTTGTCACGCACATCGGCCAGCATGGTGTAGGAGGCGTCTCGCAGAGTCTCAACACCCAGCGCTGCGGCAACACGCTCGCACGATTCACGGCGCTTGTTGTAGGGCGAGTCGACCAGTTCGTGCTTTACCTTGCTATTGAGCAACACGAGTTTGTAGCCCTCGGGATGGAAGGGGAAATAAGCATGCTCGAGCGAGCGGCAGTCGAGGCGCATCAGGCAGTCTTTCTGGCCAAACACAGTGGCAAACTGGTCCATAATGCCGCAGTTCACACCGCAATAGTTGTGCTCGGTGCTTTGGCCGATCTTGGCCAGTTCAAACTTGTCAATCTTGTTATCGTTGAACATGTCGTTGAGCGCAAAGGCAAAACAAGACTCCAATGCTGCTGACGACGAGAGACCGGCGCCTAATGGCACATTGCCGGCAAACACGGTGTCAAAACCCTTGACCGTGCCGCCGCGCTTGATGGTCTCACGGCATACGCCGAAGATGTATCGGGCCCATTGTTCTTGAGGAGCATCCTCCTCGTTGAGGCCAAACTCACAGTAGGCATCCATGTCCATGCTATAGACCCTCACCTTGTCGGTGCCGTTGATATTGATAGCAGCCATGATATACTTATCGATTGCACCAGGGAACACAAAGCCACCATTGTAGTCGGTATGTTCTCCAATCAGATTGATGCGGCCAGCCGAAGCATAAGTCACACAATCGGTGCCAAAGCGCTGCTTGAATTGCGCTTGGATTCTCTCTTTCATAGTAGTTAATTAAATATATGAAGTTAATAATATTTCTTTAAGTGAGTCATGAGTACCGAGCCATGCGGCCATTGACGGAAGCCTTGACACGGACAGCCATCTAGTTGTTGAAATAGTTGGCTTGATCGTTGATGATCCTTTCCAGGTTGTCGGTGTTGATGTGACCATTGATGACGAGCATGGTATCGGACGTGCCATTGGCGTTGGCAATGACGATTTCACTGATATATTCTCCGTCACGACGCACGAGCACCGTCTGCTGGTCATAGTCGCGCTGGGTAGTCATCACCTCCTCATAGTAGCGAGACTTGTAGAGGTTCTGGACGCGTTTGCGGAATTTCTCACGCACGCTGACGTTGCATTTGCTCAGATCAAGCAGTTGCACCGACGTGATGCCTATTTTCGCATCATACAAGGTGGGTGAAATCAGTCGTCCCAGACCCAGCAGTCCACTACCCACGTTGACGTACTGCGCGTTTCTCGCGTCTCGCATATCATTGATGATATCATCGGCATTACGTGACAACATGCTGCAAGACACGACCAGAAGAGCCAGCATCATGCATGCTAACGCTCTCATCGATTTGATCATTAAATTATGTTTCATACCCATTTAGAATTATTGATGACAAAAGTAAGAAAAAAAGCGAGATATCATCTGCTTTCTTTTCTTAAAAATTCTCAAAATGACAATATAATCCATACAATATTACAAAAGTACATGAATTGCAGGTTACAAACATTCACCATTCAGCGGGCAACCATTCACAGGAACCTGCACTTGGCGGCGTGAATTCGATTTTTGATGCTAATTGTCTGCTGTGAAACAAAAAAATAGTACCTTTGCGGTGTGTATTGGTAATAAGGACTATCAAAAATCACTAATATTTCTATTTTTACAAATATGGCTAAAATCAATGACTTTAATTTTGCCGGACTGAAGGCAATCGTGCGTGTAGACTTTAACGTGCCCCTGAATGAGAAAGGTGAAATCACCGACGACACCCGCATCCGCGGTGCAGTTCCGACACTGAAGAAGATCCTCGCCGACGGCGGAGCGCTGATCATCATGTCGCACATGGGTAAGCCTAAAGGCAAAATCAATCACAAATTGTCACTCAGCCAGATTACCAGCGCGGTAGCAGGCGCACTTGGCTGCACGGTGAAGTTCGCTCAGGATAGCGCCGACGCCAAGAGCCAAGCCGATGCCTTGAAGCCTGGCGAAGTGCTCATGCTGGAGAACCTGCGCTTCCATCCCGAGGAAGAGGGCAAGCCCGTTGGCATCGAGAAGGATGATCCCAACTATGATGCTGCCAAGAAGGAGATGAAGGCCCGTCAGACCGAGTTTGCCAAGACGCTGGCCAGTTACGCCGACGTATATGTCAACGATGCCTTTGGCACCGCTCACCGCCGCCATGCATCGACCGCCGTTATCGCCGACTTCTTTGACGACGATCACAAGATGTTGGGCTACCTCATGGAGAAAGAGGTGACCGCTATCGATAGCGTGATGAAGAACGCTCAGCACCCCTTCACCGCCATTATCGGCGGCAGCAAGGTTTCGTCGAAACTCTCAGTGATCAAGAACCTGCTCGACAAGGTGGACAACCTGATCATCGGTGGTGGTATGGGCTTCACCTTTATCAAGGCACAGGGTGGCCACATCGGCGAGTCGCTCCATGAGGATGACCTCATCCCCGAGGCTTTGAACGTCATGGCTGCCGCTAAGGAGAAAGGCGTGAACCTGAGCCTCTCGGTTCAGACCGTAGCCGCCGACCGCTTTGACAACGATGCCAACCGCAAGCCTGTCGACATCTTCAACATCCCTGATGGATGGGAAGGTATGGATGCTGGCGAGGAGTCGCTCAAGAACTGGAAGGAAATCATCTTGAATTCCAAGACCATCCTGTGGAACGGCCCCGTGGGCGTGTTTGAGTTTGAAAACTTTGCTCACGGTACTGGCGAGATTGCCAAGTATGTGGCCGAGGCAACCAAGAATGGAGCCTACTCTCTTGTTGGCGGCGGTGATTCGGTAGCAGCAGTCAACAAGTTTGGCCTGGCCGATCAGGTATCCTACGTATCGACAGGCGGCGGCGCCATGCTCGAAGCCATCGAGGGCAAGACCCTGCCCGGCGTAGCAGCCATCCTCGGCGAATAACACCGCCTGACTAAGTGCCTTAAGCCAAGGCGCTAAGTTTCTATTAGACAAGTTCTGCATTTACCATTTCGGTAAAATACGGGACTTGTCCTTTTTTTGCAAAATCACTGTTTAATTCAAAATATTATATATATTTGCAGCACATAAACACTGATTTTTAATTACCGAATAAAGCATATCAATTATGAGAAATCTAATTACTATTTTTATGTTTTTGTTCTCACTCAGCTTGCATGCGCAAGTAGAGCTTCGTTATAATGGAGACAAAAGACCTTCTCGTAATTTCAAGACTGATATGATTCCTGCTGATTTATTGCCAAATTTCAGCGCTGACAAGCTTAACGAAGCGAACACCATATTTGAGGAGGACAGAATACGTTACTACATCATTAATGATGATGAGGTGGGTGTTACTCATAAAGATCCTAATGATGAAATTAATTACACACAAGATACTATCATTATTCCCGAACACGTGTTACACGATGGTCATAATTATATTGTCAGTGCAATTGGCAACTATGCATTTACACTTTGTCAGAATCTTAAGAAGGTAGTGATACCAAACACTGTCACATCCATTGGCTATTACGCTTTTTATAAATGCAGTTCGTTAACCAGCATCTGTCTACCTGAATCCTTAGATATTATTGATTATGGAGTTTTCGATGAATGCACATCATTAAAAGATGTAACAATCCCTTCATCGATAAAAACTATTGGTGTTTATGCATTTGATGAATGTACCGAGTTGTCCACAGTATATGCTTCTGATTTAAATTCTTGGTGCCAAATTGATTTTTGCTCCATCACATCCAATCCTCTTATTTATGCCCAACATCTTGTTATTGATGGTGAAGAAATTACCGATTTAGTTATTCCCAACTCAGTGACAGACATCAAGCCATTCAGTTTCACGGGTTACTCTGGACTTAAAAGTGTTACTTTTCCCAATTCGGTAAATAGTATTGGACGAGAAGCATTTTCTTACTGCTTCAATCTTACAGACATTGATTTTGGTGATGGTATCACAACGATAGACTATCGGTCGTTCTTTGATTGTGAGAATCTGACAAATATGACGTTACCGACAAGTCTCACGTACTTATCACATGGTGCATTCAGTTTCTGCAATGGACTCACTAGCATAGATATCCCTGATGCTGTTATCTCAATGGGGAATTATGTTTTCTATGGATGCGAAAATTTGAAGTATGCATCATTTGGATCGTCATTAGAATCCGTTCCAGTACAGACTTTTGCAGAATGTAAAAGCATTCATTCTGTTAGATTAAATGAATCTCTTACATCTATTGACGATGAGGCTTTCCATAATTGCCGTTGTCTTATCGATCTGGACCTGCCAGATAATGTAAAGAGTATAGGTAATTCTGCTTTTAAAGGTTGCCACGGTTTTACTGAAATCATGATTGGAGACGGAGTTGAGTCAATCGGCAATAGAGCGTTTGAAAGTTGCATTAATTTGAAAAATGTTACCATACCTAACGTTTCTTCGTTAGGTGATTTAGTATTCAATGCATGCTGCGATCTAAAAAGTGTCACTTTAGGCGATAACTTGTCAAGTATGGGTAAGTATGCATTTATGAATTGTACATCTCTCACCAATGTTGATCTGGGCAATGGTATAAAAAACATCAGTGACAGTGCTTTCATGGATTGCTCGGGCCTAGAGAGAATGCTAATCCCTAATTCAGTCATCGAAATCGGCAAAGGCGCTTTCCAGAATTGTCTTTTGCTGGAGGAACTCAATCTGGGTAATATGGTGCAAAAGATAAGAGGACACGCTTTTTATCATTGTTTAGGCCTCACTAATGTGTTAATCCCCAATTCGGTGGAAACTATTGGCGACTACACATTTGCCGACTGCAAAGCTTTGGAGCACGTGTCATTTGGAAATTCTTTGAAGACAATCGGCCAATATGCATTCACCAATGATACTGAATTGACGAGTATTACACTACCTAATACGGTGACAAGTATTGGCATTCACTCATTCTCATATTGTAATAAATTAAACTCGGTAAGTCTTGGCAAATCATTGACAACTATTGGAGCGAATTCATTCTTCATGGACGACTGTTTGACTTCGATAACTTGCAAATCGGTAACACCTCCATCATTACCAGCAATCACTCCTCATCTGCAACATAATACTACACTTTATGTGCCTATAAAATCGTTGGAACTCTACAAGAGTACTTTTCCTTGGAAATGGTTTGATCATATCATCGGTCAGATTGATGCTGATGTGAACGGTGACAATGAAATCAACATTGCCGACGTGAACGCTGTCATTGATACCATTCTCGGCGATGATAGTAACACCGAATTGCAAGATGTGAATGGCGACGGGGAAATCAACATTGCCGACATAAACGCCATCATAGCTGCTATCCTGGGCGAGTAAGCCTTGATACGCGCCTGCGGCATGGCTTCACGCTAAGCCGCTGTGGCGCTAAGAAACATTTATCCGACAACTTGGACAATCCTTTTTAAAAAAGTAGTCCAGGTTGTCGGAATTTTATTCCATTAGTTGATGTATCATTTATAAAAAAGCACTACCTTTGTTGCACTGAAACCAATTAACAATCAGTTTTCCTAAAATACTTCAAGAAACAATGGAACCTTTGTTTGAGAAACTCAAGAGCAACGCGATTGCCAACAGGCAGCGCATCATCCTTCCCGAGAGTACTGAACCCCGCACCTTGACGGCTGCCAACCGCATCATCGCCGATGGCATCGCCGACATCGTCCTCATTGGCGACAAGGCCGAAATTCTGGCCAAAGCCGCTGAACTGGGACTCGAAAACATCGACAAGGCTACGGTGGTCAATCCCAACGACGCCGAGGCTGTCGAGAAATATGCTCAACTGTTCTATGAGCTGCGCAAGGCCAAGGGTGTGACCATCGAGGATGCCCGCAAGAAGGTGCTCGACCCGCTGTACCTGGGATGCCTGATTATCAAGAACGGTGATGCCGACGGTCAGGTTGCCGGTGCGATGAACACCACAGGCAACGTGCTGCGTGCTGCCTTCCAGGTATTGAAGACTGCTCCCGGCATCAGCACGGTGAGCGGCGCTTTCCTGATGCTGTTGCCCGAGGGTTCGCCCTACGGCCACAATGGCGTGATGGTGTTTGCCGATTGTGCAGTCGTTCCCGATCCCGATGCACAGCAATTGGCACAGATAGCCGTGAGCGCCGACCGCACCGCTCGCGCTCTGGCCGAAATCGACGATCCCAAAATCGCCATGCTCAGTTTCTCGACCAAGGGCAGCGCCAAGCATGAACGCGTTGACAAGGTAGTCGAGGCTACCCGTATAGCCTTGGAGATGAATCCCAACCTGAAGATTGATGGAGAGTTGCAGGCCGATGCCGCAATCGTTCCCAGCGTGGGCGCCAGCAAGGCTCCCGGCAGCGCGATTGCCGGTCATGCCAACGTGCTCGTATTCCCCGACCTGGGTGTGGGTAACATTGCTTACAAGTTGGTCCAGCGCATCGCTGGTGCCAAGGCCGTAGGTCCCGTGCTGCAAGGTCTTGCCGCTCCCGTCAACGACCTGTCGCGCGGCTGCAACGAGGACGACATCTACCGCACCGTTATCCTCACCTGCAACCAGGCAATCAACAAATAGATGACTGTGAACAGTGATAACTAACAACTAACAACTATACAATAATGAACATCTTAGTGCTCAACTGTGGCAGCAGTTCTGCCAAGTACAAACTCATCGAGATCAAGGAGAACAAAACCCTCGCCGAGGGCGGTGTGGAAAAAATCGGTCTGCCCGACGGTTTCATCAAGTTGAAATTTGACGATGGCAGCAAGAAGAACATCGACCTGGGTCTCACCGACCACAAGGGCGCCATCAAGGCCATCCTCGATGCCCTCGTACATCCCGAGTATGGCTGCATCAAGGACCTGAAGGAAATCGACGCTGTGGGTCACCGCGTGGTGCATGGCGGCGAGAAGTTCAGCCGCAGTGTCCTGATTACCGACGAGGTGAAGGACATGATTCGCGAGTGCTACGGCATCGCCCCACTACACAATCCCGTCAACATGGCTGGTATCGAGGCTATCGAGGCCGTGCTGCCCGGTGTTCCCCAGGTGGGCGTGTTTGACACCGCCTTCCACCAGACGATGCCGAAGTCGGCCTTCATGTATCCCCTGCCCATGGAGTATTACACCAAGGACCACGTGCGCCGCTACGGCTTCCACGGCACGAGCCACCGCTTCGTGACCCAGCGCGTGTGTGAGATGTTGGGAACCACACCCGAGGGCAAGCGCATCATCTGCTGCCACATCGGCAATGGTGCCAGCATCAGCGCCGTCAAGGATGGTAAGAGCATCGACACCACGATGGGCCTCACGCCCACCGAGGGTCTGATGATGGGAACCCGTTCGGGTGACGTCGATCCGGGCGCATTGCTCTTCCTCATGGAGAAGTACAACCTGAGCCCCAAGGATATGCTCAACATCATCAACAAGAAGAGCGGTGTGCTGGGCATCACCGGTCTGAGCAGCGACATGCGCGACGTCGTTGACGCTGCCGAGAAGGATAACAACGAGCGCGCCAAGTTGGCTCTTGACATGTATGAACTGCGCATCCTCAAGTACATCGGTGCCTATGCCGCCGAGTTGGGTGGCGTGGACATCATCGCCTTCACGGGCGGTGTCGGCGAGAACCAGTATCAGACCCGCAAGCGTGTATGCCGCCAGTTAGCCTATCTGGGTGTGAAGATTGACGAGGAGTTGAACGACACCCTGTGGCGCGGCAAGGAAGGCGAAATCAGCCTGCCCGACAGCAAGGTCAAGGTCGTTGTCGTCCTCACCGATGAGGAATATATGATCGCCCGCGACACCGAGGCCATCGTCGAAGGCCGCGAGCCGTAAACACGCAGTACAGTTTACGCTGTATAATGGTATATATTATAAACCCTGTACTTGACTGGATTGGTACAAGTACAGGGTTTTGTTTTGTGGCTATTTCAACAGCAGCGTTCTATTTACCGATACCAACGGCTCGCGAAATCGACTTGATTGCTGCGGCTTTATCGCTGTGATGGGAATCCGTATCGGCCCCGAGAGGATGATCATTGTCGATAGGACAGTAGGCCGTGTATTGAGTCAACAGCGCATTGAGCGACAGCAACAAATAGCCGTCGTCATCAATTTTATAGTATAATTCTTCATGGTCACCATCATCAAACCAGAGATACAAACGGTTTAATTGCTGCTCCCATTTCAAGTCTACATAATTTATGACTATGTTGTGATTGTAATAGGAAGAATAACCATATTCACCTGTTTGGTCCTCATGGAAGTCAAAACTCACCTTGATTGCCTCGGGAATCTCATATCTCTCACCATTATCACCAATGGCATACTCCGATATCCAACTGCCTACAATGCTTTTAAAGTGGTTTACTCCCAAGATGACACCGATAACGTCATTGACATCGGCTATCGAGACTTCGCCGTCACCATTCACATCGCCATATACGTAGGTCTGGGCTAACATGCTGCAGGGCATGGCAAACATCAGTCCAATAAGTAGAATCTGAATCCTTTTCATCATACACATATCAGTAAATAATCCCGTTATGGGAAGTAAAAGTTAATAAAATAAGGCCCTTACTAACTCACATCGTTGACTTTTAGCAATCTAAAATGGGTATTAGAGAATCTTAAATCACTAAATGCACATCCAGTATGCAAATTACGTCATTATTCTTGATATATGCAAGTTGATTTAAAGAATGATGTCAATGACGATGGCTGAAAAAAACTATTCTCTATTAACTGTTAACTAAAAACTATTTTGTACCTTTGCACGTTAAATCAACAGATAAGACTATGTTAAAAGACAAGATAGAGGCGCTCAAGGCGCAGATTGCTGACCTCAAGGCAGAAAACGAAGAAGCCTTGGAGGCTTTGCGTATCAAATATCTGAGTAAAAAAGGAGAGGTGACCGCATTGTTCAATGAGTTTCGCGAGGTTGCTCCCGAGGAGAAACGCGAACTGGGTCAGAGGCTCAACGAACTCAAGAATCTCGCTACCGAAAAGATCAATGCCCTGCGTGAAGCCACCAAGCAAATGGCCAAAGAGCAGAACAAGATTGACATCACTCGTCCCGCTTTCCCGGCAGAACTGGGTACCCGTCACCCCATCTCGGTGGTGCGTAAGCAGATCATCGACATCTTCTCACGCCTGGGATTCACCATCGCCGATGGTCCCGAGGTCGAGGATGACTGGCACGTATTCAGCGCGCTGAATTTCGCAGCCGATCACCCTGCCCGTGACATGCAGGACACCTTCTTCATCGAGAAGAATGAGCAGGATGTGACCCGCAACATCGTGCTCAGGAGCCACACCAGTTCGGTACAGGTGCGCACCATGGAACGCCAGCAACCGCCCATCCGCATCATCTGCCCGGGCCGCGTTTATCGCAACGAGGCCATTACCGCCCGCGCCCACTGCTTCTTCCACCAGATCGAAGGTCTCTATATTGACAAGAACGTATCCTTTGCCGACTTGAAGCAAGTGTTGCTTCACTTTGCACAGGAACTGTTTGGCACCGAGACCGAGATTCGTTTGCGTCCCAGTTATTTCCCGTTTACCGAGCCCAGTGCCGAGATGGATGTCACTTGCATGCTGTGCGGCGGCAAGGGCTGCGGATTCTGCAAGCACACGGGTTGGGTCGAAATCCTGGGTTGCGGCATGGTGGATCCCGCCGTGCTTGAAGCCAGCGGCATCGATAGCACCATCTATAGCGGTTATGCCTTTGGTCTGGGCGTGGAGCGCATCACCAATCTGAAGTATATGGTGAAGGACCTGCGCATGTTCAGCGAGAACGACGTACGCTTCCTGGACGAGTTCAAGAGCGCACACTGATCGATCCAATAGGAAATTAAATAATGAGGATTTAGGAAATTTTACAGTATCTCCTGTTTCCTCATTATTTTTGACGAGTATATGATAATGACCATCAGTGAGAGATATCAGGGGATTTTGGATTATTTCAGCCAGAATCAGCCCAACCCCGAGACCGAGTTACATCATCGCGACCCGTTTGAGTTGCTCGTGGCAGTTATGCTGAGCGCCCAGTGTACCGATAAGCGTGTGAACATGGTCACCCCTGCACTGTTTGAGGCCTACCCTACCGCCCACGCGATGGCTAGGGCCAGTGTCGATGATATCCTGCAATATGTCAAGAGCGTATCTTATCCCAACAGCAAAGCAGCCCACCTGCAAGCCATGGCTAAGATGCTGGTCGACGAGTTTCACGGCCAAGTGCCTGATAACATGAAGGACTTGACCTCGCTGCCCGGCGTGGGACGCAAAACGGCCAACGTGGTGATGGGCGCCGCTTTTGGCAAGGCTACGATTCCTGTAGACACTCACGTGTATCGGGTGTCGCATCGTCTGGGCCTATCCAAAGGCAAGACGCCCAACGACGTGGAAAAAGACCTAGGGCGCCACATTCCCGAAGCATTGCGTTTCAAGGCCCATCACTGGATATTGCTGCATGGCCGGTACGTGTGCAAGGCGTTACGCCCCGACTGCCTAAACTGCCAGATCAAGCAATTCTGCAAGGAATATTCGCACTAGACTATTCCATTTGGGCAACAAAGTGTCCCAAAGTACACATTTTCCCGATTTCTCGGGATAATGAATTAAACTTTATGAAAACATGTTTGTCAAAACAGAGTCGTTATCCAAAAGTGTAACGACAGTATTCAGACAGATAATAACTTAATGTTTTATTAAACTAAAAATTAGATTATGAAGAAAGTGTTAACTTTGATTGCTGCTGCAATCCTGTGCATGAGCGCCAGCGCTCAAGTTCAATTTGGTGCTAAGGTTGGTTTTGACCTGACTAACTTCTGGGGCTCTGATGTTGAACACGGCATGAAGCCGAGTTATCAGGCTGGTCTGGTGATGGAGTACAAGTTCAATCCCAACTTTGCCATCGCTCCTGAAGTTGTGTTTGCCTCACAGGGTGGCAAGTTCAAGGCCCTCGATTTGAACATCTTTGGTCTCGACGTTTCCAAGACTGTTACGTACAATACCAACTACATCAATATTCCCGTGATGTTCAAGTACTATGTTGCCCACGCATTCAGCATCGACTTTGGTCCTCAGTTGGGTATCAATGTATATAGCAAATATTCCATCGAAGACGTTGACAAGGCTGTTGACATCAAGGACAATACCAAGGACGTTGACTTTGGCCTGGGTCTGGGTGGCACCTACAACCTCACCGAGAACGCATTTGTTCAGGCTCGCTACACGATGGGCATGACCAAGGTATTTGATGGTGACCACAACAAGGAGAAGAACGGTAACATCCAGATCGCCTTCGGTATGAAGTTCTGATTGCCTTACCGATAAAAACAGTATTAATAGAAGGGAAATGGCTGCACTCATGATGGGTGCAGCCATTCATTTCGTTTCATCATCAACCTCCATCACACGTAATTGATCGGTAGTTGAAAGTTGATGAATAAGAAATCCTAAATTTCTATATAAAAATATAAAAATATCTTAAAATATTTGTATAATTCCAAAAATGATTTGTACTTTTGTACGTGTGTTTTTCATGGTATTAGATTTAAGGTTTGTGGAGGCTGTCGTGAGACATCTTCCACTTTTTTATTTCTTGCGGTTATGTGGTGCAAACTTGCAGCGGTAGTTGCATGAGATTTTACCCTTCACCATATTATTCAACTTGCTCCTTATCAACTGCTTTCGGATGGGCGAGATGCGGTCGATAAACAGCGTCTTGTCGAGATGATCACACTCGTGCTGAATCACGCGTGCCAAGTACCCTTCGATGTCTTGCTCATGTTCCTGAAACTGTTCGTCCTGCCAGCGGATGTGGATTTTCTCGTGCCGGTACACATTCTCGTGAATGCCAGGCACACTCAGACACCCCTCCTCGCGAGAAATGGATGGTGCATCCTCATCGACTGTTATCTCAGGATTGATGAGAACCATCCGCACATCCTTGAGTTCAGGGAAGTCCTCGGCCAGAACATCCACGTCGATGAAAACGATACGGGCATTCACACCCACCTGAGGGGCGGCAATGCCGATGCCCTGTGTATGATACATGGTTTCCTTCATGTTCTCGATCAGTTCCTGCAGATTAGGAAAGTCGGGAGTTACAGTAGCGTTCTCTGAGCGCAGTACGGGATGACCATAAATATAAATCGGTAATACCATAACAATGAAACTGTATTAAAGGTTTGGTTGGTTATATCTACTTTGCAGATAATCGTTGAGGATGATGGTTGCAGCAATGGCATCCACTCGCGACTTGTCACGACGGTCGCTCTTCTTCATGCCGCCATCGATCATCGCTTGGTGGGCTATGGTGCTGGTGAAACGCTCATCATACATCACCACAGGCATATCGGGCAACTCTTTGCGCAACCGGTTGACAAAGGGTGTGATATACTTCATGCTCTCGCTAGGCTCACCGTTAAGTTGGCTGGGCTGGCCGATCACAATGCGATCCACCGACTCGCGAGCGACATAGTCCTTGATGTACTGCATGAGTGTGTGCGTGGGCACCGTAGCCAGATTACCCGCAATGATCTGCAGTGGATCGGTTACAGCCACGCCTGTGCGCTTGCGACCATAATCAATGCCCATTATGCGTCCCATAATCCTCAACAGACTTAACTACACGATGCTTGTTGTTCTATTAGCCTTGCTGCATAGTCAGCAGGAATTCCTCGTTGTCGCGAGTGCGATCCATGCGTTCCTTGACAAACTCCATGGCCTCGACCGAGGTGCGGTCACTCAGGAATCGGCGTATGATCCACATCTTGTTGAGCGTGTCTTGAGGCAGCAGCAGGTCATCACGCCTGGTGCTCGAAGCCATCACATCCACTGCCGGGAAGATGCGCTTGTTGGACAATTTGCGATCGAGTTGCAACTCCATGTTACCTGTACCCTTAAATTCCTCAAAGATCACTTCGTCCATCTTGGAACCGGTTTCGGTCAATGCCGTGGCTATGATCGTGAGGCTACCACCTCCCTCTATGTTACGTGCGGCGCCGAAGAAGCGCTTAGGACGTTGCAGTGCGTTGGCGTCCACACCGCCCGTGAGGATCTTGCCCGATGCGGGAGCGATGGTATTATAGGCACGGGCCAGGCGAGTGATGGAGTCAAGCAGAATCACCACGTCGTGGCCACATTCCACCAGGCGTTTGGCTTTGCTCAGCACCAGATCGGCGATCTTAACATGACGGTCGGCCGGCTCGTCAAAGGTAGATGCGATCACCTCGGCGTTTACACTGCGGGCCATGTCGGTCACCTCCTCGGGACGCTCGTCGATGAGCAGAATGATCATATAGGTCTCGGGATGGTTCTCTGAAATGGCGTTGGCGATCTCCTTCAAGAGCATGGTTTTACCGGTCTTGGGCTGTGCGACAATCAGTCCGCGCTGCCCCTTGCCGATCGGTGAGAACATATCGACCACACGCTGCGACACCGTCGGACGGGTCTTGCTCACCAGATTGAATTTCTCGTCAGGGAAAAGTGGCACCAGATGCTCAAACGGAACACGGTCACGCACATAGGCCGGCGTGCGACCATTAATCAGGCGGATCTTGCTCAGGGGGAAGTACTTCTCTCCCTCCATGGGCGGGCGGATTGTGCCTTCGATCACGTCACCGGTTTTCAGACCATAAGCCTTGATCTGGGACTGCTGCACGTAGATGTCGTCGGGAGATGTCAGATAGTTATAGTCGCTTGAGCGCAGGAAGCCATATCCCTCGGGGGCTATATCAAGCACGCCCTGTGCCTCTAGGATATTATCAAAATTGTAGGGCTGGTCCAGATAGGGATTTACTTCGGCAATCTGCTGCTGTTGCTGCTGCTTCATCTTGCGCTTGTTCTTCTTGCTCTCCTTGACCACTTTGGGTTCCTGGATAACAATGGGTGCGGCTGCAGCCTGCTCGGCTTGACGGCGACGTTCCTCCTCGGCCTTGCGCATCGCCTCTTCGCGTTCCTGCTGAGTGCGCGGCTTAAAGGTGAAACTGCTGCCGGTGTTGAAGAATGAGTTTAACGACACGTCCTCACGACCGGGAGCCGGTTGCTCGGTTGCAGCCGATTGCTCGGCGACAGGAGCAGGGTCGTTTTCAACCGGGGTTGCGGCAACCTCCGCTTGAGCCTCGACATCATCAGGTTGCGCTACAGGCATCTCAGACTGTTGCTGCTCACCATCAATGCTGTCAAAGGGCAAGACGGGTTGTTCGGCCACAGCCTGCTTGGGCTTGCGGCCTCGACGGCGCGGTGCCTCTTCAACCGCTTGAGCCGCTTGAGCCGTAGTCTCGTCGGCTGTTAAAGCCTGTTCTGCATCGGCCTGCGCCTTGAGGGCGGCCTCACGGGCAGCCTTCTCGGCAGCCGATGGACGCCCACGCTTACGCTTGGGCGCTTCTATTACTTCGGGCTGCGGAGTCGCTTCATCGGCATGCTCCTCTTGAGGCTTGTCGGTGGCTTCGGGCTTTGGAGCCGCTGCCTTTTTATCTTCTTTTTTATTCTTCTTGTTGGGGACAGCATCATCCTTAGTCACTTCGTTGCCATTGGCCTTAGCAGCCGGCTGACGGATGCGTTCACGACGGCGACGTGTGGGCTCAGAGGAATTGGCGGCTTCAGCAACAGCCTGCTGATCAAGCACCTCGTATACAAGAACGTCGTGGTCGATAGAATCGGCCTTCTTGATACCCATAGACATTGCGAGTTCGCGCAGTTGCTCGTCGCTCATTTGATTCAGTTGATCAATGTTGTACATATTATAACTTTAATAATCCATGCATGAATAGCGCCTACCTATATTATTCTTAGTCATTTAGCGGCTTTATATCACGCGTTGACGTGCATTACTCACAACGCACGACGAGGGATGTTGTTAATGATTTATCAATAATTTCTTTGCCATTTATCCTCAGTTCCCATGCCGATCATTATGTCAAGTATTGACAAAGTCGAAACAATTACCAGTAATTAATAATAAGTGTACGGGAAAATGCTAGAAAAAATGGAATTGATGATTTTTAGCCACAAAACTCGCGATTAATAGCGGTTTTGCGGTGCAAAAGTAGTCATTTTTGACAACATGAGCAAAAAAAGCGAGAAAAAAGCCGTAATTTTGCACACTAAAAAAATAAAACATGGACATCGACCGACAAAAAATAGCCCAGCACGTGAATCTGCCTATCATGAAGATGGTGGGTGAGGTTGCCGACGAGATTGGCCGCGATTGTTATGTCGTGGGAGGGTATGTCAGAGACATCTTTCTCGAACGACCCAGCAACGACATGGATTTCGTGACCATCGGCAGCGGCATCGCTGTGGCCAAGGCTGTGGCTCACCGTCTGGGACGACAGGCCCATCTTGCCGTGTTCCGCACCTATGGCACCGCTCAAGTCAAGACGCGACAGTGGGAACTGGAGTTTGTCGGGGCTCGCCGCGAGTCATATCACCGTGAGAGCCGCAACCCTATCGTTGAGGACGGCACTCTCGACGACGACCAGCGCCGTCGCGATTTCACCATCAATGCGATGGCCATCTGCCTGAACAAGGAGCGTTATGGCGAGTTGCTCGACCCGTTTGATGGTATCGGGGACATGGAGCGTCGCATCATCCGCACCCCACTGGATCCGGACATAACCTTCAGCGACGACCCATTGAGGATGATGCGGGCCGTGCGTTTTGCCACCCAACTGGGCTTTGACATCTATCCCGAGACGTTCGACGCCATACGCCGCAATGCCGGCCGCATACGTATCATCACCCGCGAACGCATCGCCGATGAGTTGACGAAGATCATGCGCAGCAACAAGCCCTCCCGTGGCTGGCTGCTGCTTGACAAGTGCGGCCTGTTGCCGCTCATTTTCCCGGAACTGGCGGCCCTCAAGGGCGTCGAGACGGTCAACGGCCGCGGACACAAGGACAACTTCATGCACACCCTACAGGTGCTCGACAACGTTGCCGTGGCAAGCGATAACGTGTGGCTGCGCTGGGCAGCGTTGCTGCACGATGTGGGCAAAGCGCGCACCAAACGCTGGGATCCCCAGTTGGGCTGGACGTTCCACAACCACAACTTCATCGGCGAGAAAATGGTGCCCAAGATTTTCGCCAAAATGCGCCTGCCACTCAACGAGCACATGAAGTATGTCAAGAAACTTGTGGGCCTGCACATGCGCCCCATCGCCCTGGTCGAGGACGAAGTGACCGACAGCGCCGTGCGGCGCCTGCTCTTTGATGCGGGCGATGATATCGACGATCTGATGACCCTGTGCAAAGCCGACATCACCAGCAAGAACCAGAACAAGGTGCAGCGCTTCCGTGAGAATTTCGACTTGGTAAAGCAGAAATTGGTTGACATTGAGGAGAAGGACCGCGTGCGCAACTTCCAGCCACCCGTCGATGGCGAGGAAATCATGACGACATTCGGCCTCGCTCCGTCGCGTCCTGTGGGCTATATCAAGGATGCCATCAAGGATGCTATCCTCGATGGTGTGATCACCAACGACTATGCTTCGGCCTATCGCCTCATGCTCGACAAGGCCTCCGAACTAGGCATCGCCCACGCCCATGAGGGACAACTGTGCCACACCACGATGCAGACTCCCGTGGGCACATTATATATTGGTGCCACGACCCAAGGCATTGCCCTGATCGGTTGGGATGAAACCGAAATTGAAAAAATCGCAACGAAACTGAAATTGCAGCCCGTCGAGTCACTCACTCCCCTACTCTCCCAAGCCGTCGTCCAACTGAATGAGTATTTCGAGGGCAAGCGATGCGAGTTCTCGTTACCCCTGCATGTCCAGGGCACCGAGTTCCAGATGCGCGCCTGGGCCGAGTTGCAAAAGATCCCCTATGGCGAGACCATCTCCTACGGCGAGCAAGCCTCCCGCATGAGTAATCCCAAGGGCAGCCGAGCAGTAGCCCAAGCCAATCACAACAATCCCGTGTGCATCGTCATCCCGTGCCACCGCGTAATCAACGCCGACGGCACACCCGGCGGCTACGCCCCCGGCCCCGACAAAAAACAATACCTCCTCACCCTGGAATCCCACCACAGGGAGTAACAAAATCGCGAGGATGCCTGCTAAATGTGCATCCTCGCTATAAATACTTTGGAAACGATATAGCAGTTGACCCTATCAGATTTTTTAATGCTGATTTCGCCAATCAAGCAATTTTACGAAAACAATTAAGTATCTCTTATTCAATTAGTTTAACTCGCGTAATTCGCATAATTCGCATTAGCCCCGCAGGATTTGGGCCTACTTTTATATCAATGCCTAATTTTTCTTAAATCGTCCCAAATGGTTGGTGTTGGAGCGGTTTTGCGCACCACGCACGCGGCTTTGGCCAAATTTCTGTGTATATCTTATCTGTAAAGATATGTTATTGTATTTGGGTTTTTCTCTATATGCGTATGATTCAGTGTTATAGTGATATGCTGGCCTGTAATTTAGCAGATTAAAGGCGTCAACACTAATAGTCCCACCGAACTTGAATTCCTTGCTGAATGATGCGCTGAGCAAATGCTTATGATGTCCTACTCTTGATATTCCTCTTAACGGCGTATAGTAGTTATAACTCAATGTGGCCCTGATACCACTGGAAGAAATCTTGAAGATATTGCGAATCCCGGCCTCTCCACCCCATATCTTGTAACTTACATCCTGGCCATCAATTGTACCTTGGTCACGGTCATAAACAGCGGTTGCATTTAACGACATTCGCCAGATTCCGTTAAAAAATACCTTTTCTACGTTGCAATAGAGTGAGAATGACTGCTCGTTTCCATAATTTGCCACACTGCTCACTGTGGTATTGTTCTCAGCGAGAAAACGATACTCACTGAAGGAATCAGAGCCATAACTATAAGACGCTCCAATCATATAATCTCCGAGAAACCTATAACTCAAATTCATATCACTGTAAATCATCGGTTTAAGATAAATGTTTCCCATACTATAGGTATTCTCTGAAGTCCATATCTTAAATGGATTCAAATAATTATAAAAAGGTCGCACAATAGAACGGGACAAATCCAATG
>ONQS01000065.1 GCA_900320055.1 uncultured Prevotellaceae bacterium
TTGCGCTCGGTCATCTGATTTACTGGGGGTTATTGCATGGGACACCCTTCGGGTGAGTGACCCTGTTTAATCCAGACACACGGTTTTGCAGGTGCCCCGTTTTTTTATGGATTTTTGGGGTGCAATATGATAGCAATCAAGAGGCGGGCCTCTCGATACGGTCCGCCTCCCGAAAAAACTAATAGTAGTATTGAAAGTGTGTGTCTGTGTCTTGTTTCGTACTGGCCGTGTCAGTAGCCAATCGACATTGTCGTGTAGTAGTCGCCGTAGTTCTCAGTCATGGTCAGGGTCACCCATCCGGTGTTGTTTCCGCCATACCAACTGATGGTCATGCCGTCTTGGAATACGGGAGGGCCGTAAACCCTGCACAGGCTGTTGTAAACTCGGTCGAAACGACCTCTGTCATAATAGCGGCTGTGGTAGATAAACTGAGCGTTAGCCAGTCGGTTGAGTTCGTAGTTGAGCATCACGTCAGACCAGTAGAGGTTGAGCATAGGCACATCCCTCAGGTAGATGATGCCGTCGGCATAGCCGTCGATATAGTAACCGCTGTAGTACAGATGATCGAGTGATGCTTCATAGAGCGATCCGAACATGAGACCCAGGATGCGGTCGATAACGGGGGCCCCGGCATAGGGGTGCCATCCAACGGGGATCACAGGGCGCCTCCAGATGAGCGGAGCGGGACGATGAGCGCGTGCGGGAGGGGGCAGGGGGCGACTCCAACTGTGGTGCGAATAGTTCCAACTGAACTGATCGCGGTAGTGGTGGTTGTGGTAGTCGAAGCGGTTGTTGGGATTGTAACCGCGGTGCCCGTTGTCGCGATCATGGTTGCCTCTATTGCGATCACGGTCGTTGCCATGACGGTCGCGGTTGCCATTCTTGTCCTTACTGCCGCGGTCGCGGTCAAAGCCATCGCGGTTGCCATTAGGCCTGTTGTTGCCGTTGCGATCCTTGTCCATATCGCCGTGATTGCGATTGCCACCATTGCGGTCAATTGATCCACGGTTTCCATCAGGCTTGCTGGTGCCGCCGGGGCGGGTTCCCATCTTGGTGGTGCCGCGGTCGTCGATGGTGGCCTTGCCGGGCTTGGTCACTTGACTGCCGCTGTCGCTACGACGGGTGATTCCGCTAGTGGTGCCGTTGCTGCCGCCACGGGTGGTTGCGCCATGGCCCACACGGGTGCCGCTATCGTTGCTGCGGGTGCTTGCTCCTTGGCCAACATTGCTGCGGCTGGTCGTGCTGCGATTGGTGACCTGGGGCATTGACGTTGTTGCCGAGCCCGTTGTGCGGCTCACCGTGCTGGTGGTGCTGCGGCTCACATGCGGAGTCGAGGTGCTGCGGCTGGTGGTGCTGCGGCTCACCTGCGGAGTTGAGGTGCTGCGGCTGGAAGTGCTGCGGCTCACCTGCGGAGTCGAGGTGCTGCGGCTGGAAGAGCTACGGCTCACCTGCGGAGTGGCTGAACTGCGGCTCATGCTGGAGCCGGAGTTTCGGCTCACTGTCGGGGCCGACGAGTTGCTGGATCGTGAGACAGCAGCCGATTGGCTTCTGTTGGCGCTGCCTCCTTGTGAACGGCCACGGCCTTGGGCCGAAGCGTCCGATGCACTGAAGATCATGCATCCGATGAGAGCCAGGCTCATCATCATGGTTTTAACAGAAGTTTTCATAATCGTGTAGTTTTATATCGTTGAACAAGTGATTTAATGCTTTTTGTTTGTCTTTTAGACTGCAATCGGCGTGCCGAGTTTAACCACTGGAAACGATAAGAGGCCGTATTTCCTCCCTATTGGGCCAAAAATTACGACCAAATACCAATTTTTATAGATGAATAATGGTCATCAGACAGTGCTGTTAGCGGTGGGTAGATGGTGGATGAATCGTTATTATCGCAATAGCAATTGGGCATCACCGTAACTCAGGAAACGGAAACCATGGTCCATTGCGTAGTCATACATGCCACGCCACTGGTCGTTGCCGACAAAGGCTGCAACCAGCAGGAGCAACGTGGACTGTGGCTGGTGGAAGTTGGTGACCATACCGCTCACGATACGGTACTCAAAGCCTGGAGCAATCATCAGTTGAGTACTACCCATATAGGCGTCGGCATGGTGCCGGTCCAGGTAGTCCACAATGTTCTGCAAGGCTTGCTGGGTAGAGATCTGGCAGGGCGTGGTGTAGGGCATCCACTGGGTAACAGTGAGGGCTTCCTCGTCGGCATCGGGGTTGTCCTCGAGAATCTGGCCGATATAGTACAGGCTCTCGAGCGTGCGCACACTGGTGGTTCCCACGGCGATGATGGGGCCCGGGGCATTGATGATGTCGAGTATCACATCGCGTGGCACGCTGATGAACTCATAGTGCATCGGGTGGTCGCCGATGTGCTCGCTCTTGACGGGCTGGAATGTGCCGGCTCCCACGTGCAGCGTGATCTCGCGCCGACGGATGCCTCGCTTGTCGCAGTCGGCCAGCACCTCGTGGGTGAAGTGCAGACCTGCCGTTGGGGCGGCAACACTGCCGTCGATGTGGCTATACACGGTCTGGTAGTCGGTCGAGTCGCTCTGCTCGGTACCACGATTGAGGTAGGGTGGGATGGGGATTTCGCCGATGGCGCCGAGCACGTCGGCAAAGGTGCAGTTGACGCCCTTGTCCCAGTCAAAGGAGATTTCCCACGCATTGCCGCGTTGCTCGCCACGGGTGGCGGTCAGTGTGACTTCACGGCCGTCGATGTCGACTTTCTGGGCTAGTGCGCCTTGTTTCCAGCGCTTGCTGTTACCAACCAGACATTGCCACACACAGTGGCCTGTGGTCTGGAAAATCTGTTCATAGTCGCGTGGCGCGACTGGTTCCAGACAGAATATTTCGATCGTCGATCCTGTCTCCTTGCGGAAGCGCAGTCGGGCATTGATCACGCGCGTATTATTATATATGAGAGTAGATTGTTCAGGCAGCAAGGCGGGCACCTCCCAAAATCGTCTCTCCTGGATGTCGCCACCTTTATAGTATAACAGTTTGCACTGCTCGCGTTGGGCCAGCGGATGCTTGGCGATGCGCTCGTCGGGCAGGTCGTAATCGTAGTCGGCGATGCGCAGGTCGCGGATGTCGTCAAACAGAGCCATGTGTGAGTTATGAGTAGATAATTAGGATGATGGTCATTAATAAAGTGAAAATAAGCATATTGCGTGCGGTTTCGCCAAGCAGCGGGTTGAGGGCGGAACCCTCGCGGTGAGTGAGTTTATACCAGGTGGCGGTGTGCAGCACCAAGTATATTACTGGTATAACAAGTACCCACAGGGGCATCACCTTGCCCAACACAATCATTACCCAAAGCACGCTGAGCATGCCCATGCCTGCATAGCCGTTGATCAGGTAGGCCAATGCTGCTGGTGCGCGGCCAAAGATGACCACCGAAGTGCGCTTGCCTGCCTCGCGGTCGTCCTCCACGTCGCGGTAATTGTTGACCAGCAGCACGTTGACGCCAAGTAGGCCGATGGTGATGGATGCCATCACCACCAGAGGGTCAATTCGCAGTGCTTGCACGTAGTAGGTCAAGTTGACGGGTACCAGGCCAAAGAAGATGAACACTGTCAGTTCGCCTAGGCCGTGGTAGGATAGGGGATAGGGCCCGGTGCTGTAGGCAAGTGCCGCCAGAGCGATGATGATGCCCACAGGCAGGAGCCACCATCCGCCATAGGGAATGAGGCAGCAGCCCACGGCGCAGGCAAGCGCCAGCAGTCCGAAGGTGACATTCCTGAGTGTCGTGGGTTTGATGTCGCCCTCGGTGACGCCTCGGCGCGGTCCCACACGACCTGGCTTGTCGGCTCCCTGCAGGTAGTCGAAATATTCGTTGGCGGTGTTGGACACGATCTGAGCCAGCACGGCAAATACCAGGCAAAGCACTGCCGGAACCCACTTGAAGTGCCCGTGCCACACTGCCAGGCCGATGGCGATGATCACACCGCTCAGCGACACGGGCAACGTGCGGAGCCTGAAGCACTCCAGCCATATCTTGATCTTGTTTTTCATTGTTATTCTTGTAAATGCGGTGCAAAATTACAAAAAAGATTGCCTCTGTTTAGAGAAAAACATCTATTTTTGTGGACTCCCTTCATGGCAAGGTTGAGTATTTGTCTTAACAGAAGAGTTATGGATATGGAACAGAATCAACAATCACAGCCCCCTGTGTTTAATCCGCAAGGCCAGGCTCAGCAGCCTGCCCCACAGTATCAACCCCGTGTGACCGCATCGCCGATGATGGATCCCGTCACAGCGGTAAAGACGTGCTTCAAGAAGTATTTTGACTTCAAGGGCCGCGCCCGCCGCAGTGAGTTCTGGTGGTTTGTCTTGTTTGATGTGGTCGTGTCGTCGGCTCTTACTTTCTTGGCAGGGCTGGTTCCCGTTATCTCTTATGTGAGTTTATTGTTTACTCTGGTTATGATTATCCCGTTATTGTCGGCTTTGACCAGGCGTCTGCATGACGTGGGCCGCAGTGCGGTATGGGTCGTAATCCTTGGCATGTTTATTTTGGCCTACTATGGCGCTTTTGCCGCTTTGATCGGTTCCAACATAGATATGCTGGCCGAAGTCACCGATCTGATGGGCCTGGCCCAAGTGATGGCCGACTCGGTGCAGAAGGCCCCGATGGTTGCAACTGTGCTGGTCTGCAGTTCGCTGGGGGCATTGTTCTTTGTTGTGCTCAATGTGATCTTTGCCGTTTTCGACAGCAAGTGGGGCGAGAACAAGTACGGTCCTTCGCCTAAATACAGATAAAAGATAAAAGATAAAAGATTGGGAGGGTTCCGTAAAGGTCGCCTCCCTTATCGTTTATATCATCTCTATATATCTAAATATCTACTATCTTTTTATATCATAATTGATTAGATAGAGAGCCTGCGCAGCAAGTCGAGCAGGTCGCGATCGATGGGCTTGTCGCGGCGGATAGCCTTGGTAAAGGGGACGTAAACGATTCGTTCGTCGTCATCGCCGATCATGATGTTGCGTTGGCCCTCGAGCAGCGCGTCGATAGCCGCAGCGCCCATTCTTGAGGCCAGGATGCGATCCTGTGCAGTAGGGGAACCTCCGCGCTGGAGGTGTCCCAGGATGGTTACGCGTACGTCATATTGTGGGTACTCCTTGTGCACGCGCTCGGCCAGACCCATTGCACCGCCAGTGATGGGACTCTCGGCAACGAGTACGATCGATGAGGTTTTGCTGTGTCTGAAACCGCTCTCGATCAGTTCTGACAACTGATCCACTTCGGTGGATATCTCTGGGATGATGGCTGCTTCGGCGCCAGTGGCGATTGCTCCGTTAAGTGCCAGGAAGCCTGACTCGCGCCCCATCACCTCGATAAAGAATAGACGCTCGTGGCTGCTTGCCGTGTCGCGGATGCGGTCCACACACCACATGATGGTGTTGAGTGCGGTATCATAGCCGATGGTGTGATCGGTGCCGCTCAAGTCGTTGTCGATGGTGCCAGGCAGTCCCACAATGGGCAGGTCATATTCGCTGGCAAATTGCCTGGCCCCGCTCAATGAGCCATCGCCGCCAATGACCACCAAAGCATCGATGCCATGGCGCTGGATGTTCTCGTAAGCGCGTCGACGACCCTCGACGGTCATAAACTCTTTGCACCGTGCTGTCTTCAGGATGGTGCCACCATGATGGATGATGTTGGAGACATTATGGGCCTTGAAGTCCACAATCTCATCTTCTACCAGGCCCTTGTAGCCACGGTAGATGCCTTTGACCTTAAAGCCATTGTAGATTGCTGAACGGGTCACGGCGCGGATAGCCGCGTTCATACCGGGGGCATCACCACCCGATGTCAATACGCCGATAGTCTTGATTGCTGCCATAATACTTGTGTCGTTATGTGAAATTCATTTCTATTGGATTGCAAAGGTAATAAAAAAAACGGCGGCTACTCCCGTAGACACCGTTATTTCTCATGTTTTTATAGAATAGGAATTAGAAATTTAAGGCAGTCTTTAATAATCATTTAATCAACATTAACTACCATCAAAAGAATTATTTATTGTTCTTGTTATATAGTCTTCTAAAACCGAAGACGAGCGTATTTGCTTGTATGAATTTATATATGGAATAAATTTGGCGCAATGCATTCTAAATTGCAACACAAAATTACTGCCCATTGCACCATTCAGATTATGAAAAATCAAGAAAAGAGTTATAAAAGTTGTTGTTTTTTTGACCAAAAATTTGTCAAAAAATGACCAATAAATTTAATAGATGATTGATTAACAACAAAATAAAGATTCAAATGTATGATTTGGACTATCGATAAAAATGCTGGAGTGTGACTTGTCTGTGTCGCACTCCAGCAGTGGTGTGATGAGCGTGTGGCAAACCAGGTTACTGTTGCTTGCCCTCGGCAATGATGGTCTTGCCGGCACTGTGGGCACTCAACTGCGGGGCATACTGGCACTGGATGGTGGCAATGCCCGAGGTGAACTCACCGGGATTGGTCACCCACACGTCATAGCCGATGATGTGCGTGCCCTTGCTCAGGCTGTTGACGAAGACGTTGGTCTGGGTGTCCTTGGTCTCCTGATAGAACCAGGTGTTGTCCTCGCTGCGGTATCCCGACAGTTGGTCGACGGGCTCGAAGCATGCGGCGCGCTCGTCGGTCATGGTCACAAAGTCCATGTCCCTGTTGGTCTTGATGATGACGCGCACCTTCACTTTGTCGCCCACCTTGAAGGAAGTGGCGCTGTGCAGGCTGCCATCCTGGGCATAGACGTAATACTCCTTGCTGATGGATACCTCGTCGATGGCTTTCTCCTTGATTTGTGTCATCGGAGCCTTGAACTGGCTGTAGACGGTGCCCCAAGCAGGGCCCTTTCCCGTCCGGTCGATGACGACGCTGCCGGCGGTGGAGGCGGGCAGGGTGGTGCGGAAGTATCCGAGCCACTGTGCCATGTTGTCGAGGCTGACGGGCTGTCCAGCCACGGAGATGGCGGGCGTGGCTCCGCGGTC
>ONQS01000026.1 GCA_900320055.1 uncultured Prevotellaceae bacterium
AGCCTGATTTACTGCGGGTTACTCAGATGGCCGCCTTTCAGGCGTCTGCTGCCCATTCTGATTGATCTTTGCGATGTGACCTTGTCTTTCTTGTCTTTCCATGATGAGTCTAGAAGTTCCTCTTCGAGGCACTTGTTTTGCCATGCTTTGGGGACCAAGCAGCGACCGCCTTCGACGGTCTTGCATGGTCTTTCTTATTGAAATCGGTTCTCCGAACCGCTTGCGTCTTCGACGCTCTCCCTGGACGCCAAATAATAATGGGCAGTAGACCCTGAAAAGTTTTTCAATGCGAATTTCGCTAATGAGACTAATTACACGAACCCATTGTTAAATCTCAGTTCCAGCACAGACACAGACTAGTGTTGCAGCACTGCGGTCAAGGTCCTGCCGCTGCCTACGCCCAGCCTGCGAGCCGAGAAATAGCGCTCATGCTCACAGCGGGAGCAATGCTGCGACAAGGCAATGTGCCCGGCGGGCACTCCAGCCCGGACTAGCACCTCACGGTTAGCCATGCGCAGGTCGATGTGCGCCCGCCCCGTCGCAGGGTTGCGGGCCACAATGTCTTCGAGGTTAAAACCAGCCTGCCCGAAGGCCTCGACCACCTCGTCGCCCACCTCAAAGCAGTCCTGACAGATGCTCGGTCCCATAGCCACCTGGATATGATCGGCTCGCGCACCCATGCGGCACATCTCGTCGACCACAGCCCCAGCAATACGCCCCGCCGTGCCACGCCAACCCGCATGAGCAGCCGCGATCAGGCCAGCAGCCTCATCGACCAGAATCAGGGGCACGCAGTCGGCCGTGTTCACACCGATGACCACGCCACGCAGGTTCGTCACCAGCGCATCGACGCCCTCCAAGGCGGTCTCTTGCCCCTCGATATCCATCGTGCGGAAGCGCTCGTCGATAACAGCCACACGGCAAGAGTGGGTCTGCCGCGGCATGATCAGGTCATCCAATTCCACTCCCAACTGCATCGACAAGGTGATGCGCGCGTCCAGCACCCGCAGCGCATCGTCACCCACATAATCGCACAGGTTGACCTGTGAATAGGGCTTCCCGCCCTGCGCCCGGCCACGCAGCGTCGAGAAGGCCTGCACCTGCTCGCTCACGGGTCCCGCAAACCAGAGTTTTTCCAATTCGATCATGCTACAAAGGTAACATTTTATTCACTCACTATCATCAAATATCGGAGAAAACTGACTACCTTTGCACATCATGACACTGAACACCGTCACCATAGTCAACTACAAGAACATCGCCGAGGCCCGGCTGGAGTTCTCGCCCAAACTCAACTGCCTGATAGGCAACAATGGTCAGGGCAAGACCAACGTGCTCGACGCGATCTACTATCTGAGCATGTGCCGCTCCTATGCACAGGCCAGCGATAACAGCGCCGTGATACGCCACGGAGAGTCTTACATGATGCTCCAAGGGGGATACACGCGGCAGGACAGCCCCCTGGACATCAGCATCGCCTTGCAGCGCGGCAAGCGCAAGGTGGTGAGGCGCGGCGGCAAGGAGTATCAGCGCCTGAGCCAGCACATCGGCCTGCTGCCCGTGGTCATGGTTTCGCCCATGGACTGGGACCTGGTGCAAGGCAGCGGAGAAGAGCGGCGGCGATTCATGGATCAGATCATCTCCCAGAACGACAGCGAGTATCTCGAGGCGCTCATCCGCTACAACAAGGCCGTGGAACAACGTAACGCCATGATCAAGCGTGAGATGCGCGACCCGTTGCTCTATGAGACCGTCGAGCAGGCCATCGACCAGCACGCCAGCCTCATCCATCAGCGGCGCAGCCAGTGGGTGGAACAGTTCCTGCCCATCTTTATGCACTACTACAACGCCGTGGCCGGCGAGCGCGAGACCGTGAGCCTGCACTACAAGAGTCACCTCAACGAGGGCACTATGCCCGAGCACCTGTCCGCCACGCGAGAGCGCGACATGATCTTGGGCTACACCACCCGCGGCACTCACCGCGACGATCTGGAACTGCTGCTCGACGGTTACCCCATGCGCCGCACCGGCAGCCAGGGACAGTGCAAGACCTACACCATCGCATTGCGGCTGGCGCAATTCGACTTCATCAGGGACAATAATCCCGCCGTGCCCATCCTGCTGCTCGACGACATCTTTGACAAACTCGACGCATCACGCGTGGAACGCATCGTCGACGTCGTGTCGAGCGACCGCTTCGGGCAAATCTTCATCACCGATACCAACCGCACCCACCTCGACGAGATCGTGGCACGCCATGGTGGCGGCCACTGTCTGATGCACGTCGAGGACGGCATCATCACCCCAATGCGAGGAGGAGAACCATCATGAAGCGTACCGAAGCCCGTAACATCGGCCAGATCATCAATGACCTGCTCAAGAGAGAGCATCTCGACGTGGCGCTCGACGAGCACCGCGCCAGTGCCTTGTGGCCGCAGATTGTGGGCGATGGCATCAACCGCTACACCATCAAGCGCTATGTCAAGGACGGAGTGATGACGGTGCACCTGTCGTCGGCCTCGCTGGCCAATGAACTGATGCTTAACCGCCAAGCCCTCATCCAGCGCATCAACGAAGCCCTGGGCCGCGACATCATCCACGAGATCATCTTCAAATAGAAACACGATTTTAAAAAAAACCGACAACGATAATGAACCAACATGCTATTCAAGCCGAACACCCGTTTAAACGGTCAACCCAAGTGCAGTTACGCTTCAACGACATCGACGCCCTAGGCCATGTCAACAACTCTGTCTACTTCCAGTTTTTTGACCTTGCCAAGACCGAATACTTTGCCGGACTCGAAGTCAATGCCGACATCAACTGGTGCAGGCCTTCCATCGTCATCGCCAACGTGAACTGCGCATTTATCGAGCCCACTGTGTTCCAAGAGCCTGTCGAAGTGCTCACACAATGTGCACGCTTGGGAAACAAGAGCCTCACACTCTTGCAGCATCTGGTCAACCGCGACACCCGAGCGCTCAAGGCCACTTGCGCTACCGTCATGGTCAACCTCGATCCGGCGACCAACCAGCCCGCTCCACTGCCCGACGTGTGGCGCGATGCCATCATCGCCTATGAGGGCCACGAGTGAAGCATCGACAAGCAGACCATTACTATCGGTCACTCCACCTGCGATATCAGTCCTAAAGTGACACCAAACGCCCGAGGGTGTGCCCTGAAAACGCAGTTTCCACGCCATAGCAAACGTCCATTATCATTCATCAAGAAGCACAAGCAACCCTTGTGCCGGCAGCACGCGGGGCAGCAACAATCATTGAGAGGGCCGTCTCTTCAAAACGACTCAAAAATCATCATAGCGAAAACCCTAAAAAGTGAAAACTTTATACTACCTTTGCATGTTCAATACTATAAACACAAAATTATGGACGTTAAACAATCAATGCGAGAAATCTTGGAGGCCGAGAGCAAGGCCGTCCTTAATATACCTGTCACCGATGCCTATGAGGAGGCTGTCAACCTCATTGTCGAACAAGTCAAGCACGAAGGAGGCAAACTTGTCACCTCGGGTATGGGCAAGTGCGGCCAGATTGCCGACAACATCGCCACCACCTTTTCATCAACAGGCATCCCTGCCATCTTTTTACATCCTAGCGAAGCCCAGCATGGTGATCTGGGTGTCGTGCAGCCCCACGACGTGTTGTTGCTGCTGTCCAACTCTGGCCGCACCAACGAGATTTGCGCTCTGGTGTCGCTGGCCCACAACCTGTATCCGCAACTCAAGATTGTGGTCATCACCGGTAACAAGGACAGCGAACTGGCCCATCTGGCCGACATCTGCCTGTGGACCGGCAACGCCAAGGAAGTATGCCCCTTGGGTCTGACGCCCACCACATCGACCACGGTGATGACCGTTATCGGCGATGTGCTGGTGGTCAACACCATGCGCGCGACGGGATTTACCCGCGAGGAATATGCCCTGCGTCACCATGGCGGCTATCTGGGCAGTATAGCCAAGGGGACCAAGTATTAAGGCATGCCACGAGGACGAGAGACCCGCACCTAGCGTCTGTCCCCCCCTCAGAGCATTCCCGGCAAAACCATCAAGTATAGAATAATGAGAAAGATCATAGCCATCGGCCAATCGGTGCTCGACACCATCTATCGCGACAGCCAGCCCACACGTTGCTTCATGGGCGGGCGCATCGCCAACGCTGCAGCCATACTCGGAACCATGCGACACTCCGTCGCCATGGTGAGCGAGTGCTGCAACGACCGCGTGGGTGACATCATCATCGATTACCTCACCCGCCACCATGTCGACGTTAACTCTATCGACCGCTACACCTCGGGCAGCACCGCGCTATCGGCCATCTTTGACGATGCTGGCGCCAAGCCGACCCTGGTCAACTATGGGGAATACCCCAAGACACGGTTTGATGTCGTGTGGCCGCGCATCGACGAGGACGACATCCTGCTCTTCGGATCACTGTATGCCATCACCGAGCCACAGCGTACCGCCCTGTTTGAACTCGTTACCTATGCCGTCGAGCGCAAGGCCATTATCATCTATCTGCCTGGATTCCAGCATGGCATCAACTTCCATATCGCTCACGTCATGCCCGCTATACTCGAAAACCTCGAGGTGAGCGACCTGGTGATAGCCCACGAGCGGGATCTCCGGGACGTGTATCCTGGCGAGACCGCACAGCAGGCCTATACCGATCATGTGGAATTCTACTGCGATAACTATCTGCACATCCACCCTGGCCTCAACGTCACGCGATTTGACAAGGGCGGCAAAGCCTATCCCCACCCTGCCATCGGAGCGGCGTCACAGCACATGCTAGGATGGCAGGCAGGTTTCACTGCCGGTGTCATCCACGGCTTGATCAAGAACAGGGTCACCCATCAGTCCATCCACCAGTTGGACCGTTCCACTTGGCTCGACATCGTCACCGGTGCGCAGGCCATTGCCTCGTGCTGCGCCAACAGCGACAACTGCATCGACGATGCCATTGCCGCCAGATTTGCTGCCGAAATCCCTCAATAACGCCTATTTTAATAATCATTATCCAGCCAACATCGCTCATGAACTTCCTGCCCGTTTCCGTCGCGCTCCCGCATTTCAAGAATGACATGACCATCGCCAGGGCCCAAATGGCCCAAAGCGGAGCCATGCCCACGCACAAGGGGCTGGACGAGGGCATCGTCACCGAGATACAGATGTGCTTTATCGACTATCTCATCTCCAACAAACGCGACATCGAGGCCGAACAAGCCATCGAGGAGTTGATCTACGATGATGAGCGCATGCAGCGGCTGCCTGAACTCTATGCCGCGTGGCTGTGGCTGGCGCGCATGGCGCTGCTCATCGACAGCGGCAACCCGTCGCTCTCGCTGGGTGCCGCCGAAAACGCGCTGCTGGTGCTCTCCAATCATCTAGGCAAGAAGAATGAGGACTTCAATGCCATTGTCGTTGCCCTCCTCTATAATCTGGCGCTGGCACACCACGACATGGGCGACAACAGCCGAGCCGCCAAAGAACTCACCAAGGCCCAGCAACTGCTGGAACGGCTGGCCAAGCGTAACGAGGCCCGCTTCTCTGCCATGCTGCTCATGGCCGTTGAAGCCTCGACCGAGGTCATCAAGTCCAAGACCAAACAGATGAACGTGCTGGCCCACTACCAAAGTGCCAGCGAACTCTATATGAGCGAACTGGGACAAGGCGACGCCAATGCCACACGCATAGCCATGTCCAATCTGGTCGATACCCTGGGCAAGGAAGGCGACATCATGCTCGAGATGGGAAACAGCCGCAATGCCGTGAAGTATTACACCAAGGCCTTGCGCTACCAGAAGAAATTGGGCGAAAAGATGGGCATGCGCGAACTGACGCTCTCCATCGGGCTGGCACGGGCTCTCATGCGGCTGATCAACCGCAGGGCAGCCGCCGAACAACTGCTGCGCTCGCTGCTGCCGCTGGCCCAGCGACTCGATGCCACGGCCCAGATTCACGACATTCAGGACCTACTCAACAACAAGAATAAAAACGTGAACATTATGACACTGCTCAAGAGTATCTTTACTGTAGTCATCATCCTGCTGGGCTCTCTGTCCATGCAGGCTCAACTCATCGTGGGACACCGCGGCTCACAGTGGGGTGTGGAGAATACGCGCGCCGCCTTTATCAATGGCGCCAATGCCGGAGCATGGGGCCTGGAGTGCGATATCCGCGTTACTGCCGATGGCACATTCGTCATCAGCCACGACGATAACTACAAGAGGCTGGGCGGCCCCGAGACCAAAATTGCCGATATGAGCACCGAAGCCGTACTGTCAACCCGGCTCACCAGCAAACGCCATGGCATCACCTATGCCGCAACCCCGTGCTCGCTGGGTGAGTTTCTGGACATCTGCAACGAGTATAACGTGGTGCCCGTTGTCGAGGTTAAGGTATGCACCAGCATCCACAGCAACACCAAGGCCGAAAATGAGCCCGTGTTTGACGGCATTCCCGCCCTGATCAACATGATTGACCAAAAGGGTTGCAGCGACCGTGTGGTCATCATCTCTTTTATGCCCGGAGTGGTCGACTTCATCCATCGTCACTACCCTGATATCACCGTGCAGGTGCTGGCAGGCGATGGTGACGGCACTATCGACGAGTGGGTCGACTGGTGCATCGAGCATAAAATGGATCTGGACGTCGTGCACACCATCGTCACCAAAGAGGCGGTCGACCGCATGCATGCCGCCGGCCTCAAGGTCAACGTATGGACCGTGGACCGTGTCGAGGACTTTGAGCGTGTCAAGGCTGCAGGAGCGGACTTCATCACCACCAACGCTCGTTTTCCCCGCGAGTTGTAAACCTGTCCTCCCCTAGCCATAATTAGTCACAACACAAGCGGATGCCTCGACCGAGATCGGAAGGCATCCGCTTGTGGTATGAATGTGTCTGGATGATTACAATCCAAACAGCGGATACAGGCTGGAAATGCCCGATCCCTCCTGAATCTGCTGCAGCAAGCCGGGATCAGACATCAGTCGATAGCCGGTGATGCAAGCCCAGACGATGCCAATCACCAGGGTGATAATCATCCACTTCTTGGCCGAGGCAGAGTTGGCATTAGCGCCGGCATAATCACCCCGCATAAACTTGGACTTAACGCCGTTGGCCTTGATAATCGCAAGCGCGCCAGTCACCAGAGCGATGACATTGAAACCGCAGCACAGCAGCGACACCAGGGTTGCCAGGATGGACTCGGTGAGCCACGTCTTGGGCATCAACTGGTTGCTCGGTTGGTTGTTGCTGGGGCCATATTGAGGCGGCGCATAAGGCTTACCCGTGGTCGTGGGCTGGCCATAGGTGGTGGGCTGGGTAGACTGCTGTCCGCCGAAGGGCGGCACTTGAGGCAACTGGCTGGGCTGCTGATTCACGGGCGGAACGGGCGGCAACTGCATGTCGACATTGCCAGGATTAAACGTCTGTCCCGACAACAGGGCCATCAGTTCAGGCACCTGGCTTGCCGTGGTCCAGGCCGCCATGCCCTCGCACCACACCAGCGAATTAACGGTCAGGCCATGCAAGAGCAACTCATTAGGCTCAAAGGGACCAGCCTGCTGACCGTTTTCTGCGATAAAGTATTTCATAATCTACAGGATAATTAATTGTAATTGAATGAGTGATTTCTTGACTAATCTGGCAGCAAATATAGCATATTTTCAGAACATTTCACATAAACGCGGCAAAAAAAAACAGTGCCACAGGGCCAACGAGGACCTTGTGGCACGATTGTTCTAGATCAATCTGCTTGACCCTGCCGATCAGTCACTGCACTTAGCGCACAGGAACTCACGGTTCAGGCGAGCGATGTTGCTCAACTTGATGTTCTTGGGACACTCAGCGGCACAAGCGCCAGTGTTGGTACAGTTACCGAATCCCAGTTCATCCATCTTGGCGAGCATAGCCTTGACGCGGCGCTTGGCCTCGGCACGGCCCTGGGGCAGCAATGCGAACTGGCTGACCTTGGCGCTGAGGAAGAGCATGGCCGAACCATTCTTGCAAGCGGCAACACAGGCACCGCAACCGATGCAGGTTGCACTGTCCATAGCCTCGTCAGCAGCATCCTTGCTGATGGGGATAGCGTTAGCATCCTGGGCACCTCCAGTCTGGAAACTAATATAACCGCCAGCCTGCTGGATCTGGTCAAACGCATTGCGGTTAACCATCAAGTCCTTGATAACAGGGAAAGCAGCCGAGCGCCAGGGCTCGACGGTGATGGTGTCACCATCCTTGAAGCGGCGCATATACAACTGGCAAGTGGTAGCACCGGTAGCGGGACCGTGGGGGTGACCGTTGACATACAGCGAGCACATACCGCAGATGCCCTCGCGGCAGTCGTGATCAAACACCACAGGCTCCTCACCCTTCTCAATGAGTTGCTCATTGAGGATATCCATCATCTCGAGGAACGAGGTATCGGTGGGAATATCGTGCATCTCATAGGTCTCGAAACGGCCTTCGGCATGAGCGTTGGCCTGACGCCAAACCTTAAGTTTGAAACTTATACTTGTATCCATTTTGTTCGATGAATTTTAATGTGGTTGATTATGACTTATAGTTACGCGTCTGTACCTTGATGGCCTCGTAGTGGAGCGGCTCCTTGATGAGCGTGGGAGCAGTCTCATCGTTACCGTTATACTTCCAGCAAGCGACATAGAAGAAGTTCTCGTCGTCACGCTTAGCCTCGCCTTCCTCGGTCTGATGCTCCTCACGGAAGTGGCCACCGCAACTCTCATGACGGTTCAGTGCGTCATAGGCGATCAACTCACCCATGGTGATGAAGTCACGCAGACGGAATGCCTTGTCCAACTCGATGTTCATGCCCTCTTGGGTGCCGGGGATAAACAGATTGGTCTCAAACTCCTTGCGCAGGGCTTTGAGTTTCTCCAGTGCGGTCTCAAGGCTCTCCTTGGTGCGGGCCATGCCCACATAGTCCCACATCACGTTACCCAGTTCCTTGTGGATGCTGTCTACCGAGCGCTTGCCCTGGATGCTCATCAGGTCATCAAGGTCCTTCTGCACGCGCTTCTCAGCCTCGTCAAATTCCTTGCTGTCGGTCGAGAAGTGAGGCACGGTGATCTGGTCGCTCAAGTAGTTCTGGATGGTGTAGGGAAGCACGAAGTAGCCGTCGGCCAGACCCTGCATCAGTGCCGAAGCACCGAGGCGGTTAGCACCATGGTCACTGAAGTTGCACTCACCGATAGCAAACAGACCCTTGATGCTGGTCTGCAGTTCATAGTCAACCCAGATGCCGCCCATCGTGTAGTGGATAGCGGGATAAATCATCATGGGATTGTAGTATTTCACACCGTCGATCTCGTTGGCCAGTTCGCCAGGATTAACGTCGGTGATCTCCTCATACATGTCAAACAGGTTGCCGTAGCGCTGGCGGATCACGTCGATGCCCAGGCGGTTGATGGCCTCGCTGAAATCGAGGAACACAGCCTTACCCGTATTGTTCACGCCATAGCCCTTGTCGCAACGCTCCTTGGCAGCACGGCTGGCCACGTCGCGGGGAACCAGGTTACCGAAGGCGGGATAGCGGCGCTCCAGATAGTAGTCACGCTCCTCCTCGGGGATGTCACTACCCTTGATCTGGCCGGCCTGCAACTTCTTGGCGTCCTCGATGTTCTTGGGCACCCAGATGCGGCCATCGTTACGCAGCGACTCACTCATCAGCGTCAGTTTGGACTGCTTGTCACCGTGCACGGGGATACAGGTGGGGTGGATCTGCACGTAGGCGGGGTTAGCAAAGTAAGCGCCGTGGCGATAGCATGCCATAGCGGCCGAGCAGTTGCAACCCATAGCGTTGGTGCTCAGGAAGTAGGTGTTACCATAACCACCGGTGGCGATTACCACGGCATGAGCGGCAAAGCGCTCCAGTTTGCCAGTCACCAGGTTCTTGGCGATGATACCGCGAGCACGGCCGTCGATGATAACCACGTCGTGCATCTCATAGCGGTTGTAACTCTTCACCTTACCAGCCTTGATCATGCGGTTGAGGCTCGAGTAAGCACCCAGCAGCAACTGTTGGCCGGTCTGACCCTTGGCATAGAATGTGCGGCTCACCTGAGCGCCACCAAACGAACGGTTGGCCAGCAGGCCGCCATACTCGCGAGCAAAGGGGACACCCTGTGCCACGCACTGGTCGATGATGTTGTTGGACACCTCTGCCAAGCGGTAAACGTTGGCCTCGCGGGCACGATAATCACCACCCTTGACGGTGTCATAGAACAAGCGGTAAACCGAGTCGCCGTCGTTCTGATAATTCTTGGCTGCATTGATACCGCCCTGTGCAGCGATCGAGTGAGCGCGGCGGGGAGAATCCTGGATGCAGAAGTTCAATACGTTAAATCCCATCTCGCCCAGTGTGGCGGCTGCCGAAGCGCCAGCCAGACCGGTACCCACGACGATGATGTCGAGTTTACGCTTGTTGGCGGGGTTGACGAGTTTCTGGTGAGCCTTATAGTTGGTCCATTTCTCAGCGATGGGTCCCTCGGGAATCTTGGAATCGATAGGCTGAGCGTTGATTTTTGTTTCTTCCATTTGTGTTACAAATTTAATAGGTTAATACTCAGCGATTAGCAATTGATAATTCCGTTGAAGTGAAGCGTGAAGTAGATAGCCTCTACAGCAAACAGGATAAACACGATGCTTGCCCACCACTTGGAGATGCACTGCCAGCGCTCGATCCACTTGTCGTTGGCAGTACCCAGGGTCTGGAAAGCGCTCCAGAAACCATGGCTGATGTGGAACCACAGGGCAGCAAAGCCAATCAGATAAACGGGGAGAACCCATACCTGGCAGAAGGTTGCCTCCAGATAGTGAGTACCGTTCATCACATGGTCACCCATCAGTTCGGGCAACTGCATCTTAGCCCAGAACTGCACCAGGTGCAGAATCAGGAAGCAGCACACGATCAGACCCAGAACGAGCATGTTCTGAGAAGCCCACTCTACGTTTTTGGGGCGTGAGTTCACAGCATAGCGGTTATTGCCACGTGCCTTGCGGTTCTGGAACGTGAGAATGAACGCGTAGATGATGTGAATGGCAAAGCCACCAGCCAGCACGAGCGTGCCCAGCACAGCATACCAATTAGCACCGAGGAACTCGCAAATCGCGTCATAGGCATCAAACGAGATGATGGCCACGGCGTTCATCAGCGCATGGAATGTGACGAATAGGACAAGGAAGAGGCCGGTTACCGACATCACCACCTTGCGTCCTACAGATGAATTAGTTAACCACATAAAATTGTTGATTTTTTAGTTATTAATTGAATTGTTAAATTTTTATTCGTTCTAATATCGTGCAAAGATAGTAAAAATTTTCAGTTTTTGGGTGAACCGCTGCAAGTTTTGCAGAAAAACCCGCAAAACAAAGGCCGCCACCGGATGTTTTGAGCATTCCGGTAGCGGCCTTGTGGTGATCATTCTTCAGGATCAGTCGTTGAGGATCAGCATGGCGTCGCCATAGGCGCCAAAGCGGTATTTCTCCTCGATGGCGACCTTATAGGCATTCATCGTCTGCTCATAACCGCCAAAAGCGGCCTGAGCCATCAGCATGATGGAGTAAGGCATGTGGAAGTTGGTCACCAGCGCATCGCAGGTTGTGCACTCATAGGGCGGGAACAAGAATTTGTTGCTCCAACCGCCATAAGGCTTGATGTGACCGTTCATGCCCACGCAGGTTTCAAAGGCGCGCAGCACCGACGTGCCGATGGCACACACCTTGTTGCCGCCGTCGCGCAGGGTGTTGACCTTCTCGGCCAGTTCCACGCTCACGTCCATCTCCTCGCTATCCATGCGGTGCTTGGTCAGGTCCTCGACGTCGATGTCGCGGTAACTGCCCAGACTGATGTGCATGGTGATGAAGTCACAATCGATATCGTAGATCTCCATGCGACGCATCAACTCTCTGGAGAAGTGCAGACCGGCAGCGGGAGCCACCACAGCACCCTCCTTGCTGGCAAAGATGGTCTGGTAGCGCTCGGCGTCCTCGGGCTCGGCATCGCGGCGGATGTAATAGGGCAAGGGGGTGTTACCCAGGTTATACAGATCCTTCTTGAACTGGTCGTGATCGCCGTCGTAGAGGAAACGCAGCGTGCGTCCGCGCGAGGTCGTGTTGTCGATCACCTCGGCTACCATCGAATCGTCCAGACCGAAGTACAGTTTGTTGCCGATACGGATCTTGCGGGCTGGCTCGACCAGTACATCCCACAACTTGTTGTTAGGATTCAACTCACGCAGCAGGAACACTTCGATGCGGGCACCCGTCTTCTCCTTGTTGCCAAACAACTTGGCGGGAAACACTTGAGTGTCGTTGAACACAAACAGGTCATGCGGATTGAAGTACTGAAGAATCTCCTTGAACACTCGATGCTCGATCTCGTTACTGCGCTTGTGCAACACCATCAGGCGCGATTCGTCACGCACGGGAGCGGGATGTGAGGCAATAAGGTCCTCGGGCATCCGGGTATTGAATTCTGAAAGTTTCATATATATCTTAGTTGTTAGTTTGTAGTATCTAGTTGTTAGTTGCCCTGTAAACGGCCCTTTCACTTAATCTGGGACGTGCGCTTGGGCGGGATGTCGCAGTGTGGTCTGGGCTGCGGCTTGCGTGCCTGGCGCTCAGCCTTCTGGCGAGCGGCACGCTCACGGTTCTCCTGGCGCTCACGCTCCAGTCGCTCGGCGGCTGCCTGCTCGGGCGAGACATAGGTCTCGCGGTCCAATTTCTCGACAAGCCCCTCCAGTGTGAGGCACTTATCGACAGTCACATCACCCACTCGGGTGCGGCGCAATGCCGTCAAGTGGGCTCCGCTGCCCAGTGCCACACCGATGTCGCGGGCTAGGGCGCGGATATAGGTGCCCTTGCTGCACACCACGCGTATCTGCAGCGTGGGCTCATCGGGCAAACCGCATTGCAGCACCTCGATCTCGTCGATGACGAGTGTCTTAGGCCGGATCTCAACCTCCTGACCCTTGCGTGCCAACTTATAGGCGGGCTTGCCATCAATCTTGCAGGCCGAGAACGAGGGCGGCACCTGCTCAATGCTGCCCGTGAACTGCTCCTGCAGCACGCGGTCGATGAGGGCTCGGTCGATATGGCGCCACTCATAGGTCTCATCCACCTCGGTTTCGAGGTCATAACTGGGCGTGGTGGCACCCAGGCGCAAGTCGGCGACATACTCCTTGACTCCAGCCTGCAACTCGTCGATGCGCTTGGTGGCATGGCCGGTGCACAGCAGCAGCACTCCACTCGCCAGTGGGTCGAGCGTACCTGCATGCCCCACCTTGACCTGACGGGTACCCAAGTGGGTGCGCAACACGGAACGGACCTTCTTGACTGCAGCAAAGGAGGTCATCCTCAGCGGCTTGTCAATGCAGAATATTTCGCCTTCTATCGGGTTTAACATTTCAGATAATCTACTTAGGATGTTATGTGATGTCCCCAGACCTATTCTAGTCCACCATCTGTAACGACTGGCCGCTCAAGATCATCACCAGAATGATGACACCCACGATGATGCGGTACCAGCCGAAGGCCTTAAAGCCATACTTGGTCAAGAAATTGACAAACCACTTCATGGCGAGCAAAGCCACAACAAAAGCGACCACGCAACCCACGATCAGGACGACGATGTTGTGGGTAGTCGCCCACTCGGCATTGTCCTTGAATAGGTCCACCAGGTCGAGCAGGGTGGCACCGGCCATAGTGGGCACTGCCAGAAAGAACGAGAATTCGGCAGCCTTGCGCCGTGTGAGTTTCTGAGCCATGCCGCCGACGATGGTTGCCATGCTGCGGCTCACCCCGGGAATCACCGAAATGCACTGGAACAAACCGATCTTGAAAGCCTTGCGCTCGTCTAATCGCACCGTCTCGCTCCCCTTGTTGAAAATGCGGTCGCACAGCAGCATGAACACGCCACCTGCCACCAGCATGATGGCGACAACCGTGACACTATCAAGCAGCCAGTCGAGCAAACCCGATTTCTTTGCCGCCAAGCCGATGACGACCGCGGGCAACACTCCCACCACCAGCAGCCAGTAGAAATACCACCTGTGCCTGATACGCTGCCACAGCGAGGAGCCTTCAGGTGCTGGCGTGTTATCGAGACGGAAGAATTGCTTCCAGTAGAGCACAACGACCGACAGTATCGCGCCAAACTGGATGATGAACGTGAATGCATGCACAAAGGCGTCACCCTGAGCAACGCCCAGCAGATTCTGAGCGATAATCATGTGTCCAGTCGACGAAACGGGAAGGAACTCGGTGAGTCCTTCTACTATAGCAATGATGATTGCTTGCAGCAGATCCATGCAGATAAGGGCTTATTCTTCGGTTTCGGTCTTGTCGTTGTTATCCTTCTTGCGGTAGATGATGGCAAAAGCCATCAGCACAAAGCCCAGGAACGCAATGATCGGGCCCGTGGTGACGCGGCTGCTCTCAAAGAGGTCCTGATTGAACGTGTCGCCTACATTGGCGCTACCGGTCATGAGCCAGAAGCCAACGACGATCAGCAGCAGGCAGATGCCCATCATGATATAATTGATTTTGGTCAGCGGATAGGTCACCTTACCGCCTGCTTTGCTCTCGACTTCAGTTTTCTTGTCTTGTGTTGCCATTTTGTTACTCCTAGTTTCTCGTTGTCAAATACAACCGCGAGGGTATGCGATAGCGCACACCTCCGCAATTTGCTGCAAAATTACAACATCTGAGGGTGTTTGTCAATACTTTACCCCGTTTTTTTTGATTAATCGATGCTTTGTCGCCACACATGGCCCGTTATTGCTCAAAGGCTTGGGCAACGAGTTTGAGGTTGTCGATGATGTCGATGTGCTGCGGGCACTGGGCCTCGCACTGGCCACACTCGACACAGTCGCTAGCCTTGCCGTGCTGCTTGCCGATCAGGTCATAATAGAGTTTGCTATTACCCTTTTGTTCAGGGAATTGCTTTAAGTTATTATAGAGGTTGAAATACTCTGGGATAGCCACTTGCTGCGGGCAACCATCGGTGCAATAATGGCAGGCTGTGCAGGGCACGGCGATGCTGTCTCGCATCACCTCTGTGGCTCGGGCAACGATTGCCTGCTCTTGCTCATTGAGTGGCTGGAAATCCTGCATATAGGACGTGTTGTCCTCGAGTTGCTCCATCGTGCTCATACCGCTCAGCACGGTCAGCACATTGGGCAGCGAGGCACAGAAGCGGATGGCCCACGAGGCTGGGCTGGCATCGGGGTTATACTCCCTGAAGAGGCGCTCCACCTGCTCGGGCACTCGAGCCAACGACCCACCCTTGACCGGCTCCATCACAATCACGGGCTTGCCGTGCTCGACACACAGGTCATAACACGTTTTGGACTCGATAGCGGGGCTTTCCCAGTCCAAATAGTTGACCTGTAATTGGACATACTCGGCCTCGGGATGCTTATCCAGTATCTGAGCCAGCAATGCCGAGTCGTCATGGTACGAGAAGCCGATGTGGCGGATGCGGCCAGCGGCCTTCTGACGGGCGATAAATCCCCATCCGTCGAAGCGATCCATCACCTCGACACGCTCGCGGTTGAGCGCGTGCAGCCAGTAGTAGTCAAAGTAGTCAACCCCGCATCGCTCCAACTGCTCGTTGAAGATTCGCTCCAGGTCGGCCTCCTCCTTGATAGTCCACACAGGCATCTTGCTGGTTACAGTGAAGGCCTCGCGGGGATAACGCTTGACCACGGCTTCACGCAGGGCCTCCTCGCTCTTGCCGCCATGATAGGGATAGGCGGTGTCAAAATAGGTGAAGCCACGCTCCATATACACGTCTACCATCGCCTTCATCTTTTCGATGTCGATACTGGTCTGATCGTCGGCGTTGACAAGCGGCAGGCGCATAAGTCCAAAACCAAGTTTCCTCATACTATTTTCGGTCTTAAAATGTTAGTCTTTAATATTGAGTTGAGTAAACAATTTCACACCGCGCAGATAGTGGGCGGTGATGATGTTGACGCGCTCTTCGGGCAGCGCCTTCAAGAGGTTGACTGTGGGCTGGGAAGTGTAGCGCGAGCGCATCTTGCGGAAGTCGCGGTGAGCACGGATAATGGCCCACGCGTCACCAAAGTGGAATTTGGCCAGCGCCATGCCAAAGGCCAGGGTGTCCATCAACCGGCGCACCAGCAGCAGGCGTTTGCCCTCCTGCCGGGGCAGATTTTTGTGCAACAGCAACAGGTTGTTGCGGAAGTTCAGATAAGTCTTGCGCGGGTTGCCATAAGCCAGGCTGCCACCACCCAAGTGATAGATGCGGCTCGACGGCACCATGGCCAAGTCATAGCCCGCCAGACGGATACGCCAGCACAAGTCGATTTCCTCCATGTGGGCAAAGAAATCTTTGTCCAGGCCACCCACATCCCGATACAACTGGCTGCGTACCATCAGGCACGCGCCACTGGCCCAGAAGACGCTCTTGGGACCATCGTCGTACTGTCCCAGGTCATCCTCGACACATTCAAAGATGCGCCCTCGGCAGTAGGGATAACCGTGACAGTCGATGTAACCGCCCGCAGCGCCAGCATACTCAAACGACTGCTTGCCGTCGGCACAATCCTTGAGCAACTTGGGCATCACGGCCCCCACATCAGGGCGGGCCTCCATGTAATCCAGTAGCGGATTGAGCCAGCCTTGAGGAGTGCGCACATCACTGTTGAGCAGAACGGTATAGGGATAATCCGTCTGCCGGATGGCCAGGTTGTAGCCCTCGGCAAAGCCAAAATTCTTGTCAAATGCCATCACCTGAATGCTCGGGAACTCGTTGCGGAGCACCTCCAGGCTCTCGTCGGTGCTACCGTTATCTGCCACGATGACATCGGCAATCGCATCATCGGTACCTCCGATGACCGTGGGCAGATAGCGGCGCAACAGTTTCGCGCCGTTCCAGTTCAGGATGATGACAGCAACTTTCTTCATATCCAATAATCTCACTCATCAACGACTTCGGCATCAACGCTCAAGTCGTCATTCAGGGTCAGTAATTTCACATTTACAATCTGGTTGGCCAGGCTCATGTCGGGTTGCACGTTCACGCGGATGTAATTGTCGGTAAATCCGTGCATCATGCCCTTGCCCCTGCCATGCTCGAGCAGCACCGGACGCACCGTCCCCAAGTAGCGGCGCGTGAAGGCGGCCTGCTTCTCGTCGCTCAAGGCAATCATGCGGGCGGCACGGTCCTGCTTGTCCTGCTGGGTAACGATATAGGGGATGCGCAGAGCCATCGTGCCAGGACGCTCGCTATAGGGGAACACGTGCAGATGCTGCACGTCGAGCCCAGCGATGAAGTTGTAACTGTCCTCATACAACTCTGGCGTCTCGCCTCGTGTTCCCACCATCACATCCACGCCGATGAAGCAGTCAGGCATCCGGTCGCGACAGCGCTGCACCTTGTCGGCAAACAACTGGCGCTCATAGTGACGGCGCATCAACTTCAGGACGGGGTCACTGCCACTCTGCAACGGGATATGAAAGTGTGGCATGAAAGCCCGCGACTGTGCACACCAGTCGATGATATCATCGGTCAGCAGATCGGGCTCGATCGAGGAGATGCGGTAGCGCTCGATGCCCTCGATGCCGTCCAGCGATTTGAGCAGGTCCAGAAAATGTTCTCCCGTGTTCTTGCCAAAGTCACCGATGTTCACGCCCGTGATGACGATCTCCTTGCCTCCCTGGGCAGCGACCTCACGGGCTTGAGCCGTGAGTGCCGCTATGGTGCCGCTGCGGCTACGGCCACGTGCGGCGGGGATGGTACAGTAACTGCACCAGTAGTCACAGCCATCCTGCACCTTGAGCCAGTAGCGAGTGCGGTCGCCGTGGTCGCACGAGGGCGAGAAGGTGTGGATATCGAGCGACGGGGTCACTGCCAACTGCTGCTGGCGGTCCTCGAACCACTGCAGCACATATCGGGCGATATCGGCCTTGTGTTCGCTGCCCAGCACGATGTCAACGCCCTCGATCTCGGCAATCTCCTTACCCTTGAGTTGGGCGTAACATCCCGTGACCACCATCAGCACGCCTGGATAGCGGCGTATCAGTTGACGGATGTGCTGGCGGCACTTGCTGTCGGCCAGAGCCGTCACGCTGCAGGTGTTGACGACACACACGTCGGGCGTCTCGCCTGGCTGCACAGGCAGGATGCCATGCTGGGCCAGCAGCGACTGCATGGTTGCCGTTTCCGAGAAGTTGAGTTTGCAACCCAGCGTCTCGAGTTTCACCCTATGTGGTTGCGGCATATCGGTCATCGGTTATTCTTTCGGCCGGATTTACGGGGTGTGCCCGAGCGGCTGGATCGGCCAGAACGGGCCTGTTTCTTAGACTTGGCGCCGCGGGCCTCCTTGGCCTGACGGCGGGTGCTGTTGCCGCGTGCGCCACGCTGCTGGCGACGCGATGCGCTACCACCCTCGTACTGCACGCGCTGGCGCTCCTCACGCGAGAGCCTGCCGCTGGTGCTGCGGCTATTCTGCTCGGTGATCGGCTCCTTGTCGATGCGATGGCTGCCAGCAGGATTATCCTTATCGACGAGGACAAAGTCGAGTTGCTTCTTGATCAGGTCGGCACGAGCCACCTGGATGGTGATCGGATCGCCCAGGCTGTAGACGCGGTGTCCACGACGGCCGCGGATGCAATAGTTCTTCTCGTCAAACTCATAGAAGTCATCATCCAAGCCACGGATGCCGACCAGGCCCTCGCAATGCGTCTCATCGAGTTCGACATACAGGCCCCACTCGGTCACGCCCGAGATATGTCCCGTGAACACGCCTCCCAGACGCTGCCCCATAAACTCCACCTCCTTATACTTGATCGAGGCGCGCTCGGCATTGGCAGCAAGTTGCTCCTGGGCGCTCATGTGCTTACACTGATCCTCAAGTTTGACAGGATCGACGCTCTTCTCGCCGGCGGCATACTTGTCCAACAAGCGGTGCACGGTCAGGTCGGGATAGCGGCGGATGGGCGAGGTGAAGTGCGTGTAGTAGTCAAATGCCAGTCCGTAGTGGCCGATGTTGGTCGCACTGTAAACGGCCTTGGCCATCGAGCGGATAGCCAGTATGGCGAGCATCTCTTCCTCGGGTTTTCCCTTGGCCTGCTCCAGCATCTTGTTGATCGACTTGTTGATGTCGCGTCCCGACCCCTTGGTGCGCACCTTGTAGCCAAAATGCGCGGCAATGTCGGCAAAGTTCTGCAACTTGTCCAGGTCGGGCTGGTCATGGACACGGTACACAAACGCCTTGGCCGTCCTGTTCTTAGCCACCTTGCCGATGTGTTCTGCCACCTTGCAGTTGGCCAGCAGCATGAATTCCTCGATGAGTTTGTTGGCATCCTTGGCCTCGTGCACATGCACGGCGATGGGCTTGCCGGTCTCGTCGATGTCAAACTTGATTTCCTCACGGTTAAACGACACCGAGCCCCCCTCTTCAAACCGACGGCTGCGCAACTGCTTGGCCATCTCGTTGAGCACGGCCAGTTCCTCGGCCAGGTCGCCCTTGCCCGTCTCCAGAATGTGCTGTGCCTCCTCATAGGAGAAGCGCCGGTTGCTACGGGTGACGGTGTGACAGATCTTATACTTCTTGACCTTAGCCTCGGCATCCATTTCCATCACCACCGAGTGGGTGAGTTTATCCTCATCGGGACGCAACGAGCAGATGTTGTTGCACAATTTCTCAGGCAGCATGGGCACCGTGCGGTCTACCAGATAGACCGATGTGGCGCGCTCATAGGCCTCCTTGTCGATGATCGAGCCCGGGGTGACATAGTGGCTCACGTCGGCGATATGGACACCGATTTCCCAGTTGCCGTTCTCTAACTTCTGGATCGACAGGGCGTCGTCAAAGTCCTTGGCGTCGGCAGGATCGATGGTCAGCGTGGTCACGTCACGCATATCGCGGCGCTTGGCGATTTCCTCGGGCGTGATGCCGGCATCCAGAGCCTCGGCGGCTTCAGTGACATTCTCGGGATACTTGTAGGGCAAGCCAAACTCGGCTAGGATGGCGTGAATCTCTGCATTGTTCTCGCCAGCCACACCCAGCACGTCCACCACCTCACCAATGGGTGAGTTGGCATCCTCGGGCCAGTCCACTATCTTGACAACTGCCTTGTCACCGGTCTTGCCGCCGGCCAGTTTATCCAGCGGGATGAAGATATCGGTAGCCAGAAACTTGCTGTCGGTAGCCAACTGGGCAAAATATTTCATCACCTGCAACGTGCCGACAAACACCTGCTGCTTGCGCTCCAGAATCTTGACAACCTCGGCCTCTGGCTCTAAGCCATGACGGGCCGCGCTGATGTGGACCAGCACGCGGTCGCCGTTGAGTGCATGCATCGAGTTGCGCTCTGCCACCATGATGGGACGGCCATCGTCGGTCGCAGTGTCCACACTGTTCTTGCCGTTGCTGCGACGGATAAAGATGCCCTCGGCCACAGACGAGCGGCCTGCCGACTTATAACTGCCCATGCCCACCTGGATGAGGAAACCATCACCAGCGAGTTGGTCCAAAATTTCCACGATAATGGTACGGCGCTTGGGCGTGTTGGCTCCCACGGCGGCCGATACCTGCTTGTAGTTGAACGAGGCGTCACCCTGCTCGTTAAAGAAGTTGATGACCCGGTCGTGATACTCACGGCGCTCCTGTTTCAACGATTGTAATCCGGTCTTTCTTGCCATATCTAGTATTGCTTGTTCTCTATGATAAGAATGAATATCCTACAAAGATACTGTTTTTTGTCGATAACCGCAGCCTGCAGCACCACTTTTCGCATTATTTAAGAAATCCCCCGCCTGTGGGCAACGATAGCCTGCAGATCGCTCGGCCCAGGCTGTTACGAAGCCGCGGCGACAAGGCAACGCGCGTCACCGCTCACACGAAGTCCACACCCGTTGACAAACTTTTAACCCATTAGGCTGTCCACGTACAAGATTTTTTGCTATCTTTGCAGCCAACTTGTTTCAATCGGCAATGGACTTAATATAGGTATGTACAAGACCGCAATATATTCTTTACTGATAACCCTTATGCTCGCCATGCTCCCAATGGCGGCTTACGGCGCACCCCAAACCACTGATATCAAGAAGCCCACCCGGGTGCGCGTCAAGGATAAAAACAGCAAGAACGACGACAAGAATAACAAGAACGACAAGAAGGACGATAACCGTCAGAACGATAAGCAGGCTGGCAAGAAGGATGCCAAACCGGCCACCCAGCCCGTTCAAAAAAAGGAGGAGGAGGCCAAGAAGCCCGAGCCCAAACCGGCCACTGCCGAGCCCAAGCCTGCCGAGCCCAAGCCAGTAGTCGACACCGCCAAGAAACCGGTCGAGCCACCCAAGCCCAAGGTGAGATCGACGCTCAATCCCGCCAACACCCAATTTGACGGCATCGACATCTCTAAGCACCAGGGCAGCATCGACTGGGCCGAACTCAAGAAGAACAGCAAGATCAAGTTTGTTTACATCAAGGCAACCGAGGGCAGCGACTATATCGACCCCCGTTACCAAGAGAACATTCGCAATGCGCGCAAGCATGGGTTCAAGGTAGGCAGTTACCACTTCCTGTCCACCCGCTCAAGCGCCACCACACAGTTCAAGAACTTCATCACCACGGCCAAGCGCGAGGATCAAGACCTGCTTCCCGTCATCGACGTTGAGAAACTCAGCCCCTGGACCTCCCAGCAGTTGAGGGACAGCATCAAGGTGTTTGCCGACCTGCTCGAGGATTATTACGGCTGCAAACCGATGATCTACACCAGCGAGAAGTTCTTTACCAAGAATCTGGGCCGAGCCTTTGCCGACTATCCACTCTTTATCGCCAAGTATAACTCCAACCAGCCCAACATCGGCTACAAGTGGATTATCTGGCAGTTTGCCGACAACGGCTCATTCAAGCCTGCTGTCAAGGGCAACTATGGCGAGGTGGACATGAGCCGCTTCAACAAGGGGTGCACCATCAACGACATCATCTACACGCCCGGCAAGCACAAGCCCAAAAACACCAGCGTCAGGGATGCCGTGGACCGCAAGGAGAAGCCCGCCAGCATCAACATGACGGAGCAAAAGGCCAAAGAGGCCCCCAAGATGTCCAAAAAGCAACAGGAGGAAGCCAAAAAGAAAGCCGAAAAGGAGAACAAGGCTAAAGAACGCAACAAGAAGTTAGCCGAGGAAGAGGCCAAGAAGAAGGCCGAAGCCGAAAAGAAGGCTAAACAGAAAGCCGAGCAGCAGAAGCGAGAACAAGCCAGACAACAGGCTCGGGAAGAAGAAGCAAAAAAGGAGGCTGAGCAGAAAGCCAAACGCAAAGCCGAGGCACAAAAGGCCCGCGAGCAAAAAGCCCAGCGCAACGCTGCGAACAAGAAGTCGGCCAAGAAGTCGGCCAACCTGCTCAACACCTCATCCTCTAAACTGTCGCAATCGCAACGCAACGACAGCATTCGCAACGCCAAGTATAAAGGCCGCAAAACAAACAAGAGTTCGGCCGACAATGATTAAACGGTCACATAACGTCCCACTACTCCGAACCAAGTTCGGAGTCTGGATGCTACTGGCGGTGGCATCGCTCTGCTCTTGTCATCGTCCAAACTCTAACGGCTCTGCCTCCAGTCGCGTGCCCCCTCGCAACCTGCAGGCCAAGTATGACGGAATCGACATATCCAGCCACCAGGGCTATATCGATTGGGCCAAAGTGAGCAGCGACAAGGACATCCGCTTTGTCTACATCAAGGCTACCGAGGGCGCCACCTACCGCTCACCGCACTATGCTCACAACCTCGCCCAAGCCCGCCGCTACGGACTGCTCGTGGGCAGTTATCACTACCTCACCTCGACATCGTCGATCGATGAGCAGTTCGAGAACTTCTCCAAGTTCGCGCTCAAGCCGGTGCAAGACCTCATCCCCATGCTGGATGTTGAGGTCAGAGGCCACTGGTCACGCAGCCAACTCATCGACAGTGTGGACAAGTTCTGTGAACTCGTTGAGCACCACTATGGCGTGCAGCCCATGATCTACAGCACCATGGGATTCTATAACAAGAACCTGACGCCGCACTTCAACAAACACCACCTCTACATCGGCCGCTACTCCAACAGCGAGCCCGAGATCAACTGGGAGGGCGAGTTCACCATCTGGCAGTATAGCGAGACGGGCATCATACCAGGCATCGACGCCTATGTGGACCTGTGCCGCTTCCGCAAGGACGGCTGGCTCGATGACATCCTGCTGACGCAACCATAGAAATCAATCATTGCTCAACCACGCCGCTGGCTTGGGCAAGGCAATCATCCGCTACATAATCATGACCATCGTCGACGCAATCATTATCATCATCGTGCTAGGCGGACTCGTCATCGGGTACCGCAAGGGACTCATCACCCAACTGGCTTCCCTCGTCTCGTGGATTGTAGCCATCGTGCTCTGCTACAAGGGGGGCGAACTGGCACAGTCGATATTTCTGGCCATCGTGCCCAGCGCGGCTCAGTGGCCACTGGCAAGCATCACAGTCAAAACCGTGTCGCTGGCATTTGCCTTCCTGGTGGTGATGTTGTCCATCAGACTGGTGATGAGGTTGTTCAAGGGAGCGCTCGACTCGATCCACCTGGGGCTGATCGATAAGGCGGGAGGCTCCCTGCTGTTTATGTTCAAGTATGCTTTCCTGCTCAGCCTGGTGCTCAACCTGCTGTATGCGTTCAACCCCGACATGGACACCTTCGGCACCAAGCACATGCTCAACAACAAGCCCTACGAGATGACACTCGACCTTATGCCCCGCATCCTCGGCAGCGAGCAGATGCCTAGCGATTCGCTCAAACTCTATCGAGACCTGATTGAGCCCGTACCCATCGACTCATCCTTTAATGCCAACAGTTGATCATGCGCCTGCAAATCACCGTCCCTCAACAGATCAGCGCATCATCCATCGCGCTGCCCGAGTCCAAGAGCATCAGCAACAGGGCGTTGCTGATTTCGGCCCTGTGCGGTGGCGCCCCACAAGTGCTCTACCCGGCGATGTGTGACGACACGGCTGTGATGATCGACGCTCTAGCGCGGAACGGAGGGCACATCGATGTGGGCGCAGCAGGTACCGCCATGCGCTTTCTCACCGCCTACTTTGCGACACGTCAGGGCATGACAGTCACACTCGACGGGGTGGAACGTATGCGCCAGCGGCCCATCGCAGGGCTGGTAGATGCCTTGAGGTCGCTGGGAGCACATATCAACTACCTGGACCAGGAAGGGTTTCCACCACTGCTCATCAAGGGCTCTGCCATGCATGGCGGCACCGTGGTGATGGACGGCAGTGTGAGTTCACAATTTGTGTCGGCCGTGATGATGATATTGCCGACTATCGGCGGGGGAAGCATCCACTTGACAGGGCACATCACATCCATGCCCTATATCCACATGACGGCCTCCGTTATGCGCGACATGGGGGGATATGTAGACATCGATGACACAGTCATCACCGTCGGACAGGGATACTCGGGCGATGATTGCATCGTCGAGGCCGACTGGAGCGCAGCAGCGCCATGGTATGCCCTGGCAGCACTGATACCTCAATCAGCATTAACCCTCGAGGGGCTCCACGCCGACAGTATCCAGGGTGATGCACGGCTTGTGGAACTCGGTGGCAGGCTGGGCATCGCCACGCGGTTTGACACCCATGGCGCCACACTCGACACAAGCCGGTTTATCGGCTGCTGCTGTTCCTGCTTTGCCGACATGAATGCTACCCCCGATCTGGTGCCATCGTGGACCGTGCTGCTGTGCCTGCTGGAACGCTCCTTCCGCATGACAGGTGTGAGCACCCTCAGGATCAAGGAGAGCGACCGTCTCGAGGCCCTCAGACAAGAACTGCTCAAACTGGGCTATGTGCTCAAGATCGAGAGCGACGACGCCATCTCATGGTATGGCGAGCGCGTTCCCATCACCATGCAGCCACCAGTCATCAGCGCGCACGGCGACCACCGCATGGCCATGGCTTTTGCCCCAGCGGCAGTCAGGTTCCCAGGACTCATCATCGACGGTGCCGAAACCGTGAGCAAGTCCTATCCGGGATTCTGGCGACATCTGCTCAAGTGCGGTTTCACCATCACCGAATTGGCACAATAAATGCTTACACAATCATCCGTATTATGAAGGCTAGACATTTTACTACAACTCTAATCGTTATCATCATGTTACTGTCTGCGATGTCTGCTCTGGGATCCACGGCGCGCACCGCCATGAGCCGCATCGTGGTCATCAGTGACACCCACCTGCTCAGTCCCGACCTGGTGACTGCGGGCAGTGCCATTGACAAGGCCGATGCGGGCGACAGCAAGATGATGAAGATGAGCGACGACATCATGTCCGCCATCACCGACAGCATCATCGGCCTCGATCCACAAGTGGTGCTCATCACCGGTGACCTCACCTATAACGGCGAACGAGCCAGCCATGAGCGCATGGCGCACTATCTGGAGCGCATGGCACAACACGGCATCCGCCCGCTGGTCATACCCGGCAACCACGATTGCAACAACCCCTATGCCAAGCGTTTTGACGGAGACCGGACAGCACCAGCCGCCACTGTCACCCGCGACGAGTTTGCGCGCATCTACCGCAACTATGGCTACGGTAAGGGCGTCAAGCGGGATCCCGCCTCGCTCAGTTACTGCTGCGAGCCCATCGATGGTATCGTCATCATCGGCATTGACAGCAACATGGATGAGAACAACACCCTCACCTGCCGTGGAGACCAGACCGACACCTATTACAATGGCGGACGCGTCAAGCCCGAAACGCTGCAATGGGTAACCGAGCAAGCCCGTAAAGCCTGCAGCAAGGGCAAGCGTGTGATTGCCATGATGCATCACCACTTGGTGCCGCATTTCGACCAAGAGGAGCGCTTTCTAGCCAACTATATCGTCAGCGACCACAACAACATCGCTCGCCAACTGATGCAGGCAGGCATCCATACCCTCTTCACGGGGCACCTCCATGTGACTGATGCCGCCACATTATATTATAATGAGGAGCGCACCGACAGCATCGTCGAGATTGCTACAGGCTCTGCCATCTGCTATCCATTTGCGATGAGGGTGGCCCAATTGCGTCCCTCCCACCACCTGGCCATCGACACCCGCTGGGTCAACGCAACGGCTTCCTGCCCCACCCTCCGCCAGCAGGGCCGCCAGCGCATCATCGACGCCGCACCCGCACTGGCATCCATGATTTCCGGCAAGGCCTGGAACAGGCTGGAAGGTCACATCGGCCAGATCAAGGCCATGCTTGAAAACGGCGGAGGGCAGGTGAATATGCCCGAATCGCCCCAGCAAGCCACCCAACTGGCGCTGAGACACCTCAAGGAAGTGCTCTCACGCACCCTGCTCGCTGTGGTCGAGGGCAATGAGCGCCAGCAGGATGTGGAAAGCATCATCAATCAGGGCAAACAGGGGACCAAAGCGATGATTCAAGAAGTAGTGCCCTCCCAAGCCGATGCCCTGTGGGAATTTTTCCAGAACGACGTCTATCCACGCCTCGACCCTCTGGTGCGCAGCGTGCTCGAGGACCGCAATGCCGTGGGCACTCCCACCGAGTCCCATACCGACGACCTGCAACTCGACCTCATCCTGTAACCATCCATCCTGCAGCGATGGCCAATCAGACATGACTGCCATCAGAGAGCCTATTGATCAAAGATTCAACACCCTCATCAACTCCTAGTTACGCAATGGATAGCAACATAGTCAAAATAGCGATAATCAGCGACTTGCACGTGATGGCCCCACAACTGCTGGTGAATGACGGCAGCGCCTTTGAGCAATACCTGAGGCGCGACCGCAAGATGCTACGCGAGAGCACAGAAATCCTAAGCACCCTAGTCAGTGACATCATCGAGCAGAAGCCTCACATCGTGCTGGTGACAGGCGACCTCACCAAGGACGGCGAGCGCGCCAGCCATCAGGTTGTGGCCTCACAACTTCAGCGCCTTACACAGGCTGGCATAGAAGTGCTTGTCGTGCCTGGCAACCACGACATCAACAATCCTGACGCCAAGATTTATGACCGAGACAGCGCCATACCCACCGACACCATCACCCGCAGCGAGTTTGCCCACCTCTATCACGACATGGGCTATGATAGCCGCTCGCGACGCGATCCCGACACGCTCAGTTACTGCCGCGATGTGACCGACAAGTTAACCATACTGGCCATCGACGCTTGCATGGACAGGCTCAACACCTTTGTCTCGCGCGGGGATGCCCAGGATCACTGTAAGACCAGCGGCATGCTCACCGCTGCCAGCCAGCAGTGGCTCGTCGAACAGGCAACAGCCGCCACCGCAGCGGGCCGGCGGGTTATCGCCATGATGCACCATCACCTGGTGCCTCACTTCCACATGGAGGATACCCTGGCATCACCCTATATGGTCGATGACGCCAGCCAGTTGTGCCAACGCCTGGTCAAAGCCGATGTCCACGTCATCTTCACCGGGCACCTCCATATCACCGACGTCAGCCAGACGACTCTGCGTGAGGGCTCCATGATCGAGGTCGCCACAGCCGCCGCGGTGGGTTATCCCTGCCAGTGGCGTATGGTCAACTGCCATCCCGCGGCCGGCAAACTGCAACTGCGCACCATCACCCTGCACAGCCTCCCATCCGACCCCCAATTCAGCGACCACTCGCGCCAACTGTTCACCGACAGCATCCCCACCATCACCCGCGGCATCCTCACGCGCTACTGGCCCAACATCACTCAGGCCATCGACAACTACAGCATCAAGCACCCGCTCATCATGCGGCACGTGAACCTGCCCGACACGCCCGACGGCATCGCCAACCTGCTGCTCAATAATCTGCAGGAGCCTGTGACCAGAGCCTATATCGCATTTGCACAGGGCAACGAGACCGGCAACAACCAACTGGTGGAGCAACTCATCCGCGGCGCCGAGCAAGTCGTCAACGAGACCATAAGCGGCATTCTGCGGCCCGTGGCCAAGGCAGCACTGAGGCTGCGCATCTACGGCATTGCGCGACAGGTGCTTCGCAGCATTCTTGAGGATCGTAACGATATCGGCACCAAGCACGAAACCGTCATCAACGACCACACCGCAATCATCAGTTTCTAACCAGTGGCAACCCGACCACAAGCAAAAAAAGACGGTGCGATTTTTCACAAAATCGCAACCGCCAAATTCTTAGAGTATGAGAAAATACACTTGATGTTTTATTTACATCGCAAATATACTTCTTTTTCACAAAACAAAACTTTTTTACACAAAAAATATTATTATTTAAAAGGTAGAACCCTGTTATTACGACAATCTTCTCCACCTTTGAGCCTTCGGCATGGCAGGTATTGTGCCATCTGCAGGACCGGTCAGCGAGCCGGCAATCGGCTTATCTGTGTTCAAATCCAGCAGTGCCCATACCGCAGCGCTATCGATAAGCATAAGACTCAAAAATCGCCCAATAAAATAGAAAATTGAAATAAATTACGCATTTTTCAACATTATTTTCTTTACAATTGAACAAAATTTCTACTGAAACGAATAGTTTTGATATCATTTTGTCTAAATTATTGCAATTTTGTTTGGTTTGATAGGTTTTACGAATTATTTTTGCAATTATGTTATAATTAGCATCTTATCAAAATCGTGATATTATGAGTGCCCCCAGAATCGAACTGACTTCTCGTGAGAGAGAAGTATTGGAATTGCTGTCGATAGGATATAACAGCAAAGAGATTGGTGAGAGAATTTTCATCTCATCCAATACTGTTGAATACCACCGAAAACAGTTACTGCGCAAAACCAATTCGCGCAACGTGGCTGAACTCATCGGTAAGGCATTCCGCACTGGTTTGCTGAAGATTAACGATTGATAGCATCAGTTTTTAACCGTTTAAGGGCTATGCCGGACAAGGGGTATAGCCTTATTTTTGGAACAATCGCATTACCGAATTAGGTAGTCCGCTCATTATCACTTCACATTCAGCCCTACACAAAACAAGCAAACCCACGCCCGCAGCACTATGGCTACAGGCGTGGGTCCTTAATTTGGGCTTGGGCTATGCAAGACAGCCACTGCCACGACAAGCGGGATTACTTCTTCTCCTTAAGCAGGTCGCGGATGTCGGTCAGCAACTCTTCCTGAGTGGGACCAGCAGGAGCAGCGGGCTCTTCCTTCTTGGGCATAAGTTTGTTCATAGCCTTAATCATCAAGAAGATGCACAGAGCGATAATCAGGAAGTCGATGATGTTCTGGATGAAGGCACCATACTTCAGCACGGCACCCGTAGCCTCAGCAGCAACGCCAGCGTTGGCAGCAGCGGCATTGACAGCACTGGCAGCGGCATCAACAGCGCCCTCGGCACCAACAGCCGAAGCAGCGTCGCCTACCATCTCCGATACGGGAGGCAAGTGATACTCCAGGCCCGAGAGATCGATACCACCGGTCAGCAGACCGATTGCGGGCATCAGCACGTCATCAACGAGCGAAGTGACAATCTTACCAAAGGCACCGCCAATGATTACACCGACAGCCATGTCCATTACATTGCCCTTCATTGCAAACTCTTTAAACTCTTTTACAAAACCCATAATCTTTCAGTTTTTAAAAATTAATATTATGCTTATGACAATTATTAAACAATCTTAATTGAGGTCCAAAAGCAATATTTTAGCCCGTCAGACCCATGCCATTGGAGATTTTTTCTTAACTTTGCAGTCGCAAGGCGACTGCTCCGTTGCAAACGTCATTGCAAAGATAATAAAAAAAACAAATAAAAGTTACATATCTATATTATTTATTAAAAATTCATTTAAAAAAGCATTATGGAGAAAATTAAAATCGGTATTAATGGATTCGGACGTATTGGTCGTTTTGTGTTCCGTTCAGCCTTTGAACCCGAGAATGTTAACGACATCGAGGTAGTAGGCATCAATGACCTGCTCGACGTTGATTACATGGCCTACATGCTCAAGTATGACACCATGCACGGACGCTTCAATGGCACGGTGGACTATGACCTGGACAAGAAGGAACTCATCGTCAATGGCAACCACATCCGCATCTTTGCTGAGAAGGACGCCGAGAACATCGCATGGGGCGAGATTGGTGCTGAGTACATCGTTGAATCGACCGGTTTCTATCTGACTATGGACCGCGCTGAGAAGCACCTCAAGGCTGGTGCTAAGTATGTGGTTCTGTCGGCTCCCAGCAAGAAGGGTGACGATGGACGCCAGGCCGACATGTTCGTCTGCGGTGTTAACACCGACAAGTATGCTGGTCAGACCATCGTCAGCAACGCTAGTTGCACCACCAACTGCTTGGCTCCCATCGCCAAGGTGCTCAACGACAACTTCGGCATCGAGAGCGGCTTGATGACCACCGTTCACTCGGTTACCGCTACCCAGCGCACCGTCGATGGTCCCTCCGCTAAGGATTGGCGTGGTGGCCGTGCCGCTTGCGGCAACATCATCCCCAGTTCCACTGGCGCTGCCAAGGCTGTAGGTAAAGTCATCCCCGAACTCGATGGCAAACTCACCGGCATCTCGATGCGTGTCCCCACCCTCGACGTTTCGGTTGTAGACCTTACCGTCAACCTCAAGAACCCCGCCACCAAGGAGCAGATCTGCGCCGCTATGAAGAAGGCCAGCGAGGGCGAGTTGAAGGGTATCCTGGGTTACACCGAGGACAAGGTCGTTTCCAGCGACTTCCTGGGTTGCCCCCTGACTTCCATCTTTGACGCCGACGCAGGTGTTTACCTGACCGACAAGTTCGTCAAGGTCGTATCGTGGTATGACAATGAGATCGGTTACAGCCACAAGATGCTCGACCTCATCAAGGTGATGAAGAAGCACAACGGTTAATCGACCCTCACTTGCTTAATGACTATCCCCGCATGTGTGATTCAACACATGTGGGGATTTTTCATAAAAAACAATAAAAAATTTGGATTGGTACAGACTTGTGACGTAACTTTGTAACCAAACATTATCAATTATTATTATTCACCATCTAAAACAATTCACGACAATGAAGAAATGGAAATGCGTTGTGTGTGGTTACATCCATGAGGGTGACACACCTCCCGAAGAGTGCCCCCTGTGCGGCGTCGGCCCCGAGGACTTTGAGGAAGTGACCGAGTAACAGTCACAACTGTTATAACGGACTCTTTTTGCTACTAACTATCTGTGTTTAACTTACTAACAAATAAATCAACTATCAATAACTATTATGGCTAAAAAATGGATCTGCACCGTGTGCGGTTACGTGCACGAGGGTGATACTCCTCCCGAGAAATGTCCACAGTGTAAACAACCCGCCGAGAAGTTCAAGGAACTCAAAGAGGATGCTGAGGTAAACTATGCCGCCGAGCACGTTGTCGGCGTTGCCAAGGGCATTGACCCCGAAATCCTCGATGGCCTCAAGGCCCATTTTGAGGGTGAATGCTCTGAAGTGGGTATGTACCTGGCGATGGCACGTCAAGCCGACCGTGAGGGCTATCCCGAGATTGCCGAGGCCTTCAAGCGTTACGCATTTGAGGAGGCTGACCACGCATCACGATTTGCTGAACTGCTGGGCGAAGTCGTTTGGGACACCAAGACCAACCTCGAGAAGCGTATGGCAGCCGAGGCTGGTGCATGCGAGGATAAGACCCGCATCGCCAAACTCGCCAAGGCTCAAGGCCTGGACGCCATCCACGACACCGTTCACGAGATGGCACGCGACGAGGCTCGTCACGGACAAGGCTTCACCGGCCTGTACAACCGCTTCTTCAAGAAGTAAGCCACACGCTCTACGCTAAACCAATCACTGTGGGCGCCCGATCACAAATCAGGCGCCCACATTATTTAGGGGAACGATATAGCAGCCCAAACCCTGCGGGGCTAATGCGAATTACGCGAATTTTGACTCATTGAATGAGAAATAATTAATTGTTTTCGTGAAATTCGTCTCACTCACGAAATTAGCAAAAATAAAAACGTTTCAGGGTCAACTGCTATATCATTGCCTTATTCACCTTATTTATATAAAACCTCCCTGCAGGCCTTCTGTCACAAGCGATGGCAGTGTCACTACCCTGGGGGATAAAAACGATCGCCTGGGCGCTTCTTGCGACGCTCAGGCGATCGTTAAGGTGTACTCCCGCTGGGATGACTGGGACGATATGCCGGCCCTGCGGCCAGCCGGTTTTTTATGAGAGATTCATCAGGAAATTACCTCTTGGCTGCAAGGGCTGCCTCCTTCTTGTCGCTGCGACGGGCAATCCAGTAAGCCACGGGCGAAGCGATGAACAGAGACGAGCAGGTACCGATGATAACACCGAGGATCATCGCGAAGATGAAACTGCGGATCGACTCACCGCCGAAGAACAGCATGATGAACAGCACGAGCAGGGTCGTGATAGAGGTCATCAAGGTTCGTGACAGGGTGCTGCACAACGCCTTGTTGAAGGTGGCGTAGAGATCCTGCTTGGGATAGAGTTTGCGGTACTCACGCACACGGTCAAAGACAACCACGGTATCGTTCACCTGATAACCGATAACGGTCAGGATAGCGGCGATAAAGGTCTGGTCGATCTCCATCGAGAAGGGCAGCAGGCCATGCAGGTTGTAGAAGCCGATGACAATAAACGAGGTGAATGCTACAGCAGCCAGAGCGCCGATCGAGAAAGCGATGTTGCGGAAGCGGAACAGGATGTACAATGCCATGGCAAGCAGTGAGAAGAGCACAGCCCAGATAGCCTGGCGCGTCATGTCGCTAGCGATGCTCGGGCCCACAGTCTCGCTCGATACGACGCCCACACTCTCGTTAGAGGTGCTGAAGTCGTCCTTGCTCATGTTGCCCAGTTCGCTCTTGAGGCCCTCATAGAGTTTGCCCATGATCTCGTCGTCAACACCCTCGCTGGCGTCGTTGATCTTGTAGTTGGTCGATATGCGCACCTTGGTATCGTTATCGATGGTGATAACCGAGGTGTTAGCGCCGTCGAACAGCGGAGCCAATTGAGCCTGCAGCGCCGGGGTCGATACGGGATGATCAAATTGAACAATGAAGTTGCGGCCACCCGAGAAGTCGATGCCACGGTTCAAACCGCGCACGCCGAACAGGATGCCCATGATCACGATCAGAGCCAGAACGATGACCGAAGTCTTCTTGGCGGCACCCATGAAGTTGAACTGTACGTTCTCCATCAGGTGACGGGTCAGGCTGGTGTTGAAGGTCATCTTGTCGAAGGTGCCCTTGTTCACGAAGTGCTCCATCACCAGACGGGTAGCGAACACTGCGGTGAAGAACGAGCAGCAGATACCGATTACCAACGTCACGGCAAAACCGCGGATGGGACCAGAACCGAGCAGAATCAGGATGATACCGGTGATGATAGTGGTCAAGTTAGAGTCGAAGATGGCCGAGAACGCGTTCTTGTAACCATCGCTGACGGCAGCCTTCAGGCCCTTACCGGCACGCAACTCCTCCTTGCAGCGCTCGAAGATAAGCACGTTGGCATCCACCGCCATACCGAGCGTCAGCACGATACCGGCGATACCAGGCAAGGTAAGCACACTCTGGAACGAAGCCAGGATACCGATGGTGAAGAAGAGGTTCATCAGCAGACCCAAGTTGGCGATGCTGCCAGCGTAGATACCATAGGTGCAAACCATGAAGATCATCAGCAGAACCAATGCGATAATGAACGAAATCAGACCCTTGCGGATCGACTCCTTACCCAGCGACGGGCCAATCACACTCTCACTGGCCACGTTGACACGTGCTACCATCTTACCAGACTCGAGCACGTTAGCAAGGTCACCAGCCTCCTCGACGGTGAAGCGGCCACTGATCTGTGAGCGACCACCATCAATCTGGCTGTTGACGTTGGGGAACGAGTAAACCTGATCGTCAAGCACGATGGCGATAGCCTTACCGATGTTCTGACCGGTGATGCGGCTCCACTGGTGAGCGCCCTCATCGTTCATGGTCATCGATACGACCTGACCCTGCAGGTTGTCAAACTCACTGGTTGCGCGGGTAACGACGTCACCATTCAGCACGGGCTGACCGTTGACGGTGCGCAGTGCAACGAGTTGGAAAGCCTCCTGGCCACCCTGCATCTTCTCGGGCTTAACAGTCCAAGCCACCTTCAGGTCGGCGGGCAGGATAGTCTTGGCAATGGGCGAGTGGAAGATGGCGTTGACGGCAGCGGTATCGCTAGCGCTGACATAACCCAGAACGGGCGAGCCTGCGCCACCACCAGCCAGAGCCTCAAAACCGGTCAGTTGAGCCAGCGTCTTTTCGCCGGTCTGAGCGGGAGCGGCCTTGGGAGCAGCCTGAGCAGCACTGTCGGCGGCTGCGGGAGCAGCAGCGGTAGCAGTGGTGTCGGCAGCAGCGGCGGCAGTCGTCTTGTTGGCCTGGGCTTGGTCACTGAGTTGACGCAGAGCGCCAACGACATCACCCAGCGTGTAGGTCTCGTAAAATTCCAGGTTGGCAGCGCCCTGCAACAGTTTGCGAACGCGCTCGGGCTCTTTCACACCCGGCAACTCGAGCAGGATGCGGCCAGTGCTCTGCAACTTCTGGATATTGGGTGAAACCACACCAAAGCGGTCGATACGGTTACGCAGCACCTTGTAGGAGTTGTCCACCATGCTGTTGACCTCATCGTTGAGGATGCTCTGCACCTCACGGTCGTTGGCATTGGGTTTCTCCCTGATGCGCTCGATGCCACGGAAGATCTGAGCCAGGCTGCCCTCGGGAGCCAACTTCTTGTACTCCTTGCAGAAGGAGCCCACGAAGTCGTCCTGTGCGGTCTGGTTGTTGGACACGTTGTCGATGGCCTGGTTAAACTTCTTGTCAGGATTGTTGTTCGCAAGAGCGCGCAAGATGTCGGGCACCGAAATCTGCAGTGTCACATTCATACCACCCTTCAAGTCAAGGCCGAGGCCTAACTCTTTTTCACGAACTTGCTGGAAGGTGTAATAACCAAGATACACCTTCTCATTGGCGAGGGAATCCAAACACTCATTGAGCGCTGCTTTGTACTTCTCGTTGCTGGTGTCGGCAGACTTAATGCCAGCAGCGGCAAGGGCCTTCTGTTCTGCTACGTTCTGGTAGTGATTGCTCACAAAGGTGAACGACAGATAGAAAGCGCAAATCAACAACAGTGCAATGGTCAGGACTCTAATAAAACCTTTAGTTTGCATTTTGTGAATTGTGAATTATTTAATTAATTTTTGTTAAATTTCGCTTCACTCGACTTTTTCAGCCTGCAAATATACATCTTTTTCTTAACGTGGGACATAAAAAATCCAAGTTTTTGCCTTACACCTTATTAAAATTAAAGGGAAAACGGACCTTTTCGGCACTTTTCACCCTTCAAAAGCGCCAAAATGCTTCCTATCTCACCGATTGACAGGCTTTCAAGCATGGCACAAAATTGACGCGCGGCAGTGCCGGGATGCCGTCATCCCACTCACTGCCGCGCGCCTTGTGATTGGAGCCGTAAGCGACCGGTTATGCCTCGAGTCCGCGGTCGATGCCCCGCTTCAGGGCCTCGACATAATTGTTGATGCGCTCCATCTCGCGGGGAATCTGGATGCGCTGGGGGCAATGTTCCACACACTGGCCACAGCCGATGCAATGGTCGGCCTGGCGCAACTTGGGCACGCTGCGGTCATAGCCGATCAGGAAAGCCTTGCGTGCACGGGCATAGTCGGGATCGTTGCGGTCGCGCGTGAGGTTGCCCTCGGCGATGCACTTGTTGTAGTGGGTGAGCACGCCGGGGATGTCGATGCCATAGGGGCACGGCATGCAGTACTTGCAGTCATTGCAAGGGATGGTGTTGTAGCCCACAATTTCGTCGGCAATTTCATAGAGGAACTGCTTGTCATCGTCGGTCAACTCCTCGAGCGGGCAATAGGTGCACAGGTTCTCCTTGAGGTGCTCCATATAGGTCATACCGCTCAACACCGTCAGCACGCCAGGGAACGAGCCTGCATAGCGAAAGGCCCACGAGGCCAGCGTGCGCTCGGGATCACGGGCCAGGATCTTGCGGGCCAGCGGCTGCGGCAGCGAGGCCAAGCGACCGCCCAACAGAGGCTCCATGATCACAGCGGGGATGTTGCGTTTGCTCAACTCGGCATAGAGGTACTCAGCGTTGGTGTTCTCCTCGCTGAAGTCCTTTGCATGACGCCAGTCCAGATAGTTCAACTCGATCTGCACAAAGTCCCACTTATACTTGTCATGGTTGGCCAGCAGATAGTCAAACACGGCAATCTCGCCATGATAGGAGAATCCCAGGTTGCGGATCACGCCCTTGTCGCGCTGCTCCAAGAGGTAGTCGAGGATGCCGTTGTAGATGTAACGCTGCCTGAACAGTTCCATGGCTTCCTCGCCCGTGCCACCACCGATAGAGTGCAGCAGCAGGTAGTCGATATAGTCCACTTGCAACTCCTTGAGGGAGTTCTGGAACATCTCGATGCTGGCGGCACGCGTCTGCGTCTCTGGGCTGAAGTTGGACAACTTGGTGGCGATGAAGTACTCGCTGCGTTTGTGACGGCTCAGGGCGATACCTGTGGCACGCTCGCTCAGACCGCGGCTATAGGCGGGCGACGTGTCAAAGTAGTTCACGCCATGCTCGATGGCGTAATCAATCTGCTTATTGACCATCTCCTGGTCGATCTCGGCGTCATTGTCACGGCCAAAGGGCTTGCCGTTGGTGGCGGGCAGGCGCATCATGCCATATCCCAGGATAGACACCTTCTCGTGCGTCTTGGGGTTCTCGCGGTAGGTCATTTTGCCCACAGGAGGCTCCTGGGCGGGGCCCTTCTTGTCATCACCGGTGGCGCAACTCACGATTGCCGGAGCCGCAGCCGTTGCGGTACCCAATCCCAGCGCCTTGAGAAACGTGCGGCGACTCAGGGTTTTGCCGCCCTTGTTGCTGTTATGATTATTATTGTTCATCATACTAGATTGTCATGAATTGAGGTGATTAAATCTGACTGTGAACCTCATGGCCCTCGACATAGAGGGCACTGAAGGGACGTGCCGGACACACATACTCGCAAGTGCCACACCCGATGCACATCGCGCTGTTCACGGCAGGCACCATGGGCGACTCTTCGTTGTCTGGATCGCTGGGAACCATCATGATGGCTCCTGCGGGGCAATGGCGGGCACAGTTGCCACAGGTCACGCCATCTGACAGGATCACGCAATTAGCCTTGATCCAAACGGCATGGCCCAGCACGGTCGAAGACTTCTCGGCAACGGTGATGGGCTTGATGGCTCCTGCGGGACACACCGTCGAGCACTCGACGCACTCGGGACGGCAAGCGCCGCGTTCAAAACTCAGTTCGGGCTGCATCAGCCTCAGCGGGTCGGTCGAGGGGCGCAACACGCCGTTGGGGCACTTGGCCACACACAACTGGCAGGCCGTGCAGTGCTGGGCAAAATGGCTCGCGCTCACCGATCCGGGAGGCGTTATCGGTGTCGACCGCTTGGCGGGCACCTTGTCCTCGATCACGGCGAGTCCGCCATCCACCTTCTTGGCAGCCTGGGCCAGAGCCATATCAGCACCCACGATAGCGCTTCCTACCAGGAAGGCGCGGCGCGCCTGGTCGGCAGCGGCAGACCCATCGGCAGTCGCCGCGGGCTGGGTGGCCATAGCCTTGGGATGGCCATAATGCAATGCTCCGAAGTTGCACTTCTCCAAGCAGTTACCACAGGCCACGCAACGCGTGTAATCCACCTTGTGAGTCTTGAAGTCGATGCACGATGCCTTGCAATTTTTGGTACACAGGCTGCACGACTTGCACTTGTCGGCGTCAAAATAGACCTTCAGCCACGAGAAGCGCGCCAGTTGGGCCAGAATGGTACCGACTGGGCAGATGGTATTGCAATAGGTGCGGCCGCCACGCCATGCCAGCACCACGATCACGACAAACGTCGCCACGGCGATCAGGAAGGTGGGTAGGCTCTTCAGCCACACGTCCACGCTATAGAAGGCGTAACTGTCGGCGCGCTCGGCGATACCGGCCAGCAGGTTATTGCCCCATTGATAAACGGGCAGCAACAGGTTGGTCACCATGCGGCCATAACTGCTGTAGGGCGCCAGCAGTGCCACCAGCGAGTGCACGCCGGCGACAAAGGCGACGACAAACACAGCCAGCACGCCATAGCGCAGCCAGCGCTTCTCGCCACTGGCCGTAAAGCGGTTTTTCTTGCTACGGCCATGTATCCACGACACGATGTCCTGAAATATCCCCAGAGGACAGATGACCGAACAATAGATGCGGCCAAAGATCAGCGTCAGCAACACCAGCAGGGCGACTACCAGCACATTGAGCGCCAGCAACGCAGGCAGGAATTGGATGCGCGCTGTCCAAGCCAGATAGTGGTGCAGCACACCACTCACGTCAAGAAACAGCAGCGTCACCATCACCATCATGATGGCGGCCAACAAAATGCGTATTTTCCTTAACATAGCACAATGATTGGGTTCAAAAAAAAGTGAATGATAATTAGTTGAATGGGCAAAGTTAGTAAAAAAATGTTGATTTAACGGCACCGAAACAAATATTTTGTCAAGAATTCGCGTTGTGAAGCACTGTTCATTCGACACATAACGAGGCTGTGCCCGGAGCCATCATGCTCCAGGCACAGCCATTCCATCTATTTTTTACTCACTTATTCCTATCGATGCATCGATCACTCTGCGGGCTGCTCCAGCAGCAGGTCGATCAGATCGGTAACATCGGTGATCGTCAAAGCGCCGTCACCATTCATGTCACCAGCCTTGACATAAGCGCCATCTCCCAGCAGCAGGTCGATCAGAGCGGTAACGTCGGTGATGCTCACCTTGCCGTCGCCATCCACATCACCCAGCAGGAACTGAGGATCGGGAGGAGTTACCCAGTTGCCGACGGTGAAGGGAATGGGATCGTTAAAGAACCAGTTCCAGTCATAGTTGTTGGGGAAGTAGGGTGACCAAACCACAACATAATACTGAGTGCCCTCGGTCAGGTAGTAAGAACCACTGATGTCGATAGTGGCGGTCTCATTCTCCTGCAGATCTACCTGGGTGGTTTGAGCCGAAGTGGCAACGGTGTACTTGCCATCGGTGCCCTTGGTAGCGAGAGCCCAGCGGATGGTGCCCTGCCAGGGACCACTCAGCGCCTGAACCTCAAACGAGCCGCGCACGTCGTTGGCGGGCATAACCTCCTGCAGGTAATTGGTGCCTGTTACTACAACACCACCATTCTCACCCTCTTCAGAGGGACGGATGCCCATGATGGCATACTGGTCGGCGTTGAAGCCTTCCTTGTACTCGTCGTGCTCATAGGGAGTATCGCCGTAGATGCGCGGCGACAGCAGGTCGAAACTGAAATAACTGTTGTATTCCTCGGGCTGGAAACCCCAGATGACGCGTACCCTACCCTCGCTGTCATAACCGTCCATCACAAAGGCGTGACCGACGTGAGCATTCTGGGTGCCGTCGTTGAGGACGGTCCTGTAACCAAAGTAGAGCACGGGGCGGCCCTCATCGAGTTCGGTATAAACCATCTCGCGCCAGGTTGCGTCAGCATAATTGGCCTTCTGCAGGAACTGAACATTGGGGTTGTAGTCAAAGTAAGCAACCATACCCTTGATGATCTGGTCATAACTTACATTGGTGCTGCTGGTCGAGAACTTGGCCTGGAAAGCAACAGCGATCTCATAAATCATTTCAGCGCAATCCCGCCAGTCGGTAGAAGACTCGGTGTAACCGTTCTTCATTTTGCTATAGTTATAGGACCAGTCATCAAATTTGGCACTAGCAGTTTTCACTTCGCCACCCAACTCGTAGTGGAAGGTGTTCGAGCCATGACCACGGGAGGGGAACTGCAAGCCCTTCATAATGTGAGCAAAGGCGATGGGCACACAACCTGCATAGCAGTGCTCGCCGTTATAGGTGGGGTAGTAGTTGTTGTAGGGCGCAAACTGATGCCAGTGGGGACCCTCGCCATAATCATTCAGGAACATGGGCTTTCTTCCAGCGGGGTTCATCGTCAGCGAGGGAGCCTTCTGAGCCCTTTGGGGATCCTTACGCATCTGCTCCAGACTGTTCTGATACTGCTTGAACATCACCTTTATAGCCTCGGGAGCCTGGTTGATGTCAAACGATCCCTGGTCGCTGTAAGCCAGCACGAGATCCGTCATGTCGTCACCGGCAACGATCACGTAGCCCTGACCACCATCACGATTAAACACATAGTAGTCGTTCATACCCTTCAGGTTGCGAGCGACGTAACTCAACTTCATGTTAACATTGCCGCCACGCAGTGAGGTGCTTGCCGACTGCTTAGCGATTGCCATTGCCTGATCCATTGTTACAGGATTAGCATGAATGCCCTGCGCCATCAGCGCGGTCATTGCCAAAAGTAATAAGATTTTTTTCATTAATACAAGTTATAGTGTTTTACAAATAATTGAATTCTCTACTTACAGGTTAATCGTCTTTTGGTCATTGATGCAGTGCTGTGATTCTCGAGCGTTTCACCCGGCTATCATCTTGATGGCGAGTGGCTCATCGTCACACACTTTTACGGGTGCAAAATTATACATTTTTTCGAAATATCCAAAATATCTTGAAAAAACCTCGCAAATGTCCACCTTTTTTGGTCAATTTGTCTCAAAAAGTTAGACGTTTTGCTTAACAAATGACGCTCAGTGGAAAATTAGTGGGGACAAGTATGAGGTCGAAAGACCTAGCCAAGGCCAGCGGCCTCACCGCCCACACCTTTTATCGGGTGAGCCACAAATGACCTTCAAGCGCACTGGTGCCCCACGATATATGGTGCAAAAAAAATAAACACCCCGTTTCACAACGCGATGTTCATTTAGGATGAATAGTATTAATATTTCCAACTTTGATGCAAAAGTACTGCCATTTCTGATAACACCCAAAAATATAATGTTAAAAAATTGTTATTTAAAGTTAACTATTTTCGGTAGGAAAAATCAATCGGGGGAACCCTGCGTAGAATTCCCCCGATTATTACTGGTTGTTTGTTAGGTCACATCGAGCCCGAAGCGCGGCCCTTGACGTCCTATCAGTCCATCGACAACAACACGTCGATCAGAGCGGTCACATCGACGATAGTCATCGAGCCATCCTCGTCCATGTCACCGGCTTGGATATAAGTGCCATCTCCCAGCAGCACGTCGATCAGAGCCGTAACGTCGACGATACTTACCACTCCGTCGCCATTCACATCACCCAGTGTAAACTCGGGCTCCTCGGGCTCGGGCTCCCAGGTGCTCTCGTAACAGATCTCGATGTCGTCGATGTAGCAGTATTCCGAACTGCTGCCTGAAGTCTGCTTGAGACGCAGCATGATGGGGGCATTGGTGGGCAATGAGGTGATGGCTGCCTCGGCAGTGCTGCCAGCCGTAACATAGATATCGTAGGGATAGGTGTCCAGTCCTTTCCAGCGACCGCCGTTGTTGTTCGAATACTGCGGCGTGATGTAAACGCCTGTTGACGTGGGGTTGTAAATCTTGAAGCGCACCGCCTTAGGAATCTTGTTCAGATTCTCGACCGTGTTGAAGTAACTGCCGTTCTTCATAGCCACGGCATGTCCCTCGGCCACCTGAGCGGTGTCCACAACGGCGCAATTATAGAAATCCCAGTTGGCATAGACGCCAGCCACACCACGCTCGTTGAGTGTCGCACCCACGGGCATCTTCTCGAAGTCCTCGATCGAACTCTTGGAGTTGTCAACCACCACGTCAAAGGTGATGATGCTGTCGGCCTCGGCGATGTTGGTAAAGGCAAAGTGGCTCAACTTGCCGTCCCACGTGCGCAGGTTGGGTTGAGTGGCATTGGTGATGCTGGTGACACCTGTCGTGCCGGGGAAGGGGTCACGCGGACTGTCATTCATGCCATTGAAGTTGGCACGCAGCAGTTCATAATAGTTGTGGTTGGGATTGGCATTGACCAGATTATTCTCCCACACATCGACGTTGGTCGAGTCCACACGCCATACCAGCATGCCGGGGCCAGGCAGATTCTTGTCCCACTTGATGCGCTGGCGGTTCTCGATCAGGAAGTACTCACCCTTGTTGGCTGTGTTCAGGCGATAACCCATGTTGTCCTTTTCAAGGGCTGTAACGGTGATGTTGCCTTCGCCCTCGATCAGGGTGGGCTGGGCAAAGCCCAAGGCATAGCGCTCAAACAGGCTATAGCCAGCCGGGTTGCGGCCGTTGTTGTTCTTGAAACCGCTGGCCATGACCGACCAAGTCAAGGGATAGGCGTGGTTGACACCACCGCTGCCGTCATTGTCGGTATCATAGAAGTCCGGCAAGCCCAAGCAATGGCTGAACTCATGGCAGATGGTGCCGATGCCGGCGATGTTGTTATAGACGATGTAGTCACCCTCTTCTCCGATCATGCCAGTCGAGCAGGCATAGAGGCGGAAGTTCACGCCGTCGAGCACAGGTGACGTCTCAAAATCCTTCATGTGCGGCCACAGGTAGTCACGGTTGTTGGTGCTATAGTCTGAGCCATGACCGGCTACAAGGAAGAAGACCATGTCGGCGGTGCCATCACCATCGGTGTCATACTGGCTGAAGTCCACTTCGGGGTCAAGTGCCTTGAGCGCGGCAAAGAAGATAGAATCGCACCTGAACTGATGGGCGTCGGTACAAGCATAGGGCACGTCCACGGGGCCCAGGATGTCGAAGTGCGGGTCAAACTGCCGGTAGGAGTTGTCATAATAGTAGTCGCGCACACTGCCCATGCAGTCCACCTTGGTGCCCGCGGGCAACGTGAAGCCCTTGTAGTCATGACTATTGATCATAGCCTCATAGAAATCTTGAGGCGTATAGTTTGAGGGAACGTAATCGTCAAACTTCCTGTCGGTGTAGTTGATCAGGACAATCAGGCCGCGGAACTTGCTGTAGTCCATGTGTCCACCATGGCCAATACCGCGAATCAACTCGTTGCGGTGGTTGAGCATTTTCTTTCCACGATCGACCATTGCGCTGCTGGTTAGACCCTTGGGTATGGCGGTAAGGGCCGCACGGTCGGCTGCAGACCGCTTGTCTGCATCGCGTGCGATGACGTCACCAGCGATCAGGCTATTGCCATCGAGACGGGCATAGGTATAGTACCCCGCCGCGTTTTTAACAACCGTGTAACCATCACTGGTGGTCAGATAGTTAAAGAACTCATCACCATGCAGTACCACAGTGAGTTTTGTGCCATCGGGTTGTGTAACCAGCCCGGGTGTCGGGTCGGCGGGGACTGCTCGAGCGGTCATGCACAGCAGTCCCATGGCGAGTAACAAAAGCGTTTTTTTCATAGCCAGAAGTGTTATAGTTTAGTTAATAAATTGCGTTATATCTTGTATTGGAAATATTCATCAGTCTGTTATCGAGCCTGCAGGATGATGTCGATCACAGCGTTGACGTCGGCAATGTTGACCTCACCGTCGCCATTCACATCGCCCGACGCATCTGCCTGCCCCGTCAGCAACATGTCGATCAAAGCATTCACGTCGCTGATGTTGACCTCGCCATCACCGTTCACGTCGCCCTCAATCACGTCGGGACCCCATTTGTCCTTATAGTACAACTTGATGTCGTCCAGATAGCAATTGACGCGGCCAGAGCCTGCCGTCTGATTGATACGGAACATGATGGGCTGATCAGTGGGCAGATTCACTGTGGCTGATCTGGTCTCGCCAGCATCCACGGTGAGCACATTGTTCTCGGCGTCATTCCACGTCTTGCCACTGTCCACAGAATAGGTCACCCTGAAGTTAGCCGAACTGGTAGTGGGATTAAACACCGTGTAATGCACTGCATAGGGGATGATATTCAATGGCTGGGCTGTGGCAATCTGACTGGGCTTCTTCATCGCCACGGCATGCTCGCCATGGCATTTGCCCTCACCGGGGCTCGCTACGGCCGACTTAGAGAAGTTCCACTTGCAGTAGACACCCCTCACGCCCTTGGCGCTCTCGTTATCGGTCACAGGCATCCGCTCAAAGTCCTCGACGATGTTAAGTATCGACGAGTCGGCATCCATCGTGAAACGGACGATGCCGTCCTGTTCGGTGATGTCAAACATCACCAGATCGCTGAACGTTTTGTCCCACGTCATCAGGCTAGGATTGGTAAAATTGGTGATCGACGTCACATTGGCTCTCCCGGGGAAGGGGTCGCTGTCGCTGGCTTCACCCGTGTATCTTGCACGCAACAGTTCGTAATACATGTGGCTGGGATTACAATTGACGGTGTTCTGCCACCACACGCGGGTGTCACTTGAGTCGACACGGGCCACCAGCATGCCATGACCGGGCAGGTTGCGGTCCCACTTGCCAGCCTGGCGGTTCTCGATCAAGAAGTATTCGTCCTGGTTGGCCGTGTTCAGCCTCAGACCCTGGTTACTCTTGTCGAGCGCCTCGAGTTGGTATTCGCCGCCTTGCTCGATGAGCGCAGGCGTGGTAAAGCCCAGCGCATATCGCTCATACAGGCTATAACCCACGGGATCGCGGCCAAAGTTGTTGCCACTGCCGCCGGCCATAATCGACCACTCGCCCGGATGACGGCTCTCGCCGCCACCGCCACTGTAATCAGTATCATACAGGTCGGGCAAGCCGAGCACATGGCCAAACTCGTGGCAGAAGGTGCCGATGCCGTTCACGTCGCTGTAATAGCCTTCCCAACCGGCTATCTCGGTCGAGCAGGCATACAGGCCGAAGTTCACGCCATCGTGGGGAGGTGCCCAGTAGAGGTAATACATGTGGGGCCACAGATAGCCCTGGTTGTTTCCGCTATAGTTAGCCGAGAAACCCGCTACCAGGAAGAACACCATATCCACATAACCGTCGCCGTCGGTGTCATAGTCGTTGAAATCGACTTGTCCGTCGATTGAGTCGAGGGCGGCATAGAAGATGGCATCGCTGTTATCCGATCCGTTAGGATAGCGGCAGGAATAAGGCACATCCACAGGACCCACCACGTCAAAGTGCGGGTCAAAGATGTGGTTGGAGTTATCGTAGAAGTAGTCACGCACGCTACCGGTCATGTTCACGCGCCTGTTGTTCAGCGTATAGCCCGTGTAGTCATGCGTGTTGACCATGTCGTCGTAGAAGGCATTGGCGCCCGTCATCGAGAACTTCTTGTCGGTATAGTTCACCAAGATGATCAAGCCGCGGAAGGCGTCATAGTCCATCTGCCCCTCGGCTCCCACACGATGCATCGCACTATTGCGCTGAGCCAATCGGCGCGAGCCCGATTGAGCCTGCCCGGGGCTGGTAAGTCCCTTAGGAATCGCGGCCAAGGCTGCACGGTCGGCAGCGGTGCGCTGGGCCACATCGCGAGCGATGCGATCACCGGCAACCAGCCTGTCGCCGTCGAGGCGGGCATAGGTGTAATAGCCCGCCTGATTCTTAACCACGGTGTAACCATCGGTAGTCGTCGTGAAATGAAAGAACTCGTCACCATGCAACTGCACGGTGATTGTGCTACCATCGGGTTGCATCACCCGCATGGGTGTTGGGTCGGCTGGGATGGCTTGAGTCGACAACGACACCAGCGCCAGTGCCAGCAACAAAAAAATTTTCCTCATTGCTTTTCCTTGAATAATATGATTATGAATTGAGAATAATGTCGATGATTGCATTGACGTCGGCAATGTTGACCTCACCGTCGCCATTCACGTCGCCAGATACGTCTTGCACACCCTTGAGCAACATGTCGATCACTGCATTCACGTCGCTGATGTTGACCTCGCCATCACCGTTCACGTCGCCAGTCACGCCCTGATCCGGGCCACCCTCCTCACCCGTGTAGTAGAAGGTGAGGTCGTCGACATAGGATGCGGTGTTCTTGTTGCCGCCACGCTCATAGATGCGGAACTTGGCCGGCTGGTTGTTCTTCAGATCGAGGAACCAGTAGCAGGTAGTCGTCGACTTGGTAGCGGCTTCGGCTGTGGTCGTGCCCTTAGAACTCTGGGCGGTAACCCAGATGGGACTGCCATCGGCATCGTTCTCGACAGAATACTCCAGCGAGAACTTGGACACGGTGGTCGACGGATTGAACACCGTCATGCTGGCCATGTAGATGTTATAATAGACAGGCGTCTCGCTATAGAACAGGCTGGGCAACTTCATCATCACACTGTTCTCGCCATTGGCCTTGTCGCTGCCGGGAGCGCGCACACCGCTCTTGTTAAACGACCAGGTGGCAAAGTTGCCTTCCACATTCTTCTCGTTTGTAGTGGAGGTTACGGGCATGTCCTCAAAGTCCTCGACGAGCGTCTGCAGTGAGCCATCATCGATGAGGTTGAAGCGGATGATATCGTTCTCCTCTGAGATACCCACAATGTTAAACTCATTGCCATAACCAGCCCAGGTCTTCAGGCTAGGATAGGTCTCGTTGGTAATCATCACATTGCCCGTGGTGCCGGGGAACGGGTCACTGGCCAGGTCGCCACTGGTGGTGTTACCGGCTCGCAGCATCTCGAAGTAGTTGTGCTCCGGATTGCAGTTCACTTGATTACTCGTCCAGATGCTGACGTTGGTGCTGTCCACGCGGGTCACAATCATGCCGTGCCCGGGCAGGTAGGCATCCCAGCCTGTCTTCTGCCTGTTCTCGATGGTGAAGAACTCATTGTTGACCGAGGTGCGCAGGATGTATCCCTTGCGAGCGGTGTTAACGGCCTCCAGTGAGTATTCACCTGGCTTTCTCAGCGTCTGGGCGGTAGCCCAACCCAGTGCATAGCGCTCATAGAACGTGTAGCCCACGGGGCTGCGGCCATAGTTGTAGTCACCACCGCCGGCCATCACGTCCCATCCGCCGGGGTGATGGCTCTCGCCACCGCTCTTGGCGTAGTCGGTGTCATAGAAGTCGGGCAGGCCCAGCACATGGCTGAACTCATGAGCCACGGTGCCGATACCCTCGACAGTAACCGAACTGGGGGTTGCTTCAAAACCGTATAACTCGGTCGAACTTGCATAGCGATCGATGCGCTTGCCGTCGAATGCGTAATAGGTGTAGTACAAGTTAGATGCATGGGGCCACAAGTAGCCGGAATTATTGCCTGAGTAACTCGAGGAATAACCCGCTACCAGGAAGTAGACCATGTCGATCTTTCCATCGTTATTATTGTCATACTTGGTGAAGTCCACCTCGCTGTCGGCGGCCTTCAATGCATTGGTAAAAATCGTTGTTGCCAAACTCTGGCACTGGTTGGAACGGGCCCTGGTTTGAGCATTCTGACCATAAGAGGCGGGGTAAGGACCATACACGTCAAAGGGCGGCTTGAACTTGCCATTGGACTGGTCGTTGAAGTAGTCATGCACGCTGCCAGGGCAAGTCACATCACGCTTGGTGATCGGGTCATAATAGCCCGTGAAATTCTCGCTGCTGAACATCTCGGTATAGAATGTCTGGGGATCGGCACTGGCAAAGGACTTGTCATAGAAGTCGATCAGAATCACCAGACCACGGAAGTTCTCAAAGTCGAAATTCGACAGGTCCACATTGCGTTTTACACGGCGCACATGACCCTGGGCAACCTCGGTCTCATCGGTCAGATACTTGGGCGTGCCGGCCAGAAACGACAACTCGGCAGCCGTGCGGTTGGCCACGTCATGCGCCAGCAACTGGGTGGGCACAAGGTTCATGCCATCGGCCTGGGCATAGACATAGGCTCCGGCTTCGTTCAGCATGATGGTGTAGCCATCGGCTGTGGTATTGAAATGGTAAAACTCGTCACCCTCGAGGCACACGGTCACCAGAGTTCCGTCGGGTTGAGGCATCAACACCGAGCCACGATGGGCGGGAATGGCAACCGCCTGGAGGCCAACAAAGACTGCTAACAGCAGGAATAAAGTTAACTTTCTCATTTTTATATCAATATTTATCGTTTTGTTCAGGTTTAATGGCAATTGCAGAACGGCAATCAGCAGCAAAATACGCTAGCATGACTCACAGGTTTACACCTTTATAAAAAGAATCAGCCTGCAAAGATACACCAATTTTTCCCAACTCCATCATTATTGCAGCAAAATGTTACCTATCGACGCCAATAGAGGTCTCTACGCTAGAGGCTTGCGCAAAATCATGACCATTGTCCAAACATGCGATACGCGACCGGGGCATGCAGCCGTGTTTCACACGATCGCGCTTGATGACCCGCGCGCCAGCATCTTTTTATGGTTAACAATAGGCAGCCAGCATCACGACGACGCGGTCATTTGCATGCGATTAAGCCCATCTGAAGCCTGAAGCCATCCGCCATCGGTGGTCAAGAATTGAAAAAACGGAATGTTCCACGAATTATTAACATTTATTGCTATTTGTGAACAATTCACCGATTTTAACGGAGTTTTTAGCAGTTGTATGAGTAAAAATATGTTCCTTTGTAGCCGTGAAACATTGTTTGACAACAACACCAATCTAATGGGAAAGATAATAGCAATAGCCAATCAGAAGGGTGGCGTGGGCAAAACCACCACATCCATCAACCTGTCGGCAGCACTGGCCCAACTGGGACAGCGCGTGCTGCTCATCGATGCCGACCCGCAGGCTAATGCCACCTCGGGACTGGGCATAGAACCGCGCGACATGTCCTCGACCATCTATGAGTGCCTAGTGGATGATTACCCCATCCGAGGCGCTGTGGTAGACACGGGCGTCAAGGGACTGAGCCTGCTCGGATCACGCATCGACCTCGTGGGCGCAGAGTTGGAACTCGTCGACAGGCCCAACCGCGAACGCGTCCTGGCCAATGCCCTGCAAGACGTCAAGGACGACTACGACTACATCATCATCGACTGCAGCCCCTCGCTTGGGCTCATCACCGTGGGCGCACTCACCGCCGCCGGCAGCGTCATCATACCGGTACAAGCCGAGTACTTCGCTCTCGAGGGCATCAGCAAACTGCTCAACACCATACGCATCATCAAGGCCAAACTCAATGCCTCGCTGCGCATCGAGGGTTTCCTGCTCACGATGTATGACGCCAGGTTGCGTCTGGCCAACGAAATCTACGAGGAACTCAAGGGGCACTTTGGCGACATGGTATTCAACACGGTGATACCCCGCAACATACGCATCAGCGAAGCGCCTAGCCACGGCATGCCCGTCACCGAGTATGACCCCACATGCCGAGGCGCCACGAGCCACCTGCAACTTGCACAGGAAATCATCTCCCGCAAGTGAATGGACAGACAACGAAGCATCAATGACTATAGAGCCAAACTTAAGACAACAACACTACTACATATAAATCAATGAAAGGCAAAGCACTCAAGCGCGGACTGGACGCGCTCATCGACATGGACGTCATTCAGACCGAGGGTTCCTCGGCCATCAACCAGATACCTATCGATAAAATCATGCCCAATCCCGACCAGCCGAGGCAGACGTTTGACGAGGAAGCACTCGAAGAACTCGCCAGCAGCATCCGCGAACTGGGCATCATCCAGCCGCTGACACTGCGCAGCATGGGTGACAACACATACCAGATCATATCGGGTGAACGCCGATTCAGGGCTTCGCTGCTGGCTGGACTGAACACCGTGCCAGCCTATATCCGCACGGCCAACGACAGCGAGGTGACCGAGATGGCCCTCATCGAGAACATTCAGCGCGAAGACCTCAACGCCATCGAGATCGCCCTCACGTTCAGGAAACTGATCGACCAGTATCACCTCACCCAAGAGCGACTCAGCGAGCGCATCGGCAAGAAGCGCGCCACCATCGCCAACTTCCTGCGACTGCTCAAACTGCCCGCCGAGGTGCAACTCGGTCTGCACGACCACACCCTGGACATGGGACATGCCCGTGCCCTGCTCTCGCTCGACGATCCCAAACTGCAACTCAAGTTGTACAACGAGACCATCAAGAAGGGCCTCTCAGTCAGGCAGGTCGAGCAGCGCGCCAAGCAGATGCAGCAGGATGCCGACAGCGAGCGTGCTCAGCAACAGGGCCACGACAGAACTGTCAACGTCAAGGACTACGAGATCCTACAGAAGCATCTGGCATCAACCTTTGGCGTGCCGGTGAAATTCAGTTGCGACAAGTCGGGCAAGGGGAAAATCACCTTCCCCTTCACCACCGAGGAGCAACTCGAGAAGATCATCAGCATCTTTGACAACCTCAAGAACGCCTAATCGGCATCCTATTTTATCACATCGAACATCACGTGACGGATACACCCATGACATACAGCAACAGATGGCTATGGCTCATGACCATCGTGACGCTCTGCCTGCTGGCCTACGGCAATGCCTATGCCCAGACAGTGGCCGCCACTGCTGCCGCCATGCCCGCCGCTGATACCATCAGGGCTGTCACCACGCCCAATGGTGTGCCACAGCACCGCCTGCGCCAACCCGTCATCATCGACGACACGACGACCCTCCGTCACGACGACAACTATCATCCGGTGCGCGTCGTCAACGCCGCGGGCGACACCATCACCTTTGCCTCGATCGACTCCATCCAGGGCATCGAGAACGTCGAGGTGCTGGTCGACTCCACCGCATCGCCCACCCTGGGCAAGGTGCGCACTTTCAATCCAGACCCGCAGCGCGCACTGTGGCTCTCGGCACTGTGCCCCGGATTGGGACAGATCTACAACCGGCGATACTGGAAACTGCCCATCGTCGTGGGTGCCTTTGTCGGACTCAGTTACGGCGCCTCGTGGAACAACCGCATGTACAAGGACTACTCACGAGGCTACCGCGATGTCATGGATACTGACCCCGACACGCGCAGTTACATGGACTTCTTCCCGCCCACGGTCACCGAGAGCAGTCTCGACAAGGATTGGCTGCAGAAGACCATGAAGAGTAAGCGCGACTATTACCGGCGATACCGCGAGATCTGTGTCATCGCCATGGTGGGCGTCTACCTGATCAACATCGTCGACGCCTATGTCGACGCGTCGCTCGCACACTTCGACATCTCACCCGACCTGACCCTGGACGTGGCCCCAACAGCCATCGACACCGGCGTCACCGGAGGGCGCCTGCCCTCACTGGGACTGCAATGCGCTTTTAGTTTCTGAACATTGACGAATATAACCACATATGACAATATGACTACACATCGACTTCTCACATTACTTCTCGCCACGGCTCTTGCCACAACATCACTGCTTGCGGTGCCACGAGAGAAGAACAACATCCTCTCGCTCAAGAATACCATCACCGACGATGATATTGTCTTCCCCGAGAGTTTCGACACCGACGTGCACAAGATGATGACCAACTGGTATCTCCAGAACTACACCGTCCTCGATGCCGAGGTAGAGAACAAATCGCCTGGTGAGGTCAGCGAGGAAACCTATATCCGTCGGTTGGCCGCCATACCGTCCGTCATCGAGATGCCCTACAACCAGATTGTGCGCAAGCACATCGAGCGTTACGTGTACCGCAGCCGCACTCTCGTCGAGGAGATGCTGGGCATGAGCCTCTACTACATGCCCATCTTTGAGCAGGCACTCGAGAAGGAAGGCCTGCCTCTCGAACTCAAGTATCTGCCCATCGTCGAGAGCGCCCTCGACCCCAACGCCGTCTCACGCGTCGGAGCAGCAGGACTCTGGCAGTTTATGGTCGGCACAGGCAAAGGACTGGGACTCGAGATCAATTCGCTCGTCGACGAGCGCAGAGACCCCTACCGCTCCAGCGCCATGGCCGCCAAATACCTCAAAAACCTCTACCAGATCTACAATGACTGGTCACTGGCCATCGCAGCCTACAACTGCGGCCCCGGCAACGTCAACAAAGCGCTGCACCGCAATGGCGGATCAGGCGACTTCTGGGACATCTACGAGTACCTGCCCCGAGAGACCCGTGGCTACGTGCCCGCATTCATCGCCGCCAACTATGCGATGACCTACTACAAGCAGCACAACATCAGCCCATCGCTGGCGCGCAAGCCGCTCATCACCGACACCGTCTCGGTCAACCGCCGCATCCACTTTGCACAGATCGCACAGGTGCTCAACATGCCCATCGAGGAGATCCGCACCTTCAACCCGCAATTCCGAGCCGATGTCATCCCCGGCGACAACCACCCCTATATGCTCGTGCTGCCATCCCAGCAGATCTACAGTTTCATCATGAGCCAGGATAGCATCGACAACTACCGCGATGACCTGTACGCACACCGCGAGGTCGTTGAGCCCGGAGGCATCGTTTCCACAGCCGAGGAATATATCACCGGACGCAACGCTAACGGCAGCGTCCGCACCATCACCCACAAGGTCGCACGCGGCGAAACCCTCTCGACCATCGCAGCCAAGTATAACATGACCACCGCCGACGTCATGGCCCTCAACAACATGAGCAGCGAGCGCGTGCGCCGTGGCGACAACATCAAGGTTAAAGCGCCCACACACTACAACGCCAGCGCCGATAACGACGAAATCATCGCCGTCACATCCGACAGCAACAGCCAGGGCAGCAATGACCTCGCCATCAACGAGCAGCAGGATGGCCAGACCGAGCAGGACCAGTTCGACGAGGTCAAGGACATCGAGCGTGAAGCCGCCACCAAGGCCCCCTATAAGGGATCCTATACCGTCAACGTGGATGACAACGACACCAAGACCGTAACCAAAAAGTCGACCAGTGCCAAAGCCGACGACCAGGTGGCACGACAGCAGGCCGCCAAGAGCAACACCAGCAACTGGCGCTCCCGCAACGCCAAGTATGCCGAGAAGGAGACCTCCAAGAGCAGCCGTAACAGTGGCCGCAACGAGAGCACCTACAAAGGCTCACACAGCAGCAAGAAGAAGAATGATGACACCGCCAGCAGCAAAGGCTCCAAGAGCCGCCGCAGCAAGAAGGCATCCAAGCCCGAGCAGCCTAGCGAAGTCACCGTGCAGAAGGGCGAATCCCTGACCAAGATTGCAGAGAAGGCCGGTGTGACCGTCAAGGACATCGAGCGAGCCAACGGCATCGAAGACGGCAACAAGATCAAGGCCGGCGAGAAAATCAAGATTCCCACCAAGGCCGAAGCCCGTCAAGCAGCCGCCTCCGACAAGAAAGGCTCCAGCAAATCCAAAAAATCCAGCAAATCCAGCAAGTCCAGTTCATCCAGCAAATCCAAAAAATCAAAAAAGAAATAGACCCTTCCCTAATGACAACGCCAGCAACCCCCAAGAGAAGTTGCTGGCGTTTTGTTTCATTCCAATAGCCTAGAACCGATCACAAGGCCACATCCGCAGTCAAGTCCACAATCACCTCTCTGGCAATCAGCAGACCGGCAGCAGCCGGTACAAACGCATTGCTGCCAGGCTGCTTCTTCCCATCCACATAGACAGGCACATCCCGATTGAGACGCGGCTCCTCCTCACTATACACACACTTGAAGTGATGAATCCCCTCGCGATGCAGCAACTTGCGCAGCATGCGAGCCAGCGGATCGATCCGCGTCGAGTCAAAATCAGCCACCCTAAACGCCATCGGATCCATCTTATAGGCCGCACCCATCGAGCAGATATGCGTCACACCCAGCCTCAAGCAGCGCCGCGCAATCTCCATCTTGGCCGTGATCGTGTCCAGGCTGTCCACCACATAGTCAAAGCACGAGAGATCGATCTCATCAGCATTCTCAGGCAGATAAAACATCTTGTGAACACGAACCACACACCGCGGATTGATGTCCGCTACCCGCTCGGCAGCCACATCCACCTTAGCACGGCCCAGCGTGCTATGCAGCGCATAGATCTGCCGATTGATGTTAGACACACTCACCGTATCGTCATCAATCAGATCCAAGGCACCAACTCCACTGCGCGCCAGCGCCTCCACCACATAACCACCCACGCCACCGATGCCAAACACAGCCACACGGCAATTGGCCAGACGCTCCATAGCCTTGGCGCCCAGCATCTTCTCGGTCCGCGCAAACGGATTCTCGACTGAACTCAATTTCCTTTCCATTGCAGAATCATTCATTGCAACGCAAAAGTACTAAAAACCACCGCTATAACACACATCACACACCTCAAAAAAGACCCACCACACAAAAAAACCACATTTTTTTGCCCACGTTTCAAAAAATTCACTTACCTTTGCACCCGCTTACACGCCCAGATGGCGGAATCGGTAGACGCGTTGGTCTCAAACACCAATGGGGTAACACCCGTGCCGGTTCGACCCCGGCTCTGGGTAC
>ONQS01000062.1 GCA_900320055.1 uncultured Prevotellaceae bacterium
AATTAGTGGGGACAAGTATGAGGTCGAAAGACTTCGCCAAGGCCAGCGGCCTTGCTGTGGTCTTCGACCTCACCGCCCACACCTTTTATCGGGTGAGCCATCCAAATGCTATTACTAACATCAAAAAGGCCAAATTTGAAATGATGAAATTTTGTGAGTACAAATGTTGCAAAACTTAAATGAGTTTCATCCAAAACGATTAAAACATCTTCTTTTTGGACAAAACTCATTGCTCGTTCAAAACAAATTATTTGTTCCAATAGTTGTCACTTATTGAGAATCATTTATAGAAAGGGGGAATCGGAGCGTTTTTTATCCCCCCCTTTTGGGATATAACATACTAATCGTGTGATACGACAAATTAATATATCAGATCGTTAATCGTCTATTTTTCCTACGGGTATACTCGTTTGCTAAAGCGCCAAGTCTCCCAGCGACGAGGACAACCGGTGCTTGCATTTCGGCTATGTTGAGGGCAAACCAGTAAAGAAGGCTTTGCCCAAGGAACCCAAGACCATCAAGGAGGACGACAAGCCACACGCAGGCCAAGCAGTGTCAAACAGAACCTCGGAGGCCCCGAGAAGACCAAGCGAACGCTCACTGCTGACGAGAACACCGAGATCGTCATACCGCTGGAGCAAAAGGTGAAATCGGCTGTAATTTCAAAACGGTTTTGGATTAGCACGCACCTGCCGTTTCCTTTCTAGGATTGTTTTTTTTACATGATAATCCTTGACGGTTACGGAAATTGTTGTACCTTTGCGGCGCAAAATTGATGGTAACCAAGTGGCACATGCCACAACGGTGCAAGGGAATCCGGTGAAAATCCGGAACAGTACCTGCTGCTGTAATCCCCTCAAAACACTGGGTCTGCTTACTAGATTGCCACTGGCCGAACATCAGGCCGGGAAGGCTAAGCAGACTGGGGAAAAGTCAGAAGACCTGCCATCGTTGAAAGAAAATAAGTACGTTCACTCAGGAACAGGTGTGACGGAAAGCAAATGAAGAAAAGAAAACAGAGACTGGCAGCGGCAATGCTGGCTTTAGCCGCATTCCTATCTGCCAATGCACAAGGTGTCCTCTGGCGACAGGATAGTCTGCCAGAAGTAGTGGTAACGGGTACTGGCACGCAGCACCTGCTAAAGGATGCGCCCGTACAGACCGAGGTCATCACCAGCAAAATGCTGCAATACTATGCGGGTAAGAGCATTGAGGACATCCTGAGCGGCCTCACGGCATCGTTTGCCTTTGGCGAGGACGACATGGGCTCACAGATGCAACTCAACGGCCTGGGCAACTCCTACATCCTGATCCTAATCGACGGTAAGCGCATCCATGGCGATGTGGGCGGACAAAATGAATTGTCGCTCATCGACCCGCAGAATATCGAGAAAATCGAGATTGTCAAGGGCGCATCGAGCGCCTTGTATGGCAGCGACGCCATCGCAGGTGTGGTCAACATCATCACCAAGAAGCACCGCGAGGAGGGTGTGCTGATCGAGAACACCACCCGAGTGGGCAGTTATGGCGACGTACGACAGCACAATGGCCTGGCATTGAACTATGGCAAACTGAGCAGTTACACCAACTTCCAGTTGCAACACAGCGATGGCTGGCAGAATACCCCGGTGGAGCATACCGAGGGCTCGGAGCCGCCGATCCTCGACTCCCGCAACAAGACCGTTAACCGTCACACCAACTGGCAGGTGGCCGAGCGGCTGACCTACCGTCCCGCCAAGGATGTGGAACTCTATGCCGACGGCTCATTGTACTGGAAGCGCATCTACCGCGTGAGCGGCCGTCACCCGCACTATGACGTCAAGACGTGGGACATGGAGTATCATAACGGCTCGGCAGCCGTCGGCGGCAAGTGGAACCGTTCAAAGACCGACTACATCTCGCTGGATGTGGACTGGAACCGCCATGCCTACTATTATTACTACACCGCCACGACGCTCGTCGAGGACTACGAGAAAAGCGCCGGCACGCCCTACTACCCTTATTTCCCTTATCTGCCCGACCAGAAGGAATTGCAGAGCGACCAGCAGCGCACCATGGCGACCCTCAAGGGCGTGTTCACCCTGCCCCTGGAAAACCGCCTGAGCGCCGGTATGGAATACCGCTATGACTGGTTGAAGGCTCCTACACGCGTGCGCGACGGCAAGGCAACCGACTGGACGGCAGCGGCCTATCTCCAAGATGAGTTCAGCCTGATACCCAACCTGAACATCACCACCGGCCTGCGTCTGAGCCACAACGAGGGATTCGGCACCAAGGTCACGCCCAAGGTGTCGGCCATGTGGAAAATCGGCCTTCCGTGGCGACTGCGTGCCACGTGGAGCCAAGGATTCAAGACCCCGGCCATCCGCGAGATGTATTACCGCTACGTGCGCCAGATGAGCGGCACCTACCTCTACCTGGGCAATACCAACCTCAAGCCCCAATCGAGCAACTACTTCTCGGTCAGTGGCGAGTATGGATGGCGAGGATTGAGTGTGACCGTATCCGGGTATTATAATAAGGTTAAGGACATGATCGCCCTAGTGACGATCCCCAACTACCAGGCACCCGACGAGTACATCATCCAGTATGACCCCGTCAAGACCCGACAATACCAGAACATCGAGGATGCCAAGACCTATGGTGTGGACGTCAATGTCAACTACCAGTGGCGGGAATTTGCCCTGGGCCTGGGCTACAGTTACTTGGACACCGACGCCAACCAGTACGACACCACCCACGACAAGATGCACAAAGTCACCATCGACGGCACAGCCCACCACAAGGGCAACTGGTTTGCCACTTGGGGACACCGCTTCTCGGCCGACTACCGTCTGGGAGTGGGCATCTACGGCAGGATGTCCAGCACCCGCTATTACCAGGACGACGGCAACGGCAAGGGCTACCAGACGTGGCGCCTGTCCACCACACACGACCTGGGACACTTCAAGGCAACGACATGGCGCGTCGAGGCCGGCGTAGACAACATCTTCAACTACTGCGACCGCACGCCCCACGGGCTGCACCTGGGCACGACCACGCCAGGCCGCACAGGCTATGTGTCGCTAACCATCCGCTTCAATCAAGGCAAAAAACTGAAAAATACCTACAAGTCTAACTTTAATTCAAAACAACAAAACAATGATGAAGATTAAATCTTTATTGATTGCCATGCTGGCAATCTGCCTGACCATGGGTTTCACTTCTTGCAAAGACGACAAGGACGATCCCATCGAGAACAACTACACTGTTTACCAGAAAGCCGTCAACGAGACCGTAAAGGCTCAGAAGAAGAACGGAAAGGCTATCCTGCTGGTTGCCTTTGGCTCGACCTGGGAGCAGGCCTACGACGCATTCGACGCCACTGTTGCCGCCTACAAGCAGGCATTTCCCGGCTATGACGTATTCCTGTCGTTCTCATCAGCCATCTGCATCAACCGCGCTGCTGCTGGCGAGAACGTTGATCCCCGCAATTTCTATGCTCCCCCCTTCTGGCTCAACGCCTTTGCACAGGACGGCGTGAAGTACAGCGAAATCGTTGTTCAATCGCTGCAGGTGATTCCCGGTGAGGAATACACCCGCGTGATCAACTACATCAAGGACTTCGCCAACAATGCCAATGGCGACATCGATGACAACTACCTGGCCAACGTGACCCTGAAACTGGGTGTGCCCCTGTTGCAGGATGCCGAGGCCGACATCAATCTCGTTGCCAGCGAACTCAACAAACTCTATAGCAAGCAAGCCAGTGAGGGCGTCGTTGCCTTTATGGGCCACGGTAACCCCGACTCCTATGACACCTACAAGGCCAACATTCGCTATACCCAACTCGAGGAAGCCCTCCAGGTGTACAGCCAGAACTACTTCGTGGGTACTGTTGACATGATGAACAACTTCAAGACCAACGTCTATGCCCGCATGCTCGCTGCCGGTATCACCAGCGGTAAGGTCTATTGCCACCCCCTGATGTCGATCGATGGTGACCACGGCCACAACGACATGGCAGGTGACGATGACGACAACTGGGACGGCACCAAGTTCACCCCCAACGACGAGGGCGAGGTTGAGGACACCTCCTGGAAGATGTACTTCCATCACCTGGGCTACGAGTGCGACAACTCGACCATGATCGAGAAGGGTCTGCTGGAACTCCCCACCATCCGTCAAGTGTGGATGAACCACACCCAGGACGCCATCAACGGTGAGCCTCTCGACTTCTACCACAGCAAGAACCCAGAGTAAATCCAATGAGATCTACGAATTACGCAAATCTAACAAATATCCGGACAACCCACTATTTGTTAGATTTGTGTAATTCGTAGTTTAAACACAAACTCATGACTAAGAAGATCATATTAACTACCATGGCACTCCTCACATGGAGTGCCGCTTTTACTCAAATCCATAAGATGGAACGCTCCGACACATCCATGACCGAGCGCTCCTATACCTTAAATCCTGTGGTGGTGACCGGTTCTGGGCACCACCAGCGCCTGAAATCCACAGCCACCCCTGTTCATGTATTGAGCAAACAGGAAATCAAGGAACAAGGTATCACCACCTTTGACGGCGCCCTCACGCGCATGATGCCCCAGATCTCCATGTCGCCCAACTCGATGGGCACCTTCCTGCGGCTCAATGGACTGGGCAACAAGTATATCCTCATTCTCATCAACGGCCAGAAGTTGACCGGTGACATCTCAAACAATGTGGACCTGAACCGCATCAATATGGCACGCGTGAAGCGCATCGAGGTGCTCGATGGTGCCGCCTCGTCGCTCTACGGCTCGGACGCCATTGCCGGTGTCATCAACATCATTACCGACCAGCCCACGCGCGACCTGGTGAGCGTGACTAGCGACACCCGCGTGTCGGGCCACGGCCTGTTGACCGAAAACATCGCCCTCGACATCTACAAGAACGGCTTTGGCTCCTACACCTCATTCTCACGTGACCGTGCCGATAGTTACCGCATCAACGATGTGGAGTATGTCAAGGGCTCTGACACCGAAACCCAGCCGACAATCGCCCCCTTCTTCACGGGCTACCGCTCCAACCTGGTGGGCCAGAAGTTCACCTATGCTCCCGACGAGCACCTGGCACTGAATGCCGGCATCGACTACTCCTATAAGATCACCGACCGCCCCAACACCCGCAAGGACATCACAGGCGGCACCGACTACGAGATGCGCTACAAAGGCCTGCGCTGGAACGTGGGCGGTATCTACAAGTTCACCAGCCGCAACTCTCTGCAGGCCGACTTCACCGTTGACCGGTTCCGCTACGGCAAGCAGTATGACGTGGCCACCAAGACCTATGCTATCGACGATTATGTGCAGTCCAAGAAGCAGCGCTCGATGGAGGCACAACTCAAGGCTATCCTGGGACTGATGAACAACTCCACCACCATCTTTGGTGCCGATTGGCGCAAGGATTACCTCACCGCCACCTCAGGCAACATCAACCAGAATGCTTATACGGCAGCCGCCTTCGCCCAGCACGAGATGCTGTTCTTTGACCGCCTGACGGCAACCGTGGGCCTGCGTTTGACCTACCACGAGACCTTCGACTGGCACCTCACGCCCAAGGCCACGCTGATGTATGCTCCCGGCAACTTCCGCCTGCGTGCCACTTATTCGGCTGGCTTCCGCGCCCCCGGTCTTGACGAGTTGTATTACCACTACTTCTCAGTCAACCGCGGTAAGGCCCAGATCATCTTCGGCAACAAGGAGTTGAAACCCGAGAAGAGCAACTACTTCTCGCTCAATGCCGAATATCGCACCAACCTCATTGCAGTGAGTGTGACCGGATTTCTGAACCGCATCAACGATATGGTCATCAGGCAGAATATCGACATTGACGCTAACTCGCTGGCCATGCTGCAGAACGAGTTTCCCGAGATGACCGCCGACCAAGCCCAGAAACTCGAGCGCTACTCGCTGTACAAAAACAGCGACAAGGGCGACGTCAAGGGTGTGCAGGTCAATGTCTCGGCCAATCTGTTCACGGGCTTCAACCTGTCGGCCAACTACGTCTACACCTACGCCCGGTCATACAGCGATAACCGGTGGGCACCGCTGGAGCGCAGCATCCGCCATGCGGCCACTGTCGCAGCCAACTATTACCATAGTTGGGGCAACTATGGACTGAATGTAAACATCAATGGCCGCTTGCAGTCCAAGACCTACTACCCCGACTATGAGGATGCGCCTGGCTACGGCGTCTGGAACCTCAACACAAGCCACTCGATTGACGGCCTGAAGCACCTGTACCTGGAGCCGAGCATCGGCATCGACAACATCTTCGACAAGGTGGATCGCCGCATCGACTCCTCTAACCGCAAGTATGCGCTTTACTCTCCTGGCCGCATGCTCGTCATCGGTTTGAAATTGAAAATCAAGTAACCTTATATTCTTTTCATAATGGAGGTTTATCGTGAGATACGCCTCCATTTTCTTTTTAAAGGTCAAGATTTACCCAAATCACCGAAATAATAAAAGAAAATGAGTGTTACTTGATACAAAACTTGATACACAATTTACTGTTTTTAATCAATTTCTGTTCTTTATAGTTATCATTAGAAGAAAAGAGGCTATATTTGCGATAAAAGATAAATAAGTTTGATTGTTACACGAATCATTTTTACAACAGATCATTATGAAACTGGAAGATTTATACTTGATCAACAAAGAAGAATGGCTGGATGTTATCAAGGACAAGTGCAAGAAAAGAGCGAAAACTCATTTCTGGGTTGGGTTGGTTCTCTTGATACTTTTCCTGATATTTTTGACAATGGTAATAACTTTTGAGCATTCTCGCCTTTGGACAATAGAAGATTTTGTTTACTTCTTGACGCTATTATTATTTGTCCTTATGTCAGGCTGGCAGGTTCTAAAATCTAACAACTTTTTAAAAACCGTCGACGGTCTCGGCACTCCAGAACATCTATTGAACAAGTTCAAAAATTACGTTAAAGACGAAAGTATCATCTTGACGATAGGAAAATTGATATTTTGCGGGTGGTTTGCTTGTTTCGTATTTTTTTCCTCTGGTTCGGGTATTATGAAAGTGATTGGCTGGATCGTCGTCTTAGTCTCCGCTATAGTGAGTATTTACAGATTAATACGCGGTAAATATCCTGTAGGCTACGGTGATGAGGATATCACCCGTCGTCTGCAAGAACTCATCGGGGAAGAGTAACCTCATTCCCCGTCTTTTCAAGGTATCAGGCGGTTGAACGATTTTTCCAAAATTTAAAAAGTTAGGACGGATGCCAGTCCCTCGTGAGTAATAATTAACCGATATTAAAAAAAGAAGAGTGTTAGCAAAGATTTTTGCTACCTTTGCCTTTGGGTTTTAACAACAGAGGAGTAATGATGAAGAATCCAGTTTTATCAATTTTGATTGTCTTGATCCTGCTTCTGATTAGTAGGAGCAATAAGGTTTATGCTTATTGTGATGAATCAGCAACAAGTCTTGAAATGGGATACTCAAGCCCGAACAATGATAAAAAGACGGATGCTGATGCTGTACGTTACTATCGAGTGGATACTATAAATGGCTTAAAAACTATTACTCTGTATGATATAAATCTAGGTGAGGAACAGACCGCAGAAATTGAGTTTCTGAAATCATTGCCCAAGAAAAGCCTTCATATGTACAGGGCGATGTGTGGCAGCGATACCGTGTCGTTGCTGGATCTCAATCCTGAGGTAGGAGAGTCGTTTGTAGTCGGTGAATCCTCAATAGTTAAAGTTCGCCCGATTAGGTCATTGAGGGTATTGTATTGGGAGTTGCCATCCGCTTCTCGTGCTTATTGCTTTGAGAATGATACAATCTGGTTTTCGCGTGATGATACATCACCCAAATACTTACTCATGGATGATGGCGTTGTGATTAAACGTGCTCAGAAGCAAATAATTGATGGTGTGGAAGTCTGGAAATATGACGACGGTAATGAAATAAAAGCAATGAATATTAACTGGTCTCATAATCACGACTCATTGTCTGTAGGTCAGAATGGTAATTTAAGTTTGTATAATAACTTGCAATTTGAAAATGGTGTTTGTTATAAAACACTGAACGTCAGTTTTCTGTCTTTTGGAAAAAATCCATTGAATGGTCAATTCAGTAAAGGTCTTTCTCAAATATTCAAAAAGAAAAACGATATCCCGACTTCTTCAATATCATTTATCTACGATGGTCATGAGTATTATATCAGTTTGTGTAATGATTGTCAAAGGCATATCTCTATCGAGGATTTTAGTTCAGGTGATTTAATTACACTTAAGATTGCATTTTTTCAGGAGGTCAAACAACCATATGATTACGTCTTTCCATTTGCAATGGTCACTGAAATAGGAACGAAATGATGTGTTTAGGCCCTAAATGCCCTGAAATGGAATTTATGGAACAAAACCAAATAGTTATATATCAGACGGAAGACGGGCAGACGCAGATTGACGTTCGCCTGGAAAACGATACGGTGTGGCTGACTCAGGCTCAGATGGCAAGGTGAACTCGACAAATCGTCAACCTGTAAGGAATACTTACAAGTTCAAACGGATAAATTCCAATTTAGCGTATAGAGAAATGAAACCGCTTATCGTAACATTTCCTTTGTCACTTATGTTTTTCTTTTCGTGCGGCTCAGGCCATCCCGATAACAGGGTTACGGCAGAAAACGCTTTCGAGGGAGTAAACAAATATTGTCATGATGTCTATGACTGGAGTGCCGCTAATGAAAATCCCTCCATCATGAATGTC
>ONQS01000018.1 GCA_900320055.1 uncultured Prevotellaceae bacterium
GCACGGGACACGCCATTTTGCAAAATCCGATGCGCTAATTCCGTGAAGATCAGTCGCAATCTCTTATATCAAAATACTAGTGCGGAAAACAGGAAAAAAACTCCGGTGCGCATCGCTGCGGGCCGGAGTCTCAATAAACAAATTAACTATGGAAAATAATATACGATTATTTCAATTATTGCTTATTATCATTCAATGTCAGATTGGCCTAGGGTCAATCCTCCATTTCAGCGAGTTCGCGCTCTTGACGAGCCTGCTCGGCGAGCGCCATCTCGTTTTTGTCGCCAACGACGAGCGTCTGATACTCACGCAGACCGGTGCCGGCGGGAATCAGGTGACCGCAGATGACGTTCTCCTTCATACCCTCCAGGTTGTCGACGCGTCCATTGATGGCGGCCTCGTTGAGGACCTTGGTGGTCTCCTGGAACGATGCAGCCGACATGAAACTGCTGGTCTGCAGTGCGGCGCGTGTGATACCCAAGAGGATCTGCTCGCTGGTAGCGGGCACGGCGTCACGCACAACCACAAGTTTCATGTCACGACGCTTGAGCGACGAGTTGATGTCGCGCAACTTGCGAGCGGTAAGGATCTGTCCGTTCTGGACCTCCTCGCTGTCGCCACAGTTGGTGACAATCTTCTTGCCCCAGATGCGGTCGTTCTCTTCCATGAAGTCGCGCTTGTCGACGGTCTGCTCCTCGAGGAATCGGGTGTCGCCCGGATCGATGATGCGCACCTTGCGCATCATCTGGCGCACGATCACCTCAAAGTGCTTGTCGTTGATCTTCACACCCTGGGTGCGATATACGTCCTGAACCTCGTTAACGATGTAGTCCTGCACGGCCGTGGGGCCCTTGATGCGCAGGATGTCGGCGGGAGTGACGGCACCGTCGGACAACGGTGTACCGGCACGCACGAAGTCGTTCTCCTGAACCAGAATCTGCTTGGACAGGGGCACGAGGTACTTCTTCTCCTCGCCCAGGCGGTTCTTGACCGTGATCTCACGGTTACCGCGCTTGATGCGGCCGAAGGAAACCTCACCGTCGATCTCGCTGACAATAGCGGGATTGGACGGGTTGCGGGCCTCGAACAACTCGGTCACGCGAGGCAGACCACCGGTGATATCACCAGCGCCACCCGAGAACGAGCGTGGGATCTTGACGAAGACCTCACCGGCGGTGATTTCTTCGTTATCCTTCTTCATGAGGTGGGCGCGCACGGGCAGTGAGTAGGACTTCACGACATTGCCCTCGGCATCGATAACCTCGGCCTCGGGGATGCGGTTGTGGTCCTTGGTCTCGATGATGAAGATTTCGGCATTGCCCGAGATCTCATCATACTCCTCGCGATAGGTCACGCCCTCGATCAGGTTCTTGAAGCGCAGGGTACCATCCACCTCGCTGACGATAACGGCGTTGAATGCGTCCCACTCACAGATCTTGTCACCCTCGGCGACCATGTCGCCAGGCTGGAAGAAGAGTTTTGAACCATACTCGATAGGAGCATGGGTGAGGACCATATTGGTGTTGGGATCCTTGATCTGCATCTCGGCCATACGACCAACGACGATGTCGACGCCGTCCTTGTCCTTAACCGTGCGCAGGTCTTCGATCTCGATGCGACCGTTATACTTGCTGGTGATGTTGGAAACAGCCGAAGCGTTGCTAGCCACACCACCGGCGTGGAAGGTACGCAGGGTCAACTGTGTACCCGGCTCACCGATAGACTGGGCGGCAATCACGCCGACAGCCTCGCCACGCTGCACCATGCGGTGCGATGCCAGGTTGCGTCCGTAGCACTTGGCGCAAACGCCGCGCTTGGCCTCACAGGTGAGGACGGAACGGATCTCGACCGACTCGATGGGAGAAGCGTCGATACGCGCTGCAATGGCGTCGGTGATTTCCTCACCGCTCTTGACGATGATGTCACCCGTGGTGGGATCGACCACATCATGAACCGAAACACGGCCCAGGATGCGCTCGCCCAGCGTGGCGACAACGCGGTCACCATTGCGAACCTCGCGGCAAACGAGTCCACGCAGGGTGCCACAGTCCTCCTCGTTGATGATCACGTCGTGAGCGACGTCGACCAAACGACGGGTCAGATAACCGGCATCGGCGGTCTTCAACGCGGTATCGGCAAGACCCTTACGGGCACCGTGGGTAGAGATGAAGTACTCGAGCACCGACAGACCCTCCTTGAAGTTGGCAAGGATGGGGTTCTCGATAATCTGGTGACCACCCTCGACACCAGACTTCTGGGGCTTGGCCATCAGACCACGCATACCCGACAACTGTCGGATCTGGTCTTTAGAACCACGGGCACCAGAGTCAAGCATCATGAATACCGAGTTGAAGCCCTGCTTGTCGGCAGTGATCTGCTTCATCAACTCGTTAGTGAGTTCGGTATTGACGTTGGTCCAGATATCGATGACCTGGTTGTAACGCTCGTTGTCGGTGATAGCACCCATGTCATAGTCCATCTTGATCTGGTCGGCACGGGCATCGCCCTCGGCGATGATTTCGGCCTTGCGGTCGGGGATGAGCACATCGTTCAGGTTGAACGACAGACCACCCTTGAATGCCATGTAGTAGCCCATGTTCTTGACATCGTCAAGGAACTTGGCCGAGCGGGGCACACCGCAACTGCGGATGACGCGGGTGATGATATTGCGCAGCGACTTCTTGGAGATCAACTCGTTAATGTAGCCGATCTCGTAGGGCACCGTCTCATTAAAGATGATGCGTCCCACCGAAGTTTCCTCGACGAGTTTCTGTTCGTGCTCGCCGTTTTCGTTCACCACGTCGACAACGACACTGATGATGGCGTGCATGGCCACTTTACCCTCGTTGTAGGCCACAAGAGCCTCTTCGGGGCCGTAGAACTTGAGGCCCTCGCCCTTGTCGCCCTTGCGCAACTTGGTGATATAATAGAGACCGAGTACCATATCCTGTGAGGGCACGGTAACAGGGTCGCCATTGGCAGGATTGAGGATATTGTGAGGCTCGAGCATCAGCATCTGTGCCTCGACAATAGCCTCGTTGCCCAGCGGCAGGTGCACTGCCATCTGGTCACCGTCAAAGTCGGCGTTAAATGCCGTACATGCCAGCGGGTGCAACTGGATGGCCTTGCCCTCGATGAGTTTGGGCTGGAAGGCCTGGATACCCAGTCGGTGCAGTGTCGGAGCACGGTTGAGCAGCACGGGATGGCCCTTCATGACGTTCTCGAGGATGTCCCAAACGACGGGTTCCTTGCGGTCGACAATCTTCTTGGCGCTCTTGACCGTCTTGACGATACCGCGCTCAATCAGTTTGCGGATGACAAAGGGCTTGTACAACTCGGCGGCCATGTCCTTGGGGATACCGCACTCGCCCATCTTCAACTCAGGGCCTACAACGATAACCGAGCGGGCTGAGTAGTCCACACGCTTACCGAGCAGGTTCTGACGGAAACGGCCCTGCTTACCCTTGAGGCTATCGCTCAACGACTTGAGGGGACGGTTGGCATCGCTCTTGACGGCACTCGACTTGCGCGAGTTGTCAAGCAGCGAGTCGACAGCCTCCTGCAGCATACGCTTCTCGTTGCGCATGATGACCTCGGGAGCCTTGATCTCGATGAGTCGTTTCAGACGGGTGTTGCGGATGATCACGCGGCGGTACAGGTCGTTGACATCGCTCGTAGCGAAGCGGCCACCATCCAGCGGGATGAGGGGTCGCAACTCGGGCGGTATCACCGGGATGACCTTGAGAATCATCCACTCGGGACGGTTCACGCCCTTGCTGGCGCGGAACGATTCCACAACCTGGAGGCGCTTGAGGGCCTCGGTCTTGCGCTGCTGTGAATTTTCCTTGTAGGCGCGGTCGCGCAGGGTATTGGCCAGAGAGTCCAAGTCCAGTTCGGCAAGGAGGTCATAGATGGCCTCGGCGCCCATCTTGGCAATGAACTTCTCGGGATTGTCATTCTCGAGGCTCTGGTTGTCCTTGGGGAGTTTCTCCAAGATGGCAACATACTCGTCCTCGGTGAGCAAATCCAACTTCTGCAACTCGCGGCTCTCGGTACCGTTGTTATAGACCACACCGGCAGGATTGATAACGACATAACGCTCATAGTAGATGATCATGTCGAGTTTCTTGGTGGGAATACCGAGCAGGTAACCGATCTTGTTGGGCAGAGAGCGGAAATACCAGATGTGAGCCACGGGGACAACGAGTTCGATGTGGCCGCTACGCTCGCGGCGCACCTTCTTCTCAGTCACCTCAACACCGCAATGGTCACACACGATGCCCTTGTAGCGGATACGCTTGTACTTGCCGCAATGGCACTCGTAGTCCTTAACCGGGCCAAAGATGCGCTCGCAGAACAGGCCGTCACGTTCGGGCTTGTAGGTGCGATAGTTGATGGTCTCGGGCTTGAGGACCTCACCGTGTGAGTTCTCCAGGATCTCGTCGGGCGAAGCCAGACTGATCGAGATCTTGGTGAAGTTATTCTTTATCTTAGAATCTTTCTTGAAAGCCATAGTATAATAGAATTGCGGTATTAATCGAGTTTCACATTCAGACACAGTCCACGCAACTCGTGCAACAGCACGTTGAGCGACTCGGGAATGCCCGGAGTGGGCATGGGATCACCCTTGACGATGGCCTCGTAAGCCTTGCTGCGGCCCACCACATCGTCACTCTTGACGGTGAGGATCTCCTGGAGCACATGGCTGGCGCCAAAGGCCTCCAGAGCCCAAACCTCCATCTCACCAAAGCGCTGGCCACCAAACTGGGCCTTACCGCCGAGCGGCTGCTGGGTGATGAGGCTGTACGGGCCTATCGAGCGAGCGTGCATCTTGTCCTCGACCATGTGACCGAGTTTCAAGAAGTAGGTCACACCCACGGTAGCCTTCTGGTCGAAGGGCTCACCGGTGGCGCCGTCATACAACTGGGTCGTTCCTGCACGGGGCAGACCGGCCTTGTCGGTCCACTCGTTGAGGTCATCGAGGCTGCAGCCGTCGAAGATGGGTGTCGCAAACTTGACGTCAAGTTCACGTCCTGCCCAACCGAGAACGGCCTCGAAGATCTGGCCCAGGTTCATACGCGAGGGCACACCCAGCGGGTTCAAGACGAGGTCTACGGGAGTACCGTCGGCCAGGAACGGCATATCCTCTTGACGCACTACGCGCGAGACGATACCCTTGTTACCATGGCGACCTGCCATCTTATCACCGACGCTGATTTTGCGCTTCTTGGCGATGTAAACCTTGGCCAACTGCATGATGCCCGAGGGCAACTCGTCACCGATGCTGATGTCAAGTTTCTTGCGCTTGAGTTCGGCCTCATAGGCCTTGCTCTTGTGCAGGTAGTTCATGACCGTGGCACGGATGAGTTCGTTGCGATGCGCGTCAGCGGTCCAGCGGCTCAGGTTGATGCTGTCGAAGTTCTCGATGCCCATGATCAGTTCTCTGGTGAACTTCTCGCCCTTGGGCACCACTTCCTCGTCCATATAGTTCTTAACGCCCTGCGAGATGCGTCCCTCGGTCAGGGTGTTGAGTTTCTCGATGAGGATACCGCGCAGTTCCTCCTGACGTGCGGCATACTCCTTGTCGAGGGCCTCGATCTCGGGATCGACGCCGCGGGTACGTTTCTTCACGGCACGGGCAAACAAGCGGGTGCCGATGACAACGCCCTTGAGCGACGGGTTGGCCTTGAGCGAAGCGTCCTTGACGTCTCCAGCCTTGTCACCAAAGATGGCGCGCAGCAGTTTCTCCTCGGGCGTGGGATCGCTCTCACCCTTAGGAGTGATCTTACCGATGAGGATGTCACCGGGGATGACATGGGCGCCGACACGGATGATGCCACTCTCGTCGAGGTCCTTGGTAGCGTCCTCGCTCACGTTGGGGATATCATTGGTCAACTCCTCCATACCGCGCTTGGTCTCACGCACCTCGAGGGTGTACTCGTCGACGTGCACGCTGGTGAGGATGTCCTCACGCACAAGGCGCTCGTTGATCACGATAGCGTCCTCATAGTTGTAACCCTTCCAGGGCATGTAAGCCACCTTGAGGTTACGTCCCAGTGCCAACTCACCATCTTGGGTCGAATAGCCCTCGGTCAGGATCTGACCCTTGACCACTCGGTCGCCAGCCTCACAGATGGGGCGCAAGTCGATGGTTGTGCTCTGGTTGGTCTTGCGGAACTTGGGCAACTTGTACTCCTTGACAGCGCTGTCAAACGATACAAACTCCTCGTCCTCGGTGCGGTCATAGCGGATGCGGATCACGCTAGCGTCGACAAACTCTACCACGCCCTCGCCCTCGGCCTGCAACTGAGTGCGGCTGTCATAGGCCATGCGCTGCTCGATGCCGGTACCCACGATGGGAGCCTCGCTGCGCAACAGAGGCACAGCCTGACGCATCATGTTAGCGCCCATCAGAGCGCGGTTAGCGTCGTCATGCTCCAGGAAGGGGATAAGTGCGGCAGCGATCGAGGCAATCTGTTGGGGCGAAACGTCCATGAGTTCCACCTCTTCGGGAGCCACAACGGGGAAGTCGGCGTTTTTGCGAGCCTTAACACGGTCGCGCATAAAGGTGCCGTCCTCGTTAAGCGGCGCGTTGCCCTGAGCGATGATGCGGTCTTCCTCGTCCTCGGCGGTGAGGTAGACGATATGCTCGTTGTCCAAATCCACCTTGCTGTTCTCGACCTTGCGGTAGGGAGTCTCGATGAAGCCCAGGTTGTTGATCTTGGCATACACACACAGCGACGAGATCAGACCGATGTTGGGACCCTCAGGGGTCTCGATCGGGCAGAGACGGCCGTAGTGGGTGTAGTGAACGTCACGCACCTCAAAGCCGGCGCGCTCACGCGACAGACCGCCAGGACCCAGGGCGCTCATACGGCGCTTATGGGTGATCTCGGCCAGCGGGTTGGTCTGATCCATGAACTGTGACAATGCGTTGGTACCAAAGAACGTGTTAATCACGCTCGAGATGGTCTTGGCATTGATCAGATCGATGGGGGCAAACTGCTCGGTGTCGCGCACGTTCATGCGCTCACGGATAGTGCGGGCCATGCGGGCCAGACCCACGCCGAACTGGTTATAGAGTTGCTCACCGACGGTGCGCACACGGCGGTTGCTCAAGTGGTCGATATCGTCCACATCCTGCTTGCTGTTGATCAAGCCGATGAGGTACTTGATGATCTCGATGATGTCCTCCTTGGTCAAGACGCGCTTATCGGGGTCGGTCGACAGACCCAACTTCACGTTGATGCGGAAACGTCCCACCTCACCCAGGTCATAGCGCTTCTCGCTGAAGAACAGGTTGGTGATCACCTCGCGGGCGCTATTGTCATCGGGCGGCTCGGCGTTACGCAACTGGCGATAGATGTAGTTGACAGCCTCCTTGCCACTGTTGCAAGTATCCTTGTTCAGGGTGTTGAAGATGATCTGATAATCACCCGTGTTGACATCCTCGCGGTGCAGCAGCACGGTCGAGACACCAGACTCCAGGATCTCGGAGATGTTCTCCTCCTGCAACTCAGTGTCACGGTCGATGAGCACCTCGTTACGCTCGATGCTCACAACCTCGCCGGTATCCTCGTCCACAAAGTCCTCACTCCAGGAACGAACCACGCGGGCAGCGAGTTTGCGGCCGACGGCCTTCTTGAGGTTGGTCTTGTTGACCTTGATCTCCTCGGCCAGTCCAAACTCCTGGATGATATCGTTGTCGGTTTCGAGACCGATGGCACGCAGCAGCGTGGTCACCGGTAATTTCTTCTTACGGTCGATGTAGGCATACATCACATTGTTGATGTCTGTAGCGAACTCGATCCAGGATCCGCGGAAGGGGATAATGCGAGCCGAGTAGAGTTTAGTTCCGTTGGCATGCAGGCTCTGTCCGAAGAACACGCCAGGAGAGCGGTGCAACTGTGAGACGACAACGCGCTCAGCACCATTGATGACAAAGGTACCCTTGTCAGTCATATAGGGAATCGAGCCCAGATAAACGTCCTGGATCTCGGTGGGGAAGTTATGGTCAGGGTCGGTGCAATACAACTTTAACTTGGCCTTGAGCGGAACGCTATAGGTCAAGCCGATGTCTAAGCACTCGTCGATAGAATAACGCGGCGGGTCGATGTAGTAATCAAGGAATTCGAGTTTAAAGTTGTTGCGGGTATCCTCGATGGGGAAATTCTCGGCAAAAACTTTATAGAGTCCCTCGTTTTTTCTCTTTTCAGTCGGTGTATCCAGTTGCAGGAAATCACGGAATGACTGTAACTGCACGTCGAGGAAATCGGGATAAGGATAAGGATTTCTAACTCGCGCGAAATTGACTCGTTCTTTTTTTGAAACTGACATTGACAAAGAAGTTTTGGTGAACTCAAATGAGATTGTAGAAATGCGAAATAATAGGTTCGTTTTGCACCATTGCCAGTGTAGCGTTTGCAGTGCGCAAAAACCTGAGGATCAACATCCATCGGACGAGTTGCCGCGGCCCGGGAGTGCCCAAGCCGCGGACAACTCCGATGAATCATTCAGTGCAGGTCAAATTTGACACAAAAAGGTTAAGAACCCACTCTATGTGGTGATTCTTAACCCAAACACCCGTTTACGGGGTGCTATTATTTCAGTTCAACCTCGGCGCCAAGACCCTCGAGTTCAGCCTTGAGAGCGTCGGCCTCATCCTTGGATGCACCCTCCTTGAGGGTAGCGGGAGCCTTGTCCACCATGTCCTTAGCGTCCTTCAGACCCAGGCTGAGAAGTTCTTTCACCTTCTTGATCACCTGAAGTTTCTGGGCACCAGCGGCCTTGAGGACAACGTCAAAGGAGGTCTTCTCCTCGGCCTCGGCGGCTGCACCAGCAGCGGGACCAGCGGCAACAGCAACGGCTGCAGCGGCGGGCTCGATGCCATATTCGTCTTTCAAAATCTGAGCGAGTTCGTTAACTTCCTTAACGGTAAGGTTCACTAACTGTTCTGCAAATGCTTTCAAATCTGCCATAATAGTATGGATTTAAAATTGGTTGTTGTTTAGTTTTGTTTAATCTTCTTTTTTGGATAAGGTTTCCAGGACTCCGTGGAGTTTGCTACCACCCGACTGCAGAGCACTGATAACATTCTTGGCCGGCGACTGGAGCAATGCCACAACATCGGCGATGAGTTCGTTCTTGCTCTTGATGGCCACGAGAGCGTCGAGGTTCTGCTCACCTACATAGACGGTCTCCTCGACATAAGCAGCCTTGAATGCGGGGATAGTCTCCTTCTTACCGCGGAATTCCTTGATGAGTTTAGCAGGCGCATTACCGGTGTCGCTGAGCAACAGGGTAGTGGGGCCAGCCAGGGAGTCATAGAGGCCACTATAGTCGATGTCACAAGCATCCATGGCCTTCTTCAGCAGGGTGTTCTTGACAACCATCATCTTGATGCCAGCCTTGAAAGCAGCGCGGCGCAAGTCCACGGTCTTCTCGGCATTGAGCGATGTGGTGTTAGCCAAGTAAACGACACTATACTTGTCAAGAGTCTCCTTGATCTTGTCGATCATTAAGGTTTTATCTTCCTTCTTCATTTCTTTCTAATCGTTTTTAAAATGTTTAAGCCTCAATCGACTTGGGATCAACCTTGATACCCTTGCTCATGGTGCTCGAAAGATAAATGCTCTTGATGTACGTACCCTTAGCAGCGGCGGGTTTCAACTTGATGAGCGTGTTGATAAACGCGGCAGCATTGTCGCGAATCTGCTCGGGAGTGAATGAAACCTTACCAATCGAGGTGTGTACAATACCACCCTTATCGACCTTGAAGTCGATCTTACCTTGTTTCACTTCTTTCACAGCCTTTGCCACGTCAGGAGTAACGGTGCCGCTCTTGGGGTTCGGCATCAGGCCACGGGGACCCAGGATGCGACCCAGAGGACCTACCTTGCCCATGATCTGGGGCTGAGTGATAATCACATCAATGTCAGTCCATCCGCCCTTAATCTTGTCGATATACTCTTCAAGACCGACATAGTCTGCTCCGGCTTCCTTAGCAGCGGCTTCGGCCTCCGGTCCACAGAGAACCAGGACACGCACCTGCTTGCCAGTGCCATGAGGCAGAGACACAACGCCACGAACCATCTGGTTGGCCTTACGCGGATCAACGCCAAGACGCACGTCGATATCAGTGGAAGCGTCAAACTTGGTAAAAGTGATTTCCTTAACCAATGCTGCAGCTTCCTCAAGGGTGTAAGCCTTCGACGTTTCAACCTTTGCGTTGTATAACTTCTGATTTTTCGTTAATTTACTCATAATCAATAAAGTCTTTTTAAACGTTCTCAGGGAATTGACCCTTTACAGTGATACCCATACTTCTTGCTGTTCCGGCCACCATACGCATAGCCGAGGCTAATGTAAAACAGTTCAAATCAGGCATTTTGTCTTCGGCAATTTCCTTCACCTGATCCCAGGTCACCGATGCCACCTTGACGCGGTTGGGCTCACCAGAGCCACCCTTGACCTTAGCGGCCTCCAGCAACTGAACGGGCACGGGAGAAGTCTTGACGATGAAGTCAAAACTCTTGTCAGCGTAGTAAGAGATTACTACGGGCAACACCTTGCCAGCCTTAGCCTGGGTGCGGGCGTTGAATTGCTTGCAAAAATCCATGATGTTGATACCCTTAGAACCCAGAGCGGGACCTACGGGAGGCGAGGGGTTTGCTGCCCCACCCTTAATCTGCAATTTGATCTGTCCAGCAATTTCTTTAGCCATTGTACAAATTCAATTTATATGGTGTTAAAAAACATTGTATATAATGCCACGGTTGCGTAACATCGACCGCAGTCATTACACACGTTCGACTTGCGAATGATCCAACTTGAGCGGCGTTTCACGCCCGAATACCTTAACCATCACCGTCAGTTCGCGCTTCTCGTGGTTGATATCCTTGATCTCACCCACAAAGCCACTGAAGGGACCGAAGTTGACCTTCACCGATTCTCCCAAGATATACTCATTGACAGCCTCGGCGGCTTCTTGCTCGCGTGCCTCGGCCTGACCCAGCATCGCCAGAATCTGCGACTCGGGAACGGGCTCGGGACGACGGTCGCCCTCGCGCGAACGCACAAAGTTCACCACATTGGTGGTGTCCTGCAGAGTCACCTCAATCTCAGGGGTCAGTTGCAACTTCACGAACACATAACCGGTGAACATGACTTTCTCCTTGAGAACCTTCTTGCCGGCGCGTGTTACATACACTTTCTCCTGAGGGACCAAAATCTGAGAGATGTTCTCGGCATAGACAGGATTGTTCTTCCTGTAGCCCTCAATCATCTCCTTGACCTTCATCTCCTTGCCTGAGATAGTGCGCAGAATGTACCACTGATGCTTACCTTGAGACATAGTTGTGACTGTTTGTGCTATGACAGTTTGTTAAACAATAAATGGGACTGAAACAATTGCCACTCACAGAGTGGAATGGTAGCGGGCCTGATTAGGCGGCCACGCCGTAAACGATGTGCATCAGTTGGTTGATGCAGAGGTCGATTACCCAGATGACCAACGACGCGATGATGGAAGCAACCATCACGACAATGGTGCTGTTGGCCAGTTCACTCTTAGTAGGCCAAGAAACCTTATTAACGAGTTCGTTATAAGATTCCTTGATATCCGTAAGCCTGTTATTAAAAAAATTCTTCATTTGTTTATTTGTCTTTCTTATTGCACGGGAAGTAAGGCTCGAACTCACGACCTACGGTTTTGGAGACCGTCGCTCTACCAACTGAGCTATTCCCGTATTTAAAAAGGTCTGACTGGCATGCAGCCAGACCTTTTATTCTTTGCGTCAGCCTGTCGCCCGAATCGCGGCCGGCGCTGCGTTGACTCTTCCTAACCCAGGATTAGTCCTCGATGATGCCAGTGATCTGACCCGAACCTACGGTGCGGCCACCCTCGCGGATAGCGAAACGCAGACCTTCGCTGCAAGCAACCGGAGTGATCAGCTTGACGTCGATCTCGACGTTGTCACCAGGCATTACCATCTCGACACCAGCGGGGAGCATGATCTCACCGGTTACATCCAGGGTGCGGATGTAGAACTGGGGACGATAGTGGTTGTGGAACGGGGTGTGGCGGCCGCCCTCTTCCTTCTTCAGGACGTAGATCGAAGCCTTGAAGTGGTCGTGGGGTTTGATAACGCCCGGGTGGCAGATAACCATACCGCGCTTGATAGTCTTATAGTCGATACCGCGGAGCAGCAGACCAACGTTGTCACCAGCCTCACCCTCGTCGAGGATCTTGCGGAACATCTCAACGCCGGTAACTACCGACTTCATCTCGGCACCCAGACCCATGATCTGAACCTCGTCGCCGACCTTAACGACACCAGTCTCGATACGACCGGTAGCAACGGTGCCACGGCCAGTGATTGAGAAGACGTCCTCGATAGGCATCAGGAAGGGCTTGTCACGATCACGCGGGGGCAGAGGAATCCACTCGTCAACAGCGTTCATCAACTCGCGAACGGTGTCTTCCCACTTGGGCTCACCCTGGAGGGCACCCAGTGCCGAACCCTTGATGATGGGGGTGTTCTCACCGTCGAAATCATACTCGTTCAACAGGTCACGAACGTCCATCTCAACGAGTTCGATCATCTCCTCGTCAACATCGGGAGAGTCACACTTGTTCAAGAAGATAACCAGACGGGGCACGTTCACCTGACGGGCGAGCAGGATGTGCTCGCGGGTCTGCGGCATAACACCGTCGGTAGCAGCAACAACTACGATAGCACCGTCCATCTGAGCGGCACCAGTAACCATGTTCTTCACATAGTCAGCGTGGCCCGGGCAGTCAACGTGAGCATAGTGACGATTCTTGGTCTCATACTCAACGTGAGCGGTGTTGATAGTAATACCGCGCTCCTTCTCCTCAGGGGCGTTGTCGATCGAGTCGAACGAACGAACGTTATCACCTGAGATGTCACCGTCCTTAGCAAGCACGGTGGTGATAGCAGCGGTCAAGGTTGTTTTACCGTGGTCAACGTGACCAATCGTACCGATGTTAACATGCGGTTTTGTTCTTTCAAAATGCTCTTTTGCCATAACTGTTAGTTGTTATTGTGAAATTGAATGATAATATTACTCTGCTTAATTGCGTAAAGCGCTCCACCCCCTTGTGATAACTGTAACCTGCAATCAGTGAGAGGCGAAGCATTTTACATCGTTGAGCCGATGGCGGGATTTGAACCCGCGACCTCTTCCTTACCAAGGAAGTGCTCTACCCCTGAGCTACATAGGCAATATTCGTTTTGTTTCTTGAGCGGAAGACGGGGCTCAAACCCGCGGCCCTCAGCTTGGAAGGCTGATGCTCTATCAACTGAGCTACTTCCGCAAAACAAGTGGGTAGAGATGGATTCGAACCACCGAAGCGATGACGCAGCAGATTTACAGTCTGCCCCATTTGGCCACTCTGGAATCTACCCATTGTGTTATGTTATGCTTGAGCCTCTTGTCGGATTCGAACCAACGACCCCGAGATTACAAATCACGTGCTCTGGCCAACTGAGCTAAAGAGGCATCTATCGTTGTGCATTGAGATACGGGGTGATCTCGTTTGCGGATGCAAAGGTACAACCATTTCCCGAACTGACAAACTTTTTCTCACTTTTTTTTCAAAAAACTTTTCAACCGTCCCTCAACAACGCCATTAAATCGCTATTTGACAGCAACTTAAGCAACCTTCTGATTTCTGCCCTACTCCAGCATGAAATTCCCTTGACACATACAGACTCACCGTCATCACACATTATATTATAATAAAAAATCATTACTGCTAGCCGGCACCATGATGATCTGGCCGCCTCGTGTCATGCGGAATAACGATGCCCCCTGCCGGCTCCATTGAGCGGGCAGGGGGCATGATGATGTCTTTTTCTCTATATGTATGGAGAACGTGTGTTACCTGTCGCGGCGTCCTTTCTCGAGTTGGCGCTTGAGGGCGTCGACGCAGTTGTCGATGGCCTCTTCAAAGGTGTCGGCCACCTTGTTGGCAAACAGGTCCTCGTTGCGGGGCACAAGCAACTTGACCGATGCCTCCTTGTTCATAGCGGTTTCCGGTTTCACGACTTTGAGGATCACCTCAGCCTTGGCGACCTCCTCGTTGTACTTTGCCAGTTTCTCTACCTTCTTGTTGATAAAGTCGTTTAACCTCTCGGTTGCTTCAAAATGGATGGCATTGATTTTAATTTCCATATTAACCTCCTTTTTTAAGTGCCCTGGGATGGGCGAGTTCATAATTGTGTTGTAGTTCACTCAATGTCACATGGGTGTACACCTGTGTGGCCGCCAGGCTCTCGTGTCCGAGCAGTTCCTTGACGTTGTTGATTTCGGCCCCGTTGTTGAGCATCACAGTAGCAAAAGTGTGGCGCAGCACGTGCGGACTGAGTTTGCCCGTTCCGCCAGCCCGTGCCAGCGAGTCGTGGACGACGTGGTAGACCAGCGAGGGGTACAACGGCTTGCCGCGCAAGGTCACAAGCAGGTTGTCGCACTCGGGTCGCAGGTTGGTCCTGAGCATGCGGTACCGCGTGATCCATTGCGCCAACTCATCGCCGAAGGGGACGATGCGATCCTTGTCACGCTTTCCTCTCACCTTGAGTTCGCACTTGGCGACGTCGACGGCGGCATCAGTCAAGCCGATCAATTCGCTCAGGCGGATGCCCGTCTCATACAGCAGCATGACGATGAGATGGTCGCGCACCTGCGTAAAGTCGTCGCGATCGATTTCCTCGTCCAGGACGTTGTCCACCGTCTGCTCGCGCACAAACTTGGGCAGCGGCTTGGGCAACTTGGCCAGTTCGACCTGTGCCGCGGGATTGCTGTCCACCAGCCCGCGCGTCATCAGATAGCGGTACAAGGCACGGATGGCCTGCACCTTGTGTCGCAGCGTCCCGGGGCAATCCCCTGCCGATGCTCTCTCCATGAGCCATGCGCGTATGTCGCCGGCGGTGACCGAAACCAGATCCAGCGGCCTGGAGCCGCCAGTGGCCGACGCCACCCACTGGTCGAGGTCGCGGCGGTACAGGTCCACCGTTCGCCAGGACAGGTTGCGCTCAAGGCGCAGATATTGCAGGAAGCGTTCCACTGATTCGTTCATAGGCCATACATGGTGTGTGTGACATCCAGCATCCACATAACTGCCCGTTGGGGCTAGATGCTGGTTTGCGGTGCTAAAGTTAGCAACTATTTTTATCTAATGCAAATTTTGGGCCAAAAAAGTGGCAAAAAGAGCCATTTTCTTACAATTTCACACTTTCCGTCCACATTTCGGGCCCGGGCCAGCAGACACTGACACAGAATGGGAAAAAATGACAGGAACCGCCACCATCGGGTGAGGGTTCCTGTCCTGTATTATCGATATGTGGGAGTGTGTGTAGTATTACTCCTCGCGGGTACGCAGTTGCTGCACGTATTCAGCCTTCATCATCTTCTTGCGGTTGGTGATCGAGGGCTTCTCAAAAGCCTGACGGCTGCGCAGTTCTTTTACGATACCGGTCTTTTCATATTTACGCTTAAATTTCTTGAGGGCGCGTTCGATGTTGTCGCCTTCCTTCACGGGAACAATAATCATAATGAGTTTGTTTTTTTGTTTTAATGTTTTATTTGTTTGTTAATTGTCTTGGAATTTCTTCTCAGGTTGCGGCTCTATATGGATGACACATCGCCAGCGAGCCACGTGCCGAGCGATGCCAATTCGGGGCGATATGTATTGATTGTCAATATCTTAAAGCAGGCTAACCAACCTCCTTTCATTTTTTAGCGCCGCAAAGTTACACAATCTTTCCTCACCGCACAACATTTTTTTGAAATAATTTTTTAGCATCCTGTCTGCGGAAGTTCAAATAAGAAGTGCGAAAGGTTCTCCCAGTTGTGCGTTAGCCCTAAACATGAAAAGCGCACCTGGGAGCGCCAAGCGACATGGTGGAATCGGCCAACACGGTGGGCTTGGACAAGACGGTGGGCTTGCGGAACGCCTGCCACTTGATCAGCATACAAAGACATTGCGCGAGGCCGTCCTTGGCCTCGCGCAATGTGCTGCGATGCGGTTGCCATCTGCCTTCAGACGACTATTTCTTGCGGTTGCGCACCGAGCGCACACCAGTGTTGACGGTTTGTGTCTTGGTCTTGGGCTTACGCTCCTTGATCTTGGTTTTCTTATCCTTGGCCTTTTTCTCCTTGGCCTTGGTGGCAGAGGACTTGGACTTGGCTCCGCGCTTGGTGGTGCGGGTCACCTTTTCCTCCTCGTCGCTTGCCGCGCTCACGTTCTCGCCGCCCCCGGCAGCCTCATCATCCTCGGTGAGTTCGCCTTCAGCCTCGGCGCGTGCTTTCTCTTCGGCCTCGGCCCGTGCTTGCAACACCTCCAGAGGTGGAACCCACAGATCCTGATTGAAACTGCGCAGGCGCTGTTCGATGCTGTCCTGAGCATGCTTATAGGCTTCATCTTCGGGGAACATCTGTCGCAACGACTGGTTGCGCAGGTTCTTGGTCTTGTAGATTTCGCCCGAGTACATGTTCAGTTTAAAGAAGTCATCGATGCTGTATCGCGCCAAGTTGTTGTCATCGTCGGTGAAGACATACTGCTGGGCCATATAGGGACGGATGTCGTTTAACTTAACCCAGAACATCGGATACTTAACGGCCTCACCACCCCACTCGTCCATGCGGTGCAGAACGGGACATAGTGCCTCGACGCGAGCCTTCATCTGATTGCTGCGGGTGTCGAATTCCCACTTCTCGATAATGAAGTAACTGAGCACCTCGTTGCTTGGGATGTCGGCATTCTCAAACTCATAGATCGGGTTCTTGTCGTTGCTGCCTTTGGCCTCGGTGTAATAGATGTGGAAACGGTCGAACATCTCGTTGACCTTAATCTTGAACTCGTCGGTAAACATCTCTCGTCCGTCGAGATACTCATAGGCCGAGATCTTGTTGTTAGCCAGCAAGCGCATGATGATGAAGAAGAGGTTCTCGCCGTCGGCGTTAGGCTCCTCGGGATAGTAGAGCGCGGGATTCTTGCCCTTGGTGAGGTCAAGCGAGCGATAGATGACCTTCATCCACTGGAGGTCGGCATCGCTGGGTTCCCTCACCTCATAGAATGACTGCTGGCGGTCGGTTATGGCAGCCGAGCCCTCCTTCTTATCCCTCGAGCGTGTTTCGCTTCCCGAGCGTCGGGTTACCTGAGCGCTAGAGCCCAAGGTGATGCCTACGAGCATGAGAGCGATTATTAATCTAAGACTTTTCATATCGTTGTTGTTCTATTGTTATCCGGTTATGTTAGTTCACAATCACATCGATGGGTGAGATATCACGGGTGATGCCATCGGGGCCAGTAGCCTTGACACGCGTGATCATGAAGCGCTTGCCGTGTTGCAGGCGGCGTATCGAGGCCTTCTGCCTTTCGGAGAATTGCGATCCGTTGGACAACTCGGGGATGGCGTTGCCCATCGAGTCGAAAATCACCGTCTCAAACGAGACTACCTTGTAGTCGATGTTGAGGATTTCGTCGTCGATGGCGGCATCCAGACCTGGAGCCGCGAGCAGCAAGGCTTTAGAGAAGGGCTTGCCGCCCTTGTAGCGGTTGGCCTGTCCGTTGGCATCCTTATAGGCAATAAACGGTGTGGGATCGGGCAACTTGCGTACCCTGAAGGTGGTGCTGCCCACGTTGGTGCGCTGTCCGTCCATCTCGGCGGTCACCGAGATGACGCACTCGGCACCCACCTTGGTGGGATGTGCGACCCATCCGTTGCCGCTCTTGGTAAGTGATCCATTGGTCATCGTGGCGCTGATGCTGCCCTGGGGCACGCCCGGCACAGCGATGCTGATGGGGTTGTTGATGCCGGCATAGAGCACGTTCATCATCGTGGCGCTGATGGTTGCCAGCGGGTCGATGACGGTGTAACTCGACTTGAAGTCTCGGCGCGTCACGCTTCCGTCGCGTCCCAGCACCTCGATCCAGCCCGAGTAGTCGTAGTTACCGGCCTTGCTGGTGCCCACCTCGTAGATGCCGTTGTTGTTGCCCAAGCGACCGCCGTTGACGTAGACGACGGGGCGCTGGGTGGTATCGATCGCGGCGAGCACAATCTGGGCGCTGTACTTAGTACCGCGCATGACGATGCGCGAGTCAGGCACGACAAAGGCATTAACCAGGTTGACACGCAGGTCGCCCAGATCGACGTTGGTGAGCATCTGGTTGAGGACTTCACCCTCGGCATAGCGCACATCGTTCTGCAATTTGGTGAGCAGGGTGATGGCGGCGATGGTGGGCATGTTATCGAACATGGTCTCTTCCCAAGTCTTCTTATTGTTCATCTCCACCCCAGCGGCCTTAGGCGGCTGTGTCGAGAGGGCGTTCTCCAGGTTTTTGCGCTTCTCGGGATCCTCGAGGAAGGAGGTCACGAATTGGCGGTACTGGTCGATGCGCGTCCTGAGTTGCCGGCCTGCTCCGCCTCTGGCAGCCAGCATCACGACACTGGCGGCATCGAGGTTGTCACGGTTGACGATGTTGTTGACGTCAGCCTCCTCGCCGTCGGCAAAACGTACAATCTGCAACTTGAGTGAATCGATGTAGTTATATAATTTGTCAGTCTCACCAACGACCTGAGTCGCCTTGTCAAGCCAGATCTTGCCCTTCTCCGGGTTCTTCTCGTTGAAGGCCTGGAGTTGCGCATAGAGAGCCTGATTGCGGGCCGTGATGGTGCGATTGGAGCGTGTCAAGCCGTCCTGCACCTGACTGAAGCCGTTGAGCACGTCGCTCGACACGTTCAGGGCAAGCATAGCCGTCAAGACGATGTACATGAGGTTGATCATCTTCTCACGCGGCGACATGCGGTTCACGCTCTTATTTTTCGAGGTTGCCATTTATCTTTGTTCTCTCTATCGGTTAGAATAGGATTGGTTTGTCAGGAAAAGTAGGGATAATTGTGGATTGGCGCCCTGCATGGGGATCAGGCATTGCTGTCGTCACTGTCGGGTTCCATGCCGGGCATACCGGGCATGGGCCTGTACATGTTGACGGTCATGGCCTTGATCATCTTCTCATAGACGCTGTTCAACTGCTTCATGTAGCGTGCCATCTTCTCGGTCTCGTCGCAGTAGTGGGCACTCTCAGCAGCACTCTTCTCATACATGTCGCGAATGTCTTTCAAGCCACGGTTGACACGGTCGATGTTCTCGAGTTGTGACGAGATGCTCTTGAGTTGGATCTCATAGATGGTGTTCAGACCGCTGATGTTGTGGTTCAAAGCCTGCATCTGGTCGACATAGCCGGTGGAACTCTCGGTAATGTTCTGGCTGTTGTCGGTGATGGCTCGATAACTGCCCAGCAAGGTTTCGCTCACCTCGTTGAGGGCGGTGGTGGTTGCCTGCAATCGCTGCATCTGCTCGCTGATACCCGCCATCTGGCTGAGATACTGCTGGGTGGCATCGGTGAGTTCGGCCATGCGCGAGAGTTGGTCGCTGGCAGCAGCCATCTTGGCAATGCTCTCGCTCAACGACATGGTATCCTCTTCGCTCAGGTTGACGCCTTGCGGCAGCCCGACGGCCGACTTAGCCTCAGCGGCATTGACATTGATGTCGATGCTCTCGCCATTACCGCCGCCAGCGCCACCGATGATGATACCGCCGCCACTGGAGAAGTCAGGACGGTCCTCAGGATCCTGGCTGGCCAGGACGGGAAAGACCTCCTCCCAGTGATATTCCTTCTCGGGACGGTCAAAGGCGGTGAGCACAAACATAAGCACCTCGGTACCCATACCCACACTGAGCAGAAGGTTGCCCAGCGGCATGTGCAGAATCTTGAACAGGGCACCCAGGATAACGATAGCGGCACCGATACTATAAGCAAAGTTGAAAAAACGCTGGCCACTGTCGCTCTTGAGGAATCGGCCTGCTTTCTTTTTATATCTCTTGATTTTACCCATCTCTACTTAAAGTTGTGAAAATTGAGTATGATGATGATTTGTTTATGTCTCTAGTTGTGTGATGTGGGGGGGGAGGGAGGGCGTCAGTCCTTGCAGCAGTTTTTGCGCTTGCCCTTGACGATGCCCACCTTGGAGCGCACACAGCGGAAACCGATGTAACTCCTCTGCTCGTTCTGGTACTCCCACATGCGCAAGTCGGCGCGGATGTTGTGCACGACATCTTTCCAGGAACCGCCACGCACGATCTTGCGTGACATCTTGTAGGGGTCCTCCTGTGCCACATAGTAGCGGTACTCAGGGTTGATGTCGTCAGTCATGCGGTCGATGCTCTCGGTATAGGCCGTCGAGGTCCACTCGCTGACGTTACCGGCCATGTCATAGAGGCCGTAGTCGTTGGGCTCATAGGTACCCACAGGCGCCGAGATGATGTAACCGTCCTTGACGTAGTTACCCTCATCAGGCTTGAAATTGGCATAGAAGCAGCCCTCGTCGACGGTAAGAGGCAGGTCTCCGTCCCAGGGATACTTGTTCTTGTTCTGACCGGCACGAGCGGCAAACTCCCACTCGGCCTCGGTGGGCAGACGGAAGGGCTCAACATAGATGCCCTGATCGCCCAGCGAACGCTTGAGGAACTCGGTGCGCCAATGGCAGAAGGCATTGGCCTGTTCCCAACTCACGCCCACCACGGGATAGTTATTGTAGTTGCCGTTGGCAAAATACATGCGCACATACGGCTCCTGATAAGCATTCTCAAAGTCGTTGACCCAGCAAGTCGTATCAGGGTAGATATTGACGATGTAGGTGTTGAGGAAGTCAAAGTCGCTCTGTAATGCGCGGGTGATGGTCTGGCGCACGATGCGGCCCTCATCGTCGACAAAGGCGGTATCCTTGCTGATGGTGGGCGGTGTCATGTCCACCTCATGGTCAGTATTGTAGTCGCGGCGAGTGGCGTCGAAGCGATGCCTGCGCTTGGCGGCTTCGGTCAGATTATAGACCTCAAAGCGATAGTTCATCTGCGAGGCATCCAGTTCCTTCACGCCAGTGATGGGATTGATGCGGTAGACACTCTCGATAGCACGCTCCTCGTCCTCGCTGGGGTTCTTCCAGGGGATATTCTTGCTCCAGTCGAGATGGGGCTTGACGGGATTACCCTCCTTGTCCTCCTCGATTTTGAATTCCTCGTTGCCGCCATAGGCAGGATCGGCCAGACGCTCGCGGATAATCGAGTCGCGCACCCAGTAGACAAACTGCTTATACTTGGAATTGCTGATTTCGGTCTCGTCCATCCAGAAGGCGTCGACCGACACGCCGTGTGCCGTCGAGTCGGTTCCCCACACCGAGTCGCGCTCGTTGGGTCCCTCACGCATCGATCCCACGTCAACGAGCACCATGCCATAGGGAGTGGTCTCGTTAAACACAGCGGCTCCAATGCCGGTCACCTCACCGCCACTGGACGCGCCCTTGCGAATCGAACTACACGAAACCGTCGCCAAAGCGACTAACAATATCAAAATAAGTTTCTTCATATTCTGTTACATTAAGCGTACGCTTTTTTGTTTGTTCTTGTTCTTCTCCTTCGGGTCCAACTTCACATTATAGGTCACAAACACCTCATGGCTGCCAAAGGTGGCCTTGCTCAATGCGGTCACCGGATAGTCATAGGCATAACCGATGTAGGCATTCTTGAGGTTCACGCCGATAAAGGCTGTCACAGCATCTTTCCAGCGGTAGCCGACACCCAGATTCAAGAACCTGTTGTAGCGCATGCGCGCCGCAACCTCGGCTGTCCAGAAGTTCTGCGTGTATGCAAACATGCCCGAGGGCTGTATTTCAAATAACGTATTATTAATCGGAATATTGCCGCCACCCATAAAATAAAAAGCGCGGCTGACGTTAAACTCAAAGTACTCATGGGAGTCTCTAGAAACCTTCAACTCGATGCTGGGTGATGTCACGTGGGTGACCGAAAATCCGACCCAATACTTAGGAGCCGAGTAGTAAACACCCACATTGGCATCAAAGGCGGTACCCGACAGTGTCTCCTTCTTGATGGCCTCGTCGGGGTTCTCGTCCTGCTCCTTGGACGTGACTATCTCAGTGCCTCGGAAGGTCTGAGAGTAGATACCCGGCTGGATTCCGACACTGAAGACGCCCTTGCCGATTTTGCGTTTCCACGCCAACTGCGCCCCGATGCGTGTGTTGGTAAAGAGACCGATGCGCTCAAACTCGGCCTTGACACCGACTCCGAACTTCTGCTCAAGCAACTTGTAGGGCATGTCGGCCGTGAGATAGAAGGTCATGGGCGCACGCTTGAAATCGACCCACTCCATGCGGCTACCCAGCGTGAGCCTGATGGCATTCAACTCGCCGGCAGCGGCAGGATTGTAATATCCCTGCCCCATCCAGAAGTGGGACATCGCAGCATCTGACTGTGCCAGCGCGCCGATAGCCACGACAACTGTGAGCAGTGTCGCGGCCAGCAGGCGTTTCATATCATGCGATTTCATTCCCATTACCAATCATTCAAAGAAGAATGTGACGACAACCATGTTGTTTTGCACCTTGTTCACACTCTGGGTGAAACGCATCACCTCGGGATTATCCTCCAGATCGGGACGGTTTCGGTCAAGCAGATTCTTGAGGCCGAAGCAGAATTTCACCTCGGGACAAAACTTGAAGAAGGGCATATAGAAATCACACCCCATACCCACAGTGAGCATCACGTCGCCATTTTTGAGTTTCAACTGCTCGCTGCGGTCTTTGGCTAGATCCTGAGCATACATCACACCGCCGGTAAAGTAGGGGCGCATATTGTGATAGCGCTTGGCGCTCATCTTGAGTTCCAAGGGGACAACGATGTAGGTCGACTTCACGTTCTGGCTCTGCTTATAGTGTGACTGCTCCAGCCACTCGGAGTTGCCCCGATGGTTGAGGTATCGCACGACCTTGTTGCCAAAGTACAGACCAGGCGAGAAGCGCAGATTGAAGTGCTCTGCGATGCGCAAGTCGGCCAGGACGTTCACGCAGAAACCCGGCGAGATGGCCGATACATCGGCATACCACTCCTCGCCGTCGTCGGTGACAAAGCCATTGTTGGTAATGGCCAGATTCTGAAAATTCATGCCCACCGAGAAACCGAGATGTATCAGTTTGGTATCGGCATAGGGTCGGTTCAAAATCATGTCATTATCCTGGGCATGCACAGCAGCGCACCCCAGCGTCAACCACATCATCAGCAATGCTATATGTCTAAGCCTAGTTCGGTCCATTTAACCATAATAACGCAAATTGCCTCCCGATATTGCTTAAAATGCAAAAAACTGTTCACTTGACGCCCACATTGGGAGCCGTCACATTATTATAAATAGTGAATACAGATTATAAATGTATAAATGGCGATTACAGCCATCAATGGGTTATTGTCCCACGGCTATACCGGGCAGCCAACACGACAGCAGATGCACCCATCGTGTTATCGCCACAGTCGGCCGATGGGGCGAGTGAACAAGCGGTTGACCATCCAGGCCAAAGCCAGGCCAACCGGGATAATCATCCATGGCAGCAGGTCATAGGCATTCAAGCCCAATCGCTCCAGACCGGCATGGTTAAGCAGAGGCGCCAGCCTGTAATTATAGGCCAGGGCAGCAATTGCCTGGAGCATAAACAACTCGAAGCAGACGGTACCGACCCATTGCAGAGGTTTGGCAGCCATCAATTTGCCGATGAAGCCCTCGTGCTTATCATACAGGTAGCACACCATGATTAGCACGGCTTGGGGCAACCACCAGATGACCGTGTCACTCCACGGCTTAAGTGCCGGATACATGCCATGCGCCATCACCGCCAGCGACAGCAGCGCCACAGCGATGAGTTCGGCATCGGTGCCATTGTCACTCTTGCCTACTATCGGCAGCCGTTTAGCCACCTGGCAGATGTCGGGAAGCGTCATACCGATCATGAAGTCGATGAGACGGGCCGGCGGGAACACATAGAGCGCCGTGCGGCCATAATCGTCGGTACCAGCCAGAACAGATATAGCAATGATTGCCAGCGCACCGAGGATCGCCAACTTATAGCGCAGCCGCAGCGGATTGTAATAACGGGCCAGCACAGGGAAACACAAGTAGCAGAACAGCAACGTGCCCAGAAACCATGACACCTTGACATAGGAGTAATAGATAGAATGGGTGAGCGACCAACTGTGCAGCAAGGCCGCATTGAGCACCAGCGTCAGCGGTTTCAGCACCAGCACCCCCACTGCACCGGCAACCGCTAGCCACAAGGCGAGCGTGAACCAGTGCAAAGGATAGATGCGGAGCAAGCGGCGCACGGCAAACTTGCGATAGGATTGCATGTCGAGGGTGGTGAACTGATACTTGATCGACAGCAGGAAGCCGCTCGACATGAAGAAGAAGCACACGCCCAGGCTCATCATATCGAGTTGGTCGATGCCCACATGATGCAAGATGATCAGCATCACAAACACGATGCGCCAGCCTGTAATTGTCTTTATCATCTGAGGTTATCGTTTAAGAAAAATACTGTTTTGTCAGCGCCATGACCGGGCGGGTGAAACAGCGGTTAACCACCCACGAGATGAGCACAAGCAGCGGCAGGGCACACCAGGCAAGCCCGTCATAGATGTCCAGTCCAAAGTGTCCAGCCACCGGTGCAATGACAAAATCAAACAGGTGGAATGCCACAAACTGCAGCACAAACATCTCAAAACTGATGCTCCCCAGCCATTGCAGCGGCTTGATGCTCAGCAGGCTACCAATGGCTCCAGACTGCCCATCGAGCCACGCCAGAGCAACGAGTATGGCCCCCTGGGGCACTAGCCACAACACGTCGTCCTCCCAAGGCCGAACCCAAGTGGTGCAGACATTGAGGGCGATCACCGCAGCCAGCAGCAATAGCACGGACACCTCGACCAAGGTGGCCACGCCGGGCCTCAGCCTCGGCCACCTGCTCTTGGCCACGGCACAGAGATGGCACAATGCGATGCCAGCCACCAGATCGGCCACATGAGACAAAGGATTGACAAACACCGCCTCGCGGCCATGGATGTCCAGCGGCCACATAACGACGGCCAGCGCCATCGCCAGCGCTACGGCGAGCAGCAACTTGCCGCGCAGGCGCCAACGATGCAACCAGCAGGCCACAAGGGGATAGACGGCATAGCAGAAGAGCAACGCACTCATATACCAGGCCACGGGGTTGATGCCATAATGCACATCATGGACGGGAGACCAGGCATGCAGCAGCAAGGCGCTGAGCGCTGTCGCAGGCCAATCGATCGGCATTGCCGTCAGCGACAGCGCGATGAGCAATAGCAATGCCAGACCCAGCCAGTGCAACGGATAGAGCCTCATGGCATGGCCAAGCACAAACGAGCGGTAGCCACGTGCGGTAAGCCGTCTGACGGGATGCCGCATGGCGAGCAGGAAAGCGCTCGACAGGAAAAAGAAAGTCACGCCCGATACCGCCACGTTATACGACCATCCCACACCACAGTGGAACAATACCACTGCGATAGCCATAAGCGCGCGCCATGAACTGATGGTTCTGATCATAAGTTTATCGACATTATGCTCCTCTCGGGTGCCGGAGGGCTCGATTGTGGTGCGAAATTACAAACATTTGACCAAAGAAGGTGCAAAAATACAATTATTTTGTAACTTTGCAGCCGCAAAAAAACAATGGCAACCAGCAACGCCCATAGTAACAACCATAGCCGAGGTTCCAAATTTATGAGGGACATCGGCGTTTATGCCATTGGCAACATCGGGTCCAAACTCATCACGTTCCTGATGGTGCCCTTGTACACCTATTTTGTTCATGACACAGGCGATTTCGGTTACTATGACGTGTGCCTGACGGTGTGCTTGCTGTTGTTGCCCTTCTTCACACTGCAGTTGCGCGACGGAGCCTTCAGGTTCCTGCTCGACTGCGACGACGAGACACAGCGCCGGCGCATCGTTTCCTTTGTTGCACGCACAATGGCCTCCTCGCTGGTCATCACACTGCTCGTGGCCATTGTCCTTGCATTGTTTACCGACATCCAGCACTTGGGCTATGCCGTGGGATTGCTCATTGCCATGTCGCTCCAGGAGGTCTATTCTCAGGTCTTCCGCGGCTTGGGCAACAACCGCGCCTTTGTCATGGTGGGCATCCTGTCGGCTCTAGGCATCGGCGTGTTCAGCGTCATCTTTGTCGCCTATCTGCACTGGGGAATCAGAGGAATATTCCTGGCCAACATCATTGCCCGCTTACTGGCCCTCGTGCTGGTCGAGGCCAAGGTGCGTCTCATCACCCGCCACACCAGTTGGAATATCCGTATCGGCAAGGTGGGGCGCGACATCATCCGCTACACGCTCCCGTTACTTCCCGGTTCGTTATGCTGGTGGCTCACCGGCAGCAGCGACCGCCTGTTCGTCACACACTTCCTGGGACTTGACGTGAATGGCGTGTATGCCGTGGCCATCCGCTTCACGGGCATCATCAACACGCTGGCCATCATCTTCTACCAGGCATGGCAAGAGACCGCCATCCTGCAATACCACAGTCCCGACCGCGACCGCTTCTTCTCCAGGATGTTCAACAGTTACATCTTCCTGCTGGGCATCATTCTTGTGGGCTATGTGTTCTTGCTCAAGGTTAACTATGGCTGGCTCGTTGCGCCGCAGTATCACCAGAGCCTGAATTACATCTACCCGCTGGGACTGTCAGCAGTGCTGTTTGCCTTGTCGGCATTCTTCGACATGGGCTACCAGTGCGCCAAGGACACCTCACGCACCTTGCCCGCCATCGTACTGTCGGCCGTCATCAACGTAATCCTCAACTTCCTGCTCATTAAGCCCTTAGGAGTATATGGCGTGATACTCACCCAGGTGATCACCTACACCGTGCTCTTCACCTATCGATGGCATGACATGCGGCGCTACTTTGTCCTGAAAAGCAGCAGCCGCTCGCTAGTTCCAGTCATAGTAATGCTATTGAGTGCCATTCCATTCTACTACTGCGACGGGATTGTCATCAACATCGCGTACATGGCACTGGCCATTGGGGCCATCATTGCCGCCTGCAACAAGGAGTTGCGCGACCTGTTGCTGTCAAAATTCAGCAAATAATACGTCAGCACAAAATAATTAAGGCTTATCTTCGTTTATAAGTAAAAACGAAAACTCATTTTGTAACCGTATGAAATCAAGACTACTTATAATGATGATTGCAGCGGCAACGCTGTTGTCATGCACATCAACCAAGGACAACACCCTGGCCTACTTCAAGGATTTGTCGGCCGCACCCAGCGGCACGCTTCCCAATCCTCAAGGCAATTATCCCATCCGCATCCAGCCCGACGATGAACTCGTGATCACCGTCACCTCGTCGGTGCCCCAGGCTACCGCCGCCTACAACATGCCGATGGATAATCCCGCCACACGCAGCAGCATCCTGACGACGACACAACCCCGCACCCAGACCTATATCGTGGATGACGACGGCTATATCATGATGCCCACACTGGGCCGCCTGCATGTGGGAGGCATGACCATCTCCGAAATCAGGAACTTGGTCACCAGCAAGGTTAGCGAGGACGTCAAGGACCCCTTTGTCCGCGTTGATATCGTGAACTTTGGCATCGACGTGATGGGCGAGGTCAAGAATCCGCACCGCGTCGTCACCGGTCAGCAATATTTCACCGTGCTTGACGCACTGGCCGCCTGTGGCGACTTGACGGAATTTGGCAAGCGTGATAACGTCATCGTCATCCGCACCGAGGACGGCAAGCGCAGTTACCACACACTGAACCTGAACAGCAGCGATGTGTTCAATTCGCCCTACTTCTACATGCGCCAGAACGATGTGGTCTATGTCGAGCCCAACCAGATCCGCATCGACAATTCAAAATATAACCAAAACAACGCCTTTAAACTCTCGGTCATCTCGACCGTTGTGAGCAGCGTGTCGGTCATCGCATCGCTCGTCATCGCACTAACCAGATAATCAATCAACATGGCAGAAAATACTACAACCATCCAACAGGAAGAGCAGGTCTTTGACATTGGCGCTTTCTTTGATAAGTACAAACGCTATTGGTGGCTCTTTGTCCTGTCGCTGATAGCCTTTTTGTGTCTGGCCTACTACTATATGAAGGTCACCAATCGCGTGTATGACGTCAACGCGGTGGTGCTGGTTGCCCAGGAGGACAACAGTTCCAGTGCCGGAGCCAATCTGCTCAAGAGCATGAAACTCATGAACGGCGGCGGCAAGGTCGAGGACGAGATGATCGTGTTCTCGTCGCAGGAGTTGTGCACCGAGGTGGCCAAGCGCCTGCGCCTCAACCGCAGTTACACCGAGGACATGGGATGGTTCAAGCCCACCAAGATCCATTATAACAGCACGCCCATCGAGGTTATCGCCCCCGAGGAGATGTTTGACACACTCTCGTCGGTCAGTTTCAAGATCGACGTCAACAAACAGGGTCTGGCTCACATCAAGGCCACCAGCGGCAAGGACAAACTCGCTGACCTGAAGGACTGCACCCTGCCCGCCACGTTCAAGACCACCTACGGCACATTCACCGTCAAGCCCACCGAGAACTATAAGCCCAGCAAACCATGCCACATCCAGGCTTCACTGACGGGCACACAGTATATCGGCCAGAGTCTGAACAAGAAGATCAAGGTCAAACTCATTACCAAAAAGGCCAACGGCATCAACCTGAGTATCAACGAGACAGTCAAGAGCCGCGGCATGGACATCCTGAACACGCTCATCAACCTCTATAACGACCGTGGCCAGGAAGAGAAGGATGAGCAGGCCATCAACACCGCCAAATTCATCGACGAGCGCCTTGCCCTCATCTATAAGGGCTTGACCAGCAGCGAGGCCGACATCGAAGCCTTCAGGCGCCGCAACAATATGATCAACGTCGAGTTGCAGATGAAGAACGCCATGGCCAAGCAGGAGATGGCCGACAAGGCCATCATCAGGTTGGAGACCAACAAGCGCCTGCTCGGCATGGTCAAGGATTTTGTCAACGATCCGTCTAACAAGCACAGTTACATCCCCTTTGACGTGGACTCGAGCGCCGCCTCGGGCTCAATCAAGGCCTATAACAACCTGCTGGCCAAACGTCAAGAACTGGAACACTCGGCCAAGGGTGACAACCAGGCGCTGAAGCGCATCGACGATCAGATCGAGAGCATGCACGGCAACATCCTGCAGGGCATCAACAGTTCCATCAGGGGCATCGACCTGCAACTGCGGCAGGCCCAGAGTCAGACCAACTCGACCAACAGCGACATGGGCAAGGTGCCCACTGTGGAGCGCGAGGCTCAAGACCTCTACCGCCAGCAGGGCATCCAGAACACGCTCTATACCTTCTTGTTACAAAAGCGTGAGGAGAACTCACTTGTACTGGCAGCCACTACGCCCAAGGGCAAGATTGTGGACCATGCCTATGCGTCGATCAATCCCATCAAGCCCGTGAAGTTCAAAATCTACTTCCTGGCGCTGATCGCTGGATTGCTTCTGCCCATAGCGTTGCTGTTCTGCAAGCGACTGTTCACCACCAAGTTCTCGTCGCAAGAAGACCTGCAGAGCATCAGCAAAGCACCAGTTGTGGGCGAGATCTGTCACAACCGCCACCGCTCGCAACTCGTGGTCAAGGACGGCAAGACGTCGTCGATTGTGGAGTTGTTCCGCCTGTTGCGCAACAACATCCAGTTCATGCTGCCCACCGAGGAGGACAAGGTCATCCTGGTCACCAGTTCGGTATCAGGCGAGGGCAAGTCGTTTGTCAGCACCAACCTGGCGTCATCGTTCTCGCTGCTGGGCAAGCGCGTGGTGCTTGTGGGCATGGACATACGCAGTCCCAAGTTGGCCCAGATGCTCGACATCAACGACGCCCCGGGTGTCACCGCCTATCTGGCTAAGCAGAACGTGGTGCTCGACAACGTGGTGCAGCACTGTCCCGAGGTGGACCAACTCGACGTCATCGTGGGCGGCACCATTCCGCCTAACCCGTCGGAGTTGCTGCTAACCACCCGTGTACAGCAACTGATCGACGAACTCAAGGAGCGTTACGATTACGTTATCATCGACTCGGCTCCCATCGCCATGGTGAGCGATACCTACTCACTGGCGCGCTATGCCAACGTGACCGTCTATGTGACGCGCTCCAACTACACCAAGCGCAGCCTCGTGCGCTATATGAACAATGCGCTAGCCCGCCGCCAACTCAACAACGTGGCAGTTGTCCTCAACGACAGCAATCCCAAGATGTCGCAAGGCTATGGCTATGGCTATGGTCAGGACAAGGATTAGTTGTTAGTTCTTAGTTCTTAGTTCTTAGTTCTTAGTTGTTAGTTCTTAGTTGGCATCCGCCTAAAACGTAACGCATAAAAAAAGATGCAAGTTTCCAAGTCCATACTCATCCAACGCGCCCTCTTGGGCGTGTTTTGGGTTTTGGGTACCGTTGGCTTCGTCTGCGACGAGTTTGTCCCCGGTCTAGAGTCGCTGCGCAGCTACATTCTGCTGGCCTGTGACGCTGTGCTGGTGCTGATAGGCCTGATGACATTGCGCCACAAGGCCGATTTCCTGTTCGTCGGGTCACTGCTGCTCATTGCCTTGACGAGCAGCCTGTTGCTGAACAAGTTGCCCATCACGATGACGGTGAACGGCATACGCGTGTTCTTCGGCGTGATGTTCTGCTACCCGATCTTCCGCTACTTCTGGGATGAACCCAATCGGCGTGACCGTTTCATCAAGGCCTTTGACAAGAATCTGGAAGTCTTCCTGTGGCTGCAGGTACCGTGCATCTTGTACCAGTTCATCGTTTACACCGCCGGCGACCATGGCGGCGGCTCGTTGGGCAACTGGTACTCTGGCACCATCTCGATGATGATTTACCTGATCTCCTTCTACCTGATCAGGAAACGCATCAACCCGAGGCACTTCATAAGCTCCATCCTCACCAATTACAAATATGTGCTGCTGCTCACGCCCACCTTCCTGAACGAGACCAAAATCAGTTTCGTGCTGCTGGTGCTCTACTTCATCCTGCTGGTGCCCATCGGCAAGCGCATGTTCGCCCGCGCCTTGATTGTCGTGCCGGTGATGTCCCTGCTGTTTGGCGTGGGTTATATGACCTATAAGATGACCTACACAGGCGAGGTGAGCAAGACGGCCGACGGCTTGGACATCTTCAGCGAGGAATACCTGATGGAATACATGTTTATGGATGTCGAGCGAGCCGAGGAAGATGCGACCTGGAACATGGAGAACAACGAGAATGGCCTTGCCGACATACCCAGGGCGACCAAGTTCCTGCTACTGCCCATGTTCGAAGAGAATGAGCCTGGGCACATCCCCATGGGTTTTGGCGTGGGCCACTTCAAGGGCGGCACCAAGTTGAGCCATTCTGAACTGTATGACCAGTATGAGTGGTACCTGATCGGCACCATCCCCTACTTCATCCACGTGTACCTCCAGTTGGGTCTGGTGGGCATCTTGTGGTATATCGTGTTCCTGGTCTCGATATTTGTGCGTCACCCCGAGGGCCTTTCCAAGCGAGACCTGAACATGCAGCTCTTCCTGGTCATCCTCATCGGCATCAACTTCTTCTACATCGAGTCGATGCGCGACCCGGTATTCTGCATCGTCCTCTATGGCCTGGTTGCCGGATCATGGCTACCCGATGATGCCGGTGCCAAAAAAATTCTTTCCCCAACATAACCGTATAATCCCGAATCACTACAGATATGAGACATCAAGGCTTTATCAGGAATCTTCTATTGCTAGCAACGCTGCTGGTTGCAAGTACGGCCCTTCAGGCGCGAACCGTTACAGTTAATGTCAGTTCCATAGCAAAGGGCACAAACCTTGCCACAGCGCTGAACAACCAGATACAACGTCTCACCTATGACGACACGTTCGCCATTAATTTTGACCAACCGGGCACCTATATCCTTGACGATGTCATCATCGGCAAGTGCAGTGTCACCATGACCGGCACCGGCGCCGACAACACGATTGTCCTGCTCAAAAAAAACGAGTCACAAAAGAAACTGAACAGTGACGCCTTCATCACGATTGCCGGCACACCCACCAACCCGATTTCGGTCACTATTCGCGATTTGAGCATCAACCTCATGGAACATCAGGGGATATGGTGGGAAAACTCAGAATTCCATGCTGTGAAAATCTATCACGCCAACAAAGTTGACCTCCGCAACGTGAAGAGCACCATGCTCAATGCCAAGATCACCAACTTTGACCTGCGCGTGTGCTCCAACGTTACCGTCGAGAATTGCGTCATCAGTAATTACAACAACTGCTCGACAGGTGGCAACCTGTGGCTGCGCGGCGAGATGCACAACATCACCATTCGCAACAACAAGTTCTATAAATACGGTAATGACGAGGCGGTTGCTTTTTTCTCAAAAACCATCAATGCCAAAAATAGCGCCCCCGGCAACATCAGCCGCACCAATATCAGAGTCACCGACAATGAGTTCTACTACCAGCACAATGACAAGCTCATCGACGGCATGTTCAACGATATGATATTTTCGGTGCTCACGTCCGATCACTACCCAGAATACAGCTGTGACATGCGAGGCTTTGAACTGGCCCGCAACAAGTTCTACGTCAACGACCTGTGCAAACGCATCATCCATTTCCAGTTTGACACCAAAGACCGGCACAGCGACTTTGTCATCCATGACAACGAATTCATCAGCAACAATGTCAAGTCGGGCGAAACATTCTACCGCATGGATATCGACGTGTGGGACCTGTCAACCCAGCAAGACACCATCGTCGTGAGAAACAACACGATGACCAACAAATATGCCATCATGAACCCGTACAACGGATCGGGCTACACGTTCCTGCTCGTGCGCAGCGGCAACCTGCTGCTCGACGGCAACAAGGTCAACAACCTCATCAGCACAGGCCCCAACAGGAAGTCCTATGGCGTCAATCTGCTGTGGTGTGGCAAGGAAGGCGGCACAGTGACCCTGCGCAACAACGTGTGCAAGGGCCTGGCACGCATCGCCACCCTTGAGTCGGGCAATGGCATCGGCCAGTTCTCGTTGACCGCTTTCAACAATTATTTCCAAGGGCGCACAACCATCTATTGCAAGAAAATCGACCGACTCGACCTCGATTTCAGGAACAACACCTTCGACTGTAACCATGACTACTTCTTCCTGGAAGACTTTGCCAGCAAGGGAAATGTCATCTTTAACAACAACAAGGTAACCGTTACGACGAGGAATGGCCAATTCATGGCGCATTACGGCAATGCCTCCACGTCATCCATGAGGTTTGAAAAACTGGAAATCAGGGGAAATGAGTTCCGTGGCGTGAACAGCCAAAACGACATGCTGAAGCACATCTCCAATGTGCGCAAGCGTAAAGTCAAGTCCAATTCGTTCTACCCGCGGTAATCGGTCTGGAAAAGGCTATTTGAACAATTTCTTCAGTCTGCGGTTGTTGACCACACACCAGTGGCACAACCTGGGGTAATGCAGCAGCAATTGAAGGACGGCGGCCCGGCGTGGCAGTTTGTAGCGGCGGTCGTTGATGATCTTATTGACCCACCGATGGCTCGTGTCGAGCGGATAAACATAAAAAGCGAGCCTGTCCAGCTTCATGCACAGCAATTCCCTCTCCAGGTCGTCCAGTTTGCCCCTAGACTGCAGGTTATCTTCCACCAACGTGAAAAATCGTTCCCAGTTAGTCTGACTAGTCAGATGGCGGCTAGTGACCGTCAAGGATGTTGGCACATAATAATACTTCACGACCGGCTTATTATAAATCCCGACTCGGTTAACATAGGCACTCATGCAAATGTTCATATAAACATCCTCATTTGGGAACACTTGATCTTTAGGCGGAAAAACTTCTTCACGATACATCTCGCGACGGCCCAAGTTGCCCCATGAGGCACACATGCAGCGACGATCGAACAGAAAATGCAGATATTCATCACCCGTCAACACTCCTTCAAAAGGATGAGGAACTTCATAACTTTCCTCTTCTCTTACCTTAACAAATGAACCATAGGCCAAATCCAACTGATTGGTTTCACACTTATCGTACAAGAAAGTTATGGCGTCAGGCAATAGTTCATCATCGGCATCCAGATACGCAATAAAGTCACCCGTTGCAGCCTTGAACCCGTTATGGCGGGCTTCAGCTGGCCCTAGATTCTCCTGATGGACGACCCTCAAGCGATTGTCCTGTTGCGACAACTGGTCGGCGACAGCACCTGTCTCGTCGGTCGAGCCATCATCCACAATCACCACTTCGATGTTAGTATATGTCTGTGCCAAAGCGCTTGCCACACTACGTGGCAAATATCGCGCGGCATTGTAGGCAGGGATAATGATGGATACCAATTGTGACATGATTCTACCGATTATTGTTTGCAAAGATATAACCTTTTTTATAATTTTGGGGCCGCAAAGCGACAATAAAATGAAGGTATTACTCATCAACTGCATATTATCGACAGCCGAGAAAGGTGTCATCAAGCGCAAGGAATCCATCAGCGATTGCATGATCAGCACCTTTGCCCGCGGTTTTATCGAGTTGGGCCACGAGGTGACGTTGCTGGCATCGCAGGAATTCATGCCCACCCGGCAGGATGAGCAATTACCCTTTGAGGTCGTTTATTTCCCGTCACGTTTCAAGCGGCTATTCAAACCTAGCCTGCTGCCGTGGCCCAAGGAAATGCGCGCCTGGCTCAAGCAACACTCGGCCGAATATGACCTTGTGATTGCGAGCGAGACGTTCCAGATTTCCTCCCTCATCGCTGCTGGCGTCTGCAAGTCCAAATTACTCATCTGGCAAGAGATGGATCGCCATCAGCGCCTGTTGTTCAAACTGCCGTCCAAATTCTGGCACAATGTCATTGTCCCGACGTTCATGCGCGATGTGACCATCGTGCCGCGCAGCGAGCCCGCCAAGCGTTTCATGAGCCGCTACAGCCGTCACGTGAGCGACGTGATTGTGGACCATGGCACCGATGCCCACACGCTCTACCCCAGCGACCATGTCGAGAATGCCTTTATCGTCGTATCACAACTGGTTAAGCGCAAGAGTGTGGACAGCATCATCACTAAGTTTGCCCGTCTCGTGAGTCAAGAGCCTTATCATAATTACCGCCTGGACATCATTGGGGACGGCGACCAGATGCAAGAATTAAAACAGCTGGCATCCAAGTTGGGTATTGAAAAGAATGTGGTGTTCCACGGTTTCCTGTCACATGAACGACTAGCCGAGCCGCTCAGACACGCACGGGCACTGCTGGTGGATACCAGCAACGACCTGAACATGGTCACCATTGCCGAAGCCATCACCAGCGGCACTCCCGTCGTGACCAATACGAAACCCTCAACTGCTTCATTCATCGCTGCCAACGGGCTGGGCGTCGTGCGCGACAACTGGGACGAGAATGACTTGATTGAGGTCATCAACAACTACGACAAGATGCATGCTGCATGTGTCAAGGAGGGCAAAGAACTGACCAACGTGGCCTGTGCCCGAAAGATGCTGGGAGTGAGGAGTGAGAAGTGAGAAGTGAGGAGTTAGAAGTTAGAAGTGATTTAAATTGAATTGCGGCAATAAATCAACCTATTTTTCGTTTTATTAGTGTAACGGAAAAACCCATTATCATGAAAAAGATTTTGACCCTATTCATCCTTTACATGGCATTTTCATGCCTGACGGCACACGCCCAGTCCGGGCTCAGGCCGCGTGGTGATGTGAACTGTGACTGGGAAGTGAACATTGCAGATGTCAATGCGGTGATTGACTCGATATTCAGCGATGCCAAGTATCATTCATTTTATAGCTATGCCACCGACGTCAACGGAGACCAGGAAATCAATATCGCCGACATCAATATGATTATTGATGCCATCCATGGCAAGGAATTACCAGCTATGCCATCCTATTCGGGGACCCTTCCCGTTCTTTATGTCAACACCGAGGGACACCGCAACATCGACAGCAAGGAGGAGTACCTCTTCGCCGACTGGTGGCTCGATAATATGGGCATTGAGGAATATGAGCCTATCGGATCTGCCGCCCAGCCACTGGAAATGCAGATTAAGGGCCGTGGCAATTACACGTGGACACATCACGACAAGAAACCATTTCGACTCAAGCTTCCCCAGGCTCGCCCTATGCTGGGAATGCCGTCAAGCCGACACTGGGTGTTGATTAGTGGCGCTGATTTCTGGATTGGGCAATTCAATGACGCATTACCCTTTGAGATTGGGCGCAGAATGGGAATGGCCTGGAATCCCCGTCAAGTCCCTGTCGAAGTGGTGCTTAACGGACAATACATCGGCCTGTATCACTTGACCGAGAAAATCTGTGTCGATAAGAACCGTGTCAACATCATCAAGCAGAAAGACAACGAGACCGATCCCCAAAAAATAACGGGCGGCTGGCTGATGGAAATCGACAACTATTATGAACCTGACCAGATATCGTTCACCGAAGGCAACGGCTGGGCTTTCTGGGTAACACCCCAATCACCTGAGGTGCTGAGCGATGTTCAACGAACTTTTATGACCGATTTCCTCATACAGACCGACAGTGCCATCTATTGTGAAGACAAGAGCAGTACCGAATGGGAACTTTATATAGATATCGACTCACTCGCCATTTTCTATATTATTCAGGAGATTATGGACGATACTGAGGGATTCCACGGTAGTTGCTTCCTGCACAAAGAGCGCGGTGACAGCACAAAACTGATATTTGGTCCCCTTTGGGACTTTGGCAGTTGCTTTTCCCGATACTCGTCCAGCTATGAATTCGACCATTTCATCTATGACGAGGCACCTAGTAACCTCCATTTGCATTGGATTGCCGAAATTGCCAAGTTTCCGCGATTTCAGGAGTGCGTGCGTAATCATTGGAAAAGATTCTACACTGACATCTATCCCCAATTAGACCATTTCCTGGATGAATTTGGTGACAAAATAGAGGCTGCAGGCGACTGTGACTATAACCGCTGGCCCAAGTCGGAATGCGACAATATCAAGGCAAGAATCAATTTTACACGCAATCGTTGCTTGTACCCGAAAATCGATTGGCTCAATAGCCAGTGGGGAACTGGTCACAATTTTAATTCCAATGGAGGCGTGAAACGGCCACAAAACGACTAATCCCAAGTGGCATCATGAACAGGCTCACATCCACATTATCATTGTTGGCGTTCATGTTGATTCTGACCAACTGCCATGATGATATGCCACAACCTGTTGTTGAACCCGACCCACTGCCACCAACTGATACAGTTGGAGAAGCTACTGGTTTTTCGGGCTGCCTACCTGTACTTTACATTAACACCGAAGATGGCCGCACCATTAGCAGCAAAGAAGAATATCTTTATGCCGAATGGTGGCTCGACAACATGGGTGTTGACGATTTTGAGTCTCTGGGGTCGAAGGAAGAGACACTGGGTATGCAAATCAAGGGTCATGGTAATTACTCATGGGAGAACCACCCCAAGAAGTCCTATCGCATCAAGCTCGACGAGAAGCAAGAACTGATGGGCATGAAAAAGAACCGCCACTTTTGCTTGCTGTCCCACTACGACGACTGGCTAGCTAAACTCAAGAACACAATGGGATTTGAACTGAGCCGCCGCATAGGCTTATCTTTCACTCCGGCACAAGAACCTGTCGAAGTCGTGCTTAACGGCAAATATATCGGGTTATATTTCCTGACAGAGAAAATACGCACAGGGAAAAACCGCGTCAACATCGAGGATCAGAGTGAATATGAGACGGATTCCCTATTGATTGCAACTGGCAGCTGGCTACTGGAAATAGACAACCATCCTAGCGATAATCACATCAAACTGCCAGAACATGCGGGCGACTCTATCGTCATCACGTATCATTCGCCCGAGCACTTGTCCCCACTTCAAGAACAATACCTCACCGACTGGATCTCGCGCGTCAATGCTGCTATCTATCACCCAGACAAGACAAGTACTGAATGGGAGCAATACATCGATATCGACACTCTGGCGATGTATTACATCATCGCAGAAATAATGGACGACATTGAGCGCTTCTCGGGAAGCTGTTATATGTTCAAGCGTCAGGGCAACGACACTAAACTGATTTTTGGACCAGTATGGGACTTCGGCAATGCTTTTAATCGCTGGGGATTATTTGAAGATACCAGTTTCAGTTATTTCTTGTATGACCAGCCAACAGTGTTTACTTCACACTGGATTAAGGAAATATCGCGTTTTCCTCATTTCCAGCAAGCGGTGTGTGAACACTGGCGAGCGTTTTACGGCTCAAACTTTAACGGACTGGATATAGACCGCTTTGCTGATGAGTTTGTTGAATCCATCAAGCCAGCTTATCAGGCCGATGTTATCCTTTGGCCCAGATATGACATCGATATACAAAAAAGGGATTTCAAGCAATTCATCCACCGCAAAATAGCCTGGCTCCAGTCGCAGTGGGGCGATTAGACGGGATATTGACGGCGGGTAATAGCAGCGATTGACTGCCAATCGTATTTTTCCAGGTCGTAGTGTTGAGGCTCGCTGGGAGCGTCGAGCAGGCGTGAAATTGCGGCACAAAGCGAATCAACGTCCTTGACGGTGAAGTAGTCCTGCTCGGGCAGATCGACCTGACGGGTGCCGGGGATGTCGCTGCACAGGATGGGTAGGCCGTAGGCCATCGCCTCGAGCAGCACCATGGGGAATCCCTCGTTGACCGACGGCAGGACAAACAGGCGCGCATGGCTATAGAGTTGGCGCAGGTCCTCGCCTGTTGTGAATCCCGTGAAAACCACTTTCTTGCTAACATCCAACTGCTGCAGCATCTTGCGGTAGTCATCATCGTGGTCGCTGGCACCGGCGATGACGACCTGAGTGACTTGCGGCAGACGGTTGGCTGCCTTGACAAGATATTCCAAGCCCTTCTCGGGTGTGAGACGCCCCACAGCGAGCAGATACTGGCCTGGGATGATTCCGTGCTTGTCGAGAAATTCTGTGGACTCGCTGCGGGTGACGGGGTCGATGCCGTTGGGGATAAAGATGCTCTTGTCGAGAGCACCGCATTTCTCCATCTGATAGCGGTTGACAAAGATGACGCGGTTGCTGAAGCGCAGCGACAGCGCCTCGCACTGGCGCAAGAGCCAGCGGGCGGGGGCGCTCCACTTGTCGTGCTCGTAGTTGGGGCTGTGATAGGTCAACACCACAGGCAACCCCATCAAGCGAATGATCGGGGCGAACATGCCGGGTCCGATATTGTGGATGTGAACCACATCGGGACGGTGAAACACAATGTGAAGCACGGCCAGCAGCGTGTGCCACACGGCCTCAAAACCCTTGATGCGAGTCGAGGGCAAGTCGATATACTCGATATTAGGGAAGGTCTGAGCCGACTGCTCGGTGAGGTAAGCCCGGCGGCGGTACACCCTCACGCGGACATCCCGCATATGGGTGTAGAGATGATAGCCGTGAGCCTCAACGCCACCCTGTATGCCCGGGAAACCGCGCGTGCCGATCACCGCTATCGTCTTCATTGTGGTTCTTGGTTGATGGTTGAAAATTTTCTTTTAGGGTCTTTAAGGTCCTTAGGGTCCTTAGGGTCTTTAAGGTCCTTAGGGTCCTTAAGGTCCTTAGGGTCTTTAGGGTCCTTTGGGTCCTTTGGGCCCTTAGGGTCTTTAGGGACTTAGTCCCAGCAGAGGTCCTGGCCCTTGCGGATGCGCCACTTGTTCTTGAGCACCCACATGATGGGGACCCAGGGACGGCGCACCATGTCGTGACGCTCGGTCACGATAAAGGTGCAGTTGCGCTTGCAATTGCGCACCTTCTCCATCGCTTGACGGGCCTTGTCGCTGGCCATGATATTCTCGAAGGAATCCTCCTTGATGTTACCCATAATCCATTCCTCGCCGCTGCCGTTACAGGGTGTCACATTGCCCCACGGATCGATAAAGAAGAAGTCGCTCAGGGCACCGCAGGGCGGACGATACTCGTCGGTATCGCCGCGCAGGCGACGGTGTATCGAGCGGTTGAAGTAGGCACGGCCATAGTCCTTGAGGCGGTCCTTGAAGTGACGGCGCTTGCTGGTGAGCAGAGCCTTGACAAACAACTCATGCTGCCGCAGGGCTTCCTCACTCTCGATCTGGTTATCGTCCTTGTGGAAGTACCATGAGTTGTGCACCGCGCTGTTGCCCAGTTCCACATCCAGAGCCACACACAGGTCATAGAGGTAGAGCAGATCCTTGTAATTGTCGGGCGAGATGACGACCGAAAAGCCGATGTTTTTGCACTTGGTCTTCTTCAACTCGAGCATGGTGCGCAGGGCATGGTCAAAGCCATCCTTGATGCCACGCTTGGCGTCGTTGATCTTGGGCAGACCCTCGACACTCACCCTGATCAGGATATTGGGATATTTGTTGGCCAACTCCACAATCTTCTTGGTATTGTAACCATTGGTACTCAGTTCAAGGAGTCGTGATTTTGGATATAGAATTTCAAAAATTTTGTCGATGTCGGGACGCAACGTAGGCTCGCCGCCCGTGATGTTGATGCGCAACCCCGCGGGCAGTTTCTCATAGTAAGAAGCGTCTATTTCTTCGCTCGGGCTTGTCTGGAACTTCCAGATATTGCACATGTTGCACTGCGCATTGCACCTGAAAGTGGTGATCAGACTGCCCTGAATCACATTCTTCATTGCTTTAGTCAATAAGCCTTTACACTAAATAAACTAGTGTAAAGGTAAAATATTGTGCAAAGGTAATAAAAAAACGCAACTCAGTGCATCAAATTTGGTAGATATCCCTCATCAGCGTCTCGAGATGGGTCGAGGGGGCAAAGCGCTGCAGCGCCTTGCTGGCAATGCCGGCATAGTCCCAATCGCGCGCCATCGACATGGTAATGGCCGTCTCGAGCGTGTCCTGTTCCCATGGCTGGAACACGATGCCGTTGCTGCTGTCGATGAGTTCGGGAATGCCGCCCATATTGGAGCCAGCGACTGGAGTGCCGGCGCACAACGACTCAACAACGCTCAACGGATTATTCTCATACCACTGCGAGGGAGCGATGCTGAAACGAGCCTTAGCCAGCAGACTGGCCACAGCCGGGGCATCTATCATACCCAGGAACTCGATATTGGGGCTATCGGCATACTTGATGCGCATGGCAGGCTCGAGCGTTCCGCTACCGGCCACCTTGAGTTTGTAGGGCAGCCGCGAAGCCACCTCAAGAAGGTTTTCGATGCCCTTTTCGGCAGACAGGCGTCCCACAAAGCAGTAGTAGTCCTGACGAGGCACATCCTCGCTCATCTGCTGGTAGCGCACGAGTTTGACAGGATCCAGGAAGTTGTTGAGCACCTTAACTTTGGCTGAGTCAAAACCGCCGTCCCTCATCTTCTGCGCCATAAACTCGCTGGGGCACACAAAGGCGTCGGTGCACTTCTCGAGCGCGCGCCGGCTCCACTTGGTGGCTTCGAGCCATGCCACAGCACTGGCGGGGAGCGACCCCTTCATGCAGCGATGGGTGACAACGTTGAATTTTGCCCCCGCAAAGCACTTCTCACACGGCTTGCCGCTCAACAGGCAGTCATACCGCGGGCAGAGCAGTTTGTAGTCATGCAGAGTCCACACCACGCGGATGCCACGCTTGTGGGCCAACTCCCCCACCACCGGTGACAGGTAACTGTGCACATTGTGCATGTGGACCACATCGGGCTTGAAGTCGTCGAGCACAGCCTCGAAGCGTTCTCGCACGTCACCCATGCCCAATGTGCGCTTCATGGCACGCCACTGCGCGCTCAATCCGCCACCGAAGGTCACCCGGCTAGCGAAGCGGTCCTGATAGTGTGCCGGCAGATTTTGGGGATAATCCATAGCAAACACCTGAGCCTCCACGCCGTTCTCACGGAGCAGAGCCTCGGTGTTGAGGACGACGACACAGTCGCCTCCTCGGGGATAATAAAACTTATTGACCAAAAGTACTCTTTTTGGCATAGGCAGTTTTCTCTTGCTATTTATTACAATAACGCAAGAGTTGTTGATTTATTATTGACTGTGCAGACTTAAGGCAGGAAAAAAACCTGCCACAATAGCAGGGGACTTCGTCAGACGTTGAAGCGGAACACGACGATGTCGCCATCCTGCATGACATACTCTTTGCCCTCGATATGGAGTTTGCCGGCTTCCTTGACGGCGGCCTCACTGCCATAGTGGATGTAGTCGTCATACTTGATGATCTCGGCACGGATGAAGCCACGCTCAAAGTCGCTGTGAATCACACCGGCACACTGCGGGGCCTTGCTGCCACGCCTGTAGGTCCAAGCGCGCACCTCCTTGGGACCAGCGGTAAGGAAAGTCTCAAGATTGAGCAAGGCATAGGCCGACTTGATGATGCGGTTCACGCCGCTCTCCTCCAGACCAATCTCGGCCAGGAACATCTGGCGCTCCTCATAGTCATCGAGTTCGGCGATCTCACTCTCGGTCTGCGCAGCGACTACCAGGATCTGCGCATTCTCGTCCTTGACAGCCTCTCGCACGGCGTCGACATAGGCATTGCCGCTGACGGCGCTCTTGTCGTCCACATTGCAGACGTAGAGCACGGGCTTGTTGGTGAGCAGGAACAACTCGTGGGCAATCTTTTCCTCGTCCTTGTTGAGCAGTTCCACAGTGCGCGCGCTACGGCCTTGTTCCAGAGCCTCCTTGTAGCGCTTCAGCACCTCGTATTGCACCTTCGCCTCACGGTCGCCCCCGGTCTGAGCCTGCTTCTGCACACGACTGATGCGGCTCTCGATGGTCTCCAGGTCACGCAGTTGCAACTCCAGGTCGATGACCTCCTTGTCGCGCACTGGATCGACCGATCCGTCGACATGGGTGACATTGTCGTCGTCAAAGCATCGCAACACGTGGATGATGGCGTCTGTCTCACGGATATTGCCCAGGAACTTGTTGCCCAAGCCCTCGCCACGGCTAGCCCCCTTGACCAGACCCGCGATATCCACGATCTCGACCGTAGTGGGCACGATGCGTGCGGGGTTGACCAGTTTGGCCAGTTCGTTGAGTCGCTCATCGGGCACGGTGATAACGCCCACGTTGGGCTCAATAGTACAGAAGGGGAAATTGGCCGACTGCGCCTTGGCATTCGACAGGCAGTTGAACAGGGTTGATTTTCCCACATTGGGCAACCCCACGATTCCACATTGTAATGACATAGTCTATATCTTGTTTGTTGTTATCTTCCAGCCTGCAAAGGTACATAATTCCCCTCACACCACCAAATAGCAAGGATAATGCAATCGGTTGCATTGATTTTTTGAAGTTGGCGCACATTATTAATAATAAAAATGGAGAGGAATGTGTTATTTTTGTAGGTGCTTAACCTGATATAGAATAAAATTATCACAAAATCATAAAACCATCGACTATTATGAAGACAAAACCGGATTTGAAATTCAACCAACTGTGGAATATCAGTTTTGGTTTCTTTGGGGTGCA
>ONQS01000015.1 GCA_900320055.1 uncultured Prevotellaceae bacterium
CCTTCAGGGCCCATCGTGAGTAGCATTCGAGCCACCACGCCACGAGGACCTACAGCCCTCGCGCCGTGGTGTTACCTCAAGTCAAGGCCGCTGGCCTTGAGCAGGCCTTCGACCTGCTTATCTAGAGCAACACAACGGCGTGCCCCAATGCGGAAAACAGGAAAAAAAAAGAAGGCGGCCCCGAGGCGGGGCTGCCTTCTTTTCTATCGGTTGGGAGATGAGCCGATGAGGCTCATCATGTGTCATTACTTAACGACCTTGGTCGTGGAAACGGTGCCGTCGCTGTAACGGGTAATCACGATGTTGAAACCGTCGAAGGGCTTCTCGCTGATGACACCCTGAGCGTTAACATAGGTAGTGCTTACCACCTCGCCGTGATAGATGTTGTTCCACAGTTCAACAATGCCAGTCGAGATGCCAGGATTGTCTTCGTTCTCTGTAGCATAGAACTTGGGAACCTCAGGCGTTTCGCCATCACGCAGAGCGCGCAGCATGTTTTGTGCGCCGATAACCTTACCCGTTGACTTGTAGTAATAGCGAACGTAAACAATCAGGTCATCGATGTTATCGACAGCACCGAACTGTACCTTAGTGTTCCAAGGCTCGTTGTTGCCCTCAGACATGTCTTGCAGGTCAAGAACGAGGTGACCATCGGTAGTCTCGCCAGTATATACGCATACAGGACCAGTGTAGGACGTTCCATCGCCTTCCCAGTGTGCACCGGGCTTGTTGGGATCGGTGCCCTCGCCAGCCTCGTAGTAAGTGCAACCACGCAACTTGCCGCTCGGACTGTAGATCCAAACACGGAACATGTAGGGCTCGTAAATAATGTTGGTTACATCGGTGCTGGGCAGGTCGCCGAATGCTTCCACGCCAAGGAAGTACAGACTGCAATTGGTGGTCGTGGTAACAGCCTGGTCGCCCTCACCAGTAGTAACTTTCTCGGTCCACTGGGTTGAGTTGTTAGGACCACGCTGCATCTGAGCCTCAGAACTGATCACGCGAACCTGGCCGACGCCAGTCTTCCAGATGGGAGCACCATAGGTGTTATCCAGGTGGTCGGTCTCGTAGTAGCGGCGATCAAGACCCCATGTGGTTACAGTGGGAGCGTAGGTCTCGTAGTTTGAGCCATACTCACCAGTCACAGGATTTTTGCTATTGAAGTATTCCAGTTCGCCTGCGGGATAGGTGAAGTTTTCATCGGCAACGTACAGAGGTGAGTTCACATTCATCTCCCTGTAGCGACCCGAAGACTGCTGCATGCTGGAAATGATGTCGCCATTGTCAGCAGGCAGTCCATTGGCCTTGCCCTGGATGCGATAGTGGAGCAGGTCGGGCTCGCCGGTGGGCAGGTTCATTGTTACGTCAGCACTCATGATATCGAGAGTGAGGTGGCGGTCCACATCGCTTGCTACGTCATCGGCAGTATAGAAACCGTTAACGACAGCGTCGGTGTGCAATACGGGAACCTCAACGGTACCACTCTGCTTAGCATCACCCTGCTCGGGCTCATACTTCAGCAGGTAAACATAGCGACGTGGATGCTCATTCTTGTCGGTGGGTGCGTTGAACTGGTCAACAATGGGCAAGTGACCCAGGCGGATAATACCGTCCTCTACGGGCGTGGGAGGATTGTCGCCGCCCTCGGTCTCGTAGTAAACCGTAACCGACTTGCAGTACAGAGCCTGTTTGGTGGAGTTGTGATCTGTTTTATAAAGTTCTACAACGATTTGACCACTAGCGCTACCCTCGAAGGTATATTCTTCGGCAGAAGTGGTAAGGGCGAGACCTTGGGTGCCGAATGCTGCACCACCCACGGTGACATCAAGGTAAGCATTATTGCTGCCACGAGAAGCGTTGACAACAATCTTCTTGATGGTGCCGGGAATGCTGCTGGTCGTCAAGCGAAGGTAACTTACGGATGCATTCTTTGTTCCGTAGTGGATACCCTTAGTATTGTCAAAGTTCGACTCAGCAGCATCAGACGTTACGGTCCAAGTTGCACCATCGTCGGCAGTGCCCGAGCCATTGCAGTTGGCGGTGAAGACGAGGCTGGAAGTGTGGTTCTCGATAGCACGCTTGGGCGCGTGGGCGGCGCCGTTGGCGTCAAACGTCCAGGTGGTCGTGTAGCTGGGATTGTTGTTTTGCAGCTTCTTGGGGACGTCGTTGACCGAGATGCGTGCGATCGACGAGCCGTCGCCATAGGCCTTGATGACAACCCTCAGGTCGTTGTAGTTGCTGTTGTTCAGCATGTCGGGAATAGCGATGTAGCCGCCACCCTCGATGTAGTAAACGCGGTCGTTGTCATCAGTGGTGAAAGGTTCCCATTGCGAACCAGGTGACAGAATCCAGTCGCCGGGCAGCGGGCTGGTGCCGGTTGTGCTGGTGGGTGCGTTCCAGTAGGTCAAGCGGGTTTTGCCGTTATAGACCTCGATGGACTTGAAGTTCACGTGGTAGCCGTTGGGATAGATAATGATATCACCATTGCCATTGATGCGCAAGTCACCTTGGGTGGGAATTCCCATAGTTGCCAGTTCATACTTGTTGGCATTACCCTCGGGTCTGAGAATCCTGTAGTTATCAGTGTTATAGGTAACACCATAATGTACTGACTTGCCGTCGTGATTGTCAGCAAAGGTGAGTTCTGCAATTTCAGTGAGTACCTTTTTTGGATCATGATAGTCGTAGCGATACAGCTTGAAGAGGCTCTCACCAGCGTTGATGCGCTTAACGGTGAGGGCATTGTCCTCGTTCTCGTTAGCTACGAGCAGGAAATTGCGATACCAGTTTTTCTGTTCCGAAATCTTAAAGTCACTTTCATAGTGGTCGAGACTCAACGACAGGAAGTCGTTCCAGCCAGGGATGATGACATCGTCAATGTTACTCAAAGCAACAAATGCAGGCTCACCTGATGCGTTCTCCTGGCCCTTGATCTGGTAAACGATCGTGTAACTGTGCTCGTTCTGGGGCACCTCATAGGTCACCTGGGTCACCGTGCACGGGTTGGTGGTGATGCTGTTGCCCTCGCTGTCCTGCAGGTTGGTCACCTGGGTGGGATTGATCTTGGTGGTGTCGCCGTCCTCGTCCACGATATACATGGTGTAGAGCTGGTCAACCTCGTGGCCCGACATCTCGTTAAGTGACGAAACCCAAGTCAGGGTCACGTTGTAGGTCTTGTCCTTCTCGGTGTTCTTGGAAGCCTCGGCGTCGAGGGTGATCTTGTAGATACCCATCTTGGGGGCATACTGCTGGTTGTACTGTGCAAAGTGGGCACAGTAGCTGGGACAGTCACGGAATCCGTTAGTACCCGAAGAACCCGTAATGCTGAAGTAGGGGTTCATCGTGCGACCGTCAACGGTGTAACTGTAGTAGCCTGAAGTATAGGAAGTTGTCCAGTATTTCAGACGATAGTCCGGGTAGAAGAAGTTCAAGCCCGACAGGTAGTAGGAGTCGGTGCCTGCATTGCCCGTCATCGAGAACTGGTGGTTGTTCTGGATTACCGATGCGCAGTCATGGGCAACACTATAGGTGCTACCCTCCATCATCTTCTTGTAGAAGTCAGTAATCTCGGTCTGGGTATCGGGCTGTACGGGGCTGAATTCCTCAAACATATACTTGAAGGGGCCCTCTTCACCCATGAGGCCATAGTAGGGCTCGAGCGTGTTGACGACGTAACTGTCCTTCTGGCGCGACTGTCCCTTGCCCAGGATGAAGAACTTGTTGTAAGTACCCGTGCAGTTGAAGACGGTGCCGCGGCTGTAGTCACTGTTGGAGCCGATGCGCATGCCGTCGGTGAGCAGCTTGATGTAGTTGATTCTTGTGGCAAAGTAGTTAATGACCTCGGTCTTGCTGTTGAGGAACAGGTTACCGTTCTTCTGGTCATAGTTTGTAAAGGTTTCATCCATGGGCGTGGCATCGTCCTTAACTGATACGATCAGCGCCGTGTAACCCTCCTGGTTAGGAGCGGCAACAGTACCCTGGACGTACTCGCCCTCCACTGGAGCCTCAGCGACTGTGAGTTCCCACGTGTAATCCATAAAGGCAGATTCGGCTATGTTTTGGGTTTCGCCATTGACGGTGATATCACCTTGTTCGGTGGTGACACCATCATTTTGAGTATAGCCGTCATCGGTCTTGGTATTGATGACCACTCTTACGTTGGTGGCTCCTTGAAGTGCGCTGTAAGGAATAGTAATCTTACCTCCGGCACCACCGGTGTTGTCACCATAAGTCAACCACCAGCTGCCATCACCATTGCTGATCCATCTGCATGTCGAGTAGTAATCAGTGTTGGTGTCATAAATCCAGCTGCTGGGAGACGTCCCGGCGGTTGTGCCTGTTCCTCCTACCCAATAAGTAAGGGCGGTAGATCCGTTATAGACATAGATAGACTTGATGCCCACATATCCGCTAGCGACAGTAATGACAATATCATCGCCAGTTTGAACAGCACTGCTGGCAGCTACGAGATCCCAACCGCCCTCCATGGGGCCATAGTAAACCTCGCGCTCGCGGGTGTCGTTATTGGACCAAGCAGTGTAGCGGGGGCCGGGGAATGCGGGGTTGCCGTACACAAATCGGAGCAATTCATACATCTGATAGGGGTCGGTAGCCTCTTGGGCTGCGTTGCTTTCATGCTCAACGTTCTGAGCGTCACGCCACTTGTAGGTCAGTGCCTCGGCCTGGGCCCTGGTCAGTGAAACCATCTCGGGGTTGGCATCAGCTCGCTTGGGAGCATTCATTCGGGTGCTAGCACCAGTGTTCGTGGACATCAATTGTTGTGATGTCTTCTTCTGGGCCTTTTTCACAACGTCACTTGTGCCTTGAGGGGCGGTGACTTCGGTGAGGCCCAGACGATCGGCATAGCCGCCATTGGGTAGGGCTTGTGCCGAAGCATTACCAGTCCAGCCCACCGCTAGCAGCAGGCCGAACAACAAAGTTGTTAATTTCTTTTTCATATAATCCACAAATTAAAAATTAATAGTTTTTCAATCTTCTTGATTACAGTCTGTGATAGGGGGTTATCGTTAAGTCATGTAGTCAGCAGGTGCGAGAAGTGGTTTGTTTGCCTTGTTTCCTAGCCTGTCGCATGTCGTTAGGCTGAGCCACGTCCCTTAGATGTTGACTGCTAGATACTTTGGTTCCCTAAATCGGAAATCCCTATCTAAATAGTATATTGCACACAAAAATACAGCCAATATCTGTAGCGGAGGGGTATTTTACTGTTAAAAAAACTTAAAACACAAAAACAACGGGGTTTGTTGGTTGTTGGTTGTTAGTTGTGTAGTTGTTAGTTGTGTAGTTGTTAGTTGTGTAGTTGTGTAGTTGTTAGTTGTGTAGTTGTTAGTTGTTAGTTGTTAGTTGTACAGTCGCGCGGAGTGCGCTCCCCTCGTGGGATTATTGGGCGGTGGCGGCGGTGAGGAGGCGGATGGCGGTGTCGAGCAGGGCGTCGTGGGTGCGGTCGTCGGGGTCGAGGTCGACGCGGACGTCAGGGGCGACGCCAAACTCGGTGAGGCGTCCCTGGGGATCCATGATGGGGCATGACGAGAAGCGCACGCGCCAGCCGTTGGGCAGTTCGCTGGTAAAGGGCAGTCCGCAGCCGCCGCCTGTGGTGTCGCCCACGACGGTGACCTGGCCGAGGCCCTTCATGATCGAGACGAAATTGTTGGTGGCGCTGAACGAGCCGCGGTTGGCCAGCACGACGACGGGCTTGAGGTAATGGAGGTGGTTGCGGGTGGGCTCGAAGTAGTAGGGGTAGGGGTCGCTCAGGTCGTTGTGGCCCGGGCCGGTCTTGTGGCGGATGTAGCCGGCGAGGGTCCTGCCGTCGATGAAGCGCGAGACGAGGGTCTCGACGTTGGTGAGCAGGCCGCCGCCGTTGTTGCGCACGTCGATGATGAGGCCGTCGGCGGTGGACAGGTAACTGAGGATGAGGTCGAGGTTGCCCTCGCCGATGCTCGACGAGAACGAGCCATAGTACATGTAGCCGAAGTTCTGGGGCAGGATCTGGTACTTGATGCCGCTGGCCATCTTGTAGTCGAAGTTGAGGTAGTGCTCGTCGATGAGGCGCTCGTCGTAGTTGACGGGCCACTGCTCCCAGATCCAGTAGCGCGACACGTCGTGGCTGGCGATGAGGTTGGTGTGGCCGTCGCGCAACTCCTTGAGCATGTCGCCGCAGACGTCAAACAATTCTCTGTCGGTCATGTCGTTAGCGACCAGGGCGCGGTAGCGGTTGTGCACCTGCTGCCAGTCGACCTGCTTGTAGTCAAAAAACGAGTAGTGCTCGTCGATGATCGTCCAGAGCGCCTCGAAGTTGCCCACCTGGTCGTGCTGGAACTCGTCCTGCTCGGCACACCCCACGCAGCCCAACAGCACACCGATCAAAGCAAGACAATAAGCACCATGTTTCATGAACGACAACTCGAACAACTTGAACAACTTTGCCCAAATTATTGATGTCGTCTGCTGATATGTGTGATTAAAATGAGTTGTCATAGTTGTTGTTTGAGTCGTTTTTTTACAGGGAGACGCCGAGGACCACGGCGTGGGTGACGTCGTGGACGTGGAGGTGGCTGACCGTCCAGTGCTCCATGCGGGTGCGGTAGCCCAGGCGCAAGGTGGTCTTGCCCAGGTGCAGGTCGGCCCCCAGGTAGTGGGTCATGTCCAGGCGGTTGCCCCACCAGCCCAGGTGGGCCAGGTGCTTGTGGTTGCCCAGGTAGATCTCGTAGTAACTCTCGTCATACTCAGGAGCGAAAAACACCCCGGCCACGGGCAACTGCAACTGGTAGCGCAGCGTCACGGGCAAGCGCCAGAGATGCGTGCCGAACCAGGCCATGCCCGTCGCGCCCAGGTTGGCGTGGGCACGCACGGTGACGGGATTGTTGCTGTTGACCGCATCATAGACGATGCCGGCGCGCACCTGCGCCATCGGGCCGACCGAGAGGCCCAGCCGCGGGTGCATCACCCCCATCCAGGCCCGCTGCATGCCAAACGCGATGTCGCCCATAAGTTTGTGCAGGTCGTTGTTCTGGGCCGGATTCTCCACATAATTATAGTCGGCACCCACGCTGAGTTGCCACAGCCACCGCTCGGGCGCGAAGCGTGTCCAGCGCGTGGCCTCGATGGAGAGGCCCAGGTCGAGTCCGTCGTAGGTGATGGGCGTGAGGTAACTGTCGTGGACCGAGGCATAGCCCGCATCCACCATCAGCACCGTCTGCGCCTGCTGCCCCGCAGCGCTCAACGCCGTTAGGAGCAGCATTGTCAAGTATATGGTTATTCTTCTCATTTTCTGCGTGATATCACAGTGAAGTGACAGCCTCGTGGCCCTCGGTATCACAGTGAGGTGACAGCCTCGTGGCCTCCCCACGCTCGCGTAGTCTTCGACCACTTACCGTGGGGTTGACTCAAGTCATGGCCTTCGACCATGTGCAGGCCTTCGACCTGCGCAGAAGCCTGCTTTGCAGTTTATTTACTCGTCGAAGGGGATCCGCTGTTGGCCGGTGAACTGGTCGAGCACCTCGTCCTGGCTGATGCCGTCGGTGCGAAGTGTGGCGGTAGTGTCGTCGGCGGTGGCATCGTCGGTGGGCGCTACCACGGGCTCGGCCTGCTCGACAGGCGCCGGCTCGCGCGGCTCGACCTCGGTGATGGTATCGACCGTCCAGTTGGTGACACGCTTGCCCTTGGCCTTGAACGTCTTGACGCCGATAAACTCCTCGGCATCGATGACAAACGGCTCGCGGAAGGCGTCGTCGCCACCCATCTTGACCTCGAAGCGCGGACACGGCTCGTCGCTGAGCAGCAGCAGGCGCGAGTCGGCATTGGTGCCGATGATGCTCTGCTTGCGCGTGCTGTCCTCGAGGGTGAAGCGCTTCACATAGTGGTGGCCCTGGTCGGCGTCAAAGAGAACCGCCGTCCACACCTTGTCCTTGTCGAACTTCTCGATGCGCAGGATGCCCTCGTCGTAGTGGTTGGTGGCTTCGGCACTGGTGGTGTAGAACTCGCCGCCCTGCATGATGACCAGAATGCGGTCCTCGCCGCCAAACAGACCCAGCGAGCGCCCATGGTTCTCATAGTTGATGCGCAGGATGTCCGGGTCGAACCACACCTCGCGGTCGCCCAGCGTGGACTGTCCCGCCTCCTTGAGCGAGATGCGGTGCACCTCGTTCTTGGTGACGATGTTGCCCCGAGCCTGCTTGCCCTTGATGGCCAGGTCCGCCAGGTTGACGTCAAACTGCAGGATCTTGAGCCTGAACTTGGGCTTGAGGGTGATGCGCAGCACCTCGGCCTCGCCATTGGGGTTGGCCGTGAACCACACGATCTTGCTGCCCGGCTTGCCCTGGGTGACGTCATACTCCTTGTCGCGGGTGATGCCCGTCACGGCAAAGCGCTTCATGTAGGTGGTGCCGCCGCGGCCATCCTGGTACAGGACGTTGTAGATGGTGCGGGTGTCGCCCTTCTTGAACACATTCAGGTACAGGATGTTCTTGCCCACATAGATCTTGTCGGCAACCTTGGTGACCTTGAACTTGCCATCCTTGTAGAAGATGATGATGTCGTCGATGTCCGAGCAGTTGCAGACAAACTCATCCTTCTTGAGTCCCGTGCCGATGAAGCCGTCGGCCCGGTTGATGTAGAGTTTCTGGTTGGCCTCGGCCACCTTGCTGGCCACGATGGTGTCGAACTCGCGGATGACCGTGCGGCGCGGATACTTGGCGCCATACTTGGTCTTGAGACCCTCAAACCACTCGATGGTGTAGTCGGTCAAGTGGGCGAGGTGGTTATCGATCTCGGCGACACGGTCGTTGAGGCGAGCGATGTTCTCCTCGGCCTTGTCGCTGTTGTACTTGATGATGCGCTTCATCGGGATCTCGAGCAGGCGCAGCAGGTCGTCGCGGGTGATCTCGCGGTAGAACTGGGGCTTGTAGGGCGTCAAGCGCTTGTCGATGTGCTTGAGGGCGCGCTCCTGGTCCTTGGCGTTTTCAAACTCCTTATCCTTGTAGATGCGCTCCTCGATAAAGATCTTCTCGAGCGAGACGCTGTGCAGGGCCTCCATGGTCTCGCCCCGCTGTATCTCGAGTTCCTGGCGCAGGATGTCGCGCGTGCGGTCCACGCTGTAGCGCAGCACGTCGCTCACGGTCAGGAACTGCGGCTTCTGGTCCATGATGACGCAGCAGTTGGGCCAGATGGAGATTTCGCAGTCGGTAAAGGCATAGAGGGCATCGATGGCGATGTCGCTGCTCGTGCCCGCCTGCAGCGAGACGATGATCTCGGCCGTGGCGCTGGTGTTGTCCTCGACCTTGCGTATCTTGATCTTGCCGCGCTCGCCCGCCTTGAGGATCGACTCGATGACGTTGCCCGTGGTCTTGCCATAGGGCACATCCTTGACCAGCAGGGTCTTGTTGTCGAGTTTCTCGATCTTGGCCCTGACGCGCACGCTGCCGCCACGCTCGCCGTCGTTGTAGTGGCTCACGTCGATGTAGCCGCCCGTCTGGAAGTCGGGGTAGAGGTGGAACTCCTCGCCACGCAGGTAGTGGACGGCGGCATCGATGACCTCGTTGAAGTTGTGGGGCAGGATTTTGCACGACAGGCCCACGGCGATGCCCTCGGCGCCCTGAGTGAGCAGCAAGGGGAACTTGGCGGGCAGGGTGAGCGGCTCGCGCTTGCGGCCATCGTAGGAGAGGCCCCAGTCGGTGACCTTGGCGTTATAGACCGCGTCGAGTGCAAACTCGCTCAGTCGGGCCTCGATGTAACGGCCGGCAGCCGCGCCATCGCCCGTGAGGATGTTGCCCCAGTTACCCTGGGTGTCGATGAGCAGTTCCTTCTGCCCCAACTGCACCAGCGCGCTGTAGATCGAGGCGTCGCCATGCGGGTGGTACTGCATCGTCAGTCCCACGATGTTGGCCACCTTGTTGAAGTGGCCATCGTCGGCCTCCTTCATGGCATGCATGATGCGGCGCTGCACAGGCTTGAAGCCGTCCTCGATGTGGGGCACGGCACGCTCCAGGATCACGTAGGAGGCATAGTCGAGAAACCAGTTCTCGTACATGCCGCTCAGTTGCAGTTTCTTATCTTTAGGCACCTGGTAGGAGGAGTGAGCCTCGGGCTCGGCACCCTCGCCCCCGTCGGGGGTGGAGGCGTCGTTATCGTTGGCCTGATCGTCTTGGATATTGTCCTCGGCAGGTTGCTGCTCCATGCCTTCCAGTTCGTCGTCGTCTTTCTTCATGAAAATCTTAAAATCTTGGTTTTAACCTGCAAAGGTAATAAAAATTTGTGCAAATCGAGCACAATGCCAAATTTTGTGCAACCCCGAGTGCCATGAAAACTGGTTTTCAATGGCTGAGGCGCAGCCAGAATGATCAAAATTTATTAGAGCATTGATGAGGTCTGTGCCAAATGTATCTGAATGTTTCCGCCTGTCGGTGCCTGGTGCCTGATTCTGTGGCGATTCGAGGGTGCTGGCAGGGCATAAACAAAACACGGGGCCGCGCCAAGCGCAGCCCCGCATAAGCCATTACACGGGCATCGAGAATCAATAGTTCTCGGCCTTGATCTGGAAGTAGGCCTGAGGATGGTTGCACACGGGGCACATCTCGGGAGCCTTCTTGCCGATGACCACGTGGCCGCAGTTGCTGCACTGCCACATGGTGTCACCGTCGCGCGAGAACACGATGTCCTGCTTGATGTTGCTTAACAACTTCAGGTAGCGCTCCTCGTGCAGTTTCTCGATGGCGGCAACGCCCTCCATCTGCTCGGCGATCTCGATGAAGCCCTCCTCGCGGGCCTCCTGAGCCATGCGCTTGTACATGTCGGTCCACTCGAAGTTCTCGCCAGCGGCAGCGTCCTCGAGGTTCTCGATGGTGCCCTTCACGGCGCCACCCTGCAGGTGCTTGAACCACAGTTTGGCATGCTCCTTCTCCTGATTGGCGGTCTCCTCAAACAGGGCTGCGATCTGCACATAACCGTCCTTCTTGGCCTTGGAGGCATAGTAGGTGTACTTGTTACGGGCCTGTGACTCGCCAGCGAAGGCTTCCATCAGGTTTTTTTCGGTCTTGGTTCCTTTTAACTCTTTCATTGTGATAGTGTTAGTTTAGTTATTAATTGATGTCATGTATTGTGCGACAAAGATAGTGATTTTTTGATGCCCGTCCTACAGTAGGCACCATATTTTTATCCCAACACACCGATTTTGATGATATCAACCAGGCACATTGGTGACAGATCCGTTCTCGGGTCAGAGGCTCAGTGTTGGTACTCGGGGCGGTGGCAGTAATGGTTGCGCAGGGTCTCGAAGGCCGATGGATCAGCCTTAAGACGGGCCGTGTCGGCCAGGATGTCGTAACTGGCGGCGATGCCGTCGAGGGTTACCTGGACCGCGCCTGTGGCGGGGGCGGCAATCTCGGGGACGGGGATGTCCCAGCCGTAGAATTCATTTAATGCGGCAAGCATCATGGCGGTGCCGCGCTGCTTGCCTTCACGGCTATAGCCCGCTATATGGGGTGTGGCCACGATGGCCTTGTCGAGCAGGGCAGGGGAGATGCAAGGCTCGTTCTCCCAGCAGTCGAGCCCTACGTCGCCAGGCCAGTGCAAGAGTGCCGCGTTGTCGGCAATCGGGCCACGGGCCGCATCCAGGATGAGGCGGCAACGGCTCATGCCGTCGAGAAACGCCTGGTCACACAGGTGCCAGGTGGGCCACTGCCCGTCGCGGGTGATGGGGGTGTGGAAGGTGATGATGTCACAGCGGCGCTGCAACTGCTCCAGTGTCGAGAAGGGGATATTGGCGTTGTCGTCCATGCTCTGCCGGGGTGGGTCGTTGAGCATGACGTCGAAGCCCAGTCGGGAAGCCCAGCGGGCGACGATCGATCCGATGTGGCCCACGCCCACGATGCCTAGCGTCAGACCGCTGGGCGTGGCGATGCCGCGGTGCCGCATCCAGGCGTTGATGGCACAGAATACCCATTGGGCCACGGCTGGCGCGTTGCAGCCAGGGGCATTGCGCACGGTGATGCCGTGCTGGGCGCAATAGTCCAGGTCGATGTGGTCGGTGCCGATGGTTGCCGAGCCGATGAATCGCACGCGGCTGCCGTCGAGCAGGTCGGCATTGCAGCGGGTGCGGGTGCGGACAACGAGCGCGTCGGCCTCGCGCACGACCTCGCGGGTGATGTCGCTAGGCTCCAGATACAGGACCTCGGCATAAGGCTCGATCAGGCCTTGGATGTGTGGGATATGATTGTCGATGATGATTGTCATGGCGCCATCAGGTTAGCAGCAAAAAAAGCCATGCAGCCCGCGATGAGCAGGAGCAGGAACACATAGCGGTGCGGGATGGTGGTGCGCAGCGTGTGGGCATGGGCCAACTGGATGGCCACCATGAGGTTGAGCAGCGGCAGGTAGACCGCTACGTCGCTGTAGTCGATGCACAGGGCAATCACCACCACAGCGAGCATAAAGACGAAGAAGGCGTTATAGACACGCGTCTGCCTCCGGTAGTTCATGATGGTCATGAGATTCATGACGGCCAGCAGGATGCCTGCTAGGGCGGTGAGCACCGACAGCAGGAGCAGCAGATTGGTGTGGAGCGTGCCAGCCTGGGTCCAGATGCCGTCGATGTGCGGCAGTGTGAACGACGCCGGTTGCGTGATGCCTAGGCCAAGTGCTATCCAGAAGGGTGTGACCAGACCGAAGAGCATGGCCAGCAACCCCTTGAGGTTGAGTACACCCATGTTGAGAAAGCCGAGCAGGAAGGCCGGTATCAGCACCAGAAATCCGTAGTGGAACATGCTGCCCGTCGCCGCAAGGGCAAAGATGAGGAAAATGCTGCGCTGGGAGTGCCGGTCCTGATAGGAGGCAAACAGTGGCATGATGGCCAGTGCCGTGACCAGCGAGAGCAGGGTGCCGGCATTGAACGCTACCAGTCCCGACGGGTTGGCCACTTGCAGCAGGAAGAAGAGCGACACAAACAGGTGGGTCACCGCCCGCACATAACTGAACACCTTGTTCAGCGCCAGCATGATGCCACCGGTGACCAACAGGCCCAGCACGTTGACGGCGGCAGACATCGGCCCTGCCTCGATGAGCGATCCCCTCAAGGTAAAGAAGAAGCCCGTGCTCTCGGAGGCCTGCGGCTGCACGCCCATCGACAGCGCCACCAGTGTCGCCGCCACCAGGGCCAGCGCACACAGCGTCATAAACGGGCGTCCGTTAAAGTAGTCGTTGATATGTTCCCTTGCTGCCATGACTTGGGTATTGAAAATCACAGACAACCCCTACAACATGATGATTGAGATAGTTGCCTGTGCTGTTCAAGTTGCCATCTGAAATGATCTGCTATCAACTGATAGTCGTGTATGTAGTATAAATGCGAGAATGGTCCTCTGATCGAGGGAAGACCTTACTCGTCGTTGTTGCCGTCGGGCTTCTGGTCGGTGGGCTCATCCAGGCCACGGCGTTTCCAACTCTTGCGGCGGCCATGCACGATGGGTACCTCCATGTCAGCACCGAGGGTGGGCTTGCGGTCGCGCAGGATGCGCTTGGCAAAGGTAGAGGTGTGGCGGAATTCCTGGTCAAAGTCATCGTCGTAGCGACCGGCTTTGTCGCGATTGTCGACCTGTGACATCAGGCGGCGGTCACGGGCAATCTTGTCGCGGCGCTGGCGCTCATCGTCACGCAAGGCGGGGGCGTCATCGCGGCGACGGGGACGGTCATTGGCCGCACCCTCGACACGGCGTGCATGGTAGTTGCCCTGGCTGCGCTCACTGCTGCGGAAACCCTCGTTGCGGATGTGCTCGCCACGCCCGCGCAGTTCGTCGTAGGTACCGTCGAAGATGACAAACTGGAGCAGTTCGCAGTCCAGTCCGCCATTGTTCAGGGCATAGCGTACCGACGGCTTGAGGCCGATCTTGAACGACTGCTCCTTGTCGCTGCAGATGAGCCAAGCGTTATAGCCCATAAAGGTGTGCTTCAACTTGGAGCCCAGGTCGCGGTAGAACTGGTCGATGTCGTCCATGCTCAGGCGCTCGCCGTAGGGCGGATTGCTGATGAGCGTGCCGCCCTTGGGCACGATGTTGATGTCGCGCAAGTCGCGGCGCTCGAGTTCGATATACTTGTTCAGGCCGGCGCTCTTGACATTGGCACGAGCGATGGCAATGGCTTTGCCCTCGATGTCGCTGCCATAGATCTTGTGGGTGAACTCGCGCTCGGCGCTATCGTCGTTGTAGATCGTGTCAAACAGGTCGGCGTCATAGTCGGGCCACTGCTGGAAGGCATACTGGTCACGATAGACACCAGGGGCAATGTTGGCGCCGATGAGGGCTGCCTCGATCAGGAAGGTGCCCGAGCCACACATGGGATCGATCAGGTCGGTGTCACCCTTCCAGCCGCTGAGCATGATGATGCCCGCTGCCAGCACCTCGTTGATGGGCGCGTCGGTCTGCGCCACGCGCCAGCCGCGCTTGAACAGCGGGTCTCCGCTGCTGTCGAGCGACAGGGTCACGTCACGTCCCGAGATGTGGACGTCGAATCGGATTTCGGGGTTGCTCAGCCTGATGCTGGGGCGCTTGCCATACTTCTCGCTGAAATAGTCGGCGATGGCGTCCTTGACACGATAGGTGACAAAGCGGGAGTTGTTAAACACCTCGCTATAGACGGTGGCGTCGATGGCAAATGTGGTGTTGACGGTCATCAACTGCTCCCAGTCAAATGATTTTAACTGCTGGTACAGGTCGTCGGCGCTCGTCGACTTCAGGGTCAGAAACGGCTTGAGGATGCGAACGGCTGTGCGGCAAGTGAAATTTGCCCTGTAGAGTATCTCCTTGTCTCCCTTGAAGTAAACCACGCGGTTACCTTCAGTAACTTCTTCGGCGCCAAGAGCGCGCAACTCGTCGGCAAGGACACCTTCCAGCCCCAGGAAGGTTTTTGCCACCATATCAAATTTATCGGTCATCATGTGCTAATAATCTTTTGAAAGGTGCAAAGTTACTCTAAAAACTCGATATATGACGAAATTAATTGCTATCTTTGCCGAAAATATTTTTTTAAAACCAATTTCTATCATTTCAATGGATAAAATTCAAGCAGGTAAATATGTAGAACTCGTGTACGAGATCTTTGTGGTCAATGGCGACGAGCAGACCAGTGTGTTCAAGTTTAATAAGGAGCATCCCGATGCGTTTGTCTTCGGCATGGATTTGTCGCTCATCGAGGGTTTCCAGAACCACATTATCAACCTCGAGCAGGGCGAGAAGTTTGACTTCACCTTGAAGCCCGAAGAGGCCTTCGGCGTCAAGAACCCCGACCTGGTGTACGAACTGGAGAAGGAGATCTTCCACATCGACGGCAAGTTTGACCACGAGCATATCCGCGAGGGCGCCATCGTGCCGATGATGACCCAGGAGGGCATGCGTGTCGAGGGGCAGGTGGTCAAGGTCACCGACGACAAGGTGTTTATGGACTTCAACCATCAGTTGGCTGGCGAGACCGTGCGCTATAGCGGTTATGTGCAACTGGTGCGCGATGCCACGCCCGAGGAACTCCAGCCCAAGCACCACGGTTGCGGTTGCGGCTGTGAGGAGTGTGGCGACGGTTGCGGCCACGAGCACGGCGACGGTTGCGACTGCGGTTGCGGCGGCTGCTAAAGTTCCTGCATATCACGACTCGTAGTTTCGACCCTCACAGGATTGCAGGGTTCAGAAAACGGAATGTGCTAAAAAAGTATAATAGGGCAATGATTAAAGAAATTTTTCTTTAATCATTGTTGCACATTATAAATAAATGAGTAATTTTGCAGCACTTTTTCAAAATAGGTAATTTCTAAACAGTTAATAATTAAAGATTTATTATGGCAAAATTTGATAAGGCTATCTTAGCAGAGAAGTACGGTATCACTGGTGTTACCGAGGTTCTGTACAACCCCAGTTATGAGGTTTTGTTCAACGAGGAGATGAAACCCGGTCTGGAAGGCTTTGACAAGGGTCAGGAGACCGAACTGGGCGCCATCAACGTGATGACCGGTGTGTACACAGGCCGCTCGCCTAAGGACAAATTCATCGTAGACGATGCCAATAGCCACGACACCGTATGGTGGACCACACCTGGTTACCCCAACGATAACAAGCCCGTTACCGAGAGCACTTGGGCTGCTGTAAAGGATCTTGCTATCAAGCAACTGAGCGGCAAGCGCCTGTTTGTTGTGGATGGTTTCTGCGGCGCCAACAAGGATACCCGCATGAAGGTTCGCTTCGTGATGGAGGTGGCATGGCAGGCTCACTTTGTGACCAACATGTTTATCCGTCCCCAGAACGAGGAAGAGTTTGACCAGGAGCCCGATTTCACCGTATATTGCGCCAGCAAGGCTAAGGTGGACAACTATAAGGAACTGGGTCTGAACAGCGACACCGCTGTCGTGTTCAACGTGACCAGCAAGGAGCAGGTTATCCTCAACACCTGGTACGGTGGTGAGATGAAGAAGGGCATGTTCTCGATGATGAACTACTTCCTTCCCCTCAAGGGCATCGCTGCCATGCACTGCTCGGCCAACTGCGACATGAACGGTGAGAACACCGCTATCTTCTTCGGTCTGTCGGGTACCGGCAAGACCACCCTGAGCACCGACCCCAAGCGCAAACTCATCGGTGACGACGAGCACGGCTGGGACGACAACGGTATCTTCAACTTTGAGGGTGGCTGCTACGCTAAGGTCATCAACCTGGACAAGGACGCTGAGCCCGACATCTACAACGCCATCCATCGCGACGCCCTGCTCGAGAACGTCACCGTTGACGCCGAGGGCAAGATCGACTTCGCCGACAAGAGCGTGACCGAGAACACCCGCGTAAGTTATCCCATCTACCACATCAAGAACATCGTGCGCCCCATCAGCCACGCTCCCGCTGCCAAGCAGGTGATCTTCTTGAGTGCTGACGCATTTGGCGTGCTGCCTCCCGTATCGATCCTCGATGCAGAGCAGACCAAGTACTACTTCCTGAGCGGCTTCACCGCCAAGTTGGCTGGTACCGAGCGCGGCATCACCGAGCCCACCCCGACCTTCAGCGCTTGCTTTGGCCAGGCCTTCCTGGAACTGCATCCCACCAAGTATGCCGAGGAACTCGTTAAGCGCATGAAGATGAGCGGCGCCAAGGCTTATCTGGTCAACACTGGCTGGAACGGTACTGGCAAGCGTATCTCGATCCGCGACACCCGCGGTATCATCGATGCCATCCTCAACCACAGCATCGACAAGGCTCCCACCAAGGTTATTCCTTACTTCAACCTGGTAGTGCCCACCCAACTCGAGGGCGTTGACACCGGCATCCTGGATCCCCGTGACACCTATGCCGACGCAGCACAGTGGGAAGAGAAGGCCAAGGATCTGGCTGCCCGCTTCATCAAGAACTTCGTTAAGTACGAGGACAACGAGGCCGGTAAGGCTCTGGTAGCCGCTGGTCCCCAACTCTAAGATGACGACCACTAGGAAATAATAAAACATATTTCATATTTCCGCAGCAAGGGATTTTCCACAAGGAGGATCCCTTGTTTTTTGCCGTTTTCCTCAAAAAGTTACAGCGATGTAACTTGCATTGATGTAACTTTTAGTACTTTTGTCACTAGAATATGCGGGTACTCATTATTAATACAGCCGAGCGGACGGGGGGAGCGGCCATCGCTGCCAACCGTCTGATGCACGCCTTGAACAGCAATGGCGCTGATGCGCGTATGCTCGTGCGTGACCGCAAGACTGCCGATGACCATGTCACCAGTCTGCCGCAATCGTGGCGCCTGCGGGCCAACTTCCTGTGGGAGCGCGGTGTCATCTGGCTAGCCAACGGCTTGAGCAGGCAAAACCTGTTTCAAGTCGATATCGCCAATGTGGGGACCGATATCACGTCGATGGACGTCTTCCACTGGGCCGACGTCATTCACCTGCATTGGGTCAATCAAGGTTTCCTCTCGCTGCAGGGACTGGAGCGTATCATGGCCGCTGGTAAGCCCGTGGTCATGACCCTGCACGACCAGTGGTATTTCACGGGCATCTGCCATTACTCGGGCGATTGCGGGAAGTATCAGTCGCAGTGTTCCCATTGCCCCATGCTCAAGGGTGGTGGCATCGGCGTGGACTTGGCTCGTCGCGTGTTTGACCGCAAGCGGGAGATTTACAATGGCAAGCCGTTGGCCTTTGTGGGTTGTAGCCGCTGGATTGCCGACCTGGCCCGCAAGAGTCCGTTGACCCAGGGCCGCCTGGTCACCCATGCGGCCAATGCCATCGACACCGACGTGTTCACACCTATGGACCAGCAGGAAGCGCGAATGCGTCACCACCTGCCGACAGACAAACGGCTCATCCTCTTCGGTGCCCAGCGCATCACCGACGAGCGCAAGGGTTTCCGCTACCTCAAGGAGGCCTGCGAGCATCTCGTCCAGCAGGCCCCGGAACTGGCTGGGAAAATGGGCGTCATCGTCCTGGGCGGCGATGCCGAGGCGGTGCAGTCGGCTCTGCCGTTACCAGTCTATACTGTGGGCTATATGAGCAGCGAGCGCGAGATAGCCAGTCTCTATAATGCCGTAGACCTGTTTGTCACCCCGTCGTTACAGGACAACCTGCCCAACACCATCGTCGAGGCTATGTCGTGCGGCACGCCTTGTGTAGGATTCAATGTGGGTGGTATTCCAGAGATGATTACCCACTGGGCCGATGGTTATGTGGCTCGCTATCAGGATAGCGAGGACTTTGCCCGCGGCATTGTCTGGTGCCTGGACGAGAGCCGTCTCGACTCCCTGCGCCAGCAGGCCCGCAGGACAGCCATGGCCACCTATGCCGAGCCAATAGCAGCCAGCCGATACCTGGACATCTATCGCTCTCTGCTGTCGTGACAGGCCGCGTCGCCGATAGGTGTCAATAACCGATAATGAGCCCCAGCAGTTCAATTCGACTGCTGGGGCTCAGTTATTGTGACACAGTCAGTGTCTGAATTGTGGATTATGCGTGGTTACTCAACGCGCCAGTCGATGGGAGTGGCGAGTTTGCGGTTATAGTATTGTCTGAGGTCGGTCCAGCGGTAGTAGGGGCCATCGACAGCCTGGATGGGCAGGGTGGCCTCGTGCTCGTTGAACAGCACCTTGACAAGAATCTTGTCGGCATCATTTCCGGTTGTCCCCACGGGGCGGTAGAACACCATCTGGATGTTGCAGGCCTTGGGGATGATGTTGTAGTCCTGCCAGTGCTCGTGCAGGGTCTCCAAGTCGTCGCAACTGTAATTGACACTGTCCAGTTCCATGAGGCAGGCCAGGGGCAGCACGCAGGTCTCATGGCCGAAGCGCAGGGCTGCGCCGCACTCACCGGTGGCGATGGCCTGGTCGGCGGTTGCAATCATGTTCTGCAACAGGGCACGCTCGATGAAGGGCATACGGTTGCCGTTCTGGGGTGCATTGGCCCAGTGGGTGTACCAGTAGATGTTCTTGAGGCGCCAGAGTTCAAAAATTTCGCCATTGGTGAAGTAATTGTACAGGTTGATGTCCTCAAAGTCGTGGAAGCCCTGCAACGATCCGGCGATGTCAAACACGTCGCGCATCAACTGCAGACCATCGATGTTGGCGCTGGCCCAGTCGGGGTCGTTGACCAGTTGGGCAATAAAGCGCTCTGGATGGATGTGCTTGGCATACATGTCGTTAGCAATGTGGTCCACACTCTTGCGCAGCGGGTTGGCCAGGGTGTCCTCGCCATAGCCCCAGCCCATGTAGTACATGTCGTGGTAACTGGCATCGGTGGTGATGCGCAGTTGCGGGTTGAGGGTGCGCAGGGTCATGGTCTCGTTCTGCATCGACAGGATGCAGCGGATGATGACCGTCGAGCGGGCATCGACGCGGGCATCACCCTTGAACACGCTGGGGAAGTTGTGGTACATGCGGCTGGCGATTTCGCGATGCTGCTCGGCACCGATGTCGCTCAGGTCGCCCGCGCGCTGGAGCGAAGCCTCGTTGATGAGCCTCAGGGCCTTGAACAGGCGCTCGCCCTGCAGGTTAAGCATGTGGGCGTCGTGGGCCTTCTGCATCTGCTGGCACGGACGCTCATAGTAGCGGGCGTTGGTGAGCCAGCGGCTGCCGTGACGGCCATAGTGGTCGATAAAGAACGGCTCATAGCCCGCGGGGGCCTGGGTCAGCGACGGCAGGTCGGCGTCGGTGCCGTAGGGGTAAGCATAGTGGTTGCTGGCCGAGCGGTCAAAGTTGCCCTTCACCTGTGTGACAGGGTTGATAGCACTCAGCGAGAGGCAGGCGATGGCTGCCAGCAGATATAATGTGATGCGTTTCATTTGTTCGGGTTAATGAAGGGTTGACTGGAAAGTTTATCGATAAAGTAGTCGCGTACGTCGCTCCAGTGGTAGTAGGGGGCGACATCGGTCTTGACGGGCAGGGTGGCCTCGTGCTCATTCAGCAGCGGCAGCATCAGAATGTCGTCGCTGCCGGCCTTGCGGAAGTAGATGAACTGGATGTTGGCGGCCATAGGGAAAATCTTGTAGGTCTGCCAGTACTTGTCCAATGTTTCCAGATCGGTCGTGCGGTAGTCGGCGCCGTTCAGGCCCATCAGGCAGCACAGCGGCAGCACCACGCTCTCGTGGCCGAAGCGCAGCGACGCTCCCGGAGCCGGCTCGGCGCTGGTGATGGCACGGTCAGCGTCCTCGATGAAGTTGCGCAGCAGGTTGGCCTCCATGTAATCGACGCGGCACTGCGTGAGCGGTGTCTCGCCCGAGGTGATGTACCAACTGGCATTGTTGTAGCGCCACACGCTGTAGATGTCGTCATCGCTGAACAGGTCATACAGGTTCACCTGCTCAAACTGGTGGTGGCTCTGCATGTTGCCCGTCACCTCCATGAGGTAGAGCATCATCTTGCGGCCGTCGTCGATGCTGTCGCGGACAAACTTCTGGTCGGTAAACAACTTTTTCATCATACCCTTGGGGTTGAGCCATTTCTCGAAGTACTGGTTACGCTTCTCGGCCATGCTGGCGCGCAGGGGCTTGACCACACTGTCGCTATAGTTCATGTAGTACATCTCGGCTTGGCTGGCGTCGGTGGTGATGTTCAGGCGCGGGTTGAGCGATGAGAGCACATCGACCTCGTTCTGCATCGAGAGGATGCAGCGGATGACCACCGTCGAACGGGCCCGTACCGGTGCCCCGTCCTTGAACACCTGCGGGAAGTTGTTGAACATGCGGCGCGCGATCTGCTGGTGCTGCTCGTGGCCGATGTCGCTCAGTTCGCCCAGGCGCCCCTTGCTGGCCTGATGCACCTGGCGCAGAACGTCGAGCACCTCCTGGCCGCGGCGTGTGAGTTTGCCGTTGCGCTCGCCCTTTTCCAGCATCTGCAAGGGATAGGTGTATTTCTTCTCGTTGATGAGCCAGCGGCTGCCGTGGCGACCGTAGTGGTTGATAAAGAATGGCTCGTAGCCCGCCGGCGCTGCTGCCGGCGCCGTGAATCCGCTGGTGGGATAAGCCTGGTAGTTGTTGGCGCTCAACTTGGGGTTGGCCTTGAAGTCTTCGCGCACACCCGCTGTCATCCAGCAGGTGCATGCCACGACGATGGCCACAAAACTCATTATTCGTCTCATATCGGGTAATTATTTAAGTGTTTCTAGCCACAAAGATAGTGCAACATGCAGACAATGGCAAGAAAAAAAACTTTTTCTTGCCATTGTCAAAGCCCTTGGTTGCGCGGGTCGCTAGTGCTGCCTGCTCTGTATTGACGGTTGCATAAGTCGTTAAGAGGGGGGAGGCAGTGGTTTCGGGTGGCTACTTGAACATCTCGATGTAGGCATCGAGACTCGCCGGAGATTCCACGGCAGCCGCTACGCGTCGCTTCTTGTTGTAGGCCGAGTGTGCCTCCTTATAGCCCATGCACGCCATGATAACCGAAGTGGGCAGATTGCAGCAGTATAGAGCCAGATATCTGACGTCAGTCTCGTTGAGCGAGGGATAGGTGGCGAGCGAGGTGTCGATGATGTCGTTGTAGCGGGCATTGACGTAGGTGCGCAGTGCCTTCCAGAATCTGCTGTCTGGCTGCTTGGAGAGATAGGCTTGAGCAAATGCTTTGCTGAAGCGGTTAGGAGAATTGGCATACTGCGTGACATGCTTCTCGACCAGTTGCGTGAACAGCCCTATTTGGTCTTGAATGGCTTGCTTCAGTTCGTCGCTCATGGCTTGGTGTTCGCCGAGTTGTGACGTCAGTGTGGCGGCGTCGGCGCGCAGCCGTTCGATGGTCATCATGCTCTCCTCCACTTGCCTCTGATGCTGTTTGAGCCTGCGCCTCATAGCCATGATCACCGCTAGCAGTGCTACGGCAAACAATGCTGTGCCAAGCAGTGAGACAATCCAGTTGCTCTTGTAGGTCTGTGACTTGTTTCTCAGCACCTCGTTGTCATATTTCGCTTCCACTTCGCGCAACTGTCGCTGCGTGTCGTTTCTCTCCAGCGAGTCCGAGATGTGATCTGCACGCTCATAGTAGTACTGGTATTGGCCGACATTGCCATGGCATAGAGCCACTTCGGCTTTGGTTAGATTGTACAGGATGCACAGTCCGTCTGACAGGCTGTCTGTATTCACTTGGTCCATGTATAGGCTTGCCGAGTCGGCCCTGTTGAGTTTGGCCAGCATGTGGGCGGCTATCAGCAGCAGGTGGGTGCGCTCCTCGGGTGGACAATAGTCACTGGCCAGCGATGCCAGCGATGTGTTCTTGACTTGGTTGACCACGCTAGGGTCGTGACTGTCGATCTTCAGATCGGCTATGTAGCGCAGATTGGTGATTTCCAGGTATTTGTCGCCTATCGCTTTGGCCAGTGTGTCGGCCCGCTCAAGATACACTAGGGCACTATCATCGTTAACGTCAATGTAACTGCTACCGATGCAGGACAGACAGTGCAGGATATAGGCGCTGTCTGGCATGTGCTCAAAATGGTATAGTGCCTGCTTGATAGTTGTGACATCGCTGCTGTCCGTTACCAGATAATCACGGTACAGACAGCCAATCCTCAACAGGGCATAACCCAGGTCACAGTGATCGTCGGCTGGGGCAACACTCACAGCCTGCTTGTAGTAAGTCATAGCCCTCTCGGGGGCGCCCAGCACCTCGGTAACGGCTCCTTTGTAGATGTAGGACCTTGTCAGTTTGTCCCGCTCATGGCTGTGCCGTTGGTAATAGTCGAGGGCTACGTTGATGGTGCTGTCACTGGTGATGTCAGCATAGCAGCGGTATTGCGCCTGAGTCAGTAGCAGGGCATGATAGGCACGGTCGTTGGCGGCACGCAGGGTGGCGCCGTCGATGGCACTGAGCAATAGCAGGGCGCTATCGGGTTCATGCTCTTGCAGCAGGCTGTCGGCATGGATCAGTCGGGTGTCGTAGCGAGGCGTGCCATTGTTGCACGACTGGCATAGCACAAGCCCACTTGCGATCGCTAGCAGCAAGGCAAATACGGTATTGTTGTTCATGCTGGCAAAATTAACAAAAAAAACCATCATTTCATCCTGCTGATAGTCCCAAAATCACCCCTTTTAAGACCTGTTACGGCAATGTTACATTATTTTTCATTAAGCATCTGATTTGTAGTGTTTTATATAGCGAAATGTTACGTCCAAAAATTTGGTTTTTATGATGGTAACCAATAACTTTGCGATGCAAATATCCATTATAAATAATCAAGTCATGAAACGAACATTTTTCATCATTTTCATTTTTCTGATCTCGGCAATGCAACTTTATGTTTATGCATCCGGAGATCGCAGACCCATTTCTCTTGAGCGAAAAGGAGGCCATCGTTCTGGAACGCCGATGTACAACGACGCTCCACAAGCCTACTATGATGTAAAAGAGCAGATCATTATTATTGACGGCGGTGGCGCTGTAAGTTATTACGATGTGGAGATTACTTCCCCTTCATCCGGCATTCTGGAAATCGCCACAACTGTCGGTGGCAATTATGACACCTTCGACATCTCATCGTTAAGTGCTGGATCACACACCATCACCATCGAAACCCCCACAGGCCATGTCTATGAGGGTACATTCACTTCCTATTAGGCTCAATTATTCATCGGGATTCTCCCCGATGAAATAATCTTCATGATGATTCAAATATAATTATTACTAACCGTCTAATTCATTTATTTGTATGAAAAAGTTCCTTTATTTGGCAGTGATCTGCCTGCTGGCTAGCATCAGCCCAATCAATGCACAGTTAATCATCCACAACAATGGACATGCTGAGATCGGCACTAACCCCGACTCTACGAACATCGACTCGGTTTCGGTATTAAAAGTCTTCGGTGATGGGGCAAATGCTTCGGCTGGCCGTATCAGCATAGGCAACGGACAAAATGTAATCGTTGGCGAACTAGGAACTGATGATAGCGACCGTTTGTGGCTCCATGGCAAACAGGGTATCTACATCACTCGTGGCACCGCAGCCGATGATACCATCGCCTTCTACAATCCCGCACACTCTCCTTCATTAACCATCAATAGTGATGTCACGGCTCATGGATTCCTTGTGCAGTCTGATGAGCGCTACAAAGAAGACATCGAGCCGATCAATCAGGTACTCAGCGCATTGCAGACTCTTGAGCCCGTATCTTACAAACTCAAGAGCCACAGGCTTGCAGGCAGTGTGCTTGCATTGTCATCAAAAGGAATGAGCGCCAACGATAGGGCTGACATGAATGCTTACTACCAAAAACTGGAAGAAGGTTGCGAACGATATGGTTTTCTGGCCCAAAACGTAAAAGACGCCTTCCCCGAACTGGTGCATACCGACAATGACGGTTACATGTCGGTTGACTACATCGGCCTGATTCCCATTCTGGTTCAATCCATTAACGAGTTACGCGCCGAACTATCCGAACTGAAGGGGGATAAGCAAGACAATTCCTTGACGGCGTTGAACGCCCAGCAGGCCTCACAGAGCGAGATCGAGGCCAGCCTGAGCGCGCCAAAACTCTATCAGAACGCCCCCAACCCCTGGAGCAGCGAGACGGTGATTCGATACAGACTGCCCGACAACGTGAGCAGGGCAGACATCTACATCTATGACATGCAGGGAGCCCAGATCAAGAGTATCCCGGCAACGGGACGCGGCGAGAGCCAGGTGACCCTCACCGCACATGACCTCAAGGCCGGCATGTACCTGTATGCCCTGGTGGCCGACGGTGCCCTAGTCGACAGCAAACAGATGATATTGACCAAGTAAAACACACCCGCCATGAGTATGAATAATTTTATATTAAAAATTTCGGTGGTTGTTGCAATTGCCATGTTGCCATTGTTGGGCATAAGTTCCAACTCTATCTTCTATCATGCCTCATATAGTAATAGCAACCTAGTGATCAGCACCGATACTCTGGATGGCGTGGTCTACTCTACAGTAGCCTATGACAATATGTACAATGACGGAGCACCAGGAATGCCCTCCCTGCCCGTTGAGTACATCCGCTTCTCCGTTCCCTGGAACGCCACAAACTTTACAGTTTCTAGTTTACCTCGCAACTGGATCAACAACAATCTTACGCACATGCTATATCCGTGTCAAGTGCCTCAGATGACCGACGGATCAATGCCTCCTGAGGTCACTCTGCCTGATAGTGCGGCATATTTCTCCGGTGAAAGTTACCCTAGCCAAATGGCTTGGGTTGCTCATGAGGGTTTCCTGGATGGTGAGAACCACATTGTAACCGTTGCACTGATGCCGTTCAGTTATCTGCATTCTTCTACGGCTGACGTCATCAGGACAGCACGCACTCTGCATGTTACTCTGAGTTACGATCTGAGCGACTCGCTCGCCATGTATCCCATTGTAAGGAATGACAGCGCACTTCGAGAGGAGGGCCATCGCATGGCTCAAAGTATTGTGGTCAACCCTAATCAAGTCTTGACTTTTTCGCCGACACCCAATGATAGCGGTATAGATACACTCATCATAAATCCCCATGCGACAAGCGGATATGATCTGAATGGCCATGGAGCGGGTGATGTCGGGCCAGTAGGGCCGCTGCAGCCACAAGACTCCATACTGAATCCTAACCCCGAAGAGAATTATATGGGACATTGCTATCCCTACTTAATTGTAACGACACCTGACTTGAAACATTCTGTAAGAAGAATCGAAGCCTTGAAGACGCAGAAAGGCTATAACGTAAAAGTCGTTACAATGGATGACGTGATGAATGATCCCGATGCTAAGTTTGGAGATTACGTGAATGGGAAAATTCATAGTACCGACAGCGCAGGAGTGCTAAGACAATATCTCAGACAGCAATACACTCTCTATGGAACAAAGTATGTTTTACTAGTCGGTAATATTCCTTTTAGATGCGTTAATGGCCCTTGGTTTAACTATCTAACAGATTTATACTATAGCGACTTGAGTGAAGGCTGGGCAAACACTAATTCGGTTGATTATCTTCCAGAATTGTTTGTTGGCCGCATCATGTCGAAGAACGAAGAACAGATCAATAATTATACCGAAAAATTATTCAGATATGAACTGAATCCTGGCAAAGGAAACCGTTCATATCTAAGAAGAGCCTTTTATTCTGAAGGCCGTGAATATCCTCATATTCTGGATAATATGAAATCCTCTTTGGGCTCATTCTTTCCAGACACAATCGTCATCAACGACAATTCAAATAATCAGTATCCCGCTGGTAAAGACATTATTGATACATTAAGGTCTAATCCCGTGGGATTTATCTGCATTTATAATCATGGTGACACAACAAGAACGAGGGTGTATGGCAAAGACCCATCTGGTATTATGAAATTCATTAAATCGACAAGCGGATCCGGAGGTAATGGCCTGAATTACCTTAACAATAAGTATTATCCCATGGTTTATTATTCTCCGTCGTGCGTAACGGTACCTTTTGATAATAAGAACAAACTCACATTCGGCGAATCTTTCATAACTGGAAAAGATTATGGTGGACCTGTTTACATCGGGTACACAAGATCTGTTCAGAATGTAAATGGTAAAAAACTAACAAATGCCTTTGCCAGAAGACTAGAGAATGGGTATTATAAACCGGGTGTAGCGATGTCCCTATCTAAAGTGGATGTAGGAGTAAGCGCTTATCCTGACCTATTCATACTAGGTTGCTTTGGGGACCCAGAAATGGACTTATGGACCAATGAACCAGGGCAATATGAGGGAGTGAGCATTGATAGAACGGATCATACGATATCAATCTCAGGCCTGTATGCTGATTCCACAATTGTTTCCTACAAAACAAATAGTGGCAATATGATCCTCAAAAAGGTCAGAACTTCAAGCGTAGTACTTGCAGATGCTTCACCTGAGTCTCCAATAATGTTATACAACCATAATTGTATACCCTACCTGGTTCCTATGGAGTTGCAAAATGTCGCAATCCAAACCTCCATGTATGTGATAGCAAATGATGTCGAGGCAGGAGAAACCATCAATAACAATCGCGTCAGCGGAGAGGTCTGTGTCAAGAACGGTACGGAATTTGAACTTGAGGTATCCGGCACCGTAACTCTTCATGACGGCTTCAAAGTCGAGAAAGGGGCAACTTTTGCGGTCTATCCTGCATGTTTTTGACAAATGACTATTGTCAGTATCAGAACTAATAACTAAATTTGCATAGATTATTCACAAAATAATATATAAGCATTATGAGGAAAAATTATCTTTTAATCATCATGTTCGCCCTGCTGGCCGTCAGTCAGATGGCAGCCCAGGACGGCTATCTGTCAATCGACCGTGAGGGCGTGAAGTGGGTCAACGAGAAAGTGACTGTCCATCATGGCGATACCACATGCTACTACTATTATTATAAGTTAAGTGGTCTTGACACCGATTCGCTCTACATCAGCATGACTGGGATCGTCAGCAAAGCATGCTATTATTATACCGGCAAGTCGCTGAATGTGGACACTGATAGCCTGATAGCAGGATTACGGGACGATAATACGGGTGTGGTCACATTCTACAGAAACCATGCTTATGAAAAAATGGAAGAAGAGGGCAGACTCTCTTTCAGGTTTGATTTCTTCACCGATGGCGGCACAACAATCATCTACTCCTTCTTAACCCCTTGGGCGGCCGAGATGAATCATTTCACAGATTGTGTGGATTACTACTTGGATTGCCAAGAGTGGAACCATGAGGATTATGGCACTGAAGTATTCCTGACCAGGGACAATTTCTATGAGGTGGAGCCTGTCATGATCGAGGGCGTTCAGTGCAGCCGGTATGCCTATGTGGGCGAGCAGGGCGACACGCTGGCCTATGTGGTCGAGGGCATCGGTTTTGACAGCCGCGACATGGGCGACCTGCTCACGCCGTTCACCCGCAAGCCCGACCCCAGCGCCGACTACCAGGAGTGGTGCGGCCTGAGCCATGTGGTCAGGGACGGGCAGATCATCTACAAGGGTATGCGCTACCGCGACGGCGCCCTCGACGGCATCGACGAGGTGGTGGCCGACAAGTCGCCCCGCTCGCTCGACGACAACTACTACAACCTGATGGGCCAGCCCGTGGGCAAGGACCTGCCCACCCTGCCCGGCATCTACATCCACCACGGCAACAAGATCCTGGTCCGCTAACCACCACCACAGCAACGGCGGATGCCACCGATTAACTAATTATGGGGCATACGCGCTCTTGACTGACGTGAGTGGCCCTCTACGAGGCCCTTTACCTTTTACCGGCTCTAACCCTAGGGCGCCCTGGCCGTATGTCAGTGCGCCCTAGGGTTAGTGTAATTCAAGGCCAGCGGCCTTGTCAAGGTCTTTTACCTTTGCAGCCGTATTCAAAAGTGTTACATTTTGGATGCGGCTGATTTTCTTCGACCTTGTGCTTGCCCTGACTCATTCTTCGCTGTGTCGTATTTTCCCATTGAAATCGGGTCGAAACCCGCTAGCGTCTTCGAGGCAAGCGCAGCCATACTCTCGATGGCTGAGAGTTGAGGGCACCAGCATGCTGGCCATGAATGATGACACACCCTGATGGCTGAGGCGCTTGGTTGCGCGGGTTGCTAGTGCTGCCTGCTCTGTATTGACGGTTTAGGGTTGTTTCTTGAGGTGATAGGTGTACTGGGTGCCTTGGGTGTCGGTCTTGGTGAAGGTTACGTCGCCCGACGATGCGGTGGTGACAGTGAAGCGGTTGCGGGTCTCGAGCCCTGGCATCTGGATGTAGAAGACATCTGGGTCGGAGAAGTCGACGAGCATGTCGCCGCCGTCGGTCTCCTGCCAGGCGCCATAACTCTCGACGGTCTGCTCATGGCCATAGACCTGCGATACCCTGAAGACGTGGCTCTGGAACTGGAAGAAGTAGTCGCCCTCGACATTGACCCTGATGCCATCGGCTGTGATCTGCTGGACGTGCCAGGTGCCGAACCACGGGCCGATGTCGCCATGGTTGCGGGTGCAAGCGCAAGCGCCCAGGGCCAGCAGCACGACTGCAAATGACGCTGCCACATAATATAATGTTGTCTTTTTCATCGTCTCTTGATATTAAAGTTGCCACTATAGGAAATAACTAACCGGCCTCCCCAGTTGTTGCCGTAGAGGCTGCCGCGGTCGATGGCCACGGTGGCACCCACCAATAGCCCATCGACTTTGACGCCCCGCAGCCAATAGGGGGCATAATTGACGCTCATGGCCATCGAGAAGTCGTCGACGCTACCCACGCGGGGGATGATGGGTGTGCCCCACGCCTTGCGGTAGGAGGCCTGCAGGAGATAGTGCCACTCGTTGGTAAACCAACCCTCGATGGCTGCATGGAAGCCGCGCAGCACGTTGTCGCGGTAGCGCATGTACCCGTCCCTGTTGTAGAGCGGTGACTTGACAAAGGGCGAGCCGATCGACATGCCGCGGCTCTGGTAGCCGTTGTAGATGTAGTTGTTGTAGTAGTCGTCGGCACCCGATGAGTGGCTGGTGATGGCGGTGCCGGGATGGTCGTTGGGCGTCCAGTGGATGGGGCCGCTCTGGTTGGTGAAGTCGATATACTCGATGACGGCACCCGAGACGAGGTTCGAGCCGTTTTGGCGGAACTCAATGCCCCACAGGCCGTCAAAGCCGTTCATCTTGCCGATGCCCGAGCCGTCTTCCCACAGCCACTGGGTGTAGGCACGCAGGTGCTGATAGTTGCTCAGGTTGTACTGCAGCGCGATGTCCCAGGTGCCCAAGTGATTGCCCTCGACAAAGGAGTCGCCAGCGCTGTTGCCGCCACTGCCGGCGATAAACGTGCGCCAGAAGGCCTTCAGGTCGGCATCCATCTTGACGGTGCGGGTCACGTGGCCATTCTCGTAGTAGTCGGCTTTGCCACCAAACTGGCAGGCCGACTGGGCACCGATGGTGAACACCAGCGGCTGGTCTGGGTTGGTGCGCAGGTGCAGGCTCTTGTAGTGCAACCACACGTCGGTGGTGATGAAGTGGTTGTAGTAGTTATAGTGGTTCTCGAGCCACTTGTCGTCCAACTCGCGGAAGTAGCCAAACTCCCCTTGGATTTGCAGCCAGCCCTTGGTGAACGGGATGTTCTGGAAGTCGATGAAACCGGCACGCAGGCCCACGGGCGGCCGTGAATTGTTGCTCCACACCAGGTCACCGCTGCTTAGCGCGTCATCGACGATGGGCGATACCTTGCCGGCCTGTCCCGCCACAGCAAAGATGCCGCGGTACTTGGCCGAGAGATAGGCTTGCTGGAGCCACACCCTGGCGGGATGTTGCTTCTGTGTCTCAAACTGGCCGTCGCCCACATAGCGCTGGTAGCCCGCACTTGATGCATAGCCGCCCCAGGCTTCGAGTCCCGCACCCCATGCGAAGCGCTTGCGCGTGTCGATGTTGCGTTGCAGCAAGGCATAGGCGAGGACGGAATACTGCTGGGTGGTGGTGCCACCGCAGTTAGAACTGATGTAGTAGGGAGCCAACTCGCTGTTGCCCGCGTTGCCCACGATGCCAAAGGAATAGACATTCTCATTGAAATGGACGGGACAATAGTGTGTGATCAGGTGAACCGTGTCGGTCGATTGGTCCAGATGGGCCAGCGTGGTGTCGGTCGGCTCTAGTGCCATCGACACGGTGGAGCAGCACAATGCCAACAGTAATGAGAATAAGGTGTTTCGTGTCATGCGTGTTAGGGTTTGGAAGGGTTGTTCTGCAGCACTTGAGTGAGGTGTTGCAGGTAGGTGTCGATGTGGCGGCGCTTCTTCTCGTCGGCAATCTCATCGAGGTTGATGAGGATGCCCGTCTCCTCGACGTCGCCAAACTCACGGTTGATGGCTGTGCCCAGCATGTGCATCTTGGGCGACAGGCCCATGTAGGCGTTGACCAGCGGCGGGATGTTGATGCCGTGCTGGCGGATAAAGGAATTCAGGTGCTTGTAGTCCTTGCGGAAGTCATCGCCCGCAAACTGGCTTCTCAATTCGGGATCATCGTTGCGTGTGTCGGGCAGCGGGTCGATAGGCGTGACCAAGGCCTCCTTGTCCTTGAAGTAGAGGTTAAGGAAGCACAGCAGCATGTCGCGGCACTCGCGGTTGTAGGACGGATACATCGTCATCTTGCCAAACATGTATCGCACTCTGGGATAGATGACCGTCAAGGCACCAAGGCCGTCCCACAGGTTGTCGAGGGCGAACAATGCCCTGACACCCTCGCGCGTCGATTGGTACTCGGGCCTGACGAACGAGCGTCCCAGTTCGATGGTGACGGGAAGAATCTCGTTCAGGAACCTGTCACTGAAGTTGAACATGTGGCCCATGGCAATGTGTGGCACGCCGTCGATGACGTCCACGTCCCAGCCGCCGATAAATCGGTAGGCACCGATGATCTCGTGCTTGTCGGGGTTCCATACCAGCAACTGCTGGCAGGGCACCGGCATGGTGTCGAACTCGTCGATGTCGCAGGCCTTGCCTGTGCCGCCACCGGCTGATCTGAACGAGATTTCGCGCAGGCGCCCGATCTCACGCATGGTGTTGGGCGCGTTGTGGGCATTGATGACGTAGATGTCGTTGTCGGCCTTGTTGGTGTGGCGCAAGAGACGATCGGCAGTGAGTTCCTGCTCGATAAGTTGGACGGGGATGGGTTCAATGATGGGTTCCATAGGGCTTTTCTATCGGTTTAGTGTGGGCTCAGAGGCCATATTGATTACAAGGTCACGCAGACGTGCTGCTTCCTGCTTGGGCCGTGAGGCATCGAGAGAACTCCAAGGGATGGGGGAGCCGATGACGACGTGCAGCGTGCTGCCGCACTTCTTGATCATCTCCTTGGGCAGGAAGATGAGTTCGATGTTGAACTTGATGCCCAGTCGCTTGCGCCACTGGGCAAAACGGTAGAAGAAGCGCGAATTCTGAGCGTCAAAAAAGATGGGCACGATATCGCGCTGGTAGTTCACGGCATGGACCACGGCAGCCTTTTGCCACGTCAGGTCGGCGATGGTGCCGTCGGGCTGCATGCGGGAGCATAGACCGGCAGGGAAGGTGATGAACTGGCCCGTGCCTTGAAGGGCCTGCTCGATGTCGGCGGCTGCGGCGCGCGACTGGCTGCCATACTTGTTTACCGGCAGGAACACGCCGCGCAAGGGCTCAACGGCCATGAGCAGGTCGTTGACCAGAAACTTGATCTTGTGATCGTAGTGGTTGCCCAGCAGCGAGATGAGTGCCAGACCGTCGAGGCCGCCCAGAGGATGGTTGGAAACAAACATGTAACGCCCGTCGGGCAGGCGGTCCATACCAGAGGCTTTGACGGTAATGTCCATCTCGTGGAGCGCTGCGGTGGCTGCATCGACGCTGTTGCGGCCTGCCATCTTAGTGAGGATGGCATTGAGCCGGTCCTGACAGATGGTGCGTTCCAACCACCGCACAGCGAAGCGCGGGATGTACTTGTAGTGGCGCGGGAGCCGTTCCCGCAGCACACTGTCGACATCGATTCTGATGGGTTGGTTGCTCATGAGTCAGTAATCTGTTATGTTTAAAACATACAAAGTTACATATTTTGCCCGAGAATGGAAAGCAAGAAACAAAAAATTTGCCCATTATAGCAAAAAGATATACTTTTGCGTGCTCAAAACGTGTTAATTTTACTAATGAAATAGGAAGTGCTTGTGGCTGTCATGAAGGAAGCAAATTCTCTCCAAAAAATATTGCTCTTACTGGCTGAGATCATTGTCTTTGCAGTGCTCGCAGTCGCTGCATCCGGACAATTTGGCGTAACCGATGGCTTTAAGATAACCGCTGCCTATCTGGCCGCTTACCTGGTCCCCTGCGTGGTCCTGTCGCGGGCCCGCGGCACTTCCCTGACTGCGCGCATCATCCTGCTGGCCTTGCTGGCCGTACTCATCTATGTGGACTTTACGCGTTTGGAGTTGCTTACGCGCTTTGACGGATATTCGCTCGAAGAACCTAACCTGAGCGGCGACGGACGCCAGTATTACAAGTGGGCGCTGAACCAGTACGACGGGCGCATCCCGCCTGTGAGTGTCGTTTACCCTGGTTTCCCGATACTGATGCTGGTCTTATGGAAGGTGCTGGGAGTGAACATGGTATGGCCTCAGGCGATGAACCTCATGTTTGTGTTGACCACAGTGGTCTTGACGGGTATGACCACGCGGCGGCTGTTGTCAGGACGTGTCAAGGTGTCGCCCAGGGCATTGCTCGTTGGCGGCATGCTGCTCTGCTGCCTGCTGTCCTACATGCTCATCATTGGCACCTCCATGCTCAAGGAAGGGTCAATCTGCATCTCGCTGGCGATGACAGGTTTCTCGATATCGGCGATGTCGGCCAGTGACGAGGAGCGTCATCACCTGCGACGCGACCTTGTGATATTTGTGCTGGCTTGCCTGCTGCTGGGCATGGTGCGCACGACCTATCTGTATTTTGTGGCTATGGGTGTAGTCATTATCACCCTGCCGCATTGGCGCCGCGACTGGATGCTGTCGCTCGGGCTGTTGTCGGCCATCGGCGTGGCATTGCTGTTGGGCAACTTGATGGCATCCTATTCGTTTGGCCGTCATACCGAAATCGCGACAGGAGGCTGGAACATGCAGCGATTCTATGTCATCGGCGAGTCGCAGCAATTCTACCATGACCTGCTCAACTTCTACTTTCTGCGTCCCTACTGGTATAAAATACTGATGTTGCCACTGACGATGTCGGTGCAGTTCTTTATCCCCTTCCCATGGACCTATTATGAGAATCCCAGTCTGATCAACGTGCTGGCGCGCTTGACCTATGGCTGGTATGTCGTGGGCGGTGTGGCGCTATTCTACTTTATGGTCATCTCGTGGCGCAAGGGCGAGCACATGGGCATCTGGCCGTGGTGGCCAGCGATGGCCTATGCTGCGATGGCCTGTGTGATGGCCGGGTCGGTAGCGCGATATGTGGTGCCGATATATCCGCTGTTTGTGCCCGTGGCTATGTTTGTGCTGTGCCGCTTGTATGAGGGCCGCTGGCGCAAGCAGTTTGTGTGGTGGAGCGTCTGCTACGTGGTGGTCGTGACCGTGGTGCTGCTCCTGTGTCTGGAAATCCAGCAGGCCACATTCTCCAAGATGCTGCACACCCAGTCCCTGACCAATTACCTCAAGGGCCTTCCCTATTGATAAGATGTGTTTTTTAGCCGTTTGTCGGCTGTTTTGCGCCCTTGGTCGGTGACTCGGGGCCACTTATCGTTTTTGCCAGTGTGAAGGGTTAAACCTCATGGGCGCCATGGGGTCTAAGAGTCAAGAAATATTAACCTATTTAAAACTTGACGACAATGAAAAGGACATTACTTCTCAGCCTGCTGTGCATGATACTTGCCATGCCTGCTATGGCACAACCCGGTTACCGTTACGGGTATAATCCCCGAGTTCAGACCGTGGGCCGTCACGGTAATGAATATGTGGCTTGGCATCGCTACTATCTGGGCGTGAGAGTGGGCATGAACGCCTCTCACGTCAGCAGCGACAGCCCCTCGCTCAACGGCAGCAGTGTGAAGACGGGCCTGAACATCGGCGTTGCCGCTGGCACCCAACTCACCTACCGTGCTCCCTTGTTTCTCGAGACAGGCCTCTACTATAGCCAGAAGGGTGGCAAGAGTGGATCGGGTGAGGGCAAGTTCACCTATGACCTGAATTATCTGGAGGTGCCCCTGCTGATCAAGTACAAGCACTTTGTGGGCAACCAGACGAGCATTCAGCCCTATGCCGGCGGTTATCTGGCAGTGGGAACCGATGGCGACATCAAGAACTATGGCTCTCGAACGGCTTTCAGTTCGTTTGACAACGGCTACTTCAACCGCTTTGACGGCGGCCTCAAGATCGGGTGCGGTGTGGGTTTCAATATGCTCTATCTCGACGCGAGTTACGACATCGGTCTGGCCAACATCGGCCAAGACAACTTCAACGACACGCACAATGGGTGCTTTACCATCAATTTAGGTGTGAACTTTTAGGCGCTTCAAGCCAATGACGTAATCTCTGGGTGGCGCGTGCCACTACATCACACCGGCGGCACGCGCATTTTCTCTCCCGCTAAGAGGCGTATAAAGTCTAAAATTTTAGACGGATGAGATTTTTTACTTACTTTTGCACATCTAATAACAATTCTAAACTCATTTGCGCTATGAAAAAGTTATACTACATGATGCTTTTGGCATTAGTGTCGCTGACAATGACTTCATGTCACGACTGGGATTCGCCCTACTATGTTGAAGATATTGTGGGCAGTTGGGTCTCCTATTATGGACAAGACGGCTATGGGACCTATGACATCGTGGGCTATGACGTCGTCCGCTACGACTTCTATAGCAACTACACGGGACGTTACACCTACTATGGTAACTATGGCCTGGACTATTACGACTTTTACTGGGACACCCACGGCGACAGGCTGATCATCCACTACGACGATGGCACCAGCGAGTACCTCTATTATGGTTATGACCGCAACGGTGACCTGCTCATGGCAACCGACAGCCACTTCTACAACTTCACCGCCTATCGTCCCGCTGGCATGTACTATGAGCCCGGCAAGGCGCTGCCCTCAATTGAGGACAAGAGCGTAGTCGGCAAGGGCATGGACCAGGTCGAGAAGGTGGGCAAGGCCGAGGCCGCCAAGTCGACATCACGCGCCTGCAAGTCAAGGGCCGAGGTGAGCAAGTAAAGATAGAGTTATAAACTATGCGAGAGCAGCCGCTGGGCATTACCGGCGGCTGTTTCTGTGATTTGCTCTGGCGTGAGGTGTAGGGCCAGAGCCACCCGTTCCACCACTTCACTGATGCTCATAGTGCTGTCGTCGGTCTCGACCAGCAGCCGGTCGGGAGGCGTGATCCGTAAGGCCTCGGGATTGAATTTGGGACCAAACGAGAGGTAGCATCCCGCATCCAGCAGGGTGCGTGCCACGTGTCCGTTGGCCCTCATGCCGTGTATGGCGAGCGTGACCTCGTCGAGCCGGGCTTGGCGGCGGACGCTGAGGATATCCTGTGTGGCTTTGACATTGTGTACGACCACAGGCAAGCCTGACTCATGCGCCAGTTGCAGGTGCCGGACAAAGGCCTCGGCCTGAACGTCGAGCGCGGCTCCACGGGTGCGGTCGATACCCGTCTCGCCGATAGCGATAACCTGGGGGTGCCGTGAGCACGCTCTCAGGGTCTCATAGTCCGTGTCGGTGAGCGTATCGATGTTGTGCCAGGGGTGGTATCCCACCGAGTACCACAGGCCAGGCTGGGGCGCAAATTGTCGCGGGTCGACCGCGATGAGCGCCGTGGTGGCGTCAGGGTGGTGGGTATGGAAGTCGAGGATGGTCATGGCACGGGGTCATATCCGCTGCCGCCCCAGGGATTACAGCGCAGAATGCGCCAGATAGCCAGCGCCAACCCCTTGAATGGGCCATGCTTGCGGATGGCTTCGATGGCATACTGGCTGCAAGTGGGGGTGAAGCGGCACGTGGGTGGCTTGAGTCTGGAAATATACTTCTGGTAGAAACGGATGGGCTGTATCAGCAGCCATCCCAATGCGCGCATAATCTCGTGATAGCACGTCACGATATGTTCCGTCAGGTTCATGATCCGGGCTGTTGGGAGGGCTCGGGCGAATGGTCGGCGGCAGCCTTGGCGATGCGCTCGAGCAGGGATATCATTTTCTCGTCGATGACCTGATAGGGGGCCGGCGTCTTGTCGAGATAGACAAATGCGATGTCGACACCGCAATCGGCTTGTTGCAGTGCGGGCACGAGCAACTGATTGCGGTTGAGCCTGTAGGACTCGCGTGTGCGACGGCGCAGCAAGACGCGCTCCACGGCCTTGTGAATGCGCTTCTTGGGGATAGAGATGAGAAACCTCACAGGCTGTTGACCACTGGGCCGCAACCTGTAGGCAGCACGCAATGGGAACGCCATCAGCGACTTACCCTCGTCAAAGAGATTGTTGATGGCGGTGCGGCTGCACAATTTCTCCTCTTTATGTAACTTATAATCCATTCAGGATGCGAAATTAATAAAAAAATGTGGCACAGCGTGTTGCCGTGCCATATTAATTTCATGCAAAAGATGCAGTGTTTACTTCTTGCTGTCGGCAGCCTTCTTTGCCGTGGCTGTCGCCTTCTTGGCGGTAGTGGCTTTCTTAGCCGTGGACGTCGCCTTCTTGGCGGTAGTGGCCTTCTTAGCCGTGGACGTCGCCTTCTTGGCGGTAGTGGCCTTCTTGGCCGTGGCTGTCGCCTTCTTAGTAGCAGTGGCCTTGCTCTTGGCAGCCTTAGCGGCCTTGGCGGCGGCTTTTTCTTCCTCGGCAATGGCCTTCTTGAGGTATTGCTCAATGGCACTAGCCATCGACGGGGTCTCGGGAGTGATGGTAACATCCACCTTCAGTCCAGCGGCTGCGGCAGCCTCGAGGGTCGTTTGTCCCATCGCTGCAATGACCACGTTGCGCTCCATGTAGTCGGGGAAGTTGGTGGTATATGACTTGATGCCGGCCGGCGTGAAGAATACGAGCATGTCGTAGTCAAATTGCTCACCAGGCTTGAAGTCGTTGCTCACCGTGCGGTACATGACGGCCTTGACATATTTCACCTTGTTGTTGTCGAGCACGACGGCCTTGTCGTTATGAACGTCGCTCACGGGCATCAGGTAAGTCTCCTTATGATGCTTGGCAATGATGGGAATGAGGTCCTCCATCAGGCCAGTCTCACTATAGAAAATCTTGCGCTTGCGATACACCACATACTTCTGGAGATAGTGGGCTATGGTCTCGCTGACGCAGAAGTACTTGAGCGTGTCAGGCACGTTGTAGCGCAATTCCTTGCACAGCCTGAAGAAATGGTCAATAGCAGTGCGGGCTGTCAAAATGATGGCTGAATATTCAGGCACATTGATCTTTGACTGACGGAATTCTTTGGACGTTAACCCTTCGACCTTGATAAAAGGTCTAAAAACAATCTCTACTCCATATTTCTTCTCCAAGTCAAAGTATGGAGATTTTTCGGAAGTTGGCCTTGGTTGAGAAACAAGAATTTTCTTAACGTTCATTTGGTCTTTTAGTGTAAAATATCACATATCCAATACGTTACACCTGTCATAATGACGACAGGGACGATTTCAACGGCGCAAAGGTACAAAATAAAATAGAGAATGGACAGCAAATTGCTATAAAAAATTCTAAAACCCTTATATATGAATATCAATCTTGCCAAAAAGTATAGTACTGCTGCCAAGGAAAGTAACAATTTGCCACTGCTGGGATACAGCATGAGCAGCACCAGCACTGGCAGAAGTACCAAACCCAGCAGAGATTGTGAAGATTTAAAGCCGTCGATCCATAATTTGGAGCCGATCTTGTCGCTGAAAGTGTAGCCGAGCACTTTGTAGATGACCCATTGTGTGATATAGAACCCTGCGGCCATAGCGCTGAAAGCGGCGATGTGACCGAATACGTGGTGCTGTAGCGTCGGAGCCAGCGACGGGTTCAGAATCTGGATGGCCAGAAAGATGATGAACCCCTCGATGATGCAGGTGTTGGCGATGAGAGCAGCCAGGATGCTGGTCTCGTTGACCGTGTGATCCTCAAACAGATTCTCGCGGCGACGGGTCGAGAACATGTAGTAAAAGAAATTCTCGATATACTTGTAGCCCGTGTGGTAACAAAGCGCCACAGCCAGCAGTCCCGCCAAGAGCAGCGCTATCGAGGGCGTGTCGTGCAGGGGCGACCGGGCAAATTCCTTGGCCTGGCTGCTCTCGGGCATTTCCATCACTGGCCATGTGTTGATGCTGTCCAGGGTGGAGTCGCCCATCGCTGTGGTGGGGAAGCCGTCCAGATACTGAGGCGCGTAGTAGGGCTCCACAGTGTCGGTGTGGAGTGCGGTATCGGTCGGGTTCGGATTAGCGGGCATAATGATGGTAGCGATTGCGGTATCGATCAGTATTTAGGCTCAAATGTCACGGGCGGGCAGTCATCGAGCAATGCGATGGCCTGTTGGGGCGTAGTGGCCACCTGCCATAGTCTGGCGTGACTCTGCTTCATGAAGCCCTCGTCGATGGCATGGCTGAGCATCGAGAGCAAGTTGTCGTAGTACCCTAGGCTATTGAGGATGATGATGGGCGTTTTGACTAGTCCCAATTGGCGCCAGGTGAGCGTCTCGAGCAGTTCCTCGAGCGTGCCTACACCGCCAGGCAGGGCGATGACGGCATCGGCCATTTCACTCATGATCTGTTTGCGCTGGTGCATGTCGGCGGTGACCACGACATCTTCCAGACGGTCATAACACCACCCGTTATCGACCATAAATTTGGGGATAACGCCCGTTACCTCACCGCCAGCATCAAGTGTGCCGTCAGTCACGGCTCCCATCAGCCCAACAGATCCGCCGCCGTTCACGCAACGCCAGCCATTCTCGGCCAGGCGTCGGCCCAACTCGCGGGCATCGTCAGCATATCGCGCGTCGATATTGGCACTCGAGGCACCGAACACACACACGTTTCCTTTCTTCTCTCGTTTCATGCCTGCAAAGATAGTGCAAGCCGAGCGGAATGCCAAATTTTGCGCAAGCCGAAGGCCATGAAAACTTGTTTTCAATGGCCGAGGCGCAGCCAAAATTATCAAAATTTATTTGAGCATTGCCGAGGCGCCGCCTATCTTCGCCGCAAGGCAGTGTAGTGCAAGCCGAGCGGAATGCCAAATTTTGCGCAAGCCGAGGGCCATGAAAACTTGTTTTCAATGGCTGAGGCGCCGCCTATCTTCGCCTTTGAGGGTTAGAGGATAGGGGTTATTCCGTACCGCTCATGATCCAGGCGTCGAGTTGCTGACGGTATTTGTCGCGCAGCAGGCGGGAGTGTGCGAGTATGTCCAGGCCGGCCGGTTCCAGTTTAGCGTAGTCCCTCATGATGTCGACCCACTCTTGCTGGAATGTGTCGATTTGTTCTCTAACATTCATCTCATCGAAGGGGCGTTGCCAATAGAGTGCTCCATACATCTCTTGGATGTAGAACATCCACCGGTGGTGATAGTAGGCATCGATCAGTCCGCTCCAGTTGCGGCATGCATAGTCGTTAAGGCTGCCTCCCCAAGTGGTGATCAGGCGTCGGGCATTCATCTCGTAGTAGTCCTTGACCTCGGGTGTTGAGCCTAGGTCGCGGGCCTGTTGCAGCCATGTGTGTAGTGTGGACTGGCGATGCTGGCCGTTCAGTTGATCCAGATCAATCATCAGGTCTAGCAATAGGTTGGCATGACGATTAACGGCGGCGGTGTCGCCTTGCTCAAACGCTTTGTCCATCTGCTGCTTCTCGACCAGAAACAGATCGCCCAGCAGTTGCCGGCCCACCCAGATCAGGTCGATGGCCATAGCGTCGGTCGTGACACTGTCTTGTCGCAGCAGCAGATCCCATGCGGCCACCAGATTGCGCGGGCAGTATTTGACGGGTCGATTTTCCTTGCCCAGGGTGGGGTAGGAGCACGGCAGCGGGGCCGCAAAGTTGCCTGGCGTGATGTCGAGCACACTGTCATAGAGCAGTTTCCAGGCTTCACGTGCGGGCTGGCACGTATAGCCCGCATGGCGGTCGGCCAGTTCGTTGATCACCTGCTCGTCGGTCTTGTGGTAGTCCCACGCCTTCTCCAGGATGTATTCATAGGGGAATTGCTGCACGTCGAGACCCTCAAGCGTCGATCCGATGCCCACCAGATTGTCGCCACACTCTTGCAGGGCTCGCTCGATGCGCTGTCCCGCTTCCTTGACGCGGCCCTGCACGTTGGTGTTGCCGCCGAAGTTGCCCAGGTAGCACCAGATGAATGGCTGGCCGTAGAAGCCCTCGTGCTCGCGCCACATCTCCTTGTACTCGCAGTAATAGTCCAGCATGGTCATCTTGCCCTGGGGCACGCCCGTGAGCATGGCGCGGGTGCGCTCCTGGGTGTAGTCCTTACGCTGGTAGTAGAGGAACCATGCCATCTGCAGCCACTCGGCATCGGGATCGACGGCGGTAAGACTCTCGTAGATGTGCCTCGAGACCTTGTTGAGGTAGTCTGGCTCAAAACTGGGCGGATCCACCTCGTTAAACGGGTCGATGCCGTAGATGTGGTCAGTGCCGAACAGACGTGTCTGCTCCTCGAGGAACATACGTTGGATGCGGCTGTAGAGAGGATCCTCGCTATTGAGGAAATAGGTGCGGTATCGCTCGTCAAAGCCAGCCCAGGTGGAGAGAGATTGGATGTCGGCCTCGGGAAACAAGTCGCGCAACGCTCCCGGTACATGACCGGCAAAGGCGGGTAGCACGGGGCGCATGTTCAGTGCCCGTTCCCGCTCCACAATGCGCTGTTGCAGGGCTGTCTGCCCCTCGAGCCACTCCATGGGCAGCGGGCCGCACCAGCCGTCGATGTTGGCCATGCGGTGCCATGGCAGGTAGGCGGGGCCTGTAAAGTAGTTCCGCACCTGCTCGTCGGTCATGCCCAGACGGGTCCATACCCTATACCACACCGCTTCCTGACCGGTGATGGCCAACGGCAGATTCACGCCGTTGAGGGCCATCCAGTCGATGAAGTGCTCCCATTGTTCCCATCCCCAGAAGGGCATCGTGTAGCCCCAGGTGCAGTAGTTCAGGAAAAATCGCTGCGGCACCCTCGCCGTCACGCGCTCGGCAACAGGTACGGCGGGCAGCACTTCGGGCAGGTCATCATCCAGCCTGCTGCCATACCACGACACCGTGACCTTGCAGTAACGGTTCAGGTAGCGGTTCAATCCCACCGCCATCGAGCCCGCATTGTTGCCGCCGACGATAATGATGCCGTCGCGGCTCTCGAGCGTAAACACGTCTTTGCCTTGGTCCGCGTCGATCTTGATGAACTGTACCTGTTGTGGCAATCGCCTCTTAGACAGTCTTCTAGCCAATGCTGTTGCTTGTTCTACTGCATCCGTCGCTGTCGGGTCGGGGATGCTTGCGGTCGCAGTGGCTGATATAGCCACCAGCAGCCAGGTTATCAATAGAGGCAGCAATCGTTTGGTCATGTCGAGTCAAGTTTTTTTGTACTATCTGCAAATGTAACACTATTTCCTTAATTCTACGCTCATCGTTTGCACTTAACTTCCGCAAAAAAAATCCAAATCACATGCGCTTTAGATCATTTTCTCTCTCGTTTGCACAAAATTTGATGTAATTTTGTGGCCGAAAAGATTTTCCATGTTTGTGAAATCATGATCGGAACGATTGTCAACACTTGCACCATCGTGACGGGAACGCTCATAGGCGTGGTCCTGCATAAGGGTATCAAGGAGAAATATAAGAGTGTGCTCTACGACGCGCTGGGCCTGGCTTGCTTTGCCATCGGCCTGAACGCTGTCGTGACCAATCTGCCCAAGAGTCACTACCCGGTGCTCTTTATCGCGGCCATGGCCATCGGCAGCGTGGTGGGCGTGGCGCTCGACATCGATGGGCGCTTTCATCGCCTGGTGGAGCGCAAGAGCAAGTCGGACCGAAGCGGGAACGCATCGGGCGCACGCCTGGCCGACGGACTGGCGACGGCCACGCTGGTCTATTGCATCGGCCCGCTGTCGATGCTGGGACCGGTTATCAGCGCGCTGCAGGGCGACCACACTTTTTTGTTCACCAATGCCACGCTCGACCTGGTCACGGCCACCATCTTTGGTTCGACCTATGGCGTCGGCATGCTGCTGGCGGCACCCGTGCTGTTTCTGTGGCAGGGCATGTTCTACTGCGTCGCCTTGCTGTCGAGCACGGCTGTGAGCGAGGCGTTGATGGCAGAGTTGCTGATTGTGGGCGGCCTGCTCATCACTGGGTCGGGACTGTCGCTGCTGCGCATCAAGGATTGCCATGTGCTCAATATGTTGCCTGCTCTGGCAATACCGCCGTTATGGTATCTGATCGTATGGCTTATAGGCTGAAAATCATCTCATTAGATAATACACATTACTGACCTGAATGTCAAACATATAAAAACATAAATCTCATGAAATACAATGATAGAAGAAGGCTGATCTTGATTGCGTTTCTAGCCTGTATGGTATGGGGTGGCGTGAATTTCTCGGCTCAGGGGCAAATCGTACTGAATGAGAAGCAATCCGAGAAGCAGATTGCTGACAGTATCCGTGCCGAGTTGGACAGCCGGCCCTACTTCAGCCTCTATAAGGATACTTACTTTATCGGCGGCACGGTGCTGGGAGGCACGCCCACCCAGCACAATAGCGACGTCAAGTTCCAGATCAGTTTCAGCCAGCGCCTTACCAAGAGTGTGCTGCCCTGGCACACCTACCTGTACCTGTTCTATACTCAGAAGGCGTTGTGGAATGTGCTGGAGCGCTCCCTTCCCTTCCACGACCTGAACTTCAATCCTGGTATAGGTCTGTCGCGCTTCATCATCATGAAAAATCGGCTCGTGGGTAAGGCTACCGTGATGCTTGAGCATGAGTCCAATGGCCGTGACGGCACGGCTTCACGCAGTTGGAACAAGGTGTCGCTGGCTGTCGAGGGATACATCTCGCCCTTTTTGATGGCGCACGCCAAGTATTGGATTCCCATTGTCGATGGACAGTACAATCGCGACATCCTGCGCTATAGCGGATTGTATCAGGCTGGATTTCAGGCCATCAGTCATGATAATAAGTGGGTGCTCGACATGACGCTGGTCAAGCGCAAGGGCTGGAATCTCAACTTCAACACGATTGTGCAACTGGGTTACCGCCTCAACCACAATTCCAACCAGTTCATCATGCTGCAGTACTATAACGGCTATGGCGAGACTCTGCTGGATTACAACCAGTATCACTCGCGCATCCGTTTCGGCCTGCTCATCAGGCCTCAATTCTTCAGCGATTTCTAGCAGACGGCTGCTTTGCCTTGGACCTGTTGTCTCTCAACACACCACTACAGGCTGTTGGCCGGTGTGGGGCGTGCAACATTCGCACTGTCGGCCGTGCTGACGGTGACCGAGTCGGTTCGGGGTGCCATCAGCATCGACTGGCTGGGGCCTACCTCCTCGCTCTGGATGATGGAGACGTTGCTGTTGGAGCCTTGAATCTGATGGGGCTTCTTGATGTCGGGTTTCTTGACGGCGGGTGTGGCGCACGAGGTGGTCACGGTGGTGAGCAGCCCCATTGTGAAGGCCATCAGTAGGAAGGTGGAAATTTTCTTTTTCATTGTGATGTGATTGATTATCGGGTTAATGATCTGATTCGGTATACTCTTGTAGCACGTTGCCGTTGATGTCATAGAGTGTGCCCACACACACCTCATTGTCCTTGAACGTGCCGGTAAAGTAGGTGCCGTCTTTCCAGACGTAGGTGCCCTCGTAGCGCGCGTTGTCACGGTAGGTGCCCACAAAGCGGTCACCCTCACGGTAGTTCAGATAGGTGCACTGGCCGTCAAAGGTGCCATGGTCAAAATAGCCATCATAAGTGTCGCCTTGGGCAAATTTGGCCAGTCCCTTGCCATGAGGCAAGCCTTGCTGGTCAACAGGGCCGGTGTAGCGGAACTCGCCCAGCACAGGGTTGATGCAGATCGAGTCGGTCACGGCTAGCACCTCAGGGGCGGAATTGCCCGTCAACTTGTCGTGAAACGCATAGAGCGATCCTGCCAGCAGCAGGATTGCCATAACGCATGCGGCCGTAACCGCTAGGCGCGTGCGCTTGCCCCGGGAGGCCGCTTGTGGCTTGCTGTGGAGAAACGTTTTGAGCCGTTTGTAGAACTCATCAAAGTAGTATTTGTTGTATTCGGGACCATTCTTGGTGGCGACAGCGGCGATGTCGGGCGGCAGATTGTCGGGAAAACCGTCAAATCCTGTCAACCGGATGGGTATCACGTTTTTGTGCTGCCGCAACGCGTGGGCCAGTTCTCTGCGCAGCCAGTCGTTGGCGGGATTGAAGTCTGGGTCCACGGTCCTGTCAAAGGTGTGCTCGTCCACAATCAGGACAAAGTCGGTGCAGCGCTCGATGCGCTCCAGCAAGGTGGTGTCGAAGTCCCCCTCGCGCAGAGTGTCCAAGTCAAAACTCACGGCATATCCATCCTGCGACAGCAGATCATACAGGTGATTGGCTGTCGCAAAGCCACCGTCGCGGCGGTAACTGATGAAGATATCGTATTGGCGGGCTGGCATGGCACTCGGTGATTATGTTATCCAGCGCAAAAATAATGCATTTCTTTGAATTATCATCAAGTTTGTGCGAAATAAACATTATTGAGGTAATAGTGGTGGGGGTAACAAAATTATTATTATCTTTGCGACAAAGTGATAAAACGGTAACAACTATGCAATATTGGATCAACTTCAAGGGCGTGCAGTCGGGACCTGTTGACCTCGACGGCATGAAGCAGATGGGCTTGACGTCGGCCGCCTATGTGTGGCATGAGGGTCTTGCCGATTGGGTCAAAATCACGCAACTGCCAGAGTTGCAGGGATGCTACGTAATGGAGGCCCCTGCTGTGGCTACACGGCCCGCGGCTGTGAACGGGGCCAGTGAACCGCAACAGCCCTATCAGCCTCAGTCCCAACCCTACCAGCCGCAGGATACTCCTGTGACAGAGCCGTGTCCTCCCACCAATCTCGTGTGGGCCATCATCGCCACGGTGCTGTGCTGCCTGCCAGCAGGTGTGGTGGCCATCGTGTATGCGCTGAAGGTGACGAACAAGTATCGTGAGGGCGACATCGAGGGCGCTAAGCGCGCTAGCGAGACGGGTGCATGGTGGTGTATCGCCTCAATCGTGCTCGGCATTGTGTCCATGCCGCTGTCGATGTTGATCATGTCGCCTGGCGCCTTCTGACATGCGACGCACGCTTGTCATTGTCGTGGTGCTGGCTGTGGCGCTGGTGCTGGCTGTGATATATTATGCGCTCGACCCGTCGTCATCGGCCGTGTTTCCGCACTGCACCTTCCTGGCAGTGACGGGCTACAAATGTCCGGGTTGCGGCAGCCAGCGGGCCATACACGCCCTGCTGCATGGCGACGTGGCGGATGCCTTCAGGTATAACGCGCTGCTGCTCATTGCCATTCCCTGGATCGGCCTCTGCCTGTATGCCGAGAGTCGGCGCACGCGCAATCCGCGATTATATGCCCGCCTCAATGCACCGGCGCTGATCTGGACGTTTCTGGCTGTGGTGCTCCTCTGGTGGCTGCTGCGCAACATCTTCGACTGGTAAACCAACTAAAAAACTAAAAACTAAAATAATGAAACAATATCTTGATCTGGTGCGCCACGTGATGGAACATGGCGTGGACAAGGAAGACCGCACGGGCACCGGCACGCGCAGTGTGTTTGGCTATCAGTTGCGTTGCGACTTGGCCGACGGATTCCCCCTGCTCACGACCAAGAAGGTGCACCTCAAGTCGATCATTTACGAATTGTTGTGGTTTCTGCGCGGCGACACCAATGTGCGCTGGCTGCAGCAGCATGGCGTGCGCATCTGGAACGAGTGGGCCGATGAGAATGGGGACCTGGGACCCGTCTACGGCAGCCAGTGGCGTGCTTGGCCCGATGGCCATGGCGGTACCATCGACCAGATCGCGCAAGTGATTGATCAGATCAAGCACTCGCCCGACAGCCGCCGCATCATAGTCAGCGCCTGGAATGTGGCCGAAGTGCCAACGATGAAACTGCCGCCGTGCCACTCGCTGTTTCAGTTCTATGTGGCGCAGGGCAAGTTGAGCCTGCAACTGTACCAGCGCAGCGCCGACCTGTTTCTGGGTGTGCCGTTCAACATCGCGTCCTATGCGCTGCTGCTCATGATGGTGGCCCATGTGACCGGTCTGGAGCCTGGAGAGTTTGTCCATACCTTTGGCGATGCGCACATCTATCGTAACCACTTTGACCAGATCCGTGAACAACTCTCGCGCAATCCGCGTCCCTTGCCTCGCATGCTGCTTAACCCCGATGTGAGGAGTATCGACGACTACACCTACGACGACTTCACTCTCGAGGGCTACGATCCTTGGCCAGCGATCAAGGGCGTGGTTTCGGTTTAATCAGGAATGAGGTATGAAGACAATCAAGGCAATAGTAGCAGTCGATGAGAATGGCGCTATCGGGCGCCAGGGCGACCTGTTGTGCCACCTGCCTGCCGACATGCGTCACTTCAAGGAGACGACCATGGGTCACAGCATCGTGATGGGCCGCAAGACGTTTGAGTCTTTTCCGCGCCGTCCGCTGCCTGGGCGCCAGAATCTCGTCATCACCCGTAGCGCCGGTTGGCAATATCCTGGTGTGATCGTGGCACACAGTCTGGAACAGGCCATCGCGATGGCCGAAACCGACACCGTATTCATTATCGGCGGTGCGCAGATCTATGAGCAGGCACTGCCTGTGGTGGATGTGTTGCACCTCACGCTCATACATGCCCGCTGGGCAAGTGCCGATGTCTATTTCCCCGCGCTGGATCCCAACCAGTGGCAGGAGGTGGAACGTGAGCACCACACCAGTGACCATCGCAATGCCTACGAGTATGACTTCATTACCCTAAAACGACGTGACCAAGCATGAAATACTTCCTCATTGCCGGTGAGGCCTCGGGCGACCTGCATGCCTCACATCTGATAGAATCGCTCAAGCAACTCGATGCACAGGCCGAATTCCGCTTTCTGGGCGGCGACCTCATGGCGGCTCAGGCGGGTGTCGAGCCGATCATCCATTACCGGGATATGGCCTATATGGGCTTTGCCGATGTGGTGAAGCACTTGGGCAAAATCTTGGGATTTCTGGGTACGGCACGCCGCGCCATCGACGAGTGGCAGCCTGCCGCATTGGTCCTGGTGGATTATCCGTCGTTTAACCTCAAGGTGGCCAAGTATGCCCACAACCTGGGCATCCCGGTGCATTACTTCATCTCGCCCAAGGTGTGGGTGTGGAAGGATTGGCGGGTCAAGGACATCCGCCGCTATGTGGACCACATGTACTGCATTTTGCCCTTTGAGCCCGACTGGTATGCCGAGCGCGGCTACAAGGCGACCTACGTGGGCAACCCTACCGTTCAGGAAGTGATGCAAGCCCGTCATGATTTCCCCGATTTTTCCCATTTCATCGAGCAAAACGGCCTTTCTGGCCGCCCCATCATCGCTATCGTGCCCGGCTCGCGCGTGCGGGAGATTCGCGACAATTTGCCCCTGATGCTTCAGGCTGCAGCCCGCCACCCTGAGTATCAGCCCGTCATAGCCGGCGCCCCCAGCATCGATGACGACCTATACCGCCAGGTCATGCGTGACAATGCCATTCCTGTCCTGCGCGATGCCACCTATCCGCTCGTGCACCACGCCCGTGCGGCCTTGGTCACCTCAGGCACAGCCACCCTCGAGACGGCTCTGCTGGGCACACCGCAAGTCGCCTGCTACCGTTTCAACGGCAGCAAGTGGTCCTATAATTTCTATCGCAGGTTGTTGACCGGAAAATATGTGACCCTGCCCAATCTCATTACCGACGAGGCCGTGATCCCCGAGTTGCTGATGCACCTGTGCACCGTCGACAGCATCGACCGCCACCTGAGCGCCTTGCTGGACGACAGTCCGGCTCGTGCTGCCATGCTCGACGGTTATCGCCGTCTGGCCGATCGCCTGGGCACCGATGTGTGTACCGCCACGGCCGCCCGTCTGATCACCAAGTGTGGTTAGGCACAGCACAAGCGCCTCACCATCTTCATGATGATTGATTATCGGTTGGCCGCTTCCTCCTCGGTGAGGCAGGCGGTGAAGCCCATCTCCTGCGCCCTCTCAATCGGGAACATGCAATAGGTGGCGTCGCCCTCGTCACACAGGCGGCCCTCGCTGTCGTGTAGTGTCACGTGGACCGTGTAATAATTACGCACGTTACCGCCGAGGCGGCCACGCAGGGTGATTTGAGGGTCACGAGTCGAGACCGGCCTACGAAACTTCACCTCCAGTTTGGTCGTGACGCCAGCCGTCTGCAGCCGTCGCGACAGCACCCAATTGGCCATCTCATCGATGAGGGTGCTGATGATGCCGCCGTGCAGAGTTTCGACCCAGCCGTCGTAATTGACGTTAGGTGACCAGGTGGCAACGATGTCCTCGCCGTCTTCCCAAAACTCCAGATGCAGCCCTATGGGGTTTGTCGGGCTGCAACCAAAGCAGTTGTAGCCTTCCTTGTTGAGGTATGGATTGATCAGTTTCTTCATGCTGTCTATCGTGTCAAATCGATGTCAATAGTTACTGTTGACGTTCCTGTTGCTTTCGGTGGTGCCAATAGCAGTGCAAGTTGAGCGGTTAACAAAATTCATTTTAGTTAACCCGAGACGCAGCCTGCTTTCGGTGATGCCATATTTCCAGACTGTTGATGGCATTCTGCCACAGGATGTAGCAGCCGGGGCCAGCCACTGAGAGCGGACTCAGATAGGTGTAGGCAATCCAAACGGCAAAGGCAGTATTCTTTTGTCCCAGACCCTGACCGCTCTCGATGACGGTGCCAAAGAAGTGTCCGATGTACCGTCCCACGGCAAACTGAGCCAGGCAGATCAGCAGCGACACCAACGCAATCGTGACCAGAAACACGATGGGAGCACCACTGTTGATGATATTCTTGACGGTGCATCCTGTGACGATGGTCAGCGACACACCCCACATGTAGAACGACAGGTCCTGGATAGCGACCAGCCGTTGCTGCACGCGCGGCAGGTAGTGCTTAACAAAGTAGGCGGCTATCAGCGGCAGCACCAGCACCAGGAACACCTTGTACATGATCATCCAGAAGGCCGTCCAGAAGTCGATATCCACACCCTTGTCGATGAGCGGGAACACAACAGGAACGGCAACCACGGTCACCAGATTGCTCAGAAACACATAGGACGTCATCGTCTCCAGATTGCCACCCAACTTCCCCGTCACCACAGGTGCCGCACTGGCTCCAGGACAAATCACGCACGTCAGGATGCCCTCCATCAGGATCAAGTCCTTGCCCTGCATGTCAAAGCCCAGGATCAGTGCCACCAGCAGCGCCACCAGCACCACCTGGAACACCGACACCCACAGGTGCCACATCGACGGGCGCATCTTGTGGAAGTCCACACGCAGAAACGTCGTGAACAGGATCAGGCTCATGAACAGCGGCAGGATGGTGTCGAAGATCGGCTCCATCACCTCGCTCACAGGGTCCAGAGCCGGAATCCAATAGAATATCAAATAGATGACCGTGCCCCCCACTATCGCGCTGGGCAACGTCCAATTCTTCAAAAATGTGATAATAGCCTTCATAGCGACCGCAAAATTACTGCAAAATCCCGATTAACCGAACACATTCAGAATTCATTCTCTTCCCCA
>ONQS01000028.1 GCA_900320055.1 uncultured Prevotellaceae bacterium
TCATGGCAACGTTTTCCAAGGATGTCTTGTCCCACGGCGGCATCACGGGCCCACAGTTGGTCGCCTTCAGGATATGCGGTGCGGCACTGCTGTTCTGGATCGGATCGATATTCGTGCCTCAGCAGCGCGTTGAGCGCCGCGATATGCTGAAGATCGTGGGCGCAAGTTTCTTCGGCTTTGTGATGGCCCAGGGTGGCTACATCGTGGGACTGAGCATGACCTCGCCCATCAACGCCACCATCGAGTTGACGACCATGCCCATCTTCACCCTCATCCTGTCGGCAATCATCCTGCACCAGCCCATCACGCCACGGCGCGCCCTAGGCATCGTGCTGGGCTTTGCCGGAGCCATTCTGCTCATTACCCGCACCACGGGCGGCGATAGCGGTCATCCCACCGACTTCCGCGGCGACCTGCTCATCCTCGTCTCTCAGGTGGGCTACGCCTTCTATCTGACCTACTTCTCGGGCGTGATACGCAAGTATGACGCCTTCACGTTCAATAAGTGGACGTTCACTTTTGCCAGCCTGCTCGTGCTACCGTTTCTCGCCCCACACATCGCACGCATCGACTGGGCGTCGATGACCCTGCGCACCGCCACCGAGGTTACCTACATCGTTGCGGCGGCCACCTTCTTCACCTTCCTGCTTGTGGTATGGGCCCAGCGCCGCCTGCTGCCCACCACCGTGAGCGTCTACAACTATGTGCAGCCGTTTGTCACCGTGGTAGCCAGCGTGATCATGGGACTCGCGATGCCACAATGGGCACATGCCGCAGCGGCCGCACTCATCTTCACGGGAGTGTGGCTGGTCACCAATTCTAACGGCGGCAAGTCTTAAGCCTTGGTAAAATAGGATTTCATCAACTTCTTGACCCGAGGACTCAGTGCAATGATGGTGAACATGGTGCACAATGCCATCAGTGCAAAGGCCAGGTCCATGATGCTCACCATAACCTTGAGCGGAATCATCGCAGCCACGACAATCATCGCCAGATAGTAGTAGTTATACCACTTCACATTGTGGGCGCCAAACAGGTAGTTGGTGCACTTCTGGCCATAATAACTATAGGAGAACATGGTCGAGAAGGCAAAGAAGAAGACAATCGCCATCAGCAGCAAGTGGCCGATGCCCGGCAGCAACTGGCCCCATGCGCCCAGAGCCACGTAGAGGCCCTTGGGATCGGTCAGGCCCACATAATTGCCGGCGATGATGATGGGGATGGACGTGAGCGTGCACACCAGGCCCGAATCGATGGCCGGGCCCAGCATGGCAATCAGGCCCTCACGGATGGGGTCGGTGTTCTTGCTGGCGCCATGCATCATCGACGCGGTACCCACACCAGCCTCGTTGACAAATGCCGCGCGACGGGCGCCCGTCAGCGCCACGTAGGCAAACGCGCCAAAGCCAGCCCTCATGTCGAACGCGCCCTCAAATATCTGGCCAAACACGCCCGGAATCTCCCTGAAGTTCATGGCCATGATCACAATCACCATGATCAGATACAGGATCACCATCACAGGCACGATGCGCGAGGCAAACAGCGCGATGCGCTTGATGCCGCCCAGAATCACGGCTCCCACGATGAGCACCATGATCACACCCATCACAAAGCGCAGCATCAGCGTGTTCTCAATGCCCATGGGCGTGGTAAACACGGTGGTCACCGACTCGACCAACTGGTTGGCCTGCATAAAGCACAGGGTACCCACCAGGCCAAAGATCGAGAAGGCCACAGCCAGCGGCTTCCACTTCTCGCCCAAGCCCTTGGTGATAATGTACATGGGACCACCCTGCACCTCGCCGGCGCTGTCACGCCCCTTATACATGATCGACAACGAGCCCTCAAAGAACTTGGTGGACATGCCCACCAGGGCGCTCACCCACATCCAGAAGACGGTGCCCGGGCCGCCTATCGACAAGGCGATGGCTACGCCGGCAATATTGCCCATGCCCACCGTGGCGGCAATAGCACTCAGCAGCGCCTGCACCGAACTGATCTGGCCCGACTGCTTGCCCTGGTCGCTGGCTTGCTTGTCGCGCAGGGCGCGCAAGGCCCACGGCAGGCGCTTGATAGATACCGCTCCCGAGTACAGGAACAGGAACAATCCGCCGCCTATGAGCAGAAAAAACTCCGGGTAACCGCACACGGCGTCGCTCACGGCTACAATCCAGTCACTCAATGCTTCCAGCATGTTTCCCATATCAATTCTTTTTAGTCATGTACATGTGTGCGGCAAAGGTAACATTTTTTTGCTGAATACATCATGGACACTTCACATTTCTTGGAGCAATAACCCTACAAACCAAAGAGCGAGGCTGCTCACGCAGTCTCGCCCTTGGCGCTTCTTCTTGGACTTGAACCAAGGACCCCCTGATTAACAGTCAGATGCTCTAACCAACTGAGCTAAAGAAGCATTCCTCTCTAAATATCTATCTATTATGTTGCGCTTCTTCTTGGACTTGAACCAAGGACCCCCTGATTAACAGTCAGATGCTCTAACCAACTGAGCTAAAGAAGCGTTTCAGCACTCTTGCGGCAGACCCTGCCGAAAAATGCGGTGCAAAGATAGTACCAATAATCGAACTGTGCAATAAAAAAACGAAAAAACTTGAAAAATTTCGCCTAATCAACGTTTTTTAGGCCCCCACAAAGGGGCCAATTCGGGGAATAATAGTATTTTCGCAGTCTAATACATCATTTCATATCCATCGAATGAAAAAGACGCTTAAATATCTTGCCTGGGCCTGCGCGGCACTCTGCGTCGCCGCCCCTGCAGCACTGGCCGACAATGACAAATCCGTCAACGATGACGCCGCCGTTGCCCGCAACCTGGATATCTTCAACACCTTATATAAGGAGTTGAGCACCTTCTATGTGGACACCATCGATGCGCAGAAGAGCATCGAGAACGCCATCAATGCGATGCTCGACGACATCGACCCCTATACCGAATATATCCCCGCCAAGGAGACCGACGAGTTCATCACCATCAGCACGGGCGAGTATGGCGGCATCGGCAGTTACCTGATGGAGCGCACCTCGGGTGACAAAAAGGGTGTCTACATCAGCGGTCCCTATGAGGGCAGCCCCGCCGCAAGGGCCGGACTGCGCTCTGGCGACCGCATCATCATGATCGATGGCGACAGCACCGCCGGCTGGGCCAGCGACCAAGTGAGCAAGCGCCTCAAGGGACAGCCCAACACCCACCTCACTGTAACGGTCGTGCGGCCCTATGACGAGGATAGCGTCAAGACTTTCTCCTTCAACCGCGAGACCATCAGCGTCAACCCTGTGCCCTACTACGGCGTCACGCGCGACAACATCGGCTATATCGCCCTCACCACCTATAACGAGAAGTCGGCACAGCAGGTGCGCGACGCCCTCATCGAGTTGAAGCGTGACCCGCGCGTCAAAAACATCGTCTTGGACCTGCGCAGCAACGGTGGCGGCATCGTCGAGGGAGCAATCCAGATTGTGGGCTGCTTTGTGCCCAAGGGCACACAAGTGCTACAGATGCGCGGCCGTGACAAGTCCAGCGAACGCACCTACAAGACCACCGTCGACCCTGTCGACACCGAGATTCCCCTGGCCGTGCTCATCGACGGCGCATCGGCCAGTGCCAGCGAGATCACCGCAGGAGCGCTGCAGGACCTGGACCGCGCCGTGATCATCGGCTCACGCTCCTTTGGCAAGGGACTGGTGCAGTCCACCCGATCCCTGCCCTATGACGGCATGCTCAAGGTCACCATCGCCAAGTATTACATCCCTAGCGGACGCCTCATCCAGGAGGTGGACTACGGCAACCGCAATGCCGACGGCACCTTCAAGAAGACCACTACCGACAGCACGGCCCGCGTCTTCCACACCGCCCATGGCCGTGAGGTGCGCGAGGGTGGCGGCATCATGCCCGACATCAAGGTCGAGCCCCGTGAGTTGAAGCGCATCGTCTATAACATCATGCGCGACCACTGGGACTTTGACTTCGCCACCAAATATGTCGCCGAGCATCAGGGCGAGATTCCCAGCCCCGCCGACTTCAGCGTGACAGACACCATCTTCAACGAGTTCAAGGCATTTATCAATGCCGACAAATTTGAGTATGACAAGGTGTGCGAGCAGCAACTCGAGACCCTTCGCAAGACTGCTACCGCCGAGGGCTATATGAACGACTCCACCAAGGCCCAGTTCGACAGGCTCGAGCAGATGCTCAAGCACGACCTCGACCACGACCTCGACCTGCACCGCCGAGATATCGATTACCTCATCGGCCAGGAAATCATGGACCGGCTCTACTATCAGCGCGGACAGGTGCAACATTCCATCAAGGACGACGAAAGCCTCGACAAGGCCAAGGAGATGTTTGACAAGCCAGGCGAGTACGCCCGCCTGCTCAACCTCAAGGCCAAGAAGTCCAAGCCCGCCAAGCAGTCAAAAGCCACCAGCAAAAAGAAGAAATAACCGCATTGCCCACAGCCCGACTCATTCTCTTATCGGGCTACCGTCATGCGGCTGGCTCGGGAAGAGCAAACTGATGAGTTTCATATAATATCAGAAACAACAAACTACAGTGGAGATACGGGAACTATGTGATTTGGTGAACGGCAAAGGCCGGATGGCGGCAGTCAAGAAGTTGGTTGCCGCTAGCGGCAATGCGGTGATCGACGGGCTGGCAGGGTCGAGCGCGGCGATGCTGATAGCGCGTCTGCCCCAGCGGGACTGTCCCTACCTGATCGTGGTCAACGATCTGGACGAGGCAGGCTACATGTATAACGACCTGTGCCAACTCACCGACGACAAGCAGGTGCTGATTTTCCCGTCGGGCTACAAGCGCGACATCAAGTATGGCCAGGTCGATGCCCCCAACGAGATTCTGCGCACCGAGGTGCTCAACCGCTGGTATGACGACCCCGCCGTGCGCTGGGTGGTGACCTACCCCGAGGCTCTCGCCGAGCGGGTGCGCCGTCGCGAGGACGTGCAGGCCAGCACGGTGCAGTTGCGCGCAGGGGGCTCCGCCGACATGACGGAGGTGGCTGCCAGGCTGCGCGAACTGGGATTCACTGCGACCGACTACGTTTACGAGCCGGGGCAATACAGCGTGCGCGGATCGATCCTGGACGTGTTTTCCTACAGCAACGAGTTGCCCTATCGCATCGACTTCTGGGGCGATGACATCGACTCGATACGCACCTTCAACGTCGAGACCCAGTTGAGCGAGGAACGCCTCGACCAGGTGAGCATCCTGAACAACAACCCATCAGGGGGCAGTAGGCAGGACAACGTGTCGCTGCTCGACTATGTGGGCGACGAGACCATCGTGCTGTGCCGCAGCCAGCACTGGCTCACGACTCGCATCCGCGAGATATCGCAGGAGAGCATGTCGGCCAACGCCCTGATTGCCGATGAGGGCGACACCCAAGCGACCACCAAGGTCGTTGACGCCGACCTGTTTGTACAGCGGCTCGCCCGCTTGCGCCGCATCGCGCTGGTCAATGGCGAGGCAGCCCCCGAGCGCGGTGTCAAGCGCCTATCGCTGCACTGCAAGCCTCAGGGCATCTACCACAAGAATTTCGACCTCATCGGGCAATCGTTTACCGACTTCCTCAAGCAGGGCTACAAGATACTCATCCTCACCGACAGTGCCAAGCAGATCGAGCGCCTGCACAACATCTTTGAGGACCGTGGCGACGACATCCGCTTCGAGCCCGTGTTGCGCACGCTGCACGAGGGTTTTGTCGATGAGGACTTGAAGTTATGCGTGTTTACCGACCACCAGATCTTTGACCGATTCCACAAGTACAACCTCAAGAGCGACCGTGCCCGCTCAGGCAAACTGGCCCTCTCGCTCAAGGAACTCAACCAGATCGAGAAGGGTGACTACATCGTCCATGAGGACCTGGGCGTGGGACGGTTCGGCGGACTGATACGCACCTCGATGAACGGCACCCCGCAGGAGATGATCAAACTCACCTACCAAAACGGAGATGAGGCCTATGTCTCGATTCACTCGCTGCACAAACTCTCGAAATACCGCAGCAAGGAAGGTGAGGCTCCGCGGCTCAACCGCTTGGGCTCCAACACCTGGTCCAAGATGAAGGCGCGCACCAAGAGCCGCCTCAAGGACATCGCCCGCGAACTCATCCGCCTCTATGCCGCCCGACGCGAGCAGAAGGGCTTTGCCTACTCGCCCGACGGCTACCTGCAGCAGGAGTTGGAGGCCTCGTTTATCTACGAAGACACACCCGACCAGTTGACTGCCACTCAAGCCGTCAAGGCCGACATGGAGAGCGACAAACCCATGGACCGCCTCATCTGCGGTGACGTGGGATTCGGCAAGACCGAGATTGCCGTGCGTGCCGCCTTCAAAGCCGCTACCGACGGCAAGCAGACCGCCGTGCTCGTGCCCACCACGGTGCTGGCCTTCCAGCACTACCGCACCTTCAGTGAGCGATTGCACGACTTCCCCGTCAGGGTCGACTACCTGAGCCGCGCCCGCAAGCCCAAGGAGGTCAAGCAACTGCTGGCCGACCTCAAAGAGGGTAAGATCGACATCCTCATCGGCACGCACAAACTTATCGGCAAGACCGTGCAATTTCACGACCTGGGACTGCTGGTCGTGGACGAAGAGCAGAAATTTGGCGTCGCCGTCAAGGACAAACTCAAGCAGATGAAACTCAACGTCGACACCCTGACCATGAGCGCCACGCCCATCCCGCGCACGCTGCAGTTCTCGCTGATGGGTGCCCGCGACCTGAGCACACTCACCACCCCTCCCGCCAACCGTTACCCCATCCTCACCACGGTGGGTACCCTCGACGACGATATCGTGGCCGAAGCCATCAACTTTGAACTCTCACGCAACGGCCAGGTCTTCTTTGTCAACCATCGCATCGAGCAACTCGACCAGTTGCAGAACATGATCAACCGCGTGGTGCCCGATGCCCGCGTGGTCGTGGGTCACGGACAGATGCCACCCGAAAAGTTAGAACAGATCATCATCGACTTTGGCAACCACGACTATGACGTGTTGCTCTCGACCACCATCATCGAGAACGGCATCGATATGCCCAACGTCAACACCATTATCATCAACAACGCCGATCGCTACGGACTGAGCGACCTGCACCAGTTACGCGGACGTGTGGGGCGCAGCAGCCGCAAGGCCTTCTGCTACCTGCTCGTGCCGCCAGGCAAGCCGCTGGCGACCGATGCCCGACGCCGGCTGCAGGCCATCGAGAGTTTCAGCGACCTGGGCTCCGGCATCCAGATTGCCATGCAGGACCTGGACATCCGCGGCGCTGGCAACCTGCTGGGTGCCGAGCAGAGCGGATTCATCGCCGATCTGGGTTATGAAACCTACCAGCGTGTGCTCAAAGAGGCCGTTACCGAATTGCGTACCGAGGAGTTTGCGTCCACATTTGCCGCCAGTGGCGGCGACTACGATGACAAGGACGGTGACAGCACCGAGTTTGTCACCGACTGCATCGTGGACACCGACCTCGAACTCATGTTCCCCGCCAGTTACGTGCCTCAAGAGAACGAGCGCATCACCCTATACCGTGAGTTGGACAACATGGAAACCGACGACCAGGTCGAAGCCTTCGAAGCCAGGATGGTGGACCGCTTCGGCAAGATACCCGAGATGGCGGCCGAACTCATCCGCATCGTGCCCCTGCGCCGCACCGCACGCCGCCTCGGCATCGAGAAACTGGTCATCCGCCAGCACAGCATGCACCTGTTCATGGTGGGCGAGGAGAACAAGGCCTACTATCAGTCGCCAGCCTTCGGACGCATCCTCAACTATGTGTACAGCAACCCCAAGCGTTGTGACCTGCGCCAGAAGAACGGTCGTCGCAGCGTCGTCATCTCGAGCATACCCAGCGTCAGCGCCGCGCTGACCGTGCTACGCACCATCACCCACCTAGACAGCCTCTAGCCCTCCTATCTGCCGGACCTACAGATTCAAGCCCATATCAACAGGACGTGCCATCACCCTATTTCCAGATGGTGATGGCACGCCTTGATGTAGTATGATTCGTAATGGGGAGAGCATCGCTGACGATGCTGGATGCCCTCCGCCCAATGTCGGTTAATTGCCCCTCAGCAGCATGTCAATCAGGGCAGTCACGTCGTCGATGTTAACCTTGCCATCGCCATCCACGTCGGCAGCGGCGGGAGCCTCACTGCCCTTGAGCAGTATGTCGATCAGGGCGGTCATGTCATCAATATTGACCTTGCCATTGCCGTCGACATCACCACGGATCAACTCGTTGACGGGTCTCAGCGTGACTTGGGTATAGTCCTGGACATTGAGGTATCCGGTCTTGTTGATGCCCACGCCATAGGGACTCGATTGGTTCGAGAAGACGCGCGTCTGTGCATTGTAGTCCATCAGCACTTGAGGCACAATGCGGCCGGTGTTGCCGTCAAATCCCACGACATACATGGGATAGGTCAGGTTATACTCCTGCTTGTATTCGCCTAGGAACTGCGGCAAGTCGAGCACCAGTTTGCCATCGGCCAGATGTCCCTTGACCCAAGCCTCGGGTAGGGTTTCCCACAAGCCCTGGATGTACACATCGTCGCCATCATAGCCCACACTTACGATATACTCATCCTCAACGTTGGTGCTGCCGTCATAACTGGTCGTGAACTGATAGTAGTATGGCTCGGTCTTCAGTCCCTGGGGAGCCTCGATTACGGCATCAGGATGCTTGCACAGGGTCATTCCTTGATAATAGTTGACAAACGACAGTTCATTCTTGTCGGTGGTGATAAACACATAGTCAAAGGTGGTGTAGGTATCAACGCCATCATAGGTGAGGACCATATCCTTCTGAGTGGTGTTGCCGTTGACGGGGTTGAACTCGGCGGCCTTGAAATACAGCATCGTCTCGAAGGAACCCAGCAACTGGCCATCAGGGAAGGTGAGGGTGTTGCCCTTGCGGATGCCATGAATCCATGCATCGGGCAGATACTTGGAAATGCCCTGCAGCCACACGTTATCGCCATCAAAGCCCAAGCGCACCGTTGCACTGAGGGCTTCCCAGTCCACGCCGTCGTTGTTGGCGGTGGTGAGGTACAGGCTTTCGGTGACAAGGTCCTCGGGCGGCGTCAGCGGTTGCTCGCCGGCAGGGACATATAGCGAGCCATAGTCGCCGGCCTGCAGCCACTCGTAGTCCAGATACTGGAACTGGTCGCCGAAGGCACGGTTCATCGTGCCCAGGATGATGTATTCGTCGGTATCCTCCTGCTTGATGGAGCCATCATCGTTGATGGTGTAGATCAACTCGGTGATCGAGGGCTCATAGACATAGGTGCCGGCCGACTCGTCATAGAGGAAGGCTGCCACCTGAACAGCCATCTCCAACGACTTGGTATAGGCAATGTATTGGCCCATGGGCACGGTAATCGTCTTGCCGCTAGCATCGAGGGTGCCTTCGATCCAGCCGTTGTAGTAGGACCACGATACGGGGCGCTGGATATAGACCTTGCCGTTGGCTCCAAACACGATGCTGGTGGTGCCGTCCTGCTCCTCATAGACGAGTTCGTAGGGCGACTCGCCCTCCTCGGGCGTACCGGCCTTCTCGACCTCCCTGACCACGCCTCCATGGCGGTAATACAACTTCAGGTCACCTTCGGGCTGATCCTCGATCACGGTGGGAACGAAGTATTCCTTCTCGACGATGGTGTAATGGAAGGTCATCTCGGGATTGGTGTGACCTGTGGATTCGATGGTAATGCAGTTCGCCGGAATCGTCAAGGTATAGTCACCGATCACACTCAAGGGATATTCCTTGTACACGACGGCATTGCTGCCGATGACCAGCAGATTACACTCATATTGCTCTCCAGTGGCGTCGTTGGCAAGCACTGGGTGTACCGTTTCCTCGACGGTCACCTGCTCGCCATAGGCGATGGTGAAATATTGCAGCATGTACACGTCGCCCTCGGCGGGATTGATGGTATAGGAGGGCATCTCACCGCCCACAATGGCATAGTCGAAATCGAGTTGATCCACTTCCTCGCCACCCAGCGCATTGATAATCAGTGCACCTGCGGGAATCCTCAGGGTGTACCGTCCAGGCTCGGTCACCTCATCGGCAAAATTGATCATCACCTGGTTGCCTTCGTTGACCATCGATGCCTGATAGGTGGTACCAGTGATGGTATTGGTCAGGATGGCCTCACTGCCAGCGGCTATGGCATCGACCTGCTCGGGGAAGGAGAGGGTGAAATGCTGCAAGCGCTCGACTTGACCCTCAGCCGGATCGATGGTGATCAAGTCATACAGCGAGGGCAAGGTATCACCGGGTATATAGTAATTGAAATCGAGTTGACGCACGTCCTCGCCCAGCGTATAGATTTCCACAGAGCCCTCGGGAATCGTCAGCCGGTAGCGGCCAGGCTCCTCGACCAGATCCGAAAAGTTGACCATCACCCCGAAGCCCCTATCTTGCATCTCGCCATGATAGGTCTGTTTGGTCGTGAGATTGGTCAACGTGGCTGCACTGTTGGGTGCGATGCCACCCACATACAATGGGAAATAGATATTGAAATCCTTCAAGCCGGTCACTTCACCTTCGGCAGGGTTGATGGTGATCTGACTGTAGAACTCGTCAATAGTGCCCTTGATGTTGTAACGCAACGTGAGGGGCAGCAACGTCTGTCCATTGACCACAATGGATCCTTCCGGCAGATTCAGGTAGTATTGGCCCGACGCAGTCCAGCAATCGGGAAACTCCACAATCACGGTTGTGCCATCATCGTCGGTCCTCATGTGTCCGGCCTGAGTCATGTTGGCGCCCTTGTCCAGAGTGGGAATAGCGTTTTCGTTGACCGTCACAGGCAGTCCGCCGAAGGTGATGGTGAAATTTTGCAGACTGGTCACATCGCCCTCGGCTGGTGTGATTTCCATCACCGTATACGGGTCAACTACCGCCTGGGCCGACATACAGCACAGCCCAGATATCAACAAGAACAGGAGTCTTACAGTTAGTTTCATTACTTCTGATTATTTTATTAAAGAAAAGATTATGGGTTATTTCGACAAATATTTTTCGCAAAGTTAAGGCAATCACAAATGATGAGCAAGAAAAGTCGCGTTTTTTGTAACATTTTATTCGACAACCTTGATCGATAGCAGGCCGGTTGGTCATCTGATCACACGACGTAAGCGCCCCTTGCGGTCCTGACACTTCACGCCACTTTGAGTCACAATATCGGCAAGTATACCCTATAATTATTCCTGAATTGGCAGAATAAACTTACGGATTAGTTGAAAACTACGCTCATCTGACTTTGAAATTAGGACAAAAGCGCCTAATTTTGTGACGATTTGCTCCTAGCGACAACTCATTCCTATCAAAATATTAAATGTATACTTTTATGACTAAACGATTCCTTTTAGCAACAATGATTGCTATGGTAAGTGTTTGGACTCAAGCCGGACAGACCATGTGGATACACACGGGCCATGTCCATTGGGCCTACAACACCGAATCGGTGGGAACGATGCCCTATAGTTCGGCCAATCTTCTCACCGTGCTGGACAAGGGGTTTACCCTCGCCGATGTGGACAGCGTGACCGTCGACAGCCAAACGCTGGCCGACGACAATGTCCTGGTCAAGTATAATGGCGGCAGTGCCGACGTGTTTGTGGCCGGGAACATTGCCAACCACATCACCGCACAGGTGACCGGTGCACGCGTCGCCGTCATGCAGGATGCCGATGTGGCCAGCGAATACACCTACACCCTGCAGGGCTCCAGCGCGAGCGGCTGCTTCTACCATGCCGGCGCTTACAAGATGACACTGGTGCTCAATGGCGTGAACTTGACCAACCCCGACAGCGCCGCCATCAATATCCAGAACAGCAAGCGCATCGCCGTGCAACTGGCCGATGGCACGAGCAACACGCTCGCTGACGGCACCGCCAGCACCAAGAAGGCAGCCTTCCTGGTCAAGGGGCATGCCGAGTTCAGCAAGGGCGGCTCGCTTACCATCACGGGCAATAAGAAGCATGCCCTGGCCTGCAACGAGTATATGGAGGTCAAAAAGACCCTGGGCAACATCACCATCACCAGTGCCGTGGCCGATGCTATCAACGTGGTGCAATACTTCCAGATGAATGGTGGTAACGTCAACATCATCAGTTGCGGTGACGATGGTATCCAGGTCGATGCCGAGGACACATCCGATGGCACCCTTGATGGCCATGTGCTCATCCAGGGCGGTACGCTCACCATCAACGCCAGCGCCGATGCCACCAAGTGCATCAAGGCCGAGGGCAATGTCGATATCACGGGTGGCACCTTGACGCTCAAGCACACGGGCATAGCATCATGGGACAGCAGCGAGAGCAAGATCAAGGAGCCCATCGGCATCAGCAGCGACCGCAACATCACCATCAATGGTGACGCCGCCGTGCTCAACATCAAGATGACGGGCAACGGCACCCGCGGCATGAAGTGCGACAGCACGCTCACCGCCACTGCCGGCACCATCGACATCAACTGCTCGGGACAGCCTTGGGCTTATGGCACGACCGACACCACCAACGTCAAGTGTGCCAAGGCCGATTATGCCTTCATCCTGAATGGTGCCAATATCAAGTGCACAACCGTCAAGGACGAGGCCGAGGGTATCCACAGCGAGGGTACGGTCCTCATCAGCGACGGCACGCTCACGCTCAACACCTTTGACCACGGTATCAAGTGCGACGGCAATATGGACATCACCGGCGGCACCATCAACTTCACTATTCCCGGCGAAGCCAGCAAAGCCATCAAGCCCGACGGCAACCTGCATATCACGGGCGGCACCATCACCGGCACCGTGAGCGGCGGCGGCGAGACCTATAACGACAACAGCGCCAGCGGTGCAGCCTGCATCAAGGGCAAGGGCAATGCTGTGATCGACGGCGGCACGCTCAACCTCAAGGCCACTGGAGCCGGCGGCAAGGGCATGAACTTTAACGGCACATTGACCATCAACGACGGTAACATCACCGTAAAGACCACTGGCAGCAAGTACGGCTCCAGCGGCAGTGGCTCCGGTCCTGGCGGTGGCGGCTGGAACCCGTGGGGTCCCGGCAGCGGCGATACCAACAGCGACGGGACATCGTCGCCCAAGGGCATCCGCGCCGAGGGCAACATCACCGTCAACGGCGGCACCATCACCGTGAGCGCCACGGGTGGTGAAGGCGCCGAGGGCATCGAGTCCAAAGCCATCATGTACATCAAGGGCGGTTATATCGATGTCACGAGTTATGACGACGCACTGAACAGCACCTCACACATGTATTTCACTGGCGGCTACACCTATGCCGTGGCAACGGGCAACGATGCCATCGACTCCAACGGCAACATGTACCTGAGCGGCGGTTACGTCTTCTGCTGCGGCAGCGAGGAAGGTCTCGATGCCAATAGCGAGGGCGGCTACAAGGTTTATATCCAAAGCGGTGCCAGCCTGATGGCCATCGGCGGCAACATGGGCGCCATCGAGAGCGGGGCCAGCATCAGCCAGACCTGCTACAGTGGAACAGCGAGCGCCAACACCTGGTATGCCCTCTATAGCGGCAATAACGTAGCCTTTGCAGCCTACACGCCCACCTTCTCCAATCAGGGCGGCGGCGGTGGCTGGGGCCCTGGTGGCGGTGGCTCATCCTCGAGCAAGACCATCGTTGTCACGGCTCCCTCCAGCCCGAAACTCTATAAGGGCGTGACGGCAAGCGGCACCACCTTCTGGAACGGTAAGGGTGCTACCAGTGCATCCGGCGGCTCACAAGTGAGCCTCTCGACCTATTCCGGCGGTGGCGGCTGGTAATCCTTCAAGTAGTTATTCGCATTAAGAACATCAAAATAAGATTTTCAAGGATATGAAAAAGACGATTATAACGATGCTGATCGCACTGGTGGCCATCTGCGCCAGCGCCGAGACCTATAACTACCTGAAGTTCACCAAGACCAACGGCTCGACCGTGACCTGCTCGGTAGCGGGCATCAAAGTGACATACGACAACAGTAACATCACTGTGACCAACGATGAGGGCACGACAACCATCGCACTGGCCGACGTGCAAGAGATGTACTTCAGCAACGACGCCGGCGATCCCACGCCCGGTTACATCGCGGGTGACGTGAACGCCGATGGCGAGGTCAACATCAACGATGTCACCGCACTCATCGACTACTTGCTGAGCGACGACAACACCGCCGGTATCAACCTGCAAGCCGCCGACGTGCAAGGCGATGGCGAGATCAACATTGGCGACGTCACCGCACTCATCGACCTGCTGTTAGCCGGCAACTGATCCCAAACAATCCTATGATACGCCTGCGCCACTTGGGGGAGACACTCCACCCCCAAGCGGCGCAGCCTTGTTTATCTCCTCCAGCCCAACCCGTCTATGCCGCGACTCAGTCACAGCCCATCCAATCAGTCCAGCCCCCCTGCTTGACAGAAAATTGTTAAATAGTGTTAATTAATTGGGAAGATTCAACCCCTTTGTTATACCTTTGCAGTGTACTAGTTGAGTAGTACACTAGATCAATCAATTATTCACCTGATAAAATAACTGTCTATTATGTTTACAATCGATCAAATCAGTTTCAGTTACAACAAGCGTAATGGAGACCTCCTGCATGACTTCTCGCTTGAATTGAAGGCTGGCAACGTCTATGGTCTGCTGGGCAAGAACGGCGCCGGCAAGTCCACGCTCATCTACCTGCTGACAGGTCTGCTCACTCCCGCCAGTGGCGTGGTGCTGATGGACGGAGAGAACGTGCGCCGCCGTCTGCCCCAGACGATGAGCGACCTCTTCCTGATCCCTGAGGAGTTTGAACTGCCACGATTGACGCTCAAGAAGTATGTGAGCCTCAATGCCCCGTTCTACCCTCGCTTCTCGATGCAGGACATGGAGCGCTACCTGGACATCTTTGAGATGGGCGGGATGATGGATGTGAAACTCCACTCGCTGTCGATGGGACAGAAAAAGAAAGTGTTCATGGCCTTTGCCTTTGCCACCAACACCCGGGCCCTGATCATGGACGAGCCCACCAACGGCTTGGACATCCCCAGCAAGAGCCAGTTCCGCAAACTCGTCACCTCGGGCATGACCGACGACAAGTTGATGCTCATCTCCACCCACCAGGTGCGAGACATCAGCGACATCCTGGACCATGTGGTTATTATTGACCAGAGCAGGGTATTGCTCAATGCGGGTATCGCCGAAGTGATGAACCGCGTAGCCTTCCGTCCGCTGCGCGAGGGTGACGAGCCCATCTTTGTGCTACAGAGTCCTTTCGGCCCGCTCGGTGCCGTTCCTGCCCGTGACGGCGAGGAGACCAAGGTGGATCTGGAGATGCTCTTCAATGCCGCGCTCCAGAATCCCGAGGCTATCAACCAATTATTCACCACTCAAAAATAACCACCACTATGAATACCACCGTCAATCAAACATTCAACTGGAGCCGCTTCACGGCCACGCTGCGCAAAGAAGTAGTTGAGAACTGGCGCGCCATCCTGTTCACGCTGCTGGGCACCTATGGGCTGCTGACGATGCTCATGATCCTGGGCAACATCGCCTTCTATAATGCCAATGAACGCGAACTCATTGACACCATGCTGCCCCAGAAAGTCGTGTACGCCTTCCTCTCAATAGCCACGATTGTTGTCGCATCCTTGTCGTTCAAGAAACTGACGAGCAAGACGGGTCGCACCGAGATGTTCACATCGCCGTCATCCTCGCTTGAGAAATTCATTGTCAACGGCGTGATCTATGTGCTGGGCTACATTATCGCCTTCTTTATTTTAACTCAACTGGCAGACCTCACACGATTCGGAGCGCTCAAGGTGCTGGGGTTTCACGGTTTCCTGCCTGGTCCCATCAATTTCACCAATGTTGTGGGAGACTTCACATTCGGCATCGGCAGTGAAGTGTTAAATACCACTTGGGGCAAGGCCTACCTGTGGATCGGCCTGCTGGCAAGTCCAAGCGTCTATGTGCTGGGCAGCGTGGTATGGCCCCGTCTGTCGTTGCTCAAGACATTTGCCTTCATCTATGCCATCGAGATTGGCATCTTCATCTTGGCCGCCATCTTCTTCACGATCTGCGGCAACACCGAGACCATTCTCAAGACCGTGGGTTTATGGGTCATGAATCACATCGACCAATCCATGCTCATCGCCGCGATGGTCATGGTCGTACAGACTGTGGTAAGTTGGGGACTGGCCTGGTACCTGTTTAAGCGTAAAGATGTCATTTCACTCAAATGGTGGAAATAAACAAAATTCAAGAAATAACTATGAACTTCAAGGATAACAAAGCGATCTACCTGCAAATCGCAGACCGCATCGGAGATCAGATTCTCGCAGGGCATCTCACGCCCGATGGCAAGGTGCCCAGTGTGAGGGAACTAGCCGCCGAAATCGAGGTCAATGCCAACACCGTGGCACGCACCTACGACCACCTGCAGCAGAACGGTGTGATCTACACCAAGCGCGGACTGGGCTACTTCGTCAGCCCCGACGCTCAAGACAAGATCGTCGCCGCACGCCGCGACCAGTTGATCAAGGGCGAGATGGACTACTTCCTGGGGCAACTCAAGGCCGTGGGCATCACCCCCGCCGAACTCCAGCAGATCTACAGTGACTTCCTCGGCAAGTGACTAAGAACAATCGACAAATTATAATAGCCTGCGAATTAATTCGCAGACAAAACGAATAATAAAGATTATGAAACAGCAAGCACTTGTAGCATCAGCAACCGCGATCATCGTCGCCATTGTCACCTTCGTGACCAGCATCATCCTCAAGCATGGCACCTTGTGAGGATTCTCCTCGTCGGTCACAACATTCAACAACCTTAGCGAGTTGGGTGGTGGAATCAACGCCCACAAGCAGGTATGTCATCATTCTGAATTGTGTTTTTAATCGGCCTAACGGCCCAGAAATCAAACAAAATCAATTTATATTTATACCTAATAAATTTTTTTATTTTATATTTAATATATAATTTTGTGAGATTTCTCGAGCGAGGCTCGATCAAAGGTTTCTGATGTCAATTATGACGCGCCCTCAACCGAGTATCAGCACTTAATTTTCGTAGAACTGACGCCAATTAATAACCTATAAAAACTTAAGAGCAATGAAAAAACCAGGTTTCAAATCGATGATTGCCTTTGCCATCATGATGGTGGCAGGATTCTGCAACGTGGCTCACGGCCAGGACTTCAACGGCACGTGGGAGGGCACCCTGGAGGCAGGCGTCTATTCACTGCAACTGGTGTTTCACATCGAGCAGACCGACCAAGGCGTCACCGTCACGTGGGATTCACCCGATCAGGGTGGATTCAACTTGCCGGCAACAGCCACCATCACAGGCAATGAACTGGACGTGGACATCCCGGGCTCCTATGCCAAGTACAAGGGCACGTTGGCGGGCGACACGCTGGACGGCGTCTTTACCCAGGGAGCCAATATGCCCCTGCGCTTGATTCGCAAGATTGGAGAGGAAGAGACCGTCCGTCGTCCCCAGGAAGCCGCTATCGAAGCCGACAACAACAAGCCCTACCATGCCGAGGAGGTTACCTTTACCAACGACGGCATCACCTTTGCCGGCACGCTGACCGTGCCCAACAGCGGCAACAATTTCCCGGCTGTGGTGCTGATCGCAGGGTCAGGTCCTCATGACCGCAACGAGGAGGTCTTTAATCACAAGCCATTCCTGGTGCTGGCCGACGCGCTGAGCCGCAACGGTTTTGCCGTGCTGCGCTACGACGAGCGTGGCGTGGGCGCTACAGTCGGTGGTGACCCGCTGGCTCCCACCGAACCGCTGGCCACCGATGCCATGGCTGCCCTGCGATACCTCAAGTCACGCCCCGAGGTGGATGCCACCCGCGCGGGTCTGATGGGGCATAGCGAGGGCGGCATGATTGCCATCATGAACGCCGCACAGCACCCCGACGAAGTCCCCTTTATCGTGTCGCTGGCCGGGACCGGCGTTGACGGCGTCGAACTGGGCATGCAGCAATTCAAGTTGTTGATTAAGGCCATGGGGACGGTACCCGATTCAGCAGATCTGCGCTTTAATGAGGAAGCGCTCAGGATCATTGCTGCCGAGAAAGATTCTGTCGCGTTGCGCAACAAGATGATAGCCCTCTACCAGAGCCATCCCGAACAACTGAAAGACGTGGGTGACAAGATGACCATCGACCAACTTGTGGATATGGCTCTCATCACGAGTTGCGTCATCCAGTATGACCCCACCGAGAACCTCAAGCGCGTCAAGTGTCCCATGCTCGCCATCAACGGCATGCTGGACGCCCAAGTGGCCTGTGAGGAGAACCTGGAGGCCATCAAGCGGCTCGTGCCTCATGCCACGGTCAAGCCCTATGAGGGACTGAACCACTTCTTCCAGACGTGCAGCGGATGGGTGGGCAGCACACAGTATGCCGTCATCCGCGAGACAATGGCGCCCCAGGTGCTGGAGGATATCGTCAACTGGCTGCAAGACGTCACCCGTCAGTAATTAATATTTTTGTTGATTAAAATGCTTGCTAATTACCTAGGATGCTATACATTTGCAACTGCAAAAAAGAATAACAATCATACACCTATCAATCCATTTATAATAATAGTTTTATGAACATGAAGAGAATCTTTTCGATGTTGCTGCTGATGCTCATGCTCTTCAGCACCAACGTGTTGATGGCACAAGAGATGCCGCCCATCCCCGTGGACGATGCTGTGCGCATCGGCAAACTGGACTGCGGACTGACCTACTACATCCGCCACAACGACTATCCCGAGCACCGTGTCAACTTCTACATCGCTCAGCGCGTGGGCTCCATCCAGGAGGAGGAGAGCCAGCGTGGTCTTGCCCACTTCCTGGAGCACATGGCCTTTAACGGCAGTGAACACTTCAACGGCGAGGGCAAGGGCATCATCGACTACACCCGCTCGCTGGGTGTGAACTTCGGTGGCGACCTGAATGCCTACACCAGCATCGCCGAGACCGTCTATAACATCAACGACGTGCCCAGCACCCGCCAGAGCGCTATCGACTCCTGTCTGCTCATCCTCAAGGACTGGAGCAACGGACTGCTGCTCACCGACGAGGAGATCGACAAGGAGCGCGGCGTCATCCACGAGGAGTGGCGACTGGGCCAGAGCGCACAGATGCGCATGCTGGAGCGCCAACTCGAGACGCTCTTCCCCGGCTCCAAGTTCGGCAAGCGTCTGCCCATCGGCCTGATGAGCGTGGTGGACAACTTCCCCTACAAGGACCTGCGCGACTACTACCACAAGTGGTACCGTCCCGACAACCAGGCCCTGGTCATCGTGGGTGACGTGGATGTGGACCACATCGAGGCCCAGATCAAGGAGATGTACAAGGGTTACACCCTCGACCCCAACGCCGCACAGGTGGTGCGCGAGCCGGTGACCGACAACGAGCAGCCCATCATCGTTGTTGACAAGGACAAGGAGCAGCAATACAGCGAGGTGAGCGTGATGTTCAAGCACGAGACCGAGACTCCCGAGGAGAAGAAAGATCTGGACTACCTGCTCGTTGACTACATCAAGGAGATGATTGTCGATATGCTCAACCAGCGCTTGAGCGACCAGGCCCAGGAACCCGACTGCCCCTATGACATGGCAAACTGCTATGACGGCCCCTACATCCTGGCCAACACCATGGATGCCTTCACCATCGACATCATGCCCAAAGAAGGCAAAACCGAGGCTGCCACCCAGGCTGCCATCGTCGAGGCCCTGCGTGCTGCCAAGCACGGTTTCACAGCCAGCGAGTACCAGCGCGCCAGCGACGAGTACATGAGCCGTCTGGAGAAGCGCTACAACAACCGCGACAAGATCTCCAACGAGAACTATGGCCGCCAGTACTGCAGCAACTACCTGGATGGCGAGCCCATCCCCTCGATCGAGCAACTCTACCAGTTGATGGGCATGATTGCCCCTCAAATTCAGGTCGAGATGATCAACCAAGCGCTGCCAGAACTCATCACCACCGACGGCAAGAACCTGGTGATCACCAACTTCAACCAGGAGAAGGAAGGCGCCGTCTATCCCACGGTCGAGGGCTTGAAGGCCGCCTATGACGCTGCCATCGCCGCCCCCATCGAGGCCTATGTTGACAATGTGAAGAACGAGCCCCTGATGACCAAGATGCCCAAGAAGGGTAAAATCGTCAAGGAGAGCGAGAACACCACCCTGGGCTACAAGGAACTGGAACTGAGCAACGGCGCACGCGTCGTGCTCAAGAAGACCGACTTCAAGCAGGACGAAATCAGCATGAGCGCATTCCAGCGCGGCGGTCAGTCTCTCTATGGCGAGAAGGATTGGGCCAACCTGCAAATGCTGAGTTCATTGAGCGGATTCACCGGCGTGGGCAACTTCTCTAACTCGGAGTTGCAAAAAGCCCTGGCCGGCAAGCAAGTGGGTGTGTACTTGAACGTGGGTGCCTATACCGACCAGTTGAGCGGTAACAGCACCGTCAAGGACCTGGAGACCTTGTTCCAACTCATCTACCTCAACTTCACTGCCCTGAACAAGGACGAGAAGAAGTTCAACCAGACCATGAGCCTGATGGAGACCCAACTCAAGAACAAGGACCTCATGCCCGAGATGGCCCTGAGCGACACGATGCAGTACGTCATCAGCGGCCGCAGTTGGCGCAACAAGCCCTTTGCCGTCGAGGACCTCAAGCAGGTCAACCTGGACCGCATCATCGAGATTGCCAAGGAGCGCACCGCCAATGCCGCCAACTACACCTTCACCTTTGTCGGCGCGATTGACGAGGCTACCATCCGCCCGCTCATCGAGCAGTACATCGCCAGCCTGCCCGCCAAGAAGGGCAAGAAGACCAACTGGGTCAATGACATGCAGATGCCTAAGGGTCAAGTCATCAACCACTTCACCCGCAAGATGGAGTCTCCCAAGGAGTATGAAATCGTCATCTGGCACAACAACGACCTGCCTCACACCCTGGAGAATGAGGTCAAGACCGAGATGCTTGCCCAGTGCTTGAGCCGCATCTATCTGCAAAAGATCCGCGAGGATGCCGGTGCCGCCTACTCGACCGACGCTGTCGGCCAGACCGGCATGGCCGGTGACCAGCCGCAGACGATGGTTCTCGCTGTATGTCCCGTCAATCCCGAATTTGAGGAGTTGGCCCTGAACATCATGAACGAGGAGATGAAGAACGCCTGCACCACCATCGATGCCACCGCCCTGACCGAGGCTGCCGAGCAGATGCTCAAGGACTATGCCACCAATGCCAAGGAGAACTGGTTCTGGAGGAGCGCCATCCAGGACTACCTGATGCACGGCTATGACGGCGTCACGGGTTATGAGCAGATCGTCAAGGCCCAGACTCCCGCAACCATCGCCGAGTTTGCCCGCCAACTCTTCGGCGCCGGCAACAAGATCGAGATCGTGATGGCTCCCGAGAAGTAATTCGCGACCGACACATCAGGGGCATAGCACCCTGCCATCTACAGGCTTGGAATTCAGTGAATTCCAGGCCTGTTTTCCGTCTTTAGCAGGAGATGATGACCCATAACCCAAAACTATTTATTACCTTTGTTGCGGTAACTGTAGCAATTCCTACTGATTATCGATGCAGGGCCTACCGTTATCGATGATTGGCAACATTGTTGCCAGAGTCCTGTAGTTTTTCAAAGCCCTCCTGCGTCTAAAAACTAAAAACTAACAACTATACAACTAACAACTATACAACTAACAACTATACAACTAACAACTATACAACTAACAACTATACAACTAACAACTATACAACTAACAACTAACAACTATACAACTAACAACTAACAACTAACAACTATACAACTAAATAATGGCATACCTAGACATCAACAACGTGGTGAAGCGCTACGACGGGCACACCGCCCTCGCAGGCGTGTCGATGCAGGTGCCCGAAGGCTGCATCTACGGCCTGCTCGGACCTAACGGCGCCGGCAAGAGCACCCTCATACGCATCATCAACCGCATCATCGCCGCCGACGAGGGAACCGTCACCCTGGGCGGCAAAGCGATGACCGACGACGACATCACCCGCATCGGCTACCTGCCCGAAGAACGCGGATTGTACAAGAAAATGAAGGTGGGCGACCACATCGTCTACCTCGGGCGCCTCAAGGGCATGACCAAGGCCGATGCCGTGGCATCGATGCGATGGTGGCTCAAGCGCTTTGACCTCCAAGGGTGGGAAAACAAGAAGGTCGAAGCCCTGTCCAAGGGCATGCAGCAGAAGGTGCAGTTCATCGCCACTGTCATACACCGCCCGCCGCTGCTGATCTTTGACGAGCCGTTCTCGGGTTTTGACCCTGTCAACGCTGAGCAACTCAAGGTCGAAATCCTGGCCCTGCGCGACCAGGGCAGCACCATCCTGTTCTCGACCCACAACATGGCATCGGTCGAGGAGGTGTGCCAGCAGATCACTCTGCTCAACCACTCCCAAGTGGTGCTCAGCGGCAGTGTCGATGAGGTAAAGCAGCAGCACAAAAAGAACATCATCGCCGTGCAGACGCCCGACACCATCGAGCCCAACGACGCCCTGTTCACCCTGCTGCCACCCGACCCCGTCGTGCGCGACACCCGCATCATGCTCGCCAAGGGCGTGCTCGTGCGCGATGCCATCGCCTGGCTCAACGACCACTACCTGCTCACGGGCTTCACCGAGGTGCTGCCCAGCATGAACGAGATATTTATCGAAACCGTCAAATCCCAATCAAACACCCTCCAGAGCAATGAATAAACTTCGCCTTATCATCGCCCGTGAATACATGTCGATTGTCGGGCGCAAGTCATTCATATTCATGACTATAGGACTACCACTGCTGTTTATCCTGGTGGCAGCCGTACCCGCCATCCTGGCCTACTTCAACGACAAGGGCAGCGACACCCAGCAGATCGCCGTCATCGACGAGACCGGCCGCTATGCCGCCGCGCTGCACAGCGACGACATGTACAACTTTGTCGCCGTCAGGGGCGACACCGTCACCAACGCCCGCGAGTTCTATGACAAGGCGGGCGGCGGTCTCGACGCCATCGTCATCATCCCGCGCAACGTGGACAGCACCGGCGTGGTCAACATCTTCAGCGAGGGCACCATCACCCCCGCCCTGGCATCGACCGTGCGCAGTGCCCTCACCGACACCATCGAGAACGCCCACCTGGCCGACATGGGCATTCCCAACCTGCAAGAGATGATCGACAAGGCCCATGTGGATGTCGACGTGCGTTCCATCAAGTGGAGCGAGCAGGGCGAGCAGGAGTCCTCGACCGACGCTGCCATGGGTCTAGGCCTGCTGTTGTCGTTCATCACCTATATGTTTGTGCTCATGTATGGCGCCATGATCATGACCAGCGTCATCGAGGAGAAGACCAACCGCATCGTCGAGGTGGTCGTGAGCAGTTGCCGACCGTTCCAACTCATGCTGGGCAAAATCATCGGCGTGGGCCTGGTGGGCCTCACACAGATGGCCATCTGGATCGCGCTGCTCGCCATTGTGGGCACAATAGCCGGTAGCGTGCTGGGCATCAGCAGCATGCCCACCGACGCCATCAGCGCCGAGCAGATGGCCAGCGCCGCCGATATGGGCGCCATCGAGAGCATCATGCGCCAGACCCTGTCCATCAACTATGGCCCCATCATCCTGAACTTCGTGCTCTACTTCATCGGCGGCTACCTGCTCTACAGTTCGCTGTTTGCCGGCCTGGGCTCAGCGGTCGATCAAGCCAGCGACTCGTCGCAGTTCACCACCCCGGTCATCCTCATCATGATCATCGCCCTGTATGCCGGCATCGCCTGCATGGACAACCCCTCAGGCCCCATGGCCGTGTGGTGCTCCATCATCCCCTTCACCTCACCCGTGGTGATGATGGTGAGGTTACCCTTCGGCGTGCCCACCTGGCAACTGCTGTTGAGCATCGGCCTGCTGTTTGCCACAGCGCTAGCCATCGTGTGGATCGCGGCCCGCATCTACCGCCGCGGCATCCTCCACTACGGCCAGAAGACCAGTTTCGGCACCCTCTTCAAGTGGATCAAATAACCCTCACTAAAAACTAACAACTAACAACTTTACAACTAACAACTAAAAACTAAAAACTAAAAACTAAAAACTCATGAGAATAGTCATTCAACGGGTGACACAAGCCTCGGTCACGATCGACGGCAAGTTGCACAGCACCATCGGCCACGGGCTGATGGTGCTGGTCGGCGTGCGTGAGGGCGACACCACCGACGACATGCTCTGGCTGGCGCAGAAGACCGTGAACCTGCGCATCTTTGACGACGAGCAGGGCGTGATGAACCGCAGCATCATCGATGCCGATGGCCAGGTCCTCGCCGTGAGCCAGTTCACCCTCAACGCCTCGACCAAAAAGGGCAACCGCCCCAGTTACATCCACGCCGCCGGCCACGACCTGGCAGTGCCCCTCTACGACGCCTATTGCGACGAGGTGGCCCGCCTGCTGGGCAAGCCCACCCAGCGCGGCGTGTTTGGCGCCGAGATGCAGGTGGCCCTCGTCAACGACGGCCCCGTCACCATCATCATCGACAGCCGCCTCAGGGAGTGAGCCCATTGGACAGGGCCTTTGGCCGAAACCTTTTTAGCCAAAATTCACATTACATTGCGCCCCTATGTGGAAAATATTGGCTACCTTTGCAGGTTGTAGCGCACGAGCGCAGAATTAAAGACTTTATTTTTAATCTATGATCAACCTGAGTGTAAACGTCAACAAGATAGCCACCCTGCGCAACGCCCGTGGTGGTAACGTACCTAATGTCCAGCAAGTAGCCATCGACTGTGAGCGCTTCGGCGCCAATGGCATCACCGTGCATCCCCGTCCCGACGAGCGGCACATCCGCCGTAGCGACGTCTTTGCCCTGCGCCCACTGGTGCGCACCGAGTTTAACATCGAGGGGTACCCCAGCGAGCAGTTCATGGAACTCGTGCTGTCGGTCAAGCCCACCCAGGCCACCCTCGTCCCCGATGCCCCCGATGTCCTCACCTCATCGGCCGGATGGGATGTCATGGCCAACATGGAACTGCTCACCGGCATCGTCGACCGCCTCAAGGAGGCAGGCATACGCACCAGCATCTTTGTCGGCACCGACCTGGACAACATCCGTGCAGCAGCCCGCACCGGAGCCGACCGTGTGGAACTCTACACCGGCCCCTATGCCGAGCAGTATGACGACGACCCCGAGCGCGCCGTGGCCCCATTTGCCGCGGCAGCCATGGCGGCCCATAGCGTGGGACTCGGCCTGAATGCCGGTCACGATCTGAACCTGCACAACCTCAAGTTCTTCCAGCAGCATGTGCCTCACCTGATGGAAGTCTCCATCGGCCACGCCCTCATCGCCGACGCCCTCTATCTGGGCCTGGAGGCCACCATCCATGCCTACAAGGACTGCCTAAAATAATCACACGGTTTTCCCGTTTAATAAATCAGAGTACAATTACAGCATTATCAATAGAAATATAACCAACTAACGAATCGACATGTCAACTCTCAACATGATTCTCGCCCAAGTGACACCTGCCGACACCATGGTTCAGCAGGCTACCGACACCCTGCAGCAGGCCATTGACACCGCCGCTCAGGTCGTTACCGACAGTGCTGCGGCCATCGCCGCTGCCACCGCTCCCGCCAACCCCGAGCCCATCGTCAAGGAATTATCGGTGTGGGACCTCACCATGGCTGGCGGATGGCTCATGATACCCCTGGCCCTGCTGGCCATCGTGAGCATCTACATCTTCTTTGAGCGACTGTTTGCCATCAACCGCGCCAACCGTCAGGACAACTCCTTCATGGACCGCATCAAGGAGTACATCCACCGCGGCGAGGTAGACCAGGCCCTGAAACTCTGTCAGGACACCAACACCCCCTACTCACGCATGATCGAGAAGGGCGTGTCACGCATCGGACGTCCCATGAACGACGTGCTCGTCTCCATCGAGAATGTCGGCAACATGGAAGTCGCCAAACTCGAGAAGGGCTTCAACTGGCTCGCCACCACCGCCGCAGGCGCCCCCATGATCGGATTCTTGGGCACCGTCATCGGCATGGTACAGGCCTTCTTCCAACTCGCCAGCGCAGGCAACAACAGCAACGTCACCATCCTGGCCAGCGGCATCTATCAGGCACTGGTAACCACCGTCGGCGGTCTTATCGTGGGTATTGTCGCCCTGTTTGCCTACAACTACCTCACCTCGCGTGTCAACAAGGTCATGAACAAACTCGAAGGCAAGACCATGGAATTTATGGACCTGCTCAACGAGCCCGCCAAGTAATTTTAGGTTTCAGGCTTTAGGCTTTAGTACTAAAAACTAAAACTAACAACACAAAACCCGAATCAATTATGGCACTCAAGAGACAACATCAAACCCTGTCGATGTTCAGCATGGCATCCATGACCGACGTCATCTTCCTGCTGCTCATCTTCTTTATGGTCACCTCCACGTTTGTCTTCCCCTCGGCACTTGAGGTCAACCTGCCGCAGAGCAGCGAGCAGACCGCCATCAAGCCCTCCACCCGCATCTATGTGGATAAGGACCTCAACATGTATGCCACACAGACCAGCGAGACCGGCGAGAGCGACCTGTTGCCCATAGCACCAGAGCAACTCGAGGGATTCATGCAGGCCCTCAAGGCCGGTAACCCCGACGAGTTTGTCGCCGTCTATGCCGACGAGGAAGTCAACTATGGTAAGATTGTGGAGATCCTCGACAAGGGCTCCAAGCAGGGCGTCAAGATCGTCCTCGCCACCAAGCCCAGCGGCGACGCCATGCCTGCCATGGCCGCCAGCCAGCAGGTCGAGGCCGACCCCGTCACTCCCACCCTATAACCCCCCCTCATCACCACTATGCAAGACGATCGCCGCAAAAATAGCCTCTGGGCCCTGCTGCTCACCCTACTCATCACCGTGGGCACCATGGCATTGCTGCTGCAGTGCTCCTTGCGCTACCAGCAGGATCCCAACATGCCCGACATGACGCTGGCACAGGACTCCATCTTGTTTGGCGGTGAATTCGTGATGCTGGGCAACACCATGGACAACGTCCAGAACGAACTCATCGACCAGCAGTCAGCCGACCCCAGCGCGTCGCCCCAACAGGGCGATGAACCCGACATCGAGGCCGACGACATCGAAGACGCCGGCGAGGCCACACACAAGACCCCGCCCCTGGTCACCCAGAAGTCCGAATCACCCCACAAGGTCAAAGAGCAGCCCAAGGAGCCCGAGCCCAAAAAGCCCGGCCCCACCAAGCAGAACGACAAAGTCGTGGACAAGCCCAAGGCCAAGAACAACAACGCCGAGGCCCAAGAGACCAAGGCCAAAAAGGCCAGCGAGCAGAAGTCAACCACCAGCAACGCCACCAACAACAGGGTCAAGAATGCCTTTGCCGGTGGCAACGGCAACGGTGGCGGCAAGCAAGGCTCAGAAGGGGGCAACTCCAACCAGGGCGTCCTGGCCGGCAAACCCGGCATCAGCGGACTCGTGGGCTACACCCTCGACTACTGGGCCAAGCCCGTGCCCAACAGCAAGTGGTCGGGACGCGTCACCGTGCGCGTGACCGTTAACCCGCGCGGACAGGTCACCAAGGCCACCGCCACAGGAGCCACCGGCGACCTCGCATCCCACCCCGAAGTCAGGAGAGCCTGCGAGCAAGCAGCGCTCAAGTCCAGATTCTCTGTTCCCAAAAACACCATGACAGAGGGCATCGGCACCATCACCTACATCTGGCACTGATCCCCCCCTATCCCATACCAGCATCTAATAGCACACCCATCATGCAACGGCAGCCAATATCCCCACTGATCATCATCCTGGCTGTCGTTGCATTTCTCACTGCATGCACACCGGCGGCGCACTACGACGGCCGCCTCGCCGCTGCCGACAGCCTCATGCACGACCGCCCCGACAGCGCGCTGTCCATCCTGCAGGCACTGCACCCCGACAGCCTCGCCACTCAGGGCGACCACGCCTACCGCGACCTGCTGCTCACACAGGCCCGGTACAAGTGCTACATCACAGCCACCACCGACAGCGCCATCAACCGCGCACTCCACTACTACCGCCACCACAGCCACGAGCAGGAAAAACTCACACGAGCCTACATCTACAAGGGAGCCGTCATGGAAGAACTCGGCCACCCCGACAGCGCCATGCACTACTACAAGACCGCCGAAGCCACCGCCGCCCCCGACGACTACTTCAACCTCGCATACACCAAAATG
>ONQS01000040.1 GCA_900320055.1 uncultured Prevotellaceae bacterium
TTAAGCCTGTCGCTAGCGTTCATCCTGAGCCAGGATCAAACTCTTCGTTGTTGTATTATCGTTTTTTCTTTCTTGCAAAAGATATAATGAAAACGCAACACTCGACCGAAGTCTCCAGTTCAAATCCCTGGCTTCCAAATCAGGTTGAATCTCGTATCTTACTGCCTGTTGTACATCGTCTTAAACGACTCGGAATCGACGGGAACAACTGTTACATTGTCCCTTGTTCTCTTGTACTACTCGTTGCTGCAAACATGTCAAAGAGCTATTGTTTGACGCCACCCTTGTGGCGAAAAGCGGTGCAAAGGTACTGCCATTTTTGAAACTGGCAAATTTTTTTGAGACTTTTTTTCTCGAAGTTATTAACATTTTTCTTCGATTTTATCATAATCTTCTGATTTAATGCTAATTATAAAAATAAAAAATTTTTGAGAAAAATGCACTTTTTTTGAAGCAAAGGCAAAAACCGCAAAAAACGGCACAAAAAAAGGGCCAGCAAAGCACTGGCCCAAATAACATGTTTTTTTTCAGAAAAAAGGTGAGGTCAGCAAGCAATCAGCATTGGCCACCCCACCCTAATGTCTCAAGGCATCATGCGGAAGACGCGGATACCGATATTGGTCTTGGAGCGCTCCAGATACTTGAACAGGGGTTTACCCTCTAGCATGACTTTTCCGCCAGACATGGAGGCGTCGAGCAGATAGGGATCGCCGTTATCGTCGATAATGATGATGCCATTATGAGAAACGTCCAGCCCCTCGGCCTTGGTAACCAGCGAGACGAAGTCACCCGATCGGAGCGCCGCCTTGACCGACTTGTCGTTGAGCCACGAACGCTTCAGATACGGGAAACGATGGTTGCGCAGTTCAAACTTGCGGATTTTCTCGACCATGACACTATCATCTTTGAGTTGCCGATACGCATCGGTGTGATGAGTCATATAATCGATATTCTTAACCATATAGTCGACATGAGGCAAATCGGGGGTCACCTCAACAAGGTTGCCCCGCACGTGGTTGTCAATAATCCACTCACTGATATAGTGTATGCGGGTGGAATAGTCTCCCATTTCACCATTACGATAACGCACGTTCTCGATATGGTCAGCAAAGTCCCGCCACGAGTATCGCCCGGCCAGTGTGGTCCGGGTGAGTGCATATAGTGTTTCGATAAAGGTGAGGCAATCGAGTTGATGGATGTTGATGGTGAGCATCTCCTGGTCGCCCTCGAGCGTATGCGCCACATAGGGCGTGCCGAGCAACTCGCGAGCAAAAAACTCGACCAGGGCGTTAGCCTCTTTGATCCCACTCTGGTTGCCCTTAACCAGCAATTGGTTGATCACTGTGGTATCCTTATCACAATGGAAACGCATCTGCAGCGTGTTGGCCGCCTGTGCCACCTGCTGGCCGGCCTGCTGTGGAGCGCACGCCATCATCAGCACCGCAATCAATACTAGTAACTGTTTCATATCAGACAGATTAGTTATTAATGACACAAAGGTAAGGAAAAATTCTCACTTAACGGCGACACGAAAAAAGTTTTGATCAGTTTCATTCAGCAGGACCTAATACACATTATATATAATAAGAAACAGAAACACGCACCGCAATGATGATTGACACCAGCCTCCAATCTACTCCCCCGCCGCATCCGATAACGGTCATTACAGCCAAAACGTCGCACAAAGAAAATTAAACCCACGATATGATTATAAGTCTAAAAAAATGTGTAACTTTACCGATTGAAATCATGAACTCGAGACGACTGCTCATATCATTAGTGGCCATCGCACTGACTGCAAGCGGCCTGTGGGCGCGTGACGACGAAGTTGTCGTTACCCGCCAATTCACTTTGGGCCAGCGCAACTCGCTCCCCGAGAACACTATCGTGGTCGAGACCAAGCGATTGTCAATCAACAAGAAGGCAGACGCCAGGCTTGTTGACGCCATTGTTCAGGTAATGGACACCATCGCACAAGAGGATTACCAGAACCGAACCTTTGTGCTGCTGCTGGAGCCCAGAGAGGGTGGTGAGATCGCCATCGCAGCCCATAGCGACGACATCGTGACCCACGGCAAGCAAGACCCCACGGTCTACTACGGGACGATGGAGCATAACCGTTACCACTTCGTCATGCTCAAGGGCATCGGCAACGAGCCGCTGCTCGAACAGATCTTTAAGCGCCAGAGCAAAGTGAAGTTTGTGCAGGAGTTTGAGTTTGTGGACTATAAGACAACGATCTATCCCACTAATGTGATTGCCCGCTGGTCGCCCGACAAGGGCCTGTGCTGGCAGACGGTCACCATCAACGAGGATCCCAGTGCCGACCGCCCGGCCACATTGCAGACCAATCACCAATAACACAAGATATAAAACGATGAACGAGAACCTTAAAAACGACAACAAGAATTATGTGATTGCCATCGGCCGCCAGTTTGGCAGCGGTGGCCGAGAGGTAGGTCAGCGTGTGGCCCAACTGCTTGACATCAACTACTTTGACAAGCAGTTGCTGCTCGAGGCATCCAAGGCCAGCGGCATCCATCCCGAGATGTTTGAAGCCGCCGACGAGCGCACCCCCAAGTTTTTTCCGAGCCTGTGGCCGCTGAATCTGGCCATGGCGGGATCAACCTTTGCGGGCGAAACGACAATGACCGACGACAACATCTACAAGGCTCAGTGCCAAGTGATGAAAGACCTGGTAGACCGCAAACCCTGTGTGATCGTTGGCCGCACAGCCGACTATGTGCTGCGTGACTATTGCCCAGTCATCAGCGTCTTCCTGCATGCCCCCATCGACGACCGCGTCAGGCGCATCATGGAGCGCGGCGACTGCGACACCCGAGAAGCCGCCGAGAAACGGAGTGACAAGATCAACAAACTGCGCGCCGAGTATTACAATTTCTATACCGACAAACTTTGGGGTCATGCCGACAGTTACGACCTGTCGATCGACTCGAGCCTGCTGGGCATCGAGGGTACGGCCCAACTTATCGTCGAGTTTGTCAAGCGCCGCCTGCAGTAATCAGCGGCACGCCGCAAAATGGCAGGCTATCGCCAGGCTGAGTCCTTAGCGATAGTTATTGACGAATTCGTCTAGATTGTTGACGCCCAGTTTCTTGGCAATCTGGATTTTCTTGTTCGAGACAGTGCCCAGGCTGCTGTATTTCATGCAGATCATAATAACCGTGCGCGAGAAGCCGTAGCAGTACAGTGCCAGGAAATTCATCTCACTCTCGCTGAGTGTTCCGCCAGCAATGCGCTGAGCCTCGTCAAGCACACCATGGCGCATGTCATTGGTCAGTCGCTGAACTTGCGGGTAAAATTCGTCTCGTTGGGCTGATAGGATAATTCCAGCAACTGGTGAATCACCTGTATCTGATTATCAACGATGCTACGCATCTCGTCGTCCTTGCGTTGCCGGGCTTCCAGAGCGGCAAGTTCCTCTCCCATGCGCGCATCGTTGCCACGCAACTGATCTTGCACTGCTTGCAGTTCCCGCTCACGATTGCTGATAGTCACCTTCATCTGCTCCAGGCTTGATAGCGAAGAGTCCAGATCTGCCCGAAGCAATTCATACTCCATCTCTTTCTGCTTCAGCCGATTGCGGTAACGCCAAGCCAGAAATGCCACTGCCATTGCCACGAGGGCCAGCAGTGCCGCTAGCATGATGACACCCCGAGTGCGTGATTCGCTCCTCACCCTCTTGAGTTCCTCGAGTTGTATGTCATATTTCTTCTCAACTGCCAGATAGTTCTTGTTGACATTATCCAACAGTATCGAGTCGGCCATGCTATTGGCCCGTTCATAATAAGCGGTGTACTGGTCCCAATCCTGATTGGCTCTGGCGATTTCACTCATGAGCCGACAATACATGACCGTGTCACTGGTGTGGTTGCTCATCATGCCGCTGGCGGGCACATGATTCAGATAGTAGAGAGCCGAATCGGGCCGTCCCAGGTTCAGATAGGTCTCGGCGGCGACATAATGGGCGCGAGGATGGTCAATCTCATCCTTTCCGGCTTCAAGGGCCTTTAGGATATCAACTTTAGCCTTGTCATACTCTTTAGTTATCAGGCAATACATCTCGGCTCGTTGATACAGGTTCTGGAACAGGAACCAGTTCTCGTGCTCGGCCTCAGACAGTTGGATGGCTTGATTGATGTAATAGAGTGCGCTGTCGCGTTTATCGGGCAAACTGCGATAATAACCGCCGATGTCGGTCAGGCACACAATCTGGTAGTGCTTGTCGCCCAACTGGTTGTACAGGTCAAGCGCCTCCTTGTATTTCCTGATTTTCAAGTCGGCATAGTTTGAATTGTCGGCATATAGGGTTGCCAATCGCAATTTGGCGAAGGCTTTGTTTTCCAGGTCATTATCTTGGGCTACGTTCTCGGCGTCTTTATAGGACGTGATTGCCTTTTCGGCATCGCCCATCATCTCATACACACAGCCCTGATAGAGCAGCGACCGGGTATATTTCTCAGGTTCGTCGCGATGCTTATAATAGTTCACAGCCTCGTTGATCACGGCATCGGTCGTGTCGTTGATATAGTTCTTGTAATGGGATTGGGTGAGCAGCAGGCTATAGTAGGCCCGCTCGGACTGGTTGAAGTCCTCGGTATGGAGAGAATCCAAGCGTTGTTGCGCCAATTCATACTGGCGAGCCTTTGACAACAGCGAGTCGATGCCAGCCAATTCGCGCATAGCGGCGGTATCCGAGCCGCCGCTGCAACCAGCCAGGACAATGCCAAGCAGCAATAGAGGGATAATCAGAACTCGAGATTTCATTGTTAAGGATTGTTGGTTATACCCTGACAAAAATACGGCATTTTTCGCAATACATTCCACCCCTGATGGGCAAATTATCCGAGAATGAACTTTTTGTTTTTCAACACACTGATAATCAGGCATCTAATTTTTCCAAAATGAAGTCACAATGAAGCCAAAATTTACAAAAAAACCAATTATTTACATTAACTTTGCCATCAACAAAATACGTTCAAAACGGGTCTGCCGGCACTATCACCCATTTGGGTATTTGATCGAATAAATCAACGCAGTAACTTTGCAAACAACCCTATCGATCCTGAACACCAACAAACAGCATAAAGAATAAGAGATGAAACAGTCATTATTATATACAACAATTGTTGCCCTACTGCTCATGTTGCCGACGGCAGCATGGGGAGAAGTGTTTGCGGTCGACGGCATTTACTATTACCTGGCGGGGGACCATGCTGTTGTCAGCAATAATGGGCAGGGCAACTGCTACAGCGGCGATATCGTGATTCCCGCCTCGGTGGTTTATGAGGGTGCGGCCTATCCTGTGACAAGCATCGGGGAGTCGGCATTCTACAACTGCAGCGACGTGACCCACGTGTCGCTCCCCAAGTCAGTGAGCACTATCGGGAGATGGGCATTTGCCGGTTGCAGGGGTTTGAGCCAGATGACTGTTCCAGACGCTGTCACTGTCATCGATGAGAATGTGTTCAATGGCTGCAGGGGGCTGACAAGCATCACACTTGGCAAGTCGGTCACAACTATCCGTGACGACGCATTCACCGACTGCTCCGCTCTAGCCAGCATCACCATTCCCAAATCGGTCGCCACGATAGGAGATTATGCTTTCTATGGCTGCACGGGCATCAAGACGCTGTTTTTCAATGCCGCCAATTGCGAGGACCCAATGTGGTACAGCGCGTTTCAGGATTGCCCATTAGACTCGATCATATTTGGCAATCATGTTCAACGCATCCCTGCCTACCTGGCTTTTGGTCAGACCCGATTGGAAAGCATCATCATCCCCAAGTCGGTTACCAGCATCGGAGACTACGCCTTCTGGGGGTGCAGCGGGCTCATGGATGTGATCTGCTTGGCGGTCACACCTCCCACCTTAGTGGGCGCAGGGCTGTTTGACGACATGAACTATTATGCCCACGCGACATTGCATGTCTTGCCCGAATCGGTCCAGTCCTATCAACAGGCCGACTACTGGAAGGACTTCTCCCAAATCCGCGGAGACGTCGTCCTGTACACGCCTGGCGATGTGGATGCTGATGGCGAGATTACGATCGCCGATGCCAACAAAGTGGTTGTCATCATCATCAACGGCGGCAGCAGCGGCCACACCCATACTCCTGACCCTGAAGGCGATTGGATCAATGCTGCCGATGTGAACGGCGACGGCGAGGTCAACATCGCCGACGTCAACGCCATCATCGACCGCATCCTTAACGGAGATCCATCAACGATGAGACACAGTAATAACACTGCCAACAATCTAAGTTTCTAACGTCGCTCCGTGATTTTAAAAACTCGAGATTAAAGCATAAGGCTTAATGGTTAAAGACGATGTTGATCATTGCTGGAAAGTGTTCCAGAAACCTGGCGGCAAATTAGCCTTTAAACATCAAGCAATGAGCAAGTTAATTACTTGAGAAACTTCAGTCAATAACATTAAATCACGATAGAATTATGAGAAACCGACTACTCCACACATTGAGCCGAGCAATACTCACAGCGGTATTGCTCATGGGCACAGCCTTGAGTGCCATGCCCTATACCATTGAGGTTGACGGCATCTATTACAACAGTATCGCCCCAAACACCCTGAGCGTCACCTACAAGGATGAGGGGTATAACTCCTACAGCGGCGATATCGTTATCCCCGGCAACCTGATCATCAGAGGTCACAACTACATTGTGACGGCCATCGATAGTTGTGCCTTCAAGGACTGCACAGGGCTGACCAGTGTCCAACTTCCCATCACGCTGACGGCGATTAACGACAATGCCTTTGCGGGCTGCACCAGCCTCAGAGAGATGGATATCCCCGATGATGTGACCACCATCGGGGCGCATGCCTTTGAAGGCTGCACCAGCCTCACCGATGTTTTCCTCCCCGTAAGCCTCACCCACATCGGCATCCATGCTTTCTCGAAATGCTCATCACTGACAAGCATCGATATCCCCGACAACGTGACACTGCTCGGCGGCTATGCCTTCAGCGAGTGCAGTTCACTGACGACAGTCAAACTGTCCCAAAAACTCAGCGTCATCAACGACCACACCTTCTACATCTGCCGCAAACTCACAAGCATCGTCATTCCCAACCAGGTGAGCAGCATTGGTTATGCCGCATTCCAGTCCTGCTCAAGCATGACGAGCCTAGTACTAGGCAAAGGTGTTTCGAAACTCGAAGATAAGGCCTTCCGCGGCTGCTACGCACTGCAGGACATCACCTGCTATCGAGACACTCCCCCGACGTGGAACGGCTTTGATTGCTTTGCCGAGGTCAATTATACCGACGCGACGCTGCATGTGCGGCGCATCCGCATCGACCTGTATCGTGAAGCGACCGGCTGGAAAAAGTTCAAGCACATCAACGAGATTCCCTATGAGCGCGAGGACGACGGGATATATTATATTGAACTCAACCCGTCTGCCCAGAACAAATGGGGCGTATCGTTCAAGGACTACGGTTACAACAGTTACAAGGGGGAGGTCAACATTCCGGCGACCCTTGGCGGTGGAAGTCCCCGGCCCAAGGTGGTCATAATCCTGCACGATGCCTTCCGCGACTGCGACTCGTTGACCAGCGTGAGCATGTCAGACAACATCCACACCATCGAGGAGCGTGCCTTCATGAATAGCACAGCGCTCAAGGAGTTGACCATTTCTAATGGTGTGACCGCCATCCCCGACTCAGCCTTCATGGGCTGCTCAAGCCTTACCAGTCTCACCTTGCCCAACGGACTCAAGTCGATCGGTGTCTGCGCCTTCAGTGGTTGCGATAATCTTGAGTCATTAAATATCGGCGTGAATGTGAGCCATCTCACACTCGATGCCCGTGCCATGGAGAATTACACCGCGCTCAAAGCCATCAACTGCTATGCCATGATGCCGCCTGTGGTCACCGGCGACTGCTTCAGTGCCGAGCAGTTGGCAAGCGTGGTACTTTATGTTCAGCCGTCATCGCTCATGGACTACAAGTTGGACCCCTTCTGGGGACGGTTTGCCCACATCGAGCCGTGGACCTATGACTTCTGCGCGGCAGGCATCTACTACATCATCACCAGCCCCACCGAGTGCGCCGTGAGCAATCATGCGCCCATGGGTGGCAGTTACACCGCGCAATCCATTACCATTCCCGAAAAGGCCACCTATGCCGGCGACGACTACAAGGTGACGGCCATCGGCAAGGGAGCGTTCATGAACTGCCCTAAAGTCAAAACCGTGACTATGCCCCAAAGCGTTACCGCCATCGGAGAGCAAGCCTTTAAGAATTCCGGCTTGACCAGCATTGTCTTCCCGAAACAGGTGACCGCCATCGACAGGCAGGCCTTTATGGGATGTACAGGGCTCAAAAGTCTGACAATTCCCAACCACATCTACGCCATCGAGGACAGCGCCTTCTATGGCTGCCATGGCCTGACGTCACTTGACTTAGGCAAGTCGGTCACCTTTATCAGCAACTATGCCTTTGCCAGTTGCTACAACCTGTCCAAAGTGTATATTCCCCACTCGGTAGAAGCCATCTGCAACGGAGCGTTCCAGGATTGCACCATGCTCACCGGTGTGACTCTTGACAGGGACTTTGAAAGCCTCTCGATTGACGGCGATGTGTTCAGAGACTGCTACAACTTGTCCAGCATCACCAGCCTACCCCTCACCCCACCCGTGCTGGATAACCAGCATGGCGGACTAAGTAGTGAACTGATGCAGAAAGTGTCGCTCATGGTGCCACACTCGAGCGTCGAGGCTTACCGCAATGCCGAGGTATGGGGCGAATTTGCCAACATCAGGCCCTTGACCTATGACTTCGATACAGACAATATCTATTACTTGATCACGGGCGCTGGCAGCGTGAGTGTCGTCAACAACGGTTATACCAACGGTTACAGCGGCGAAGTGGTCATTCCCTCGGTTGTCTATCTCGATGACAACAGCATGAGTGTGACGGCCATCGCGGATTCGGCCTTCATGTATTGCGGCAGTCTGAGGTCTGTCACTGTACCCAATTCGGTCCACGAGATCGGATCCTATGCCTTTACTGCTTCAGGCCTGAAGCAGATCACACTATCCAAGAGCATCACCGAGATTAAGGATTACACCTTTGCTAACTGTGGTCTGGGAAGCATCACCATTCCCGACAAGGTTACTAGAATTGGCCATCTGGCCTTCTTCGGCTGCTCTGAGTTGCATGATGTGGTCCTGCCCGAGGGACTTCAATCCATTGGCGAGGGCGCTTTCTTCTCAGCAGGATTCTTCCCGGGATATCTCAACGTCAATTTGCCCAATACATTGACACAATTGGGTAACGCCGCATTCATGGGCTCAGAAATACATAGCATCACCATCCCTGCTTCTCTCGACACCATTCCTCTACAAGCCTTTGCCATGTGCATGAAACTACAGCACGTGACGATACCCAACACGGTTAAAAGCATTGGCGGTCTCGCCTTCTATTCCAACAACTCACTCAAGAGCATCACCATCCCCAATTCGGTTAAGCGCATCGACTACGGCGCATTCATGTGGTGCGACGTCCTTGACAGCGTCACCATCGGCAACGGTATCGAGCACATCGAGGAATGGGCTTTCGGAAAACTCAGCGACTCCTATTTTGAGGATTTGATTGCGACCATCGAGGGGGCTATGGATAGTGTCGATATTGACGGCATCGACGATTTGATAGAGGGCTGGAAAGAGTTAATCGCCGACATCATCGACGACATCCACCCTCTCACGTCGGTGACATGCATGGCTGCCGTGCCACCTGTGTTGGGAGGCAGTGCCTTTGCCGCCAGTTACGACTGGGCCAAACTCACCGTTCCTCAAGAGTCGCTCAGCCAATACAAGAACGCCGACGAATGGAAGAAGTTTCTCTTTATCAAAGCAGACGACCCCAATGACGTGAACGGCGACGGCGAGGTAAACATCGCCGATGTGAACTGCATCATAAGCGCTATCCATGATGACGGAACGGCCTCTCCAAGACTTGACGCCAACCATGATGGCGAAGTCAATATCGCGGACATCAATGCCATCATCGATCAAATCCTGAGTAGCGAAGCCCAATCACATCAATAAAGACTCATGACTATGAATACTATATCATTATTATATCAGCGCATCGCCCTTATGGCGCTCCTGGTCTTGGGAGCAACGGGCATGGCCCAGGCCTATGACATCGTGGGCAAAGACAGTTGGGGCTCTGTTCCCGTCTACTACAATATCGTGGACGGAAATGCCGTCATCACCAACAATGGGACGAGCAACTGCTACAGCGGGTCTCTGGATATTCCATCATCAGTAACATACAACGGAAAGACCTACACCGTGACAGCCGTTGGAGACAGCGCGTTTATGAACTGCCGTCAATTGCATCAAGTCGGCCTTCCCTCTACAGTGACCTCGATCGGACATCATGCCTTTATGAACTGCTTCTCTCTCAACTATCAGTCAGTCAGCAAAAATGTCACTAGCATCGGAGACTATGCTTTCCTGAATTGCAAGTCTATGTCGGCCTTCTACCTCAATAGCGGATTGGAATCAATCGGCAAGGCGGCCTTCATGAACTGCACCAAAATGCTGGGGGTGGGCAACAACGATCTGGGCAACAAGTTGACAACTATCGGTGACAGCGCCTTCCTGAACTGCAGCAGTCTGCAAAGGCTAATCCTGGGCTATGCCCTACAATCCATTGGCACGGCAGCCTTTGCCGGTTGCAGCGCCATCAATTCTCTCACCTGCAAGGCCGACAATCCTCCCACCGTGGGTGACGAGACCTGCTTTGCCGATTTTCAGGATCAAGCGACACTCAAGGTGGGATTTTTTGCCGCCAGCAGATACCAGTCGGCCGAACATTGGAAAGAGTTCAAGACCGTCGAGACCTTTAACGACGGCATCGATGGCATCTACTACCGGATCGACGGCAATCAAGCCATAGTCACCTACCGCGACCAGAATTACAACAGTTATAGCGGTGACGTGGTCATTCCTGAGAGTTTTGAGCATGATGGGGTGACCTATCAGGTTACAGGCATCGGTGACCATGCCTTTGAAGGTAGCACGAGAGTATCGTCGGTCATCATTCCCAATTCGGTCGGCCAGATAGGAGGCTATGCCTTTAAGGGCTGTACGGGGCTCGCGAGTGTCGACTTGCCAACGCCACTGACAGCGCTGAGCGAACATGCCTTTGACAGTTGCGGCATCACTTCCATCATCATCCCCGAAGCCATCACGGTCATCCCACCAGGCTGCTTTGCCAACTGTTATCAACTGGAGACGGTCGCTCTGCCTGCCGAACTGACCGCCATAGGGAAAGAAGCCTTCTATCGCTGCAACTCCCTGAAGTCGATAGACTTGCCCGAAACGATCACCGCACTCGAGCAGGGGGCTTTCAAGTCGAGCGGATTAACCAGTTTCACCTTGCCCCCACTGGTCACCGCAATGAGTGATGAACTGTTGCGGTATACCGGCAACATGCAAACCGTCACCCTGCACGACAAGTTGACCACCATCGGCTCCTATTCATTTGCCAACTGTGGGGTGGGCAGCATCGACATTCCACTTTCGGTCAAGGAAATCAAGGCCAATGCCTTCTATGGCTCTTATTTGACCAGTATTGTCATTCCTGACTCGGTAACGACACTTGGAAAAAGCGCCTTCTCCAATTGTATCAGATTGACCAGTGTGCACATCGGCAATGGCATCAAGACCATCGACGAATCCACCTTTAATTGGTGCCCCTACTCGCCCAGAGAAGTCACTTTTGGAGATTCCAGCCAACTGACCGCCATTGGCGCAAGCGCATTTGCCAACAACCGCCTGGAACAAATTGCGCTGCCGAAAACAGTGAGAACAATAGGGACACGGGCTTTTGAGTCGTGCAAAACACTCAAGACCATCGATTTGGGAGACAGTCTCACGGCAATTGCCGGGCACACCTTTGAGAACTGTGATGCTCTGGAAGAAGTGAAGATGCCCAACACCGTCAAGTCAATTGGCGAGGATGCTTTCAGTCACTGCTACAACCTGAAGGCAATCACCCTGAGCGATTCGCTCACTTACATCAGCAGCTATGCCTTCTCCCAGTGCCGCAACCTGAGGCGCATGAGGATTCCTGACATGGTCTCCTCTATCGGCTACTGCCTGTTTGACCAATGCGTTTCGCTGGAAGAAGTGGTCTTTGGCCAGAGCCTAAAGACGATGGGCAGTCTCCTCTTTCGTGGCTGCTCGGCCATCAAGAACGTGACGATGCTCAATCCCACGCCACCTGCACTGAATGCAGAGAATAACTGGGGTAGCAACGTCACAGTCTATGTTCCTGAAGCCAGCCGATACCGCGAGGCTCCCGTGTGGAATAACTATAATCTGAAAGGCATCTACAGGGTAGAGGACATCAAGGTGAGCATGGCGACCATCGCCGGTGATTGCGGGTTGCCGATCACCGAGGCGACATTGTACCGCTGCGATGGTGACACCATCACATTTCAGCCACAGGACAATGTCATCGCCCTGAAAGGACTTGTCCCGACGCACAACGAGGTCACCATCGGCTTCACCAGTGCGGATGACGAGCAATACGAGATTAAAGACGTGGTGGTGACCGACAGCATCACCATCAGCAACTGTCACGGGCAACATCTCAATAGCCAGTATATCTCAGTCGTGTTCACCATCAATAGCGACGAGGCGTTTGTCCCCGACTCCTGCGGTGTCTATTACGCCTACAAGAGCCGAGACTATCTGGGCAGTGTCGTGCTCACTTGTGCCGACAGCAGCATCATCTGTTGCCAGGGCATTCCCGTCAGACCGGGATGGTACTATGACGTCATCCCCTGGGTCGCCTACCACGGCGCCATCTATCAGGCCGGTACCGTGCGCATCAACCCCAGCAACTACTCCAACAGCAATTTCACTTCGGCCGAAATATATCCCACATCGGTCAATATGAAGGCTTCGACCATTATCGGCACAGACAAGGATGTCAAGAGGTCTTATATGGTGATGGATGGCAAGCGCTATGACAAGTTCCAGATAACCGGTTTGGATCCTGCGACAACCTACCATGCTCGCTGCATTGCCGTCTATAACGACGGTAGCACCGATAGCATTGACTTTGCCTTCACCACGCCTCCGCTGCTGATGGAGGGCATTGAAGTGAGAACCCTGAAGCAGAACGTGGTCATGTTCAATGGATTGTGCAATGTGGCCGACAATGAGGACCGCTGCGGCATGGAGTGGGAACGCGTAGGGGTTGAGGGCACCACACAGCAGAAACCCGCCTACGTCTTTGGCGGTTCACTGGCCAACATTGTTAACAGGATTGCCCTCAACACCGCCTATAGGTACCGTCCCTGCTACACATCAGCGGCCGGCAACACCTACTATGGCGAGTGGAAAGAGTTCAGCATCACCGATGCGGTCGGCGACTATGAACCCATCCTCTACAACTATGGCGTGATGAAACTCACCCCCAAGACGGTGACACTGCGAGCCCTCGTGCTTGCCGGGTCGAGCGATATCCAGACGCAAGGGTTTACCTATAAAGTGAGTCATTGGTCGGCCGACTCCTACTATGTGGGCGGCAGTGGGCAGATCATGGAGTGCACCATCACCGACTTGAAACCAGGCACGCCCTATGTCGCCCATGTGAGCGTCTATGCCGGGCACAACTATGTGAGCCGGGACGTCTATTTCACCACGCCGCAGTTGAGTTATGATGTGAACGGCGACGGGGAGATCAACATCGCCGACGTCAACGCCGCCATCACCGGTATCATTGATAGCGACGCCGGCTACGATGGCAGCATCGACGTCAACGGTGACGGGGAGAATAACATCGCCGACGTCAACGCCATCATCGGCATAATCGTTTCTGACCAGTAGCCATCAAAAAAACAAACGGCAAGAAGATATCAGTCAAGTAGTCACTATATTTACACCATGACCGAAGCAGGGGCGGCACAAAAAGAGGTCGCCCCTGTCCGTTTGTGGGACATTGCAACACCAGTATCGGTTATGCATCCCGTCCCTATCGGGTGGACAACCCACACCATGTCAATAACCCGATTGGCACACAGTGGCCGCACCTGGACTGTAAGATGGCGGTTTTTCATATCTTTTTGGGAGAAAAGGTTGTGTGGTTCAGCAAAAGGGTGTATCTTTGACATTTGGTTTGTTAACCGAGCCAAGTGTAAGTAACTAACTGCAAGTAAACCAATCAATATCGACCAATGACCGATAAAATCACCAAGATTGTGCTCACTGGTGGCCCCTGCGCCGGCAAGACCACGGCTATGGCCCGCATCATCGAGCATTTCAGCAGCCTGGGCTTCCAGGTGTTTGCCATTCCCGAAGTTCCCACGATGTTCAGCAGCGCCGGTGTAAACTACCTGACGCAGAACAAGTCGCTGTTTTTCGAAGCCGAGAAGTCGACGCTCAACATCCAGTTGGCGCTCGAGGATCACTTTGCTAAGATGGCGGCAGAATGCAGCAAGCCCGTGCTGATCGTGTGCGACCGAGGCACGATGGACATCAGCGCCTATGTCGCGCCCGAGGTATGGCAGGCGCTCACCGAGGAGATGGGCACCAACACCGTGAAGTTGCGTGACGCCCGCTACGAGGCCATCCTGCACATGGTGACTGCTGCTGCCGGCGCCGAGCAGTTCTACACCAACGAGAACAACAAGTTCCGCAGCGAGGATGTTGAGATGGCCCGCGAACTCGACCGCAAGGTGCTGAGTGCCTGGACGGGACATCCCCACCTGCGCGTAATCAGCAACCACATGGATTTTGACGACAAGTTGCGCCAAGTGCTCAACGAGATTTCGACCGTGCTGGGCGTGCCCAACCCCATCGAGCAAGAGCGCAAATACATCGTCAAAGTCATCGACGACATCCCCGACTACACCGAGAGCGAGATTACCCAGACCTATCTGCTGAGCGAGCCCGGCACCGAGATGCGCGTGCGCAAGCGTGGCTGGCAGGGAAGTTACGTCTATTTCCAGACCATCAAGAAGACCGTGAGCAGCGACAAGCAGATCGAGACCGAGCGCCGCATCACGGCCCAGCAGTATGTCGACCTGCTGCAGATTGCCGACCCCAACCGCAATCCTATCCGCAAGATGCGCAAGTGCTTTGTGTGGAAGAACCGCTACTTTGAAATCGACACCTACATCGAGCCCAAACTGGGCATGCAGATTCTGGAACTCGAAGGCGTCAGGAAAGGCGATGAGGTAGAATTTCCGCCCTTTATCCAAGTGGTTGAGGACATCACTGGCAACGAGAAGTATTACAACTATCAGTTGTCGCTGCGCTGACCTGTTCTAGACCCATTATCCGCTTTGCCAAGCGAGTAGCCCTACCGTGATGGCATCCGCACTGATTGTGAATGAGTGCGGATGCCATCATTGCATCCGGCATGTCCCTGTGAGCGTTGTTAGTTGAACTAAAAACTAACAACTAACAACTAAAAACTAAAAACTAAAAACCACTGAATAGTTATTAGTGTGGAGATGCGTTAATAATTGCAAAAATATGGACGATGGCGAGGATTTTGCACATTATTATAGTAATTTTGGAGTTAGATAAAGAAATCAAACACATCAGCCGATGACTATGAAACAGACAATCATTCTCTTACTATCTATAGTTTTACTCATCATGGCATTTCCATTCCATTCATCAGGAAATAATCGCGAGATTGACTTCAACTTCCCGCGAGACGTGAGCAATGAGGCGCTCACCGATCTGGACAAGGCACTGAAGTCGGGCGACGGAGAGTTGACCATCGATGCTCTGGTGCGCTACGGCATCGCCAAGAGCAGCGTGTCAAAAGATAATATGGCTGACATTATCTCACGAATCGATGCGGCGATCAACAGCGAGAAGCGCCCTCACATCCGGGCCCTGCTCACCCACCTCGAGGCCCGCGTCTATCAGGGCTACCGCGACCGTTATGCCCGCTGGAGCGACAGGCAGAACCCGGTCGACGAGTTGCCTGCCGACATCAGCGAGTGGGACCGCGACCAGTTCAGCCACAAGATCACACAACTGGTCGAGGCGTCATTATCCAATCCCGATGCGCTCAAAGCCGTGCCTGTGACCACACTGCCCAACATCATCACGTGCAACGAGTTGGGCGCCACCTATGTTCCCACCCTGCTGGAATTCCTGTCGATGAAGGGCCTCGAACTGCTCTTTGAGACCGACGAGGAGACCGAGCCGCTCTACAATCGCATTCTCCAGCAGTGGGTCGATGGCACTGAGGGCAACACGCCAGCCCATATTTTCGCCATCAGCGTGGTCGCTCCGCTATCACACGGCCTCTATGACTATTACAAAGAATACCAGCGCTATCGTGATAACGAGCACTGTGCCTTGTTGCTGCCTAATGTGCTCAACGAGAATGATAAGGAGCGATATGCCGTGTTGCATGACTACTTGTCTCGCTTCCCCAATTCCATCTATTCGGCTGGAATCAAGAACTTCATCACCGACCTCGAAGACAAGTCTGTAAATATCAACTTTCCTTATCTCGTTTCGACACGCGACAGCATCGAGGTAACAGCCTCCATCCTGAAGAACGCCAACACCTTTACCATCGAGGTGTATCGCGTGCCTGACAAATTGAAGAATGCCTACCGCTTGGATCTGAATCAACTGGAACTCGTCTCACAAACGCCCGTCAACGTGCAGGGCACAGTGCCCTTTACCGCGGAAGAGGTCAAGGCCAAGTTGGCGCCGCTACCCTACGGCCTGTACGCCATCCTTCCCAGGTTGGAGAAGGAGTCGGCGCGCTACGATATCTATAACCATCAACTGCTGCACGTGACCGACCTGGCAGTGTTCGCCGTGGCTAAGCCCCTCGAGAGATTTGATATCGCCGCTGTTGACATCAACACAGGCAAACCCGTGCCCGACGCCACCATACAGGAGACAGGGCGCAACAGTGTGGTATCATACGGCAAAACCGGCAGCGACGGGTTGCTCAGGATTGATAAGGAACAAGCCAAGCGTATCGGTTACTCTCAGCAGTTCATAGCCGTTAAGGGCAAAGACCAATATGGTCCTGGCTGCTCTGCCAATACCTATTACTCGGATGATCCGGACCTCACGATTTGCAACATCTATACCGATCTGGGCGTTTACCGTCCGGGAGAGACCATCCATTGGGCAGTCGTTGCACAGCACATAGCCAACAGACAGAGCATCCCGGTGAGCAGTAAGGAGGTCATGATATCGTTGGCCGACAACAACTATGAACCTGTCGACACACTGCGTGCCACGACCGACGAGTTTGGCCGCGCCGAAGGCACCTTTATCGTTCCCAAGGACCGCATGAACGGCACCTTCTTCATCAACGTCGAGATCGATGACGAGGCTGATTATGAGATGATAGGCTCAAAAGCGGTGAAAGTGAACGAGTACAAAACGCCCACATTTGAAATTACCTTCCCTGACGCCCGCCACAGTTACGTCGCCGGTCAGCCCGTCAAGGTTACTGGTAAAGCGATGACATACAGCGGCTTACCCTTACAGAACGCTCAGGTGCGCCTGTCACTGATCCAGAACGAGTGGTCCTGGTGGTGGTGGCGCATGAACAATGACGACGGGGAGCACCTGCAAGACACCACAATTGTCACCGATGAGCAGGGCAACTTCACCATCGAGTTCCCCGCCAAGTTGTTCAATGAGAACACCGATTACACGCCAGGCAAGCGTTGCTGGGCACGCTATAACTACAAGGTCGTGGCCACCATCACCACCGATGCCGGGGAGAGCCACGAGGCTAGCACCTCATTTATTGTGGGCACACGCCGTGGCATTGAATTGGGCAGCGAGAACAAGGACATCTACCTGAACGACAAGCCTATCAAGTTACCGCTGAAGTACAACACCACCGACGAGCAACACCCCAACACCTACTGCACCTGGGAGGTCACCCCTATCGACGGCAAGACGCCCGTCCTGACCGGAAATCTCGACACGGCCGACCCGACCATCGACCTGACCAGCCTGCCCTCGGGACAATACACGCTCAAGATTCACATCCTCGATGCTGAAGAGGGCGAGCAGGACGTAGATGCCGAGCGCATCGTCACCCTCTATCGCAAGAGCGACAAGGTGCCTCCCGTCAAGGACTGCCCGCTATGGCTCACACCACTGCAGCAGACTGTGGACAAGAGTAATAAGGGCCATATTGCCATCGGTGTATCAACGCCCGAGGCCTATATTTATTATGTGGCATCCACCATCGAGGGCATCATCGGTGAGGGATGGCTACACTACAAGCAAGGCATGCACGACTTCACCATCCAATTGCCTAAGGAGGCCGGAATGGATGTGACCGTCCAGTTCATCAGTCACTACGGCACGCGCAACTGGAAAGAAGAGGTCAGATTAGAGAATCCCTATCTGCCCGAGGCGCTGAAGATCTCCGCCACATCGTTCCGCAACCGCCTCGTGCCCGGCGAAACCGAGCACTGGACCTTCACACTGACCGACCAGAACGGCAAACCCGCGCGTGGCGCGATGATGCTCGATATGTTTGACAAAGCCATTAACAACATCTCGACCAACCTATGGCAATACGAGCGACTACAGAAGAATCCGTTTGGCCATAATAACTATGGCGAAATCCACAGGATGACCCTGGACATGCAACGCAGCGGTCAGTCCCTCTGGAGCGGACAACGATTGGAGATTTCCGACGACGCCATTGCCATCACGCCTGAGTTGAATACCTACGGACATGGCTTCTTTGGCCAATACTATGGCGTATTTGCTGCCAATGCCGGATTTGGGGCAACGCCCAAGATGAGGGTACGCGGCGCCTCCATGAGGATGGCTAAGGCCAACGATATGACCAATGGACTGGAGGGACGTGTTGCCGGTGTGCAACTGGAACAGCAGGATGAGGTGCTGCTTGACATGTCAGCAGACGAAGCAAGCCCAGAGTTTGCCATGGCTGAAGCAGTAGTGACCGCAAGCGAACTACCGATTGTTGAAGACAGCAAGGTCGCAGCAGTCAACCAGAAGAATCTAGACAAGGTCACTCTGCGTGAGAGTGACGTGAAGACCGCCTTGTGGATGCCGATGCTCACCAGTGACGACAAAGGCAACGTGCAGGTAGAGTTTGAGGCACCCAACTTCAATACCACCTGGATTACCCAAGCCGTAGCATGGGACAAGAAGATGACCAGCGGCACCTGGATGGCCGAGGTATTGACACAGAAACCGCTGATGGTGCGCAGTAACATGCCACGATTCCTGCGCCAGGGCGACAAGGCAACACTCGCGGCCACAGTGCAGAACGCCACCGACGAGGCCGCCTCGTGTGACGCCGTGATCGAACTCTTCGACCCGCGCACCAATGAGGTCTACGCCTCACGC
>ONQS01000014.1 GCA_900320055.1 uncultured Prevotellaceae bacterium
AGGATTTATTATGCGTTACACTGAAATCAAGAATTTCGAGAATGAGGAATGGCGACCGATAGAGGGTTTTGATGGTCGCTATTATGTGAGCAACTACGGGCGGGTGAAAAGCCACCTGCGACACGGGTACAACCAAACCCCATGCAAGGGCTATGAACACCTGTTGCGCCCAATGGTTATGAAGATAGGCTACCAAAGAGTTAGCCTGTGGATGAAGGGTGAGATTGTCCCCAAGTATGTGCATCGGCTTGTCGCTGCCGCTTTTCTCGGCGAATTGGGAGAGGGTGCGGTGGTGAACCACAAAGACGGATGCAAGACAAACAACCACGTTTCAAATCTTGAAATCACCACCCATTCGGGCAACCGTTCACACGCTGTCCGCACTGGGTTGCTCAAGGGTGCAGTAAAGCAGATGCGAGCCATCGCCGTGATGAAGGACGGGCAGACGGTCGGCGAATATGAGAGCCTAACCGATGCCGCCAAAGATTTAGGGCTGGCAAGACAGCACATCTTCCACGTCTTGAGTGGAGAGAGGAAAACCCACAAGGGTTACACGTTCAAATATCTTTAATCTTGACAAGAAATGGCAAAAAAATTTGAAGAACAAAATGCGAGAACCGTATGGATTAGTCTTGATGAAAGACACCCGCCATTACTCGAAATAGGCGGGTCGTGGGATTGCAGCAAAGACGTGTTAGTCGTAACCATAACGCATGACACCCCACAAATAGGTCGCTATGAGGTCGATTACATGAACGGCGAAAATTATTGGCTAATCCACGGGAAGGGTGGCAAGACAAAAGAATTTCTTGAGGGGACAAATGAAAGATTTGTGACCCACTGGCATCCACTCCCACCAATGCCTAAATAAATTGAGTTATGGATTGGACTGGAAATAGGAATAGCATCTTCAAGACGCTTGGTGCGAGCAACCACTCAAGCGAAGAGCGAGAGCCTAACGACTTCTACGCTACTGACCCCGATGCCATCAATTACCTTGTTAAGCATATTGAACTACCGAGGCGGGTGCTTGAGCCTTCATGCGGCGCAGGACATTTGTCGGTGCGTTTGGAAGAACTGGGGCATGAAGTCAAATCCTACGACCTCATTGACCGTGGATACGGCGAGGTGCAGGACTTCTTTGCAATGGGCAACCCGCCCTTTGAAGGCGACTTCGCTATTGTCACTAACCCGCCATATAAATTCGCCAAAGAATTTGTATTGCACTCGCTTGAACTTGTGCCCGATGGCTGTCTTGTGTGTATGTTCCTAAAAACGACATTTGCGGAGGGTAAGGGACGTTATAGGGACTTGTTCTGCAAATACCCCCCCCTCAAGGTGTTACAATGCGTTGAGCGTATATTGTGCGCCAAAAACGGGGACTTTGAATACCGACGCAAAAATGGTAGTTCTATTGCCTACGCTTGGTGGGTGTGGCAAAAAGGCTACAAGGGGCAAACGATTTTAGATTGGGTTTAGCGTTTCAACGAGCAGTTCGCGAAAGCCTACTGCCCGTCCGCGACTGGGGTGCGCCTGCACAACGTGTATGGCCGGGAGCCACGACAAGGAACTCTGCTTTACAACCTGCTCCACGGTCCATGCACCATCTACAACGGCGGGCGCAACGTGCGCCACTTCACCTACATCGGGGACGCTGCCGAGGCCCTCATCTATGCCTACGGCTGCAACCGCCAGCTGGTGAACGTGCGCAACCCCACAAGCAACACGGTGCGTGAGTTCTGCGACGAGGTGGCCAAGTACCGAGACCTCAACCTGGACTACACCGACGAGTTGCGACCCCTCGACAATTTCGCCCAATCGGTGGACGAGGGGATTTATTGCGTACCTTTGCACTACCGAGACATCAGGCAAGGACTTGCCTTGACCCTTTCGGAGTGAGAGTGAATGTTTGACTTGACCGCTGGTGTCTGCGTCGCATCGCGGAGCCAGCGGTTTTTAATCTGAATGACATGGCACAACGAAAAAATGAACATGGGCTGACCCCGAAGCAGGAGGCTTTCTGCCATGCCTACGTCAATGCCTATGGCACTGAGGACTTCGGCAACGCCACCGCTGCGCTGCTGAAAGTATATGGCTACAAGAGCCAAAAAGGGGCATGGGAGGCCGCATCTCGCTTGATGAATGACAGCAAGGTGACCGCAAGGTTGAACGAACTCCTGTTGGAGAAGATCAGCGAAGCTGACGCTAACGCTCAGTCGCTCATCGACCGCGACAAGATGGCTGCAAATTTCGACGATGCGCTGCTATGGGCACCCGACCCCGAGACTGGACGAGACATGAAGATAAACATCACCAAGCTGCCGAAATGGATACGGGTGCTCGGCACCTGGAAGACCATTGGTGGTAGAGCCGTCTTTGTCGTTGACAAGGAGGCTGCGAGAGAGCGACTGCACAAGGCACTCATCAAGACGAAAGTCGAGCATAGTATGTCGGATGATTTCCCGATGGCTGACGGCAAGGTCAGCATAACGTTCCGCAAAAATGTTTGATATACCAGGCGAAGGATTGTCACCGAACGCCTTTTGGCTTCTGCGCTGCACTCTCGATCCAAGTTTGCGGTACATCGTCATGTATGGCGGTTCTTCGTCCGGCAAATCCTACTCAGCGGCACAAATATTGTCGTTACTTGCATACTACGAGGGAGGAAACACCCTCGTAATGCGCAAGGTTGGAGCGTCGATAGAGAAAACTATCTATGCTGATTTCCGTGCGGCCCTCAACGGCATTGAGACGCTTGATGGCAAGTATCGCCTAAAGCAGAACAGTATCGTGTTCCCGTCGAAAGGGACACGCATAGACTTCAGTGGATTGGACGATCCAGAGAAGATCAAGGGTATCAGTCAGTACAAGCGAGTGTTCTTGGATGAGTTGAGCGAGTATGACGAGAGCGACTTCAAGCAAATCCGTTTGCGCCTGCGTGGAAAAGCGGGGCAGCAAATTCTCGCCGCCTTCAACCCAATCAGCGAGGAACACTGGATTAAAAAACACTGGTTCGACAAGGAAGAATGGAATGAGATACCGATGGCTTTGGAGTTCGATGGTGTGCCATTGCCTACCAAGTATTGCACTGTTAAGTCGGTGCGGATGAACAGCGCAAAGCAAATCCTCAACCCCAAAACGGGCGAGTTCGAGGAGCATGCGCCCGACACCATCGTCATCCAATCAACCTACTTGAACAACTTCTGGGTGGTGGGCTCGCCTGACGGCACCTACGGCTACTACGATTACCAGGCTATCGCCAACTTCGAGCGTGACCGCATCAACGACCCCGACTATTACCAGGTCTATGCCTTGGGCGAGTGGGGCCACATCCGCACTGGTGCCGAGTTCTTCCCCTCGTTTAATCGTGGGACTGTCTGCGGTAATCATCCGTTCAACCCCGAGTTGCCCATCCACGTCTGTATGGACTCCAACGTACTGCCGTATGTCACGGCCACGTTCTTCCAAAAAGAATATAAGCCCGACGATGTTCAGCAAGTTACGCAGTTTGATGAACTGCCTATTGAGTCACCAAACAACAGTGCGAGAAAGGCGGCGAGGGTCATAGCCGGGAGATTGCGGGAATACCACTACGAGGACAAGGTCTATCTGCATGGTGACGCATCGGGCAAGGCCGCGAACACCATTGACGAGCAGAACCGCTCGTTCTTTGACCTGGTCATCGACGAGCTGGAGAAGGAAGGCTTTGAGGTGGTGGACTGCATCGGCAAGAAGAACCCGAGTGTGTCCGCGTCGGGCGAGTTCATCAATGCCGTGTGGGACGGCCGTGTCCCCGGTGTAGTTATCAACATTGATAATTCCTGTGTCACGAGCATTGACGATTACCAGGCCGTGCAGAAGGACGAGAACGGGGCCATGGCGAAGATGAAGGTCAAGGATCCCGTGAGCAAGCTGTCGTATGAGGCACATGGCCACTGTTTTGTCGGCGACACGATGGTAGCCACCGACCATGGAGATGTGCCAATCAAGGACGTAAAGATAGGCGACCGAGTTTTAACAAGATTTGGCTTTTCCAATGTCTATAATTCATTGTGTACCAGTAGGAATACTCGATATTTTTTCGTAACTTTGTGTGGTGAAACACTACGTTGCACCTATGACCACCCGATATACACCGATAGGGGGTTTGTTGGGGGTTTGTTTCCGCTTATCAGTTGAGGGTTGGTGATACGATTGTCAAACTTAAAGATGGTAAATTATGCAGAGAGAGACTACAACGTACAACGGTTGCAAGTTCCATCGCTACCCTGATGCAAAACGTGAGAGCGATAGGCGATACTTTAAGGGTTGGGTTGAGATTGAAGGGAAGTGGACAAAAATCACACTCCACCGCTATATGTGGCTCGTTGAGCGTGGCCCAATTCCAGAAGGTTATCATGTTCATCACGTTGATGGCGATTACAGTAATAACACAATCGACAACCTGGCTCTGTTGTCAGCTGGCGAGCATGAGTCGCTACATAGTGAGAACGCTTCTGAAGATGTCAAGAAAAAGCGCACCCAAGCCTTGCGCGACAACAGCGACAAGGCTGCCGAATGGCACCACTCCGAAGAAGGTCGCAAGTGGCATTCTCAAAACTCTAAAAAGCAAATGGCAGAGCGTGAGTTCAAGACTTACACTTGCCAATGCTGTGGAAAAGAGTTCCGAAGCCGTTCTATCCAGGGTGGCAAATTCTGCGGGAATAGTTGCAAGTCAAAATGGCGCAGAGACCAAGGACTTGACAACGTGGAACGTGTTTGTGCAGAGTGTGGCTCTAAATTTGTTGTCAATCGCTACTCAAAGCAGAAGTATTGTAGCAGGTCGTGTGCCTCTAAGCATCGCAGGTCGCTGCGAGGTGTATGACATTTCGGTGGATGCCGCCGAGTTCTTTGCCGATGGCATCCTTGTGCATAACTGTTCCGACACGCTGCGCTATGCGGTCGTTGACCTGCTGCGCTCCCAGTTCACCGAGTTCTCGATGGGACGCAAGCGCAGCCTCTACAACGAGAGCGAGTTCAAGTTTTTCAATCCCGCCACCGAGTACGAGTACGACACCACGATGGTCTATGTGCTGCCGAACTTCGGCGGTGTGTTCTCCCTGGTGCGTATCGGCAAGGTGGGCGACCGCTGGCACCTCACCGATGTGTGCTGCCGCACAGTCAAGGGCAACGACGAGATAGTGTCCGCCGTTACGGAGATGTCGGCCGACCGCTATGTGGTAGAATGCCAACAGGCGTACTTCCCAATGGTGCGGGAGCTCCGTGCCTCCCTGGGCGATGTCGCCGTGGTGAAGATGGGCAGCGACCACAGGACGAGGATAGCAGCGACGAGCGACTGGATCAGGGCTCACGTCCATATCGACCCCGAGCGGATGAACGAGCAGGAGTACGGCCGTTTCGTCAACGACATGCTGGACTACAACGACGAGTCGCCAGCAGAGGTTGCGGTGGCCAGTGCGGCCTTGTCGGGTGCCGCTCGCGTCATCATCCGCAACGGGCTATAACCTTACAAGCTAACCTTACAAGTTAAACCAGGTTAAGGCGAAAAAATGCCCTCAAAATCAGGCCTGCTGGTACAATTTTTGCAACTATATAAGTGTAAGTCAAACATTTAATTCCTAAAAGTTATGAAACCTACAAGTTTATCACCCGAGTTCTACGAGAACCTGTACAACGAGATTATCCGCGACTACGATTTTGACCCTGATTGTGATGACGCCGAAGAGACCCAGTGCTCAACCTACATTGATGTCGAGGACTTCCAGGGCTTCTACATCTGCCTCAAGGCCACCTACGAGCTCAACCTCATTGATGACTCCTTTGACCACGCCTTCGGAACAGAATACGGGTGGCACATGGAAATTGGCGAACTCATCGACATCGAGGAAGTGACCATGTACGATGAGGATGGCAATGACGTGAGCAAGTTATTTGACTATGATGCCTTCTTCGAGCAGTTCAAGAAGCGTGAGGTGAAGTTCATGAACGGCACAGTGATTAAGAGCGGCGACACCGTCATTGCTCACTGCAACTACAACCGCTACGAACTGGCCGAATTCCTCTACCGCGACTCCAGGACCGACGAGTACATCTGCAAGCCTCTCGGATCTCACCGCTATTCCCGCTCCTTCAAGCGCATTTTCCCAAACACCGAGGAGAACCGCAGAAACGCCAAAATCGCTTAACGAGAGTATTTTTTGAAACATAATAAAACACTGCTAACAATCAGCGCGTTAGCGGTGTTTTTTCGTTTGCGCGCCCGTTTGCGGGTTTTCAAGAATTCGGGGTTTTGGAAAACGAGCATTTTTTGTAAATACTTTTGTGCTTGTATCAATCGCAAGCACATGGGATTTCTCGAAAGCATAGGACTACGAAAGAAGAGCGCCACCCCGGTGGAGGAGGCTCCCGCCGTCTCCAACGAGGCGACAGCCATCGAACTTGAGCGCAGGCTTGAGGTGATGGCACGGAAGATCACCTCGACGCCGTATGTGGCGAACGCGAATTTCGTTGCGCTCTACAACACCGTCCCCGAAGTGCAGTGGCCGATCAACTACATCGCCACCCGCTGCGCCGGTGCGAAGTACATGCTCAAGCGCTACGAGGACGACACCGTGGTGTGGGACAACGAGGTGATGAACCGCATCCTCGTGCAGCCTAACGCCTTCGAGACGTGGTACCGCACCATCTTCAAGCACTTTGCCTACAAGTTGCTTACAGGAAACTCGTACATCAAGGCTGCGATGAGTGATGCTTTCGCCGGTGCCGAGGTACTGTACCAGTGGTGCGACCGCTATGTGACGCTTGAGGCGCCGTTGGTGCACATCAAGTATCAGCGTTTCATCAACGACATCTACGGCGTCGCCGACATCGAGGACGTGGTGAAGTATTACACCCACGACATCGACAGCTACTACCGCACCAAGCCCATCGACCCTCGCTGTGTCTTCCACGATAAGGACGACACGGTGGGGTGGATACCCAATGACCCGCTGAAGGCCAAGAGCCGCCTGTATGCCGCACTCAAGGCCATCAGCAACCTCATTGCCGTGTACGAGGCGCGAAATGTCATCTACGTCAAGCGTGGTGCGCTCGGCTGGCTCGTTTCCGACCAGAAGGACGAGATGGGCAGCAAGGCGCTGACCAAGGACGAGAAGAAGCAGATCCTGGAAGAGACCGACAAGATGTACGGTGTCGGTGAAGGCCAGTATCCCTACGGCATCAGCGACGTGAAGCTGCAGTTCATCCGCACGAACCTCAGCATCACCGAGCTGGAGCCCTTCGAGGAGACGCTGGCTGACGCCATCATCATAGCAGGTCTTTACGGCATCCCGAGTGTGCTCATTCCGCGAAAGGACCAGTCCACCTATGCGAACCAGGCGGCTGCAGAGAAAGCGGTGTATTCGTCGGTAGTCATCCCGATGGTGCAGCGTTTCTGCCAGGAGTTCACCCGTTTCCTTGGCCTCGACAAGGACGGGCTGTACCTGGATGCCGACTTCAGCGACGTGGACTGCCTGCAGACGGGCAAGAAGGAGGAGCAGGAGGTTCACCGCTCCATCACCGACCGCTGCAAGATTGAGTTCGAGAGTGCGTTGATCACCCTCAACGACTGGCGGGCTCAACAGGGCTACGAACGGGTGGAAGACCCGCTGTATGACAAGCTCATCAGCGAGATGACGCCCGACGAGATAGAGAGAGTAAAGAATTTCATTAACCAAACACCCAAACAAGATGAAGGAGAATTTTCAGCGCCTTCTGTACAGAACGAAGGCGAATGATTTGGACGAGGCCAAAGGCATCGTGACTGTTGCCGTTAACGGCATCGGGATTGTTGACTCCCAGAATGACATCTCAATGCCGGGCTCGTTCACGAAGACGTTGAGCGAGAACATCGCTCGCATGAAGTGGTTCCTTAACCATGACGTGACGCAGTTGCTTGGTGTGCCCCTGGAGGGCGAGGAGAAGGACGGAAACCTCGTTATGACCGGCCAGCTGAACCTCGCCAAGCAGATAGGGCGCGACACGTTGGAGGATTACAAGCTGTTCGCCTCTGCAGGAAGGACGCTTGAGCACTCCATCGGCGTGCAGGCCATCAAGCGTGACAAGGAGGACAGGCGCAAGGTCCTGGAGTGGAAGATGTGGGAGTATTCCACGTTGACCAACTGGGGTTCCAATCCGCAGACGTTCCTTATCGGCATTAAGAACGACAACGAGGGTGACGTTCGCAGAAACATCGAGTTTATCCGTCAGGCATTGAAGATGCGCTATTCGGATGCTCGCTTAAAGGAATACGAGATGAGACTTGACATGCTTAACAAAGCGCTTGAGGGCGCGGTAATCGTTACCTGTCCCCATTGCGGGCAGGAGTTTGTGTGGGACGATGCCGAGAAGCACACGTTCAGCCAGCAGGTGTTAGAGACCGCCAACATGTACCTGCGCTGGATCGCTGAGGACATCGTCGCAGAGGAGATGAGCAAGCTGGCACCCGAAATCCGCGAGGCTGTCTTGTCTATCCTCTCGCCCGTACTGAGCAAGTGCAACGGCAAGATTGACGTGGAGATGGTCGAGAAGTCGCTGAGCGACATCGCCGAGTACGCCTATTGCCCGCACTGCTATTCCAGAGTTTACAAATCGACAATCATGCAAGAGCAATCCGCTCCCGTCACCGAGAAGACCGAGGATGAGCCGTCAGACGACACTCATGCCGAGGGCGAAGGTGCAAAGGGAGAGAAAGCCGCTGGTAGCACTTTCTTCGGTAGCCTCAATGCTGTAATCGAGAAACACTAACCATTTAATCTTTTTTATTCTCATGAAGGTAAAGAAAGAAGACTTCGGGTACAACCTGGACGCCATTCAGGATCCCGAGCAGAAGAAGTTCATGGAGAGCATTCTCGGTGCGATGGCTGACATCGTCAACAAGGCCACCGAAGGTATGCTTACCCAGAAGGATGTTGACAACAAGTTCAACGGCATCAACGACAAGCTCAAGGGCTATGACGCTGAGAAGTTCGACCAGCTGGTGAAGGACAACGAGCAGTTGCGTGAGATGCTCAAGAAGAGCATGGACGTGATTGAGAAGGCCCACAAGACTCCCAACGGCATGGAGGTTATCAGCAAGTTCGACGAGCGTCTGAACGCTATGTTCGACAGCGAGAAGTTCCAGGACTTCGTTGAGGGCCGTACCCGCAAGAGCGGTGCTTTCGACGGCTTCAGCCTGAAGGACATCGTGAGCATCACCGCCAACGGTGCCGACGGTGCCAACTACACCGGCGACAACCTGATTTCCCAGCAGGACCAGCGCTACTTCAGCAAGTACAACCCCGCCAAGCTGCACATGCGTGACGTGGTGAACGTGCTCCAGGGCGACCCCGAGTACCCCACCTACACCTTCGGCCAGGTTTCGACTGTTGACCGCAACATCCGTTACGTCACCGAGAACGGCGAACTCCCCGAGAGCTCGTTCTCGCTGAAGGAGGTTACCGCCAACACCGCCCGCATCGGTACCCACCTCAAGGTGTCGCGCCGTATGCTGAAGAGCCGCATTTTCCTGCGCTCTTGGCTGCTGGCCACCCTGCCTGACCGCATCTACTTGGCAGAGGACTGGGGCATGCTGTTCGGTGACGGCACCGGCGAGAACTTGCTCGGTGTTGCCAACCAGACCGGTTGCGTTCCCGTGGAGACCATCATCGGCACTGCCGTGGTTACCCTCGCCGCTGGTTCCGTTGAGTCGTTCACTTCCTACAACAGTGGTGCCGACACCATCCTTGAGTTCAAGGCTCCGCAGCCCGACATCATGGAAGGCATGAAGATTACCCTCGCCGCTACTGGCGTGGATGCAGCCAACACCACCTACGACGTCATCAAGATGAACGACCGTCAGATCCTGCTGAAGGGCCTCGCCTACAGCAGCAGCCTGAGCAAGGCCAACACCACCGCTGTTGTCCGCCACGGTGCTTACCAGAGCATCGCCCTGCCCAACTCGGCTGACGTCATCAACACCATCTTCGCTGTGATGAACTACGCCCAGTACAGCCCCAGTGCCATCGTGCTGAACCCCATCACCGTGAACGCCATCATGGCTGAGAAGGACACCACTGGCCGCAACCTGGGTCTCGTCGTTGGCAACAACGGCGTGAAGTACATCGGCGGTGTTCCCGTCATCGAGCTGAACAGCATCCCCGTTGGCAAGTACCTCGTTGGTGACTTCATCAACGCAGCCAACCTCATCGACTACACCACCTTGAGTGTTGAGTTCGCTGAGGACGTCGACACGAAGTTGAAGAACTACGTTGCCGTCATCGCACAGGAAGAGGTTATCTTCCCCGTTTACATGCCTTGGGCCTTCGCTTACGGCTCGCTTGCTGACGTGAAGACCGCAATCACCAAGCCTGCCTAACCATGAAGTATATCCTGGAAGGTCCGCAGGCTGACGTGGTGCTTCAGGAGAACCGCTACCGCATCGCAATGGGGATGGTGAAAATCACCCCCGTTGCCGATGAGGTGGAGGAGACCCCCGAGGAGAAGAAGGCAGAGCCCGAGGTGTCCGACACCAAGGACGTTGCCCCTGCTGATAAGAAGAAACCCGCCAAGAAGTGACATGAACGATGAACCTCATTGATTGCTCATATTTCTACACCGGTCCTCTCGCTATCGAGAATGCGAAGGCCACCGATGACCTCGACAACAACGCTTATGCTGTCCAGGAGGCCATCAATGGCTACATCGAGCACTACCAGGACGAGTTCCTGGACAAGATGGTGGGTGAAGCCGTCGCCGCCCAGGTGAAGTACCACCTTGCTGCCGTCGAGGCCTATGAGCTGGCTTTGGCGAATGCAGAGGATGGCGAGGAGGTGGAGCCCTATGCAGACGATGATGCAGAGGAACTGTGCGAGAAGCTCCGCATGTCGTTCGCCCATTACGTCTATTTCAAGATGGTGGGTGACTGCAATCAGACGATGACCATCACCGGACTGATGCGGATCAAGTCGGCCAACGACAACCAGCCTCCGCGCCAGCGCATGGTGTCGGTATGGAACCACATGGTGGAACTGAACAAGAAGTTCGTGAAGTGGGCCGAGACGAGCAGTTATGAGGTGTTCTATCACGTCAACATGGTAACTCCCATTAACCAGTTCAATATTTGACGCAATGGACCAGATAGAGGATATTTTCGCAAGTGTGGTGGAAGCAGTAGGCCGTTCCGTTAGCATCATCAAGACCAAGGCGGACGGCACCACCGAGGCTGTGGCGGGTGTAGGCATCAACTACATCTTCGGCTCGGCCCAGTACATCAAGGACATGCTCGACGTGCGCAGCAAGGGCGTGGGCAGCAATATGCCGCTCAAGTTCCCGCTGATTGCTTTGCAGACGCCGAATGTGCAGACGGTGGACAGCGGCGACTACCAGTACCGCACGAAAATCAACCTCATCATTGCCTGTTCGTCGAAGAAGGAGTGGTCTAATGAGAAGCGTATGGAGACGTCGTTCAAGCGCATCCTGTTGCCCATCTACGAGAAGCTGGTTGATGTGCTGCTGCATGACAGCCGCTTCGAGTGGAACTATGGTGGGCTTGAATACGTCCCGCATACGATGTCCAAGAACTTCGATTACGGCCGTTACGGTGCGATGACGCCCAGCGGTCAGGAGGTGAGCGAGCCGATAGATGCTATCGACGTGCGCAGCCTCGAAATTAAGGTTAACAATCAAAACTGCATAAGAGAATATGTCAAGACTTAGAACCTGTAAGACTGCATCGTTCTTCAGCGGTCAGTCTATCTGCGAAATCGACTACAACAAGGTCAAAGCGATGATCCTCGTTGAGCACGGCACCAAGCTGTCTTACGACTCGCTCGCTGACCTGCGTGAAATGTGCCATGCCGACCTGCCCAACCGCGCCTACGGTTTCCCCGCCATCATCAACTGGGAGCCCAGCGGCGGCGAGGCTCAAATCAGCCAGGTAGGTTACGGCCCCAACGCCTACAACGGCATGAGCGCCCGTACCGATGCCTTCACCCTTGACGCGTACCGTCACTATCTGCGTGCGCAGATCCTGAAGAACGCCAACAAGGTGTGGGACATGTACCTCATTGACGCCCGCAACAACCTCTACGGTCTCACCGACCCCGAGGGCGGCGACGTGCTTTGCGGTATCCCCGTGACCATGTACCCCAGCGGCAACGACCATGAGGGTGCAAGCGACAAGGCCTCTCTCGTGGTGAACGTCATTTACCAGGATGTCGAGGATTACATGATCCGTCTGGACGTTGTGCCCTTGGACTACGAGGCTCTGACCGCCGTTTACGGCCTGATGCCCGTGACCCTTGAGAAGCAGGGCAGCACCGGCAACAACTACAAGGTTGTCGAGTTCTACGGCAAGGGCGACGCCACTTCCAAGTACGGTGCTCTGCTGGGTGGAACTGCCGCAACGAACGTGATTGACGGCGTGACTGCCGCCACCTATGATGCCACCGAGAACGTGCTGCAGCTGACCGCCTCTCAAGGCGCTACTCCCGCGTTGAAGAAGGCATCCGTGCTCTGCACCAACGGCATCTATGGCATCGAGCCCTACAAAGCCTGATCGCCATGTTCTACGAAGGTGTAGCCTTCGTCGAGGAAGCCTGTGCGAAGATGACCAAGGAGGAGTTCATTGAGCACCACAAGGGAGTCTTTTGGCAGGACCGCGACGAACAGACCCGCGAAAAGATGCTTGCGGACGTCTATGAGCGGATGTTCGGGAAACCCGAAGTAAAGCCCGCCAAGAAGAGCAAGAAGTAATCAATCGGGGCATTCCGCTGCTTGTGGGGTGCCCCTTTTATTTTCCATGATATGACAATCGCCGAAGTGAGGGACAAGGTTAAGCGCATCAAGGACGGCATAGAGCCCGAGGTGCTGCAGTGCATGGACGAGAACGCCAACGAGATGGCGGTTTCCGTCCGTGAGCAGCTGTATTCGGGTATCGACGGCCGTGGCGCACCATTGTCGCCGTCATATTCCGAAGACCCGTGGTTCCAGAACAGGCGTGCCGGCTTCTACGATGAGGAATACGACATGTGGGTGCCCTGTTATATGCACCCCGAGCGGTACATAGCATGGAAGGAACACATCACGCCACCCGAGCCGAGCTCCCGCCTGGGGCTCCCGGCAAGGGACATCGACACCCCGAACCTGTTCATCGTGGGCACGTTCCACGGCTCCATCAGCGCCAGGGGCACGTCGAATGGTGTCGAAATCTTCACCTTCGGCTGGGATGAAGGTCCCGCCGTCGAGCGCAAGTACGGCTCGCAGATCTTCGGATTGAGCGACCCTGCCGTGGCGCATTTCAACGAAAACTTCCTGTGGCCGTGGCTGCGTAACTGGTTCGAGACGTTATGAGCTGCAGGTGTCAACAGGAGCAATGGCAGAGGGACCTCAAGAAACAGGAGGAACTTGCCAAGAAAACGGCGGTCATGCTGGACTGCCCTCAGGTTCTCTACCGCACGGATGACGGACGTTTCGGCTTCGTCAGTGAGGGGAACGAGTATAACGGTGAATTTTACGAAATCATAACGCAATACTGATATGGCAAACGAAACACTGATTACCGACCTTGTCGCCCAAGAAGCGCTTGACCAGCTGGCGGCCCTCGACCAGGCGATGCAGGACACGTTGGACAAATACACCGAAGTTGGGAAAGAACTCGCCAAGGGCTTGAAAATCCCCGTTGAGGTGCAGGGTGACCTCGACAAGGTTACCCAGGTGTATAACACGCAGATGAAAAACGCTGCGCAGACCACCCAGCAGCTGACGCAGATCCAGCAGCAACAGCAGCAGGTCATCGCCAACACCACCAACACCATCTCCCGCCAGTTGGCCGAGCAGGAGAAGCTGAATAAGGCGCAGCGTGAGGCATATACCGAGCAGCAGCGAGGCCTCGACATCGCCAAGAACGTCCTCGGTACGCATGACCAGAACATCGAGCGTATGGCTAAGCTCAACAAGGAACTGAAGAACCTGAAGGATGCCTACAAGCAACAGGCCATAACTGCTGAGGATTACACCCGCAGGGAACTGGAACTCAAGACCGCCAAACAGGAGTTGCAGAAGATCCTCAACAACGAGACCAAGATGATGCAAGCTGCCGAAGGTTCCTATCAGCGACTGTCGTTGCAGTTGGAGCGCATGAAGATGGCGCAGAAACAACTCAACGAGGAAGAGAAACGTGGTGCAGACGGTCAGGCATTGGAGAAGGAGATACAGGCTTTGGATGCCCACCTCAAGGATATGGCCGCTGATATGGGCGAGTTCCAACGCAATGTGGGCAACTATGCCATTGCCGGCAAGTCGCTGCGTACCGAGCTGAAGGAACTCACCATGCAGATGGCGCAGATGTTGGCTGATGGAGTTGACCCCACCAGTGAGGCGTTCCTGGAGGTCGCCGAGCGTGCCGGTACCCTCAAGGATGCGATGGCCGATGCCAAGGACACCATCAACGACTATGCCAACGACACGCAGGGACTGACACAGGGTATCAGTGTCATTGAGACCGCTGTCGGCGGCTGGCAGGCGTTGGAAGGCGCTATGTCCGCCTTCGGCATGGAAAATGAGGATGCCGCCAGGGCTACCCAAAAACTGATGGGCATCATGTCGCTGATGAACGGCATCCAGAAGGTGAGCACCGAGCTCACCACAAACGGCACAGGTGCTTATCGTGCCTATCATGCCATCTTGAAACTGTTGGGCATTGAGAAAGCCGCACTCACCACCGCGACGGCTGCCGAGGCCACCGCACAACAGGCCGAGGCGACTGCTGCGACCGAGAATGCCGTTGCTCAGGCTGCAGGTGCCACCGCCACTGAAGCTGCTACGGTAGCAGCCGGCGCCCACACCGCTGCAGTGGGAGTAGAGACTGCCGCCTTGACGGGTGCCACTACTGCCGCCACCGCCTTGAAAGTCGCCCTTGCCGCATTGGGTATCGGTGCGGTGATTGCACTGATTGTCGCCCTGTATGAAGGCATCAAGGAGTTCAACGAGGAAGCCGAGAAGTCAGCAGAGATTTCTCACGGGCTGAACGAAGCGATGAAGGAGGGCGAGAAGAGCACCGCAGCCACCGCTGCAGAGATGAAGTACTATGTTGGTGTTGTGAACGACTTCAACGGGTCTGCCGAGGAAGAGAAAAGACTGGTCGATGAACTGAACTCCAAGTATGGCGAATCGATTGGCTACTACCAAAGCATTGCACAATGGAAGTCCGCTTTGACGTCCATTAGCGAATATTACATTGACGTGCTGAAGTGGGAGGCCATTGCCCAGGCTAACCTGCAGAAGTATGCCGAGGCGACTGCCGAAGGGAACCTTGACGCTGCTGCCGCCTATGAGAAGCAGTTCGAGTTCTACAAGAAGATGGCTGCCCAGCAGTCGAAAGTCGTGCAGAACCTGGTGAAACTTCATGGCGGCGGCACGAAACCGACCTCGTCCAAGTCTTCACGTTCAGGCCGCAGGTCCACCAACACCAAGGCCGACAACGGTGCCGAGGATGCCGAGAAGCAGATGCAGGAACTCATCAACGAGGCAAACGATATGCTTGACGAGTGGCAGAAGTCCGCTACGCAGCGTGCCATCGCCATCACCGCCATTGTCACCACCACTTCGGCTGAAGCCTTCAAGGAGCAGGTGGAGGATGTTCGTAAGCTCTACGGCACCCTTACCGAGCAGATTGAGGAGAACCGAGACAAGGCGATAGCCGCCGAAGAGGAGAAATACGCGAAGGCAAAAGAAGAGGCTAAAAAATATGGAAAATCTACAAAGGAACTTGACGAAGCGTTAATATCTGCGAGGACGGCCATGTGGAACGACTATCAGCGGCAGATTGAGGAAAACACCGCCGACATGGAGGCCACCATCGCCGACATGCGCGCCGACCGTCTGGCACTCATCGAGGAAGAGAACGAGCAGGAGATAGCCTCCATTGTCGCCTCCAATGCCGAGAAGGCCAACATCCTGCGTGAGCTCTACCTCGAGGAACTGCGCCAGGCTGAGGGTAACGAGAAGAAGATCCAGGAAGTAAGGAAACGCTATGCCAAGGAGTCTGCAGAACTTTCCGAGCAGAACGCCATCGACGTCGCGAATGCCACCATCAAGGGACTTGAACAGGCCCTCGCCATTGAAGACCTGACCGACGATGAGCGCAAGCACATAGCCGAGCAACTCGCCAAGGCGAAGGCCGACCTCGCCAAAGCCGTGGGCGATGCCGAGGAGAAACAGCTTGAACGCACGCTGAAGGACGAGCAGGAAGGCCGCGACGGACGTATCGAGGCCATGCAGAAGTGGGCACAGAAAGCAGCCGAGACCATCGGCAACGTCTCCGACCTGTTCACAGCCATGTATGACAATCAGATCGAGAAGATTGAGGAGCAGATGGAGGCCGAACAGGCGCACCATGATGCTGCGATAGCGCAGATTGATGAACTTGAGGAGCATGGTGTCATCACCAAGGAAGAGGCCGAACTCCGCAAGCGCGAAATCGAGGCCGCTACCGCCAGACGAGAGGAGGAACTGGAGAAGAAGAAGGCGCAGCTGCAGTACAAGGCTGCCGTGATGGACAAGGCGAACAAGGTGGCGCAAATCGCCATCAATACTGCCCTAGGTATCATGACCACCTTTGCACAACTGGGATGGCCTGCAGGCATTCCCGGTGCCGCGTTTGTCGCTGCCATGGGAGCCTTGCAGACCGCGACAGCATTGGCGCAGCCCATCAAGGCGTATAAGGAAGGCACGAAGGGCAAGCCTCACCCCGGCGGTCTCGCCGTTGTCGGTGACGGTGGCCAGGCTGAGTTGGTCATTGCTGGTCATAACGTGTGGCTCACTCCCGACACGCCGACGCTTGTGGACCTGCCCAAGGGTGCAGAGGTGTTCCCCTCCGCTACTCCCGAGGACGTGCAGCGCCTGGGAGCCTCCCTGCCGATGGCTATCACCCGCGACAAGTCAAGCGGAATGCCCGTCATCATCAACGACTACACGGCTCTTGAGGGCCGCGTCGCTGCGAACACCAAGGCGATGGGCAAACTTTTGACAAGGCTTGAGAGGAACGTCACCAGGGAACTGAAGAACCAGTCGTTTAACGCCTATCTCAAGAGGAGGTTATGAAACAGCGGCTTGACCAACTGACGTTGCAGGAACTCATCGAGTTGTCGTGCGGCGACGCCTCAGTGCTCATCGAGCATGACGAGACACCAACGGTGGAGGAGTCGTCGAAAGCAGCCTCGCACATTCTCGCAGAGTACAAGTCCATTGCTTCCCCTGCTCAGGCAAGGATGGACCTGTCGGAGAAGGAAAAGACCACGAAGCTGACAATCAAGGAGCGCTGTGCCCGCATCGCCATGGCGTTGTGCCAGTCCGGGAGGACGGACGATGCACGGCAGATCCTCGTGGCGATGAGTGTCGGTGAGGAGCACCTGAAGACCGAAGAGGCCATCCTTGCCCGTTGCCAGTCCATCCTCGGCGAGGTGGACTATGAGCGCCAGCGCATGTCCGAGTACAACGCCAAGCGAGCATCCAAGCAGAAGGGCACTGACCAAGTACGTCATTCCTGGTATGCCGAAATCGCCAGCGTGATGAGCATCCTCAAGGTGCCCGTCGAAATGCGCATCAATGCCTGTGTGTATGCCAACCTGGTGCATCAGGCGGTGGAGCGAAACAAGGCGATGGCCAAGATGCCTCCCCTGGCTGGAATGTTCATGTAATTGCCATAATATATTGCACCGCCATGCTTTCGTGCATGGTTCAGCCGTCCCCCCAGGGGCGGCTCTTTTTCTCGTAAAGTGGCATAAAAACGTCAAAAATACGTCCAATTTCCGTGAAAATTACGTCAAAACAAGCCTTAAATCACTCATTTTCAACCGCTTTTTAAGGGCAAATAAAGTGGCAAAAAACGAGAAATTCCGCGAAAATTCCGTGAAAATTAAAGTCTTTTGCATTTGTTGTGCCATTATTTTGCACTCGCTATTCCTAATTTTGCACCATCCAACAGCACAGACCATCTAAAAACACAAAAAACTATGAATACGACCAAGGAAATACGCAAATTGCGAAAAGAGGTCCGCACCCTCCAGGATGAGGTGCGGGCGATGAGATATGAACGGTTAGACGCTCTTATTGCCGACATGAAAAGTGCTGCCCGTGACATGTTGGAAGCAAGCCGTGGACTTTGACAGGGAAATCGTTGCGGTGTATGACAAACTGCTCCAGGCTGCGAGTTCCTATTGCCGCGACGATGGTGCCCACGACCTCGCTGCAGAAGCCGTGACGAGGGCGTTGGAGCACCGGGACTGTTATGATCCCAGCCGTCCGTTGCTCTCATGGTGTCGGGCCATCATGAGAAACCTATGGATCAATGCAGGCTGCAGGCTGGAGAACGTGAACACCGTCCGCATGGGCGATGAGGACTGCGAGGGTGGTGCACCGCCCGACGTGGTGACTGAGAACAACGAGCTGTTGAAGATCATCCGCAGCATGTGCGGTGCATCGGTGGCGGTGGAGACCCTGTTGGAGTTCGCCCAGGGCTACTCGCTGGCCGAGATTGCCGAACGCCGGGGCATCCCATTGGGTACGGTGAAAAGGCGCATCCATGACGGACGTGCGATGCTCCATAAAGCATTGAGTTAAAAAGAGTTGGTGGGCTAAAAAAAGGCGCATTTTGTTGCCTGTCATCCGCTTATTGGTATTATATTTGCAATACTATAAGTGTAATAACTAACTATAAGTCAAACATTTAATTCCTTAAAGTTATGAAGACGAATTTTCGCACCCGAGTTATGAGCTATGCTCACCACATCTTTGAGTCCACTTCTGTCAACTGGAGCACCGCCCTCAAGAAAGCGTGGACGCTCTACCGCCTTGCCAAGATGATGCGCCAGGGCGTTGTCAAGTTCTTCTACGAAAAGGTTGACGGGAGTGCCCGAGTTGCTTACGGCACCCTGTGCAACCTACCTGCCGGTGTCACCTCACGCCGTTCTGCCACCAAGGCTCCGAACTACGGCACCATGTGCTATTGGGACACCAAGAAGCAGGCCTTCCGTTCCTTCAAGGTTGAGAACTTCATCGCCATTGCCGTATGAAAGCCGGTATCTTAATCACAGCGACTGGGGTCACTGTAGGGGTGGCCCCGTCCAACCTCACCGACTACACCCTTGAGGAACTCCAGGGACTGGTTGATGGCAACATCGAGATTGTCACCCTCACGGCGAACAGCATTATGGTCATCAACGAGGAAGGCAAAGGCAAGCTGCCAAAGAACGTAAGGGCGACCGTCATGGCGAAGGCCCTTGGCGCTATCTTTCCCGAGGATTACATCGCCGGTAATGCGTTGCTTTGCGCCACCGACATGGTAAAGTAACGAGAGCGAAACAATTTAGACCGCTAACAAGTTAAGAAATAGCGGTTTAGTACCCATTCAACCGCAGAACCAACCCTCAAGAATTCAGGGGATTGGGAAAGCGGTTTTTTTCGTGGGTAATTTTGTGATATGCTCACGAAATACATACTGACGATAGGTGGAGTGGCGCACCAAGTGCCCGATGAGTGCCTGGCGAACTGGGACGAGATTTCGTTCTCGTTGAAGCGCACGGGCTACTCGGGTGTGATGCGTTCGTACTCTACGCAATTCGTCTTTGTGGGCACCATCCGCGACCTGCTGTGGGAGCACTATCTCGCCAACGGCTTCAACGCAACTGCGAGTGTCGCTGTGCACACGATAACCAACACCCATGAGTGGGAGAAGCAGTTCGAGGCCCCCCTGGACTTCTCAAGCATTGAGAACGAGCAGGGCAAACTGACCATCAACGCCATCGACAACACGCTGGCTGCGCTGATCAAGTCCAAGAAGAGCCAGAAGTACCAGTTCCCGGTGTCGGAGTTCAGCCTCACCAACGTGCAGATGGGACGCATCACCTTCGCCAACTCGCAGAAGTACAAGCTGCCGAGGGCATCCAACCCGTCAGGCAATGTCGATGTCCGCAAGGACGATGCCAACTCGCTGGTTATCTCCACCGCCTATGTGGAGCCCGCAGATGAGAGCACCGGCTATGACGGCACGAGCATCAACCGCTTCTTCGCATCTATCAGAACCGCGCCGTCACCGCTCATCCGCATCGCCTTTGAGGGTTATGTGAACTACAACCTTGCAGCGGTCAGGGACAACAACGTGGCAACGCTGCAGCTGGGCTATTGGGTTGATGACTCCAATCCACACTTCCAGCTGTGGGCCAACCTGTGCGACAATGACATCACGAAGGAACTCAGGTATGGCAGCGTCCGCAACAAATGGATTGGCAAGTCAACCCACGCCAACTATGCCACGCTGGATGCGCTGAAGGCTGCAGCAGCGGCACGCACCGACATCGTTGGCCTGTATCCTGGCTACTTCGGCATCGTGGGCAGCAACGCATATCCTAATGCGTCATACTGGACCGACAACATGGTCTATGAGTACAACGGCTCGACGTGGGTGCAAGTAACTGCGCCAGCGAACTACAACAAGTACGTCCTGGTTTCGGCGCAAGCTACGATGAACGCACTTGGCACCAACGAATACCCGATGCTTCAGCTCAACAACAGCATGCTGATAACCAACGGCACGCTGACGATGACGTGGACAGATCCTGCACAGTCAACGCTCATCTTGGGTTGCATCAACCCCTCTGAGCTGCTGCAGCGCATCGTGGACAGCATATCCCCTGGTTCCACAGCGACCATCGCCGAGGACGATGCAGGGCTGCTGGCCAAGACATACATCTCACCCGCCGAGGTGCTGCGCCGCATTCCCGACCCGAAGGTGTTCACCACGTTTGGAAACTTCGCCGACTGGATGGAGGCCGTGTTCGGCTACACCTACCGCGTCGTTGGCAACGAGGTGCAGTTCGTGCACCGCTCCGAGGTGTTCGATTCCTCGTCCGTCAAGGTGATAGAGCGTTTCCGCGACGTGAAGTACAGCGTTGATGACGGCATCATCTATTCCGAGGTCAATGCCGGGTACGGCAAGAAGGAGTATGGCGAGATCAACGGCCGCCTGGAGACCAACTTCACCAACTACTACTCCACAGGCTACAGTTCCACCGACAGGAAATTGTCGCTCATCAGCAAGTACCGCGCCGACTCCTACGGCATCGAGTTCACCATCCGCAAGGGCGAGAAGGAGAACGAGACCAAGGACGACAAGAACGACGAGGATGTTTTCTTCCTGTGCGCCGAGATGGATAGCGGATTGATCAAGTATGACGCATCCAAGAACGCTGCCTATGCCCCTGACGTATGTGTGGAGAACAATGCGGGCCTCATCGCCGCCATGGGCAACGGCAAGGCCGTGACGCTCACCATGACGAGCAGCGACGGCAACAACGAGCTGGAGGACATCGCCATCGCTGCCGGCACGGCACTGTTCAGTGCCGGTGAACTGGAGTTCACCACCGACGACATGAACGAGCCCGCAGTCCTCGACGGACTGGTGCAGCTGGACTATGACGGTTTCCGTTACACGGGCTTCATCGGCGAGGTCAAGGCACGTTTCGGCCGTGAGAACGGGTTCGAGTACACACTCATCGTAAAAGAAATAACAGCACTATGAAGATAAGTCCATTCACACCGTTGCATTTTGGGAACGAGCCCGAGTCGGACGGTCTGCCGAGCAGATATGTCCAGCTGTTCGCGTCCACCGACCAGATCATGGTCCAGGTGCTCGCCGGCAGCGACGAGACGTTGTCCGATGCCACGCTCAAGGATGCCCACGGTAGTGACGTAATCGGCACGATAGGTTGGAACGAATGGGAGATGAACGAGGACAAGTCCTGTTTCTTCCTGACGTTGCAGGGCCTGTCGCCAGGCCATTACATCCTTAATGTCGGCGGCATCGACAGCGACGAGTTCATCATCACCGATGACGCGCAGCTGCTTGCCCGCACAACGCTCATCCAGTACAGGTTCAAGGACAACCGTCAGCGTGACGATGTCGTGTCGGTCATCCACTATGTGCCGTTCTTCTTCGACTGGCGTGTTCCTGGAGGCTTCAAGGACTCGGGCTGGCAGTTCGGCGTGAGCAATGAGCAGTTCGTGACGCAACGTGAGGACGTGGTGGAACTGTTCGCCATGGACTATGTGACCAAAGCCTTCACGATGGGAGGCCCCGAGGGTGTCCCCGTGTGGTATGGCGAGTTGCTGAACAGGCTGCTGACCTGCTCCTATGTGTACTTCGACGGCGTGCGCTACACACGCAACGAGAGCGAGACGCCCTCGATGTCCACGCTGGTGGACGGTCTCGACTCTTTCGTGTTCACGCAGTCGCTTCGCAGGGCGGTGACACTGGATCCCGAGATTGAGGAACTGAACCATACGGTGCTCAGGCGCATCGACTCGACCTACTACCGAGAGGCCGAGATTGACAGTGAAAATAATACTAACCGGTTAATATTATAGAGATATGACTAACGAAGAGAAACAAGAGATTGTCAATGAAGTGCTTGCTGCGCTGCAGACTCATGGCAAGACCATTGGCCAACTCACGCCCGTCACCTCGCCGTCGGACAGTGACACCTTCGAGCTCTCGGGCGGTCGCAACCTTTCCTATGGCAAGCTGAAGGAACTGATTACTGCCATTATCACGGCTGCGCTGAATGACTATGTTCCTGCTGACGCGTTGTGGGAGTACATCCAGCAGTATTGTGCCATGGTCAACGATGGCACGCACCTGCTCAACTGGCAGCAATCGCCGATTGTCATCCTGCACACCATGGGTGATGACTATGACGATGGCGATTTCAGCGCATTGTCGCAGGGCGAGAACTATTACCGCGCAGGCTGGATCATGGAGGCCAACGGCCAAGGTGGTGGTATCAACGGCGAGACCCCCAAGGCCAACGTGCTATACGTCAACCTTGCCAACGACACTCTCTACACCTGGAATGGCGCATCATTTGATGCGATCACCAGTGGAGGCGATGTGTCATATACCGAAGACTCGACCACAATCTATGTCACCGCAGGCGGGTATATCGACACCACACCGAGAATCAGTGCGCAGCCGACAGAGATCAACCTTTCTCCTTCAGTTGGCAGCACGGCAAATAAGACAATCGTCATCAAAGGCTACAACTTGACATCGCCTATTGCCATCGCCCTCAGCGATGCCAGCGGTTACTATTCCATCGACAAGCAGACCCTGCCCGCAGAGGGAGGCAACGTGGTGTTGACCTATCATCCTACGGCGGCGGGCACCCATAGTGCATCGTTGCTCATAACGAGCGGCAATGATGCCGATGTCGCTGTCGGAGTAAAGGGTATCGCCGCCACGCCGACAATTAGTGTCGATAAGCAAAGTCTTTCACTCAAGGGTGAGAGCGGGACACCAGTCACGGCATCTTTCCATGTCACTGGTGTATCACTCACTGATGTTATCAACGTGGCCGTCAACGGCAACGGATTCACGGTATCGCCAAATCTCATCACTATCAATCAAGCCGTTAACGGCAGCGATGTGGTTGTGACATTTGACGGCAGCGCAGACTCGGGCAATGCCACAATCACCCTCACGAGCACTGGCGCAACGAGTGTGCAGGTTATCGCTGAGTATATGGCCATTGGTAGGTTGGCTGTTGGAGACACCATCACATCATATCCGGGTTTCGTATTCACGGTGCTTGATGGGCAAGAGACTGTATCAGTCAAGGGCAGTGGCGCATCGGGTGACGTGGTCATCCCGTCAAGTGTTCTTGACTCTAACGGCCTTTCATACGATGTGACCACGATGGATTACAAGGCGTTCTTTGGTATGTCGGGGATTACAAGTGTCGATGTTCCATCATCCATTGTTATGTGGCTTGGTGGCGAGGGTGGATACAAAGGCTATTCGCAGGCATTTTTTAATTGCTCCAAACTAGTGTCGGCTACATTGTCTTTCAAGGGCGAAACAAGGACAGATGTTTTCACCAACTGCTCCAGTCTAAGAAATGTTACACTAAGAGATGATTCTGATACTATCCCTGGGAATTGCTTCATGAATTGCAGTGCACTTGAATCGCTTGTCATTCCTGACAATGTGACTTCTATTGGAAATAGCGCATTTAACCGGTGTGGCATTAAACGCATACAGATAGGTACGTCGGATAAGTGCAAATGCGATACGTTCGGTAGTGCATTCTTTGCTGGCTCAACCAATGGCGCAATGAGCCTCGAATACATTATCTGCTATTCGCATAGCATCCCGTCGGCGGCGCTTTATAGCCAATTTGCATATGGTGGCGGTTTGCCTTATGGATTCCGAAATTACGACTCCAGCGACAATGCAAAAGGTACTAATTTGGACACCAATGGCTCAGGTCGTGTGTATGTCCCAAGGTCAGTGTTAAATGACTATCGTACAAATCCAACTGACGGCATCAGTACAAATGCCAACGTGTTCCTGCGGGTCAACAATCTCAACGACTCGACTGGTGCAAGTGGGCGCATCTATGCCATCGAGGATATTGGCACCATCAGCGGGCACGAGAATGATGCATTATTAACTGATTAAACATTAAAGGTATGGCGAAAGAATTAAACTGGAACGGGACTGAAATCGGTGCAAAAGCATCTAATGTGACCTACGACAATAGCGGCAGTGGCATGGATGCCAAGAACGTACAACAGGCGCTCGACGAACTTAAACGCGAAGGAGGAGGAGGAGGCGGTGGTGGGTCGTATGCGCCTTTCAACGGCAAGCGATTTGCTATTGTTGGAGATTCTTTCACTGCTGGAGGCAGATGGGTCGGTGTGATGAAAAACTTACTCCATCTCCTTGAAACTAAAAACAAGGCTATCAGTGGAGGCACATGGAATGGGGATGGTTCGCACACATCATTGTGCGCTTTCTATCGCTTGCAGTTATTATATGCTGACTATCTCGCTGACGGCACGTCTCCCGACTACATCATCATTGTTGACGGTGTGAACGACTTCGGTAACAATGCGGTGCTTGGTGATATATCGTATGCCACTATCGACGACATAACCAACACCGAAGAATCAGCGTTGTTGGCAGAAATCAGTGGTAAATATGATTTATCCACGTTTACTGGAGGTGCTCAGGCTGCACTTGCGTACATTGCTGCGAGATTTCCAGGTGCCATCGTTAAAATCGGGTGGACGCCAGCAGGTCAGCAATATATGTTTTCCAGAATAACCAGCGCAAAAAGTTGGGACGGTGTAAATCAGTACCTTGATAGACTCAAGGCTCTTGCTACCATGTACGGAGTACAATACATTGACTCGATAAATGCTGGTATATGCCCGTGGGTCAGCAGCAACTTGGACAAGTATAGCGTAAGCGCAACAGACCATCATCCGAGTAGTGATGCCAATGACCGCATCGGTGAGTACATGGCTCGTTTGATGTTGAGCAATTTGTAATGATGATGACCGACAAGAAATATCACGTTTTGGCATGATTACGGACAAACTACATACTGGCACGGCGGCTGGAGGCATCAGCATAGCCACGTTTGCAGGCGAGTGCATCCAGCTGATGAACGACCTTAACCATGTGCGGTAGTTGTTCAGCGTCCTCGGCGAGACGCCACGGTCATAGAATACCCAGTCCAGGAACTGAAGGAAGTCAATTTCCTCCACACGGGTGATGCCGTGCATGGAGCACCACCTCTCGAGCATGGCGAGGCGTTTGGTGTAGTCGGTACGGGTGTTGTGTTTCGGTAAACGTGCAAGGTGTTGGCGGTATGTAACCGCGATTTCGTTGATGTCAGCCATTTTTGGCGCAAAGTTACGAGAGTGTTTTTCCTTTTTCATCATAATGCGTCATTATCAGTGCTTTTGGACTTGAAGTAACGGTTTTCGGTTATTCAAGAATTTCGCTTTTTGTCGGGAGGGCACACATACTCGATAATTTTGTTGATTGTTCAACCCAATAACCATTACGATCATGAAGAAGGACAAGATTACACATTTCTGCGCAGGTGCCATGGTTGCCGCATTGGTCGGCCTTCCTGCCTATCTCGAGAGCATGAACTTGTTCAGCGGCTTGTGGCCCGCCATCATGGCTGGTCTGCTCGCAGCTGGTATCAAGGAGATGTGCGACGACAACACCGAAGGCAACAACTGGGACTGGCACGACTTCGGCGCCACGTTCATCGGCGTGCTCGTTGTTGTCGTGTTCATCATCCTGCTGCACTTCGGAAAGGGCTAAGCCATGACACGGGAAAGGAAAGAGAACATCACGGTGTACAGCGCCGTGTCTATGCTCGTTTTTGGCTGTGTGCTGACAACGATAGCGTTCTTCATCGAGCCGATGGGCGAAATCCACGACTCGGTGTTGTGGGTGTTGGGGCAATGCTTCATCTATGCGGGTGGTGCGTTGGGTATAGCCAACTATGCCAGGAGTGCTGCCAAGCATGAAGTCGATGAGCGTTTCGATGAGTTCGAACGCTTCCATCACCACCGCAGGCGTCGCGCCGCAAGTGTTGATGGAGAGGGGGAAGGATTAGAGGAAGAAGATTACACTCAATACGATAAACCGATAGACGATGGAGAGAATTGAGAAGTACGGCATTTTCTGCCGGAGTTTTGAAGGTGGATGGTCTAACCATCCCAACGACAGCGGAGGTGCCACGATGAAGGGCGTGACCTATGCCACGTTCTGCAAGTACCGCGCCTCGAAGGGCCTGCCGAAACCCACGCTCAACGACCTGCGCAACATCACCGCAAAGGAGTGGAACGCAGTGCTGAGGTGGCACACCTGGGACAGGATCCAGTGCGATGCCTACAAGAGCCAGTGGGTGGCCTATCTGCTCGCCGACTGCGTATGGATGAGCGGCCCCAACTACATCAAGCGTGTGCAGCGCCTGTTTGGTCTGAAGGATGACGGTGTCGTCGGCCCCAAGACCTTGGCGAAGCTCAACAGTATGGACCAGAAGACGCTGTTCGCTGCCCTGTGGAACCAGCGCAAGAATTTCCTGCAGGGCATTGCCACCGGCAAGAACTCCGTTTTCTTGAGAGGGTGGTTGCGTAGGCTCAACGCCGTCACTTATGGCAAACTGACCTGCAACGGAGGTCAAGAACTGACTTGATGGTATGAGCGAGTTTAACAAAAGTGCGTTTGGTGAGCTGGTCGCCCGCGTCGGTTGCGGGTTAGCCGTGCTCGCCATTGCTGTTTTATTATTGTCATTGTTGTTATGGTAAGCAAGAAGCATCTAATTATCTTGGCCGCTGTGGCTCTCCTATGCCTCCTGTGCGGCTTTTTGGTCGGCAAGGGTATGTACGACCGTCCCATTGACGAAAGTGTCTCACGCGACACCGTAACGCTTCACGACACGGTTCCCGACTATCATCCCGTCCCGAAGGACAGCGTTAGGCTGAAGTATGTGACGCGATGGCTTCCCAGGGCGGTGCATGACACCATCGATCATTTTGTTGAGGTCAACAACATGATGCACGACACCGTGGCGGTGCAGGTGCCCATCACGAGCAAGCACTTCGGCGGGAAGAACTATGATGCGTATGTCAGTGGCTTTGAAGTGAACATGGACAGCATCTTCGTGTATAATGAGACGCAGCTGATTACCGAGACGATAACGAGAATGAAGCCTCCCAACAAGTGGTCGTTGTCTGTCAATGCCGGTGTTGATTACGGAACCACATCCCAGTTTTGGCAGCCCTATGCCAGTGGCGAGCTGACGATCAATAACCACAAACGTCTGCAACTGGGCATAGAAGGAGGCGTCAAGAAGTCTGAGGTGACTAACAACTTCGAGCCTTTTGCGGGAGCGAAGTTAAAGTTGAAGATATTTTAGTGTGTTAGACAGTTGTTTCATTAACTATTCTCTAATTGAAAGGAGGGGTTTAGTTTTCGATCTACGAAGGTGGCCAGTCGTGAGACCAGCCATCTTTTTTTGACCCAGTTGCCACCGAAAACCGTAAAAAAGTAACTTTTTCGTTATTTTTTTGGCGAAAAAATTTGGCCAGTAGTAACAAATGTGTTACCTTTGTAGTGTTGATAAACGAGTTCTTTGATTTAATGGTTCGAACATTATGAAGTATTCCGAATTGACAAGGATGCTCAAGGCGGCTGGTTGCAGGCTTGAGAAGCACAAGACCAGACACGATTGGTGGTTCAGTCCGAAAACAGGGCAACATTTTACGGTTCCACGCCACCAAAGTGAAGAGGTAACGCCGAAAACGCTTGCGAGCATCAAGAAGGCGGCAGGGCTCGATTAAGAGCCCTGCTTGTTGCCCACTTAAAAAAGGAACAACCTAAACCAACTAATTCATTTACTATATTAACTAATTTTATTAAAACTATGAAGAGGATCTTTGCTTTTGTTGAAAAGAATGACAACGGCTTCTATCAAATCAGTTGTGATGAAAGCTGGAACGGCTACAATTTCGGTGGCTATGGTCATTCAGTTGAGGAGGCGAAAGCCGACTTTATGGATAGCGTTGAAGAGGCAAAGGAAATGGCCGCAGAACAAGGGATCGTGAATGAAGAAGAAATTGTGGTGTCGTTCAAGTACGACCTTGAGTCGTTCTTTAATTATTTTGATTGGATTAACGTCACCCAGCTTGCCAGGATTGCCGGCATCAACGAGTCAAAAATGAGGCAGTACAAGGCTGGTCTTGCTTACGCATCAGAGAAGACCGCAAGAAAATTGCTCACTACGATTAGGCGCATCGGTGCCGAGCTGCAAGCAGCAGAGATTTAGCAAGTCAATCATGAACAGATGTGGGTGTGTCCTCGATGGATGCACCCACTTTTTTAATGCAAAAACCCCCGCCGTGTGGCGAGGGCGCAACGCACTCAACAGCACTATAAGCGTTACATTATATATTACCGATAACGTGGCCAAAAGTTCGGTTAATGCAAAAAAACAGTGGCGGCACACTCTCACGAGCCGACCGCCACAAAAGTCAAACATTTAATCCTACATGGAATAAATGTCCGACAAAGTTAGTCAAAATTATTGTTACCATGAATGAAATCCAAAACTTTTCGTATCGCCTCCGTCGCCATGGCGGGTGTCACCTTTATATATGAGTATATGGTGGACTTGTTGCCTGCGTTGAGGGAGTGTCCCAGGATGTAGTCGATGACACTCTCGCTGATGCCCAGCTGGAAGGCGTGCTGGGCGAACGATTTGCGTGCCGAGTAGAGCGTCATGTTCTCGATGCCGGTCTCGTCCCGGAAGTGGCGGGACATCTTGGTGATATTCGTGGTGTAGTAACACTTGGCAAAGAAACCGAGGTGTCCGTCTGGCCTTATCCATCGGTTAATGATGGCCAAAGCCTCATCGGGTATCTCAAACTCCACGAACGGGTTGACCTTTGCCGCCCTCTCCGTCTTCGTGCGTACATATTTAATATAGGTAAGACCTCGCCAATCTATCTTCATCAGGTCAATGGTGTTGATGCCGCCAAGATAGTAGGTCAGCATGAACAGGTCCCGGAACTTCCTGCACCATTTCCGATTGTTCGGATAGTCACGGATGAACCGCACCTGGTCAGGCGTGAGCCAGTTCTGCCGTACTTTCTGCCTGAACTTCATCGCCTTCTTGGTGGGCGACACCTGGAAGTCGGTGTAGTGGTTGAGCTGGCAGTAGTTGATGATCCTGGACAGCAGCGTGACGTGCAGTTGGACGGTAGGCTGCGTGATGTCGGTTCGCTTCTTGATGTACTGCTTAATCGCCAGCGGTGTCAGCGATGCCACCCTTGTGGACTCCGGGATGTATCTGATGATCGAGCGGAAAGTGTACTTGTATATCTTGTTGGTGGACGGCTTGGTGTCAGTGACGGCCATCATCTCCTCGAAGGCAGAGCGCAGGGTGTGTGATACCCGTCTGCGTGTCTCGGTTATCGTTTCAATGAGTTCGGGGCATGACAGCCCTTCGGGGTATGGCACCTCGTCGATGGACTGCTGCACCTCGTTGAGCTTCTTCCTCAGCTTCGTGTTGAGGTAGGTCGCGTCGTCACGCCTGACGATCTGCCCGTTCTTCCATTCCTTGGGCGAGTCAATAACCACATCGGTGACGATGTATCTTGTCTGTGAGTTGTGTGCGACAGCGATGCGCACCTTGTTACGGCCATCTTTGAGTGCTTTGGCCGGGAGCACTGTGAGTGATAATGTAGGCATAATGTTTGACAATTTTGCGACAATAATTCGGCAACAAAAACGTGTTTTTCGACAATAATTGGACTATAAAATAGGCCCAAAAATGGATGTGTTTTCTATGTTTCCATACCGATAAAGGGCCTGAAAGTTCGGTAATTGCGTGAAAATCTGCATTTTTTTTGCCGAAATCCGTGGTTAATAACTTTTTTTTGCTTACTTTTGCAGTCCCATAGAAAACGGCAGTCTTGCCCATCTGTGGAATCTGTCGAGAATCGGCAGGGGCGTGTGCCGACACCATCGTGTGCCCGCCACATGTTCTGGAAACAAAACTAAAAGGATAAGTGAATGAATAAGACAGTATTGGCAATAGCAATTGTGGGAATTCTCACCTTGTTTACCTCGGCCTACTATTCGGCTCCTGCCGACAGCCGTATCGGTTATAAGGCTCCCGCTTTGGTGTTGGGCAATAGCAACAATGATTTGTCACCGCTGCAGCAGCATCGCGGTGGTAACGTGCTGTTGACGTTCTGGTCGTCGGTCGATGCCCAGTCGCGTCTCAATAACATGTATTACGACCGCCTGTCGCGTGAGGCTGGTGCGGCTTTCACCCACGTGTCCGTCAATATGGATCGCAGCGTGAGCGTGTTCAACAGTGTGGTTGCCATCGACAATCTTGACCGTTCGGCTCATTTCTGCACCTCTCCCGAGGCTCAGGATGCCATTGTCAAGAGTTGGCGTCTCGACGAGGGATACCACACATTCCTGCTCGATGCCGATGGCGTGATCACAGCGATCGACCCCGACGAGAAGACGCTGGCCGCTCTCTAGTGGCATGCGCGCATTGTTGTTTTTAAGAGAAACTTGATTCAATCTCCTGAATCGCCGATGGCGGTTCGGGAGATTCTCTTATTCTGACCATGATAGATGCCCGGTCGACGCATGATGATGGCGTGTCACACTATCGTTGGCGTCAGCCGTTGGCGTTGCGCTTGGGTCTGAGGAAATCCAGGCTGGGGTGGATGAGCCATCTGAAGAATCGTATCTTGCCCATCAGCCAGATGATGGCCATGATGATGGCCGTGTAGAGCAACACGAAGGGGAATGTGCGGGGCCAGCCGTGCTGATACACGATAGCGGGCAAGATGTTGATGGCAAAGACGATATGATACAGGTAATAGAACAGGCTGTCACGTCCGATGGGCCGCAAACACTTCACGTCGGGCATGAGGTTGAACACCAGCAGGCTCATCGCGATAGAGCACGTCAGGATCATGGCTTTCTGGGGCAGACCGGCGAGGCCATAGTAGTCAGCACCGTTCATCACGTTGCCGCAGCGGGGATATAGCCAGAAGATGAGTGGCAGCAGTATGACCACGATGGCGATGTGCAACCTGTTGTTATGCCACCATGCGTTGTTAATCATGCCCTGACGATAGTAGAACCCCATCAGGAAGAAGAGGTAGAAGTTCAGGGTGCGCTGTATCGACAGAAAGGTGCCCAAGTGGGTCAAACCACACAGCATCGAGGCAACGAGGGCAATGCCCAGATACAGCCACGGCCTATGGAGCAGGCGGCGCGGCGTGTAGTAGAGCATGACGCGCCAGCAGATAAGGCTGAGCAGATACCACAGAATACCGATTGGGAACCCCTTCATGGCCACGAAGAAGTTGCCGCCGTATATCTGCACTCTCGCACTCAGCAGCATTTGGAAAATGGCCAGAGGAACAAAGATGTTCCACACACCGTGCCACATGTCGCGCGGCTGTTGTTGTGACGGATGCTTGGTCACATAACCCGAGATGAGGATGAACAGAGGCATGTGGAAGATATAGATCAATCCCATCACGGCGTGATTGATGAGGTTCACGTTATCCAACCGCGTAATGACGTGACCCATCACCACCAGGATGATCAGCATGCCCTTGAGGGTATCGATGCGCGTATCTCGTGCCATGGCTCTCAGAGTATCATTTGTAACAGCACCGCATCGTGGTAGGTGGTGCCTCGTTTTATCCATGATGTGATGATGCCTACGCGACGGTAACCATAGGACTCAAACAGTTTCAGGCACACCTCATTGTCTTGTGCGATGAAGACGTAGAGTTGGCGCAGACCCAGGTGGTCGCGGCTGTAGCCTGTGAGCAGCGATAGCGCCTCACGGCCATATCCCTGGCCACGGTAGGCGCTCGAGATGAACAATCCCAGTTCGGCACGGTTGTTGAGCGGGTCATAGTTCAGATAGTCGATGGTGCCCAAGGGGGTGTCGTCATCGCTCCGGACGATCATCAGACGCAGTTGGCGCTGCGCATAGATGTCGGCTGTGTAATTCTCCAGATATTGCCACAATGCGGCACGAGAGTAGGGGGCGACGGTGTCGCTGGCATACCATAGCCGGGAGTCGTTCTCCCAACGGTATAGTGTGTCCAGATCAGTGGGCTCCAGAGCACGCAAGGCAATGATATCGTTTCTTAACAACTGGCTCATGACATCTTGGGTGATATGATGGTGTTGTGGCGGTTCGCATAGATGTGGTATGCCCTGTGGCCACTGTCACTGTGGTTGAGGATATAGTCCACGATGCGGGTATAGTCGTAGCATCCGTCGTCGAGAAGCACATTGCAACGGCCCGATTCGGGCAGTGCCTCGGTATAATCGCTGATGCCGGCTCTGTTTGCGACATCCTGTGCCCGATCGCTGATGATGACCCAGGGCCATGACTCACTGCTGGGGCGTGACTTGCGGGGCAATAACCGCTTGACCATACGCTTGGCAACAGACATAGCGGCGCGCACCATCACGCCCAGTTTCACGATGGGATAGAAAATCACGTTGAAGCGCGGAAAATGCTTGCGGTAGAAAATCAGCATAGCGTCATAGAACACCCTGACGTAGCGCATCGAGTCCTTATGCGTGCTCTCGCCCTTGTAATGAACCATCGGGGTGGGCAGGAACCAGTTCTCGTAACCGGACTTGACAATGCGGTAACTCAGATCGATATCCTCACCGTACATAAAGAAGTCCTCGTCAAAGCCGCCCAACGCCTGTAGCACCTCGGTGCGGCACAGCATGTAGGCGCCCGACAGGATGTCGATGTGCTGCGGCTCCTTGTCACTCAGGTAGCGCAGGTGATACTTGGCAAACAGCGGCGAGCGGGGAAACAGTTTCGACAGGCCAAAGATTTTGCAGAACGACACCCAGGGCGTGGGAAACGAACGCTTGCTCTCGGGCAGGAACACACCGTTGCCGTCCATCATGCGGGCGCCGATGGCTCCGCACTTGGGGTGAGAACCCATCCACGCGATGCCTTCCTGCAGACAGCGCGGGGTGATGATGGTGTCGGGATTGAGAATCAGCGTGTATTGCCCCCGTGCCTGCATGATGGCTTGATTGTTGGCGCGGGCAAAACCCACATTCTCGGCGTTCTCGATATAGGTGACTTGTGGATGGCGCTCGCGGGAGAAGGCGATGCTGTCGTCCTGCGACAGGTTATCCACGACAATGACCTCGCCAGCCATGCCTTGCATGGCCTGCTCAACAGAGCGCAGTGTCTGTTCCAGCAGGTACTTCACTCGATAGTTGACGATGACGACGGTCAGTTCCATATCCATTATCTATGGTTAAAAGAAATTAGCCTTGCCTCGCTGAATCAGGGTGATAGGACAACGCTGCTCCAAGGGCTGTACAATAGCGGGCATGCTCGGGGATGATAAAGCGCACGTTATAGAGGCCTTCCATCATCGGGAAGATCAAGCCGCACTCGGGCAGTCGGGTCAGGTTGCCGATGAGGACAAAGTCTTTGATGCCCTCATTGATTTGCGAGAGCACGGCACAAGAGCCGATAGTCTCGAGCACCATGCAGATAATGCCTTTGGCAATGTCCTCGTCGGTCGCGTTGCCGCTCACGGCCTTGCCAAACAGCGATGCCGTGGCGTGCATGGGCAACCCTTCGATCAGGCCCTTGCTGATATCCTTGATTTGCAGGTTGATGTGCGAGATGTCGCCATGCGATGCCATCTCCACCACTTCGGCAATGCGGTCGGTCTTCAACAGCAGGTGGGACAGCCCCTGAAGGGTACCGCCTCCCATTGAGATGCCGCCGATGTGGCGGATCTCGTTGCCATCCACTCGCACCAGGGTCGTTCCCGTGCCCATCGATACCACCACGAGTTGCTCCAGTCCGCTGTCAAAACGGGCACCCAGACCATCGGCCTGAAACTCGTCGACGTGAGTGGTGGGCAGGCCATAGATGGGCATGCTCACACCGCTGGCACCCACACCGGTGAGCATCACATGCTCGACATCGTCAAGAGCGATGTCGTTGTCATACAGATACTTGCCAAAGGCTCCAAACAGCGAGGTGATGGGGTCGTTGGCGCTGATGTTCATAGGAGACTTAAACAGGGTACCGTTCTCGATACCCACAATCTTGGTGGTGCTGCCGCCCACGTCTATGCCGATGACTACGCTCATGCTGATTCTATGATAGATGTGATGGTTCTTAATTATTGGTGGGATCGCTGGGAAGATCAAGCCACAGCCGGTAGCGGTCACCAAACTGTGATACGGCGTCGCGCCACTGGTTGTCGTCGCCTTCGCCCATGAGCAATTGGCGCCCTCCGTTGTTCAGCACCGCCCAGTCATGCCGCTTGAGTTCGCTCGCGATCTGGTCTTTGCCCCAGCCGCTGTAACCCACGATAAACTTGATGCGGCCATCAACCGGAGCACCGAGTTCTACATAGCGCTTGATGGCATCGAATTGGCCGCCAAACCACACGCCATCGCCCACATCGATGGCCTCGGGGATGATTTCGGGACCTAAGGTGTGCATGTAAAACATCATCTGGGTGCCCACGGGACCGCCCAGATAGAGGGGAATTTCCTCTACCGTCTCGATCTCGGGCATGATGTCGCGCAGGTTATAGCCGGTGTAGTGGTTGACAACAACTCCCATGGCTCCCTCGCCCTCGTCGGGGTCAACGATGAGCACGAGTGAGCGCTTGAAGAAGAAGTCGCCCACCGTAGGCTTGGCCACCAGCAGCGAGCCGCGTTCGGGCTGGGGCTGTTCGTCATGCAGATTGTATATGTCCTGATCCCAATCGTTCATCGTTGCAAATATAGTAAAAAATGCGATTGCAGGGGCATTTTAGGTGAAAAAAACAGGCGTTAAGGTTTTTTGGCACACCATGTGGCCCAATATTTGCTGCTTACTCTAATAAATCATGCTTTTTCACGTTATATAATTAGAATAAGAATAATACCGATAGCAATGAAAGTGATGAAATTTGGCGGCACCTCGGTGGGTAGCATCGAGAGCCTGATTAACCTCAGAGATATTGTCAATGCGCAAGACAAGCCTGTGGTCGTCGTGGTCTCGGCAATGGGCGGTTTCACCAATCAGTTACTGGCCATGTGCGAGCAGGCGCAGCAGCGCGACATCTCGTGCCTGGACACATTGGAAGCAGCACGCAAGCGCCACCACGATGCCGTCGATGGTGTGGTGATCGAGTCGATGCGCCAGCAGGTGCATGACACCATCGACCGCTTCATCGATGATAGCCTCAAGCCTTACTATTTGGCTCTTGCCACCAATCCTCACATGCCGGTCGATGAGATCGAGCGCGTGTGCGACGCCATCGTTGCCCATGGCGAGATTCTGTCCTCGGCCATCGTGACGGGCATGTTCGAGGACGGCATGCCTCACCTGTCACTCAACTATATGCGCACTAGGCCCGATGGCAATGGCCGTGTGCTGGATTGGGAAGAGACCGGACGGCTGGTGAAGGCCGACTTCGCCTCGCTGACTGAAGGCGGCGTGCATGTGGCACAGGGTTTCATCTCGCGCGACAAGCAATCGGGCGATGTGACCAATCTGGGGCGCGGAGGTAGCGACTATACGGCTGCCATACTTGCCGCCTTGCTCGATGCCGAGTCGCTTGAGATCTGGACCGATGTCGACGGCTTTATGACGGCCGACCCCCGCACTCATCCCGATGCCACCGTCATCCCGCAGATGACCTATGCCCAAGCCCAGCAGATGTGCGATGCCGGGGCTAAGGTCATCTATCCTCCTACCATCGCTCCAGTGGCCATGAAGCATATCCCCGTCTGGGTCAAGAATACCTTCAATCCCGACGCACCCGGTACTGTCATTGTTGACGATTGACGTCTATGAACTATTACAGTACATCCGACCTCAGGCACAAGGCTACACTTGAGCAGGCTGTCATCAAAGGGTTAGCCCCTGATGGCGGCTTATACATGCCTCAGAAGATACCCGTGCTGCCGGCTGCCTTCTTGCGCAACATGAGTGCCATGACACTGCAGGAGTTGGCTTATGCGGTAGCGTCATTTGCGCTCAATGGTGACGTGCCGGCCAGTGTGTTGCACGATATCGTGTTTGATGCCTTCTATTTCGACATCCCGCTTGTGAAGACGGCCAATGGCAATAATGTCCTGGAATTGTTCCACGGACCCACCATGGCCTTCAAGGATGTGGGCACGCGTTTCATGGCACGCCTGCTCAATTACTACCGCACGCGACATCCCGAATGGAGGACGCTCAATGTGCTGGTGCCCACCAGTGGTGATACCGGAAGTGCCGTCGCCAACAGTTTCTGGCGCATGCCTGGCGTCAATGTCTATGTGCTCTATCCGCGTGGCGCGGTCAACAAGATCCAGAAGGCGCAGTTTGCTTCGCTGGGCAGCAATGTGACGGCCGTCGAGGTCAACGGCTCGTTCGACGATTGCAAATCGCTTGTCGAGGACGCCTTTATGGATGCCGACCTCAACGAGGCCATGCGCCTGACCAGCGCTATGTCAATCAACTATGCGCGCATCGTCCCGCAGATGGTCTACTACTTCTGGGCCTATGCGCAACTGGTGCGTCAGCAGGCCGATGTGAGCAATCTGGTCTTCGCTGTGCCGTGCTCCAATCTGGGTAACTTGGCTAGCGGACTCATGGCGCAAGCCATGGGCTTGCCTGTCAAGCGCTTCATCAGCGTTGAGAATCAGAACAACATCTTTTATAATTACGTCAAGACTGGCGTCTTCACCCCCAAGCCTACTCAATATAGCATCGCCCCCGCTCTGGATGCCGGTTGCCCCAACAACTTTGGCCGCATCGTCGACCTGCTAGGCTCTCATGAGGGCATTTGCCGACAGATTCATGCCTACAGTTACGACGACAACCAGATCATCGAGACCATACAGCAGACATATCATGACGAGGACTATCTGTTAGACCCGCACACGGCTGTCGCCTATCGTGCCATGTTACAAGACTTGCGCCCCGGCGAGACGGGTGTAGCCTTGGCAACGGCTCACCCGGCCAAACTCAAAACCTTGATGGAGCGCATCATCAACGAGACGGTCGACCTGCCGCCGCAATTATCACGCTTTGTCAGTGCCGACTTGCACGTCACCAAGATGAACAACGGCTTCACAGCATTTAAGCGCTTATTGCTGGACAACGCTGAACGATGCTAAAATAGCATCGGGCAAGATGCCCCACCCAAATGTCATTTGGGTAAAATGATATCTAACTGATTTTTAGTGTGATACGCAACCAGTGTGTTTGCCTTTCTTATCACAATCACAAGTGGCAAATCACAGCAGGAAAAACAGCGACACACCGATGACCGAGATCAAGGCGCCAAGCAGGCTCTTCATGGTAATGGGTTGCTTAAAGATCCAGTAAGCGGGCAGGATAATGATAATGGGCGTCAGCGCCATCAGGGTGCTGGCGATCCCTGCCGCAGTATACTGAACGGCCAGCAGTGATGCGCCCACGCCCACAAATGGGCCGAAGATGGTGGTCAGCACAGCCGCCACCATTCCCTTGCCGTCGTGCAACCCCTTACGTAATGGCGCAAATCCTTTACGCAGTGCCATCAACACGGCAAATCCCATAATGCCGGCAACGCAGCGGAAAAAGTTGGCGTGGAACGGCAACAGCCACCCGGCCAGGTCAGTCGTCAGCGATGCCTGATAGTGGTCCATGCCGATTTTACTCAACACCAGACCCACCCCTTGACACACGGCGGCGCCAATGGCAAACAGCACGCCTGCAAGCGGCAACTTGAGCGACAACTTGTGATGGTCGCCGCGACCAAGCACGCTGATGGCGATGCCGGCCAGCGTGACAAACATCGCCAGCATAGCGGTTGGACGGATTTCCTGGCCCAGTGTGAACCAGGCCATGATGGCGGCGGTGATAGGTGCCAGTGTCATAAACAGTTGGCCGAATTTTGAGCCGATGATGATATAGCATTGAAACAGGCAGAAGTCACCGATCACATAGCCCACCAGACCCGAAAGCATCATCCACAGGTAGGCTTCGGTGCTGGCTCCCGCTGGTAGGGGGGCGCCCCCCGTCAGCCAGAACAGGATGCACGAGAAGATGAGCGTGATGGCCATGCGCGTGATGTTGAGCGTGAGATTACCCATGCGCTTGCTGCCAAACTCGCTCAATAGCGCGGTCGCTGTCCATGAGAACGCAACGCCTATCGATATCAGTTCGCCGATATATTGCATACGGCTGCAAAGGTATAGATTTTTCGGTGAATTTCCTCTCTAAAACCGATATTAAAGAATAAAATTCTCAATGGTAAATTGGCAACTGAAAACAATTTTGTATATTTGCGGGTTATTAAGCGCCTTTTTTCTCGTTGACTTCTGTCAATGGGCTGATAGGTAGTGAATTAGGTATATAACTAGACCAAGATATGAGCAATAAGACTACTGGAAAGAAGAATAAGAGCCGCAGTATAACTCGCAAGATGTGGACATGGTTTGCCGCATTTGTCGGACTGCTGGCGCTGATGTTTGTGCTAATCTACAACGGCGTCATCGGATATATGCCGCCAATCGACCAGTTGAAGAATCCCACAGACAAGTTCGCCTCTACCATCTACAGTGCCGACGGCGTGGAGATGGGACGCTATTACCGTAGCCGAAGCAACCGCATCTATGTCGACTTTGATGAGATGTCGCCGCACTTGACCGAGGCATTGATCGCTACCGAGGACGCTCGCTTTGACGAGCACTCGGGTATCGACGTCAAGGCTATCGGGCGTGCCATCATCAAGCGCATCATCATGGGACAGAAGAGCGCTGGTGGCGGCAGTACCATCACACAGCAGTTGGCCAAGCAGTTATACTCGCCCGAGTCCCACAACATTTTCGAACGTGCGCTCAAAAAGCCCGTCGAGTGGGTTATCGCTGTCAAACTCGAGCGCTACTACACCAAGGACGAGATCATCAAGATGTACTTCAACCAGTTCGACTTCCTCAACAACGCGGTCGGTATCAAGATGGCCTCGAGAGTCTATTTTGATAAGGAGCCTAAAGACCTGAACATACAGGAGGCTGCAACCCTCGTGGGTATGTGCAAGAATCCGTCATACTACAACCCTGTGCGATACACCGAGCGCACGCGTCAGCGCCGCAACGTGGTGTTTGAGCAGATGGTCAAGGCTGGTTTCCTATCACAGGCCGAGTGTGACCAACTCAAGACTCTGCCACTCGTGGTGAAGTTCAAAAAACTGGATCATAACGACGGACTTGCGCCCTACTTCCGTGAGGAGTTGAGGCGTGTGATGAGCGCCAAGAAGCCCAATCGCAAGGACTATCCATCATGGAACCAGCAGGCATTTATCGACGACTCGGTCGCATGGGCCGTCAATCCCCTCTATGGCTGGTGCAACAAGAACACCAAGCCCGATGGTTCACATTATGATATCTATACCGATGGACTGAAGATCTACACGACCATCGACTCTCGCATGCAGGACTATGCCGAGAAGGCTGTCCACAAGCACATGAGCAAGACCTTGCAACCTGCGTTCTTGCGTGAGCGTGGCGGCACCAAGAATCCCTACACCAACAACAAGCAGGAACTGTCCAGTGCCGGCAAGCAGGCTCTGATCAATGCCGCAATCCGCCACAGTGAGCGCTATCGCGTGCTCAAGCAGGCAGGTAAGAGCGATGCCGAGATCATGGAGAACTTCAAGAAACCTGTGCAGATGCATCTGTTCAATTACGAGGGTGGATTTGACGCTCAGATGACCCCGCTCGACTCACTGCTCTACACCAAGTCCTTCTTGCGCTGTGCCATGATGTCGATGGATCCCGTCACGGGATTTGTCAAGGCCTACGTGGGTGGCCCTAACTTCCGCTTCTTCAAGTATGATATGGTGTCGACTGGCCGTCGCCAGATCGGTTCGACCGTTAAGCCGTTTGTCTACTCACAGGCTATCGAGTTTGGCGGCCTGACGCCCTGCTCCACACGTCCTGGTGGCGCTCCCAACATTATCTGGAATAATGAGGTGTATAATCCTGCCAACGAGGGTAGTGGCGGTGGCATGACGCTGAAGCAGGCATTGACTTACTCCAAAAACTGGATTTCGGCAGGTTTCATGAGAGGCACTCGCGAGAACTGGATTGAGCGCAATGGTTACTACACCATGTCGCCTAGCGAGTTGGCCAAGTGGATGCACAGTTTCGGTATCACCAGTTACCTCGACCCGGTGCCTGCATTGAGCCTGGGCGCTTGTGAAGTCTCGTTGAGGGAGATGGTGGCTGCCTATTCTGCCTTTGCCAACGGTGGCATGCGCGTCGAGCCCGTCTATGTGTCGCGCATTACCGACAACCGCGGTAACGTTTTGGCCGAGTTTACCGGCAACCAGACCGAGATCATGAGCGAAGATACCTATCTGAAGATGCTCTCGATGCTGCTCGAGGTTGTGGACAGCGGTACAGGCGCCCGCCTGCGTTATGCCTACGGTATCACTGCCGATATGGGTGGCAAGACCGGTACCACCAACTTCCACAGCGACGGTTGGTTTATGGGCTTTACGCCTGAACTGGTAACTGGCGTTTGGGTCGGTGGCGAGGAACGTTACATCCACTTCAACAGCATGGCTATGGGTCAAGGTGCCGAGGCCGCTCTTCCCATCCTGGGATATTTCATGAAGTGGATCTACGACGACAAGCAACTGCCTTACAAGCAGAGCACCAAGTTTGAGTTCCCCAAGGACTTCAATCCCTGTGGCGATGAACTCAGCGGCTACTACACCGGTGGCGGCGGTGGCTGGCACGGTGGCGGTGGCGGCGGCGGTGACACCGGCGATGGCGGCGGTGGCGCCCAAGACGAAGCCGTCGAAGGCGTCTTCGATTAACACTCTTGTTGTTGATCGATTTAAATCAAAGTTGATAAACAGAAAAGACCATAATGGAGTGCCCATTATGGTCTTTTAATGATGTATGAATAGTTTTTGAAACTATATCATTTGGAATAGAACTCGCCTTTTGCGGCTGCAAGCGTATTCTTCATCAGCGAGCAGATGGTCATGGGGCCTACGCCACCGGGGACGGGAGTGATGTACTCGCACTTGGGAGCAACCTCGTCAAACTTCACGTCACCGTTCAGGCGGTAGCCGGTCTTGCTCTCAGGGTCGACAACGCGTGTCGTGCCCACGTCGATCACTACGGCTCCTTCCTTCACCATGTCGGCTGTCACAAAGTTGGGGCGGCCGATAGCGGCAATGATGATGTCTGCCTGGAGGCATTCATCCTTGAGGGTCTTGGAGTGGCTGTGGCAGATGGTCACGGTGGCGTCGCCGTGTTCCTTCTGGAGCATGAGTTGGGCCATGGGCTTGCCCACGATGTTACTGCGGCCCAGCACCACACACTTCTTGCCCGAAGTGGGGATATTGTAGCGTTGCAGCAGGGTGATGATGCCCAGAGGAGTCGCCGAAATGAAACTGGGCAGACCCAGCGCCATGCGACCGGCATTCATCGGGTGTATGCCGTCAACGTCCTTTCGGTAGTCGATAGTGTTGATGACATGTTGCTCATTGATGTGCTTGGGCAACGGCAGTTGCACGATGAAGCCATCCACGTCATCATCCTCATTCAGTTTCTTGATGCAATCCAGCAGTTGCTCCTCGGTTGTGTCTTCGTCCATTCGGATGAGTGAGGATTTGAAACCGCACTTCTCACATGCAATGACCTTGTTCTTTACATAAGCCTCTGACCCGCCGTCGTGTCCCACGAGAACAGCAGCCAGATGCGGGCGCTTCATGCCCGCTGCGATCATCTGATCCACCTCGGCCTTGATCTCTTCCTTGATGGCAGCGGCAGTCATTTTTCCGTCTATCAGTTTCATGCTTATATCTCTTGTATATTTTTAGTTATGTTATTGTTAACCTGCTGATTGTGCGCAATATAATAACGGCCTCATCATCCGACACGGACCCTTCTGCGCAAAATCAAGCCACAAAATTACTCAAAATTTATCAATTAAGGCTGATTCACAGGTAACTTTTCACCTTTGAGCCCATTCTTTTTTGATATTGATTTATACGGGATCGACGTCATAGTAGAGTTTCACCGCCTTCATGCGGGTGTCGGCGGCAATCATCTGCTCGTATAGGTCGCGCAGGATCTTCTTGACCTTAGCCATCGAGGCGGCGGTTTCCATCTTGAGGGTGATCTGGCGGATATACATGTTCTGTACCTTGGCAACAAACGGCGCTATCGGACCCAGCACGCGGCTTCCGAACACGTGGTGCAGCAGGCCGCTATAGCGCACTGCCAATTCTCCCACCGTGGTGTCATCGCGATGCTTCAGGTAGATGTTGATGACCTTGGTGAACGGGGGATAGCCAAACTGATGACGGTCGGCCAGTTCATGTTGGTAGAACCCCTCGTAGTCGTGGGCTTGCACATACTTGATGACGTCGTGATCAGGGTTACTGGTCTGGATGATGACCTGACCCTGCTTGTGGGCACGGCCGGCACGGCCCGATACCTGCTCCAGCATGTCAAAGGCGCGCTCATGGCTGCGGAAGTCTGGAAAGTTGATCATCGTGTCGGCGTTGAGGATGCCAACAATGCTCACGGCGTCAAAGTCAAGGCCCTTGGTCACCATCTGGGTGCCTACCAGGATGTTGGTGCGGTGCTGCGAGAACTCGTCAATGATGCGGTCATAACTGTTCTTGCTGCGCGTGGTGTCCAGATCCATGCGCGAGATCTTCTCACCAGGGAATACGGCCTCGACGTCATCCTCGATGCGCTCGGTCCCGTACCCGACGATTTCTATACCCGGCAATTGACAGGCTGGACACAGGTCGGGAAGCGATATCGTATAGCCGCAGTAGTGGCACACCAGGCTGTTGTTGTGCTTGTGATAGGTGAGCGACACATCGCAGTTTTCACACTTCGGAACCCAGCCGCACTCTTTGCAGCGCACCATGGGCGAGTAGCCTCGACGATTCTGGAACAGAATCACTTGTTCGTTATCTTTCAGAGCCTTACGGCAATCGGTGATGAGTTCATTGCTGAACAGACCGCTCATTTCACGCCGCTTGCGGGCATCGATGGTGTCAATGACTTTCACATCGGGCATTTTGATGTCGCCATAGCGGGTGAGCAGTCGCACAAGGCCATACTTCCCCTCAAGGGCAAGGTGATAGACCTCGATAGCGGGGGTCGCTGAGCCGAGAATGGTTTTGGCGCCATGCATCTTGGCCAGCACCAGGGCGGCGTTGCGACCGTTGTAGCGTGGGGCGGGGTCTTGCTGCTTGTAACTGCTGTCGTGCTCCTCGTCCACAATCACAAGGCCCAGGTTGGAGTAGGGGAGGAACACCGATGAGCGCACTCCGATGATGACACATGGCTCGCTGCTGTCCAGCAGGCATTTCCAGATGTCGACTCGCTCGTTGTCGCTGAACTTGGAGTGATAGATGAGCAATTTGTCGCCAAACACCCGTCGCAGTCTGCGAGTCAATTGGGTCGTCAGTGCGATCTCGGGCACGAGATAGAGCACCTGTTTGCCCAGTCTCAACGCGTCGGCGATCAGGTGCATATACACCGACGTCTTGCCGCTGCTGGTCACTCCGTGCAACAGCGTGATGGCATGTTGGCGCATCGATTCGTGTATCTCGTCATAGGCTCGACGTTGCTCTGCGCTCAGCACGGGTGGATCTTCCAGAACGCTGCCCAAGTCGGCAAACCGGTTGATTTCCTTCTTATAGATCTCAAACAGACCACGCTTTACAGCCTCATGAAGTACTGCAGCGCTCACTCCGGAGCGCTTCAGCAGGTTCTCTTTGCTCACCTCTCTGATCTCCCCTTTCTGGAGCCAGCGCGACATGTCCAGATAGGCCAGCAACAGGGCTTCCTGCTTGGGGGCGCGCTTGAGTTGATCAAAGTGTTGATGCAGTTTCTGCTCGTCGTCACGGGCGATGGCTAAGCGCACACATGCCTCGGTCTTAGGACGATAGTTGTCGATGACACGCTCGCTCACGTGCAGGGCATTCAGGTCGAGTAAGTGGCTGACGTTTCGTTCTACGGTTTTGAAACCTGTGGCCTTGGCGATTTCGGCAATCTGAACGCGTCCGCGTTGGGCTGTGAAGTCAAGTATCACGCGCTCTCGGTCAGTGAGTTGACCGGGCTCGCTCTCTTCATAGTCGGGATTGACGCTGATCGTGGTTTCGCTCTCTACCTTCAGCCCTGAGGGTACGGCGGCCTTGTATACCTCGCCCATGGTGCACAGGTAGTAGTCGGCTATCCATTGCCAGAACTCCAACTGAGGATGTCTCAAGACGGGTTTGTCGTCGAGGGTGCCCAATATCTCTTTCACATCATATCCCTTGGGCTCCCTGTCATGCAGAGAGGATATGATGCCTGTGAAGATTTTTTTGCGCCCAAAGGGGACTAGCACACGCATGCCGATCGACAGCCGCATCCCTTCTGGAACACGGTAGGTATAGGTGCCTGGTATGGCTAGTGGCAGCAATGTTTCGGCAAAATGTGGCATCTAATCGACGTTATTTAAATATTTACTTTAAAATTATAATTTAATACCAATGATTATCAGTAATTAAGTATGTTAAATTAATGATAAATCAGCAAAATAGTAACAAATAATTTCGTATTAAATAATTACTATAAATTGGATTGTGTAATCATCAGTGAAACACCAAGATGGCTATTCCTTGTCAAGATATCTGTGGTAAATGCCGTTTTCCTTGATGGCGGTGGCTGTCCAACTCACTTCGGGCGGTAACACTTGCTGGATGCCGCCGTGCAGCAGTTGCACTGCGCGGTCGGTAAACCGGTTCACGAAGTCGTCGCCCAGATCGATGGCATTGTCGCGACCCACGGCTTCGGCGGTGCCGATGACGTTGGTTGCGACAACATGCGCGCCGCACGACAGCGCTTCGATCACAACTAGGGGAAGTCCTTCCAGGCTACTGGGCAGCACGAGCAGGTCTACGCAGTTGAGCAGGTCGGGGATCTCATCGGGCGGAACCTTCCCGGTGAAGTGGCACTTCACTCCTTTCTCGGCCATCAGGCGTCGTGTCTCGTTGAGTTGAATGCCGTCACCTATTGCCCAGAAGGTCAGTTTGTTGCCATACTTAACTTCAATCTCTTTGTAGATATCGGGCAGGAGGGTGACATTCTTGACGGGCTCGAATCGGCCGACGAAGGCCACCACCTTGTTGCCGTCATCCACACCATACTTCTCTCGACAGGCCTGCCTGGAAACCTCGTCATAGCGGTGGAATTGCTCGCTGGCGCCATTGAGCAGCACTTCGGCGGCAAAGCCATCGGTGAGTTCGGCATGTGCCTTATCGAGTAGGCCCTGGCTGACAAAGAAGTTGCACGTAGCGTCATGCAACAATTTGATGGTCATGTCCTTAAGCATGGGATCTCGAGGTGGGTCGGTATAGATGCTGGCTCCGTGCCATGTGATGAAGCAGGGAATGTGCAACTCCTTGCTGGCAAACACGGCTGCATGGCCGACGATGCGGTCGTGGGCACTGACCAGATCGTGACCCCGCATCTCCCATCCCAGGCGGTGAAGGCGGTTGAGAAGGGCGCGGGGCGGTCGCTTGAACACGCGGTGCCTGATGGCATCGGTCCAGCGGCGCCTGAACCAGGTGATGTGTACCTTCACGCCGTCGGCGATAATCTCATCGGGGCGGAAGTCGGTCTTCTGGCTGTGGCGCACACGCCGCATCAACCATCCGTCATACACCTGAAACATGTGCACATCGATCTTGTAGTCAGCGACTTGCTTCAAATGCTTCACGCGGCTGATCACTGCGTTAAACACGCCAAGCCTCCTGTGGATATCTCCTTCAAATAGTACCGCAATCTTTTTCATAGTGTTCGCGTGATTGTTTAATCAAGCAAATTTACACAATAATCTCCACACGTGCAACCCCAGTTCAAAATTTTAGTCGTCATCCTCTTGTATGTGCGCGTAAAAAACGAGGCCAAGCATTTCGCTTGACCTCGTCTCTAGTAGCGGGAGCCAGACTCGAACTGACGACCTTTGGGTTATGAGCCCAACGAGCTGCCACTGCTCCATCCCGCAATTTGCGAGTGCAAAAGTAGTGCTTTTTTGTGACCTGTCAAGTGTTTTGTCGCAAAAAATGTGTTTTTTAACATATTTTTACTGAAAACAATAGGAATTTGGCGATATCAGAGCCCAAAAACGCCGCATGACGAGTCAAAATCTGGTCATGCGGCGTGATGATGGGGCAGTCTCAGAACTGCGTCTTAGCGTCGATGTTACAAGCCGATTTTCTTGAAGAAATCATTGCCCTTGTTGTCGACAAGGATAAACGCGGGGAAGTCAACGACACGGATTTTCCACACGGCTTCCATGCCCAACTCGGGATACTCGACACACTCAATGCTCTTGATGCTCTCCTGCGACAGGATGGCGGCGGGACCACCGATGCTGCCCAGATAGAATCCTCCGTGCTTCTTGCAGGCATCGGTCACCTCTTGACTGCGGTTGCCCTTGGCAATCATGACCATGCTGCCGCCTTGGCTCTGGAACAGGTCCACATAGGGGTCCATGCGGTTGGCCGTGGTCGGACCCATCGAGCCACAAGGCATGCCTTGCGGAGTCTTGGCAGGACCTGCATACAGCACGGGGTGATCCTTGATATACTGAGGGATACCCTCGCCACGGTCATAACGCTCTTTCCACTTGGCATGGGCGATGTCACGGCCCACGATGATGGTGCCGCTAAGCGATACACGGGTCGAAACGGGATACTTGTCCAGGATGGCGAGCGTCTCGCTCATGGGACGGTCCAGGTCAATCTTGATGCCATCGCCCTCGCCGGCCTGACGCAGTTCCTCGGGGATGAGTTCGGTGGGCTTGTCGTCGAGTTTCTCGATCCACACACCATCCTTGTTGATCTTAGCCTTGATGTTGCGGTCTGCGCTGCAACTTACACCCAGGCCGATGGGGCAGGATGCACCGTGGCGGGGCAGGCGCACGATGCGCACGTCATGAGCCATATACTTGCCGCCAAACTGGGCGCCGAGGCCGATCTTGTAGGCCTCCTCGAGCACTTGCTTCTCCAACTCCACATCGCGGAACGCGCGTCCGGTCTCGTCGCCGGTGGTGGGCAGGTTGTCATAATAGTGGGTCGAGGCCAGTTTCACAGTCAGCAGGTTCTTCTCGGCGCTGGTGCCGCCGATGACAAAGGCGATGTGGTAGGGCGGGCAGGCTGCAGTGCCCAGGGTGCGCATCTTCTCGACCAGGAAGGGAACCAGGGTGCCGGGGTTGAGAACGGCTTTGGTCATCTGGTACAGGTAGGTCTTGTTAGCGCTGCCGCCACCCTTGGTGACGCACAGGAAGCGATATTCCATGCCCTCGGCACACTCCAGATCGATCTGGGCGGGCAGGTTGCAGCGGGTGTTGACTTCCTCATACATGCTCAAGGGAGCATTCTGGGAGTAGCGCAGGTTCTCTTGCGTGTAGGTGTTGTACACGCCGCGCGCCAGAGCCTCCTCGTCACAGAAGCCCGTCCATACCTGCTGGCCCTTCTCGCCGTGGATGATAGCGGTGCCGGTGTCCTGGCACAAGGGCAACTGACCCTTGGCGGCTACTTCTGCATTGCGCAGGAATGTCAATGCCACATATTTGTCGTTGTCGCTGGCATCGGGGTCGTGCAAAATCTTGGCAACCTGCTCGTTGTGTGAGCGGCGAAGCAAGAAGTTCACGTCGCGGAATGCTTGCTGAGCAAGCATCGTCAGTGCCTCGGGCTCAATCTTGAGGATGGGTTTGCCCTCAAACTCGCCCACCGACACGTAGTCGCTGGTCAGTTTGTAGTATTCGGTGTCATCTTTGCCCAACTGGAACATGGGCGCATAGCGGAATTCAGGATTGTTTGCCATAATTCGTCGTTAAATAGTTATTGAGTTGATTGAATGGATTGAATGCTGCAAAGATAGCGATTTTTATTGGAATCAACGCCGCAGCGCCAACTAAATGTCATCAAAGCCTAGACGCTTGAAGCCGTCGGGCAGGGGGGCGGTGATATCGATCTCCTTCCCGCTCACGGGATGCGTGAAGCGGATGCGGTGGGCCTGAAGCGAGATGCCGCCGTCAGGGTTGCTGCGCGGTGCGCCATACTTGAGGTCGCCCTTGATGGGACAGCCGATCGCCGACAACTGGGCTCGGATCTGATGCTTGCGACCGGTGATCAGGTCCACCTCAAGCAGCCAGTAGCGCTGGCTTGACGCAATCACACGATAGTTGAGCACAGCCTTCTGGTGGCCCTCGCGAGGCACAATGCTCACATGGGTCTTATTGTTGGACTCCACGCTCTTGAGGTAGTGGGTGAGTGTTCCCGAGGGCTCGGGCGGTTCCTTGCCCACGACGGCCCAGTAGGTCTTGTGGACCTCACCCTTGCGGAACAGTTCGTTCATGCGCGACAACCCCTTACTGGTCTTGGCCATCACCACCAGGCCGCATGTCGGACGGTCGATGCGGTGAGTCACGCCCAGAAACACATTGCCTGGTTTGTCATATTTCGCCTTGATCCAGGCCTTTACCGTGTCGATAAGCGTCTCGTCGCCAGTACGGTCGCCCTGGACCAACTCGCCTGCAGCCTTGTTGACGATGATGATGTGATTGTCGTCATAAACGATTTCCATGTTGTCTGAAGATAAGTGGGCTTTGTGCCAGTTCATATCGTATCGCAGCATTGCGATGTTGCAAATTTACTGCCTTTCGCGTTATGTTGCGTCATTGTGAGCCCAAAATTGTGTTTTGGACCTTAAAAAAAACGATTTGGTACTCTATTATTTTCGGTAAATAGGCCATCAATGTGATGAAAAACACATAACACACTGAATATCAATAAATTAAACAATATTCACACTTAATTTGTTGATAATGAGGATATTGATACCAATATGGTGGCATTTTGGTCAAAAAACACAAAAAGTTTTTGACACTATAACATTATATTAAAAAAAAACAATTAACTTTGCAAGCCTATCTTAAAATAGATGTGGAGTTAAGAAACAAGGAAACTGTAGATATTCAATCTGTTGTAGAGATTGTTAAGACTTTATCATGTCGCCTCAATAACAAATTCTTGCGATGGGGCTTATGGGAGTTTTGTGTTTTGAAACCATGTTTTGGAGCGTAAAGGATAGGTAATCATTTAGAGAACTTATAAAACATTAATAACTAATCAATTAAACTAAATTTTATGAGTCTTAAACATTTACTCTTGTTTCTTGTCATGGCGCTAGCCACGCTGGGCGTTTCGGCTCAGGTGAGTGGTACCGTCGTCGACGAGAGCAACGAACCCGTCATTGGTGCGTCGGTTGTTCAGCAGAGCAATCCCAAGAACGGCGTCGCTACCGATTTCGATGGTCATTTTACCTTGAACGTGCCCGCTGGCACTAAGATTAAAGTCACCTACGTGGGTTATGAGGATGCGATTGTTGCCGCTAAGGCTGGCATGACCATCACCCTGAAGCCCAAAGGAGAGGTGCTTAGTGAAGTCGTTGTAACTGGTTACCAGAAGGTCGACAAGCGACTCTTCACCGGTGCAACCCAGAGCGTCGATGCCGAGAAGACTAAACTCTCGGGTGTCGCCGACGTCAGCCGTGGTCTCGAAGGCCGCGTCTCGGGTGTACAGGTGCAGAACGTGTCGGGTACCTTCGGTACCGCTCCCAAGATCCGCGTGCGTGGCGCTACCTCTATCTATGGTAGTTCTAAGCCCCTGTGGGTTGTCGACGGTGTGGTTCTCGAGGATAACGTCGACATCAGTGCCGACGATCTCTCGTCTGGTGATGCCAACACGCTGATCGCTTCGGCTGTGGCTGGTCTGAATGCCGACGATATCGAGAGTTTCCAGATCCTGAAGGACGGTTCCGCTACTTCAATCTATGGTGCTAAGGCCAACGCCGGTGTGATCGTTATCACCACCAAGACCGGTCGCAAGGGCACCAGTTCTATCAACTACACGGGTGAGTTCACCTATCGTCTGAAACCCAACTACCGCGACTTCAACATCTGCAACTCTCAGGAGCAGATGAGTATCTTGCGCGAGATGGAGCAGAAGGGATGGCTTGAGTATGCCAGCCTGGTGAACAGTACCACCTCTGGTATTTATGGCCAGATGTACAAACTCATGGACTCGTATGACCCCGAGACCGGTACTTACGCACTGCCCAACACTCAGAATGCTCGCAACCAGTATCTGCGTGAGGCCGAGATGCGTAACACCAACTGGTTTGACCTCCTGTTTAACCACAACATCATGCAGAACCACTCGGTGAGCGTCTCTGGCGGTACCGACAAGGGTTCGTTCTACACCTCGGCTTCGGTTATGGCCGATCCGGGATGGTACAAGAGCAGCCGCGTCGAGCGCTACACATTCAACGCCAACGCTATCTACAACCTGACCGACAGAATCCGCATCAAGATCCTGAACAGCGACAGTTTCCGTGAGCAGAAGGCTCCCGGTACCTTGAGCCAGAATGTGGACGTCGTTAGTGGTGAGGTAAGGCGTGACTTCGATATCAACCCCTACAGTTTCTCGTTGAACACAGCCCGTACCGTTGACCCCACTCAGCGTTATGTGCGCAACTATACCACCTTCAACATCTTTGACGAGTTGGAGCAGAACTACATCGACCTGAACGTGACCGACCTTAAGTTCCAGGGTGAGGTTAACTTCAAACCCATCCTCAAGCAGGACCAGTCTCTCGAGTTCAATGTACTGGGTTCGATGCGTGTCGCTACCACCGAGCAGAACCACTACGTGCTCGACAACAGTAACCAGGCTATGGCCTATCGCGCTGGTATCAACCCCGAGAACGCCATCATCCGCGCATCCAACTCTTACCTCTACACCGACCCCGATGTCGAGAACGCTCTCCCCGAGACCGTCCTGGACAAGGGTGGTATGCTCTTCTACAATAAGAACAACAACAAGTCCTTCACCTTCCGTGCTTCGGGACAATACATGAAGGACTTCGGTCATGGCAAGCACCTCATCAACCTCTATGCCGCTATGGAGGCCGTGCGATTCGACCGCTTCAGTGAGGCATTCGAGGCTTGGAGCATCGTTTATGCCAATGGTAACCTGCCATTCACCAACTACAAACTCTTCAAGCAGATGCAAGAGGAGAACGGTAGTTACTACAGCGTCGGCGAATACCACCGCCGCGATATGGCCTACATCGCCAATGCCAACTACGCATTGCTGGGCCGCTATATCTTGAACGGTACACTCCGTTATGAGGGATCTAACCAGATGGGTAAGACCTCACAGAGCCGCTGGCTCCCCACTTGGAACGTATCGGCAGCATGGAACATCCATGACGAGCCCTTCTTCCAGAACATGGCCCTCAGCAAGAAGGCCCTCACCTATGCCAAGATGCGCTTGAGTTACTCCCTTACCGCCGAGAGTGGTCCTACCAGTCTGGCCAATGCCGAGGCTCTGTATTATCCCACTCGCCCCTGGCGTCAGGAACTCAGCACCTATGAGATGGGTCTTGCTCTCTCGGGTCTGGGCAACAGCGAACTCACCTATGAGAAGAAGCATGAGTTTGACCTTGGTATTGACCTCGGTTTCCTCTACAACCGCATCAACCTCGTCTTTGACTGGTATGTGCGTAACAACTTCGACCTGATCGGTCTGATCCGCACCCAGGGTGTCGGTGGTGAGACCAACAAGTATGGTAACGTGGCCGAGATGAAGTCTCACGGTGTCGAGTTCACCATCACTTCTCACAACATCGAGCCCAAGCACGTGGGCGGCTTCGGATGGGACACCGACTTGACCTTCTCTTACACCAACACCGAGATCACCAAGTTGCAGTCGCGCTCGCGCGTCATCGACCTCGTGCGTGGTAGTGGTTTCCCCTTGGAGGGCTATCCCCACCGTGCCATCTTCTCGATTCCCTTCGCAGGTCTCGATGCTCACGGTATGCCTCTGTGTATCGACGAGAATGGCGACGTCTCCAACGTCGGCCTCAACTTCCAGGAGTTTGAGAAACTCGACTTCCTCAAGTATGAGGGTCCCGTTGATCCTACATTCACTGGCGGTTTCGGCAACAACTTCACGTTCAAGGGCTTCCACCTCAACGTCTTCATGACCTACGCCTTTGGGAACAAGATTCGCCTTGACCCGACCTTCGGTGCAGGCTACAGCGACCTCACCTCCTTCACCAAGGACTTCAAGAACCGTTGGGTTCTTCCCGGTGATGAGAACGTGACCACCATCCCCGCTATCGCATCGCGCCGTCAGGTTTACTCCAACAACTATCTGGGCTATGCCTACAATGCTTACAACTACAGCACTGAGCGCATCGCCGACGGTGGCTTCATCCGCCTCAAAGAGGTTTCGCTCACCTATGACGTGCCCAAATCTCTGATCTCGCACCTGCGTCTGTCCACCGCTTCGGTTAAGTTGGCCGCTACCAACATCTGCCTGCTTTATGCCGATAAGAAACTCAACGGACAGGATCCTGAGTTCTTCAACAGTGGTGGTGTGGCTTCGCCCAACCCCAAGCAGTTCACCCTTACCGTGCGTCTGGGTATGTAATTGACGATACACATTATTATATATAATAATAAAGAAGATTATGAAACTACGATATAAAATCTTATTTATTGCAATAGCGCTGATCGGCCTGAGTTCTTGCAAGGACTTCCTTGAGAAAGTGCCCGATACACGTGTCTATCTGGTGAACCTCGACCAACTCGAGCAGTTGCTTGTCACTGCCTACTCTAATAACAACTATGCCGTTGTAGGCGAACTCTCAAGCGACAATGTCATCGACACCAACTCGCCCAGCGAGGATGGTATGCGCTACAACTATTCGTCCTACAACCAGTATGATGAGCAGATCTATGCTTGGCAGGATGTGACCCTCGACATCAGCGATTCCGATTCGCCTTCGGGTATCTGGAACGGATGCTACGGTGCAATCGCAGCGGCCAATGCCGTCCTCGAGAAGTTAGAGGAGTTTGAAACTCTCGGTGAAATTGAGGGCGAAGCCATCACTGCCAGCGACAAAGCACGTATGGATGCTATCCGCGGCGAGGCTTACATGATCCGCGCCTATCACCACTACATCCTGGCTCAGGTCTTCTGCATGCCCTATCGTGGACCGCAGATCAGCGCCACTCTGCCCGGTATCCCCTATGCAACCAAGCCCGAGACCGAACTCGATCCTAAGTATGATCGCGGCACTCTCCAGCAGACCTACGACAACATCGAGAACGACCTGAAACTCGGTCTGCAGTATGTCACCGACGAGTTCTACGAGGTGCCCAAGTATCACTTCAACGTCGCTGCATCCCATGCCTTTGCCGCACGCTTCTATACCGCCAAGCGCGAGTATGATAAGGTGATTGAGCAGGCCAATGCCGCATTCAAGGGCAATGACCCCGCAACCATGCGCAACGACTTCTGGGATCAGGACTTCTACGAACTCGACAATGGTGCACGCTACTACACCAGCGTGGACCGTCCCGGTAACTTCATGATGATTGACACCTACAGCACTTGGCTGCGCCGTTGGGGTCATCGCTTCTGGACTGCTCGCGAGGGCCTCCGTGGCTCCATTGGCGGACCTGGCCCGTCATGGGAGAACTGTAAGTTCAGTCACGGTAGTGGCAAGAGCAAAGAGGAGTGGGCTATGATGCCTTGCTTCATGAACAGTTTCTTGAGTTCATCATCCAACTCCGAGTATGGCGCTATCTTCCTCGGTACTTGCTGGGAACAGTTTGAGTACACCGACAAGATCGCCGGCATCGGTTATGTACACATGATCCGTCCCGAGTTCACCAGCCAGGAGACCATCCTGCTCAGGGCCGAGGCTAACCTGTTCCTGGGTAACATCGACGCCGCATTCGACGACCTCTACCTCTGGAACCACGAGCACCTGCAACTCGACTCCACGGCCAACTACAACATGACCGAACTCACCAAGGAGGACATCATCAAGTTCTACAACGTCGACTATCAGCGTCGCCGCAACTATACTAATTTCGGCATTATGAAGGACTTCCATATCGACGAGGTTTGCCCCAGCGACAAGTATCACATGACTCCCGAGATTGAGCCCTACATGCAGTGCCTGCAGCACTTCCGCCGCATCCAGATGATCCACATGGGTAACCGCTGGTTCGACATCAAGCGATTCGGATTCTCCTACAACCACAAGATGGGCATCAACGATGTGTACACGCTCGAGGTTCTCGATCCTCGCTACGCTATCCAGATTCCCAACGAGGTAATCGGTGCTGGTCTTGAGCCTAACCCCCGTTCCGTCAAGTACGAGAGCATAGGCGTGACCCGCGATGCTTGTATCGCTAATTAACTAACATATCCGGATAAGAGATCATTATTATGAAGAAGATTCAATATTATATTTCAGCATTGCTGCTTGTCGCTGTCGCTGCCATGGCTTTCTCATCGTGTAGCGAGGACAAGTTGGGTCCCACGATCTTCCCTGATGTGGACGAGACGCTTGATCCCAACTCCTATTCTTACAAACTCGACAAGTTCCTCAAGGAGAACTACCTTGACAAGTATAACTTGACGTTCCTGTACAAGATGCCGGACATCAGCACCAACATGAACTACAACCTGGTGCCTGCCCAGTATAACAATGCCGTCGACCTGGCAGTGCTCTGCAAGCACTTGTGGTTCGACGTGTATGACAAGGTGGCCGGCCCCGAGTTCCTCAAACTCTACGGACCCCGCATCCTGCTCATGGTGGGATCGCCAGCCTACAACCCCTCGTCGGGTAGTGAGACCGTCGGTCTGGCCGAGGGTGGTATCAAGATCACCCTGTTCAAGGTCAATGCCATGGACATCAACGATTTCCAGATGATGAACGACCTCTACTTCCACACGATGCACCACGAGTTCTCTCACATCCTGCATCAGACCAAGACCTATCCTCCCGAGTTCAATACCATCTCGGTGGGTAAGTATGATGCTACCAACTGGACCGGTCGTGGCAATGAGGTTTGCTCCAAGGGATTCGTAACCCCCTATGCTTCCAGTGAGTACCGTGAGGACTTCGCAGAGACCATCGCCTGCTACATCGTCTATACCGACGCTCAGTGGGCAACACTGATGGATATGGCTTCACGTGGCTGGACCACCGCTTCGAGCGACGAGGACAACCCCGATGCCGCCTACTACAGTTTCTACTATTACAAGAACAACGATGCCGAAGCCGATCAGACCGCTGTATATCCTGCCGACGAGCGATTCATCAACACCGTTGTCAACGAGGATGGCTCCGTGACTCGCTACTGGAAGAACGAGCGTGACACCCAGGGCAATCGCATCGTGGTTCATCCTGTTGAGGATAAGGACGGCGTGAATGGTGCTGAGGCTATTATGCAGAAGGTTCAGATCATCCGCGAGTGGTTCCGCACCGCTTGGGGTATAGAACTCGACGAGTTGCGTGATGAGGTTCAGTACCGTCAGGCAACTTACGACATGAACGAGTTGCGCAAGATGGTCTATGACATTCAATAATGTTTCACCTTTAACATCATGAAGAGAAAAATGAAAAAGTTCTTAAATATTTCATTGTTGTCGATTGTAGCGCTATCGTCTCTCTCGCTGGCCTCCTGCAAGAATGAGGTTGACAACATTTTTGATGACGATGCCGTGATCCGCCTCGACAATGCCAAGGCTATGTATACCGACATCCTGACCAGCAATGGTGGCAAGTGGCAACTCGAGTATTTCTCCAACACCGAGGAGCCCGGTTACATCTATCTGATGACCTTCTCCAAGGATGGTTCGGTCAAGATTTCTGGCGCTAACAAGTGGATCAACTATATCCAGTCTGGACAGTTGACGCGTCCCGCCTTTGGCAGCGACGTATCGCTCTGGGAAGTCATTGCCGACAACGGCCCCGTGCTGTCGTTGAACAGTTACAACAAGTATTTCCACCTGTTTGCCGACCCCTATGATATCCCCAGCAGCAGTAGTGCCGCTAGCGACAAGGATGTCAACGAGACCGGTTACGGTCACGAGGGTGACTATGAGTTTGATATCATGAAGTACTCGGGCGACACCCTGTACTTGACTGGTAAGAAGCACGAACTCAACATGATCATGACTCGCGTCGACGCTAGTATCGACGACGAGGTCTATATGAATGAGGTTGTGGCCATGGCCGACTCCTTCTTCAACGCCAAGGTGCCCGCCGTTTACATCAACCTGCCTAATGGCGTGCGCTGGGTCGTTAAGGATGGCGCTTCGAGCATCCTGAAGATGTTCCGTGAGGATGCCGACGAAATCTCAACGTCAGAGAAGCATAACGTCATCATCACCCACGATGGCCTCTCATTTATGGATCCTGTCACTCTCGATGGTTATGTCATCAAGAACTTCATCCGTCAGCCCGACGGTTCGCTGCTCTGCCGTGACGACAACCAGACGACCATGACTGCCGACCATCTGGCCAACTTGTTCACAAATGCTAGTCTCGTCTGGAGGTCCGACCTCAAGGATGTCGGTGGCAAGTTTGCCCAGTTGGCTACTAGCATCGCCGACGAACTCAAGGCTTATAACAAGTCCACGCTGCAATACGTACAAGTGTCGTATGATGCCGCTTTGGAGACCTACACGCTGATCTTCAATGTCAAGAAGGGTTCTGTCAAGTACAATCCCACCTACTACATGTCGTTGAAGTCGGCCAGCAACACTCAGGTGGCCTTCTCCGTTGCTGCCGAGGGCGACCGATATGGTGAGTTGTATGCTACCAACTGCCCCTCGATCCGTGAGTTTGCCGACACGTTCAATTCCACGATAGAACTGAGTGCCAACTCATTGCTGGCGCCCACGGTCATGAAGTCTTCGATTAACGGCGGTGACTACGTGATGTGGTCTCTCCAGTAATCACTGACTAACGATTATCCCGACCGCAGGCCTCGGGCCTGCATGTCTCATGGGCCTGCGGTCGATCGGTTTCAATATGGATCAAATATTTTTATTATTAATATAATAACTATTAGTATTCAATTATGAAGAAGTTTTTACTTTTAGGTGCAGCCGCTCTGATGGTTGTTTCTGCTAGTGCTCAACTCAAGCGCTCTGCAACCACTACCATCAACAAGGCTCCCAAGGTTGAGCGTCTCAACCTCAATTATGTGAAAAAGGAAGGTAAGGTGGCTAATGGTGCCATCGCTCCCGCTCTCAGAGCCCCCAAGAAGGCTGGTTACATCGAGCCTTTCTACTATCGTCCCGCTGGTGCATACTATTCACCCATGATCGCCGTACAGGGCGCTGGTGGCTATAGTTATGGCCAGGACTTCGTATTCTTCAAGCCCTATGCTGATTATTCCTTCAAGACGTTTGTGGATGGTGCTGATGAGAACACCAACTACACTTGGGACGTCTTCCATGGCTACAAGGGAGAATATGATGTTGTGGATGGCAAGGACATCAGCATTGAGTACACGCTGTCAACTCAGGATATGCCTAAGTTCTATGCCGTTGATGGCGACTTTGATGATGAGAACGCCAAGTGGTATGACTATCAGATGACCGACTACACTATGGAAGGTACCCAGGATGCTCCCACCGTTAAGTCTCAGACCGCCGTTGAGGGTTGGGCTATTCCCGAACCCAGCGTTATCACCGATGAGGAAGGTGTCGACTTCCTGCTCAGCAGCAAGTCTACCTTCGGTGGTGGCCGTTATGCTAACTTGCGTTACACCTGGACCGCTTATTATGGCGCAACCTCCTATGATGGCCAGAGCGATCAAGGCTGGTGGTTTGGTAAGAATGGTGAGCACATCGACGGTATGGCTCAGGTATTTGAGAAACCCGAGCACCCCTACGTTCTCAAGAAGGTCTACATGATGATGGGCGACGACCTGATGTGCGATGCTCCCGTCAAGTTGACCTGCAAGGTTTACCGCTTGGATGAAGTTCCCGCTTACAACGATTCAGTAGCAGTGGGTATGCCCATCGTTCCCGGCGAACTCATCGTTACCGGTGAGGGCGAGGTTAACCCCCAGACTGGTGCCGACAAGAATGGCTTTGTTGAGTTCACCCTCTTTGGTGTTGACGAGGATGACCCCGAGTTGACCTATGAGTACAGCCCCACGGTGGATTATCCCATCATGGTCGTTGTCGAGGGTTACAATGATCCCGAGGCTGAGGCTCTGGTCGACTTCACCGCTTATATCAGCGCCGATGACGAGATCGACGAGGGCTTTGGTGAGACCGCTTACCTCAAGTATCCGCGCTACATCGTTGAACTCGACGAGAATGGTGACACCGTTAAGGACAAAGACGGCAACCCCGTTTATGACTTTACCGGTGAGTACTACTGGCGTGGTTTGAACAACTTCTTCCGCTCTGGTTCGATGAAGACCGCTCTCTCTATCTTCATCGTTGCCGATCAGCCCTTCGTTATCTTCAACTACTCGATCGAGGATGGTGAGCACACCTTCCCCGCCGAGGGTGGTCCTCTGCAGAAGGTTGTCGAGGTCGAGGGCGAACAGTATCTCGTAGAAGGCATCTCCTTCTGGTCATGGGTTGCCAGCGCCGATGGCGACTGGACCCTGACCTGCAATGGTAGTGACGAACTGCCCGACTGGCTCAACATTGAGTTGACTGACGTTGAGCAGGAAGAGGAGATCATGGGTTATGAGGTTCAGGCCAACGTAACCGCTGAGCCCCTGCCCGAGGGCCTTGCTTATCGCGAGGCTGTCGTTCGCTTCGAAATCCCCGGTGACTACATCGAGTATAAGTTCATGCAGGGTGAGAAGCCCGATCCCATTATTGGTGACGTCAATGGTGACGGTGAGGTTAACATCGCCGACGTTAACGCTCTCATCGATCAGATCCTGACCGGCAAGACCACCCCCGCTGGTGACGTCAATGGTGACGGTGAGGTCAACATTGCCGACGTGAACGCTGTTATCGACATCATTCTCAAGTCGTAATGCACCTCGATGGCTGTTTTTGAACTGAAAATAATTACAGTTTCTTAACATATCATCTATTACCTGTGGAGACGGGGAGCCTGATTGAAGGTTTCCCGTCTCATTCTATATTATTTGCACTGATGGCAGATTTTTTCCTGTTTTCCGCATTGGGACACGCCGTTGTGTTGCTCTAGAGAAGCAGGTCGAAGGCCTGCACAAGGCCAGCGGCCTTGACTTGAGGTAACACCACGG
>ONQS01000069.1 GCA_900320055.1 uncultured Prevotellaceae bacterium
TGCAATGAAACTCGCAAAACCCGTACCAAAGAATAACAATGTAGCGAGGAATTGAAAAATGAGTATTTTGACTGAAATACAGAAAACAGCAGCCAATGCCTTCAAACGCGACCTGCCCAATGCTGAGATACACTTCGTTCCCAGTGGTCACTTTGCTCTTGAGAGTCACCACACGAAGATTGCTCAACTGATGCGCGAGTTTCTTGTGGGGGTCGTCCAGTAAATTCCAATTTTTTTCGCTCATGACAAGGCGCAACGTCAAGCCACGGCTGGCGATGCGCCTTGATTTAATGCCCAATTTCTTGACGTGATTGACTTAGGGAATACATTCGCTATGGTCACGGGGTTGTATTCGGCTGCTTCACGCTCCGCGATGATGACAGCATCAGGCGTCCTTTCGATGCACCGCCCATCGTCGTGAACTATTTCTATCATGAGGAGGTCAAGAAATCGGCAGAGATGTAAAAATGAATTTTATATTTTTTAACAAATTTAATTTATCTTAAATTTTTTATTGTTATTTATAAGGTGTATCTTTGCGATGTTAACCTCAATCCGTGATTGATGAAGATTGCAAATCGACTGAAAACACTGAAGGATCGCTTCTCTTATAAGCAGAAAATCGGTCTTATCGTCTGTGCCGGCATCCTGGTGGGCTTGGGCGGATTGTTCATGTATCTGCTCAGGGCGCACACCTATATCGCCGATGATCCGTCGGCATGCGTCAACTGCCACATCATGACGCCCTACTATGCCACATGGAGCCATTCCTCTCATGGACGCGACGCGACTTGCAACGACTGCCATGTGCCGCACTCCAGCCTGGCCGCCAAATACGGCTTCAAGGCGATGGACGGTCTCAAGCATACGGCTTATTTCGTGACCCACAGCGAGCGTCAGGCCATCATGGCCGAGGATGCCAGTGCCGAGGTCATCATGGACAACTGCATCCGCTGCCACACCCAACTCAACCAGGAATTAGTCAAAACGGGCCGTATCGACTATATGATGGCCAAACGCGGTGAGGGTGTGGAGTGCTGGCATTGTCACCGCAACGTGCCGCACGGTGGCATGAACTCGCTGATGTCAACCCCGGGAGCCGAGGGTGTGACTCCGCTGCCGCCCAGCCCTGTTCCCGAATGGCTGGGAGGTGCCCTCTCAAAGAAATGATTAATAATCGACTATAACAAAAACGACAATATTATGGCAAAGCAATTAAAGAAATGGCAAGGTTGGGCGCTCTTTGGCGGCTCAATGATCGCAGTGTTCCTGCTGGGACTGCTCGTTTCATCGCTCATGGAGCGCCGTGCCGAAGTCGCTAGTGTGTTCAACAACAAGCGCACCGAGTTCACCGACTCCATCATTGCCCAGAACGAGAAGTTCAAGGCCGACTATCCCCGTGAGTACGAGACCTGGTCGATGACCGAGGACACCACGTTCGTTTCCAAGTATAATTCCTCGCAGGAGGTTGACGTGCTTGAGCAGCGTCCCGAGATGGTCGTCCTGTGGGCGGGTTACGCGTTCTCACGCCACTACAACACGCCGCGCGGCCACAAGCATGCGCTGGAGGACATGCGCAAGATTCTGCGCACGGGCAACCCCGGCATCTCCATCGGAGCCGACTCGATAGCCGCTGACATGCAGCCGGCTACCTGTTGGACGTGCAAAGGCCCTGATGTGCCCCGCATGATGCGCGAACTCAGTGAAACAAAGTCGGTGTTCGATCCTGCAAACTTCTATGCCAAGAAATGGAGCGAGTTGGGTGCCGAAGAGGTCAATCCCATCGGCTGCAGCGACTGCCACGATGCCCGCACGATGGACCTGCGTCCTGCACGCCCCGCCATCTATGAGGCATTTGCCAATTCAGGCAAGAATTTGAGGAACGCCACCCATCAGGAGATGCGCTCACTGGTCTGCGCGCAGTGCCATGTCGAGTACTACTTCATCAAGCCCGATGATCCAAATAATCCCGGCAAGGCCAACTATCTTGTGTTCCCTCAGCACTATGGCTTGACCTGTGAGGACGCAGAACACTACTATGATTCTATCGGTTTCTACGACTATATCCATCCGCTGTCCAAGACCAAGATCCTGAAGGCTCAGCACCCCGGTTGGGAGATGTCACAGCAGGGCATTCATGCCCAGCGCGGTGTCTCCTGTGCCGACTGCCACATGCCCTATAAGCAGGATGGTGGCGTGAAATTCTCGGACCACCAGATCATGTCGCCGCTGGCAAAGATCGACCGCACATGCCAGGTATGTCACCGCCAGGATGCAGAGGTGCTGCGCCAGAATGTATATGACCGTCAGGAAAAGTGCAACGAGGTGCGCGACCGTGCCGAGCAGGAACTGGCCCGTGCCCACTTCGAGACAAAGTTCATCATCGACAAGGGTGCCACCGACGCCGAGTTGGCTCCTATCCAAGCCCTGTTGCGCAAGAGCCAGTGGCGTTGGGACTATGCCATCGCATCACATGGGGCCACGTTCCATGCACCCCAGGAGGTGATCCGCCTGCTTTCACACTCTGTGGATTATGCCCAGCAGGCCCGTCTGCTCATCGCACGTGTGGCGGCCAAGCATGGGCACATGGGTGAGATTCCCGTGCCTGACTACAGCACCAAGGCTAAGGCTCAGGCTGCCATCGGTCTTGACATGAATATGCTGAACCAGAACAAACGGCGCTTCCTGGACGAGATTGTTCCCAAGTGGATCATGGATGCCAAAAAGAACGGCAAACTCATTGAAATCTGATGTGGATTAAACCGTGGACTCTTAAAGAAGGCTGCCTCATTGGCGCCGGATTAATCATCGCAGGACTGATGCTCGAACTGAGCGTCGGTCCTGTTGTGTGGGATGCCTTCTCGTGGCCAGTCAACGGCATCGTGCTCGTCGGCTTCCTGGTGATGATTGCCATCATGCACCTGTTGCGTCGCCAGGTCTATGCATTCTCATTCCTGAGCACCTATGCAGCAGCGATACCGGCCATTGCCTTTGCGGTGATTCTGACACTGGTCATGGGCCTCACGCGGCAGACAGTGAACGGTACAGGGATCAACGACATGCTGTCATTCTGGCCCTTTGTGCTCATCTATGTCTATATTGCCGTTATCATTGGCCTTGCGGTGTTGAAACGCCTTGGTCACTTTCAGTGGAAGCGTGATATACCGTTCCTGTTCAACCATCTGGGACTGTTCCTGGCCTTGACCTGTGCGACGCTGGGCAACGCCGATATGCAGCGCTTGAAGATGATTACCGCCGTCGGTGAACCCGAGTGGCGCGTCATGGACGAGAACCAGCAGGTCAAAGAATTGGACTTGGCTATTGAACTTCAACAGTTCATCATGGAGCAATATGATGACGGCAGCCCCAAACGCTTTGCCAGCGAAGTGAACATCATGACCAAATCGGGCAAGAACATCCACACCGTCATCGACGTCAACAAGCCTGTCGAGGTCGAGGGGTGGAAGATCTATCAGTATGGCTACGACACTGCTGGCGGCCCTCAGAGCCAGATCAGCATCTTTGAGCTCGTGCGCGACCCGTGGTTACCGCTCGTTTATATCGGCATAGGGCTGATGCTTGCAGGAGCGTTGTGTATGTTTGTGTTATCTCAAAATCAGCGCAAACCGAACGCAAACGGGCAAGTTCAATTTGCTGAGGTTTCGCCTGATTCATCTAAAAAACGCGTGACGCCATGATTTGGGATTATTTCATCTACTTTGCCATTGTGGCCATCATGCTGTGGGCCGTAGGCGCGTTCCTGGCATGGAAAGAAAAAACGGCTGGCGTCTATGCTTCAACATTGACGGGCTTGGCCGTGTTTTTCACGTTTATCGTCATCATGTGGGTGACGCTCGAGCGACCGCCATTGCGCACGATGGGCGAGACACGCCTGTGGTACTCATTTTTCCTGCCGTTGGCCGGTATACTGGTCTATAGCCGCTGGAAATACAAGTGGATCCTGTCGTTCTCTACGATGTTGGCAGCCGTGTTTATCTGTATCAACATCTTCAAGCCCGAGATTCATTCCAAGGCCTTGATGCCTGCCTTGCAGAGTCCCTGGTTCGCTCCGCACGTCATCGTCTATATGTTCGCCTATGCCTTGTTGGGTGCAGCGACACTCATGGCGCTTTACCAACTGTTTTTCAAGAAAGGGCGTCCGTTGGAGCGCAAGGAGATGGACATTACCGACAACCTGGTGAATGTGGGTCTTGCGTTCTTGACCTTTGGCATGCTTTTCGGCGCGTTGTGGGCTAAAGAAGCATGGGGCCACTATTGGTCATGGGATCCCAAGGAGACTTGGGCGGCCATTACCTGGCTTGCTTATTTGGGCTATATCCATTATCGCATCTATCGTCCCAAGTCCATCAAGCCAGCCCTGTGGGTGCTGCTCATCGCTTTCATCCTGTTGCAGGTCTGCTGGTGGGGCATCAACTACCTGCCGTCAGCTCAAGGCTCCAGCGTACATACCTATACCTCCTGACATAACCCATAATGACCAGAATAGAACGAGAGAAGCAGACCGTCCGCAAGATGATTG
>ONQS01000019.1 GCA_900320055.1 uncultured Prevotellaceae bacterium
TGTGCGCCTGATAGGACTCGAACCTACACAACCGGAGTTACCAGATCCTAAGTCTGGCGCGTCTACCAATTTCGCCACAGGCGCGGGCGTTGCTTGCTGCGTGGATGGGCTACAACCTGGAAAATCAAATAACTGTCTGCTTTCCGTTGGGCTTGCGCCATCGTTGCGGGTGCAAAGGTAGTGTTTTTTTGGTTAACTGTTGATAGTTAACGGTGAATTGTTTTAGCGATGCGGTCGATTTTTTTCGGCCGAAGATGACAATTAAGCGTTGTTGGCCTGAATGTCGGCGAGGATTTGCTTGAGTTGCTCGTCGGCAGCGGTGAGTTTCTTGCGGCAGATGTCGAGCAACTGCTTGCTGCGCCGTGTGTATTCGCTCAGGTTGTCGATGCTGCACTGGGGGTCCTGCATCTTCTGTACCAGTTGTTCCAGTTCGGTCACGGCTTGTGTATAGGTCATCTCGTTGGTCTGTTCCATGTATTCTAGTTGTTAGTTTTTAGTTTTTAGTTTTTAGTTGATGGTGGCCTGGGCGGCATCGGCGGCAAACTGCAAGGTGACGTTGTCGCCAGGGCGTAATTGTGTGGCGGATGTGACACACTTGCCTGCTATGGTCACCAGCGAGTAGCCTCGTTGCAGGGTGTTGGCTGGCGAGAGCAGGCGGGCCTTGTCGTCGAGCGCTTGCAGGCGCTGCTGCTCACGTTGCAGGGCCCGTGCCACAGAGTCTCCCATGCGCTCCACGGCGCGATCGAGGCGTGTCCGCTGGGTGACAATCACGTTGTTGGCAGCATAGGGGATGTTTGTGGTCAGATTGTCCAGGCGGATGCGGTTGGTGTCGATGATGCGGCGGGCTGTGGCAGGAATCATGGTGGTGAAGTAGGCCAAGTGCTCCTTGGCTTGGCTCACGGTGTCGCGCACGGCGCCGACAAGGGTATCCTGCAAGTCGTCGAGATGCCCCAGTGCCGCAGCACCGCTCTGGATCAGCAACTCGGCAGCGGCCGTTGGGGTCTTGACCCTCCGTGAGGCCACATAGTCCAGCACGGTCACGTCACGCTCGTGGCCGATGCCGACGATGACGGGCAGCGGGAATTGGGCCACAGTGGAGGCCAACTCGTAGTTGTCGAACGAGTTGAGGTCGGACGTTGCCCCACCCCCACGGATGATGACCACGCAGTCGAACAGGTCGAGATGGCGGTTGATGCTGTCAAGTGCACGCAGCACGGTGGGCACGGTCTGCGCTCCCTGCATCACGGCACTGAACAGGCAGGTATAGAACTGCAAGCCATAGGGATTGCCCCGCAACTGGTTCATGAAGTCACCATAACCTGCGGCACCCGCGGCCGACACGACAGCGATGCGCTGCGGCACTGCGGGCCAAGGCAACTGCTGGTTCATGTCGATGATGCCCTCGGCGGTCAGTCGATTGAGGATTTCCTGGCGCTGGCGGGCCATATCGCCTAGGGTGTATTCCGGGTTGATGTCGTTGATAATGACCTTGATGCCGAACAGGCGATGGAATGTGGCGGTGACATTGACCAGCACCTTCATACCCGTTGACAGTACCTGCCCGGTAGCCTCCTTGAACTTGTAGTACAATCGTGAGTAATTGCTTGCCCAGATGGCAGCGCCCACCTTGGCGATCGTCTCCCCATTGGCATCTTTCTCGATCAGTTCGGTATAGCAATGCCCGCTGCGGTTCAAGCGCAGGTCGCTGGTCTCGGCAATGACCCACTGGTTTTGCAGGATAGCCTCACCGCTGATGAGCCGCTCGATGCGCGCGTTATAGGCGCTCAGGGTCATTCCCTGGGGTTGCTGCTGGGCATTATGTGGCAAATCGTTACTCACTTGGCCGGTTTGATTTTCAGTCCATTGAAACTAAACGTAAGGGATGGCTTCAGGTAGGGCGCGAAACGCTCATACTCGCTCTTGACTAGGAAGCGCTCGAGGCCGTGAGTGGCTTCGATGACATCATGCTTCTCCCCCTTGAAGGCGAGCGCTATCAGCGGGAAAATCATGGCATCCTGCAAGTCGGCCCGCAGTTCGCCCGGCATCTTGCCGACGATGAAGTCGTCGATTGTGGGCATCGAGAACAAGCGGTTGCTGACGTATTGCTGCCAGTGGTTGTTCCACTGAGTGAGGCGGCTATCGGGCACGGGAGTCCTCACCGTCTCGATTACGGTGATCACCGTGTCCTTGCCCACCATCCTCATCAGCATTTCGACGTCACGGCTAGCGCTGGTCTGCACCTTGATGTAGGTGCTGTCCAAGGCAAGCAGACGGCTCTCGCCCGCCAGATTGTTCTGCATGGCGACCGACTGGCCACTGTTGTAGTAATCCACCAAATCGAGGCGCGCGGTGCGAGTGAGCAAGGGGAAAACCGTCCCTGGCTCACTGGCAAAGAAGTCGGCAATAGTGCGCGCCATCCCTGTCGATGGCATCAACACCATCGACAGGATGACGATGCTATAGAGGAGTCTCATTTATTTGGCGCCGTACTGCTTCTTGACCTCAGGCAGCCACTTCAGGATGTCGGCAATGCGGGTCTCGTGGCTGGGGTGCGAACTCATAAATTCGGGCACGCTGCTCGACGAGGAAGCCTGCATCTTCTGCCAGAAGGTGACAGCCACATCAGGATTGTAACCAGCGATGGTCATCAGCACCAGTCCCATCTTGTCGGCCTCACTCTCGTGCTTGCGGGAGAAGGGCTGCATCACGCCATACTGTGCACCCAGGCCATAAACCTGCTGGGCAATCTGCTGGGTGGCGGCGCTCTTGCCGCTCGTTAAGATACCGATAGCGTTAGCACCATACTGGGCGAGCACTTGCTGACTCATGCGCTCATTGCTATGCTTGGCAACTGCGTGAGCCACCTCGTGACCAATAACCACAGCCAACTCATCGTCGCTGCTGACGAGGTTCATGATGCCCTCATAGACCACGATTTTGCCACCAGGCATGCACCAGGCATTGATCTCATCGCTCTTGACCAGGTTAAACTCCCATGCGAAGTTCTGTATTTCGCTCTCCAGGCCTGCATACCTGAGATAGGCCTCGGTTGCGGCCGCGATACGCTGTCCCACACGGGTTACCTGTGCGCTCTTGGTCTTCTGGGTGGAAATGGTAGCCGACTGCATGAAACTTGCGTACTGCTGAAGGCTAGCCTGAAGCACCTCGCTATCACTGACCAGATTTAACTGCTTGCGGCCCGTGATAGGAACCGAGCCACAACTGGTGAGCAGCATCGCTGCTACAGCCAGCATTGCGATAATTTTTTTCATCATTGATTAAATGTTGGTGAAAACAAATATAACATATACGGATTATTCCTTTCTGCACCTCATCAATGGGTCTGCACCACCTCGGTGGGCGGCAGAGACTGGTTGCGGCGGTCGATGGCGTCCATCACACGCGTTGCCAGTTGCTTGAAAGCCGCGCCACTGACGTCGTTGACCCTCACAACGGGCTGCCCATCGTCACTGCCCTTGCATATGCTGGCCACCAGAGGAATCTGCCCCAGCAGTTCCACGCCCAGCGTCTCGGCCAGTTGCTTGCCACCGTCATGACCGAAGATGAAATACTTCTCGTCGGGATGAGAGGCAGGCGTGAACCACGACATGTTCTCGACGATGCCGAGCACTGGCACTCCCACATGCTCGCCCATAAACATGCTGATACCCTTGCGAGCATCGGCCAGCGCCACCTGCTGCGGCGTTGTGACCACGATGGCTCCCGTGATGGGGAGTGTCTGCACCAGTGTCAGATGGATGTCGCTGGTGCCAGGGGGCAAATCAATCACAAAGTAGTCCAACTCGCCCCAATCGGCCTCGTTGATGAGTTGACGCAAGGCATTGCTGGCCATGGCGCCACGCCACAAGATGGCTTTTTCCTTATCGACCAGAAAACCGAGAGAAAGCATCTTCACACCATATTTCTCGAGGGGGATAATCAGGTTTTTGCCCTCCACCTCGTGCATATAGAGTTGCTCGTCTTCTGCGCCAAACATCTTGGGCATGGACGGACCGAAGATGTCGGCATCAAGCAAACCCACGCGGTAGCCCTGCATAGCCAGAGCCACAGCCAGGTTGCAGGCTACGGTCGACTTGCCCACGCCACCCTTGCCCGAACTCACGGCAATGATGTTCTTCACACCAGGTAACGGCTTCTCGATCTTGCGCACGGGGTTGTCCTTGGCAGTCTTGACCGCAATGTTACCCTTGATGTCCACTTCACTGCCCACATGGGCCAGAATGGCTGCCTCGGCAGCCTTCACGACACTCTTGATGAAGGGGTCGGTAGGTTTCTCAAAGGTCAAGGAGAAACTCACATGGTTGCCATCGATGCGTATGTCATCATTTACCATGCCCATGTCCACGATGTCGCGACCCGTTCCAGGATATCGCACAGTGCGCAGGGCATCCAGCACCAGATTAGGATAAATCGTCATATATAATTAGTTTTTAGTTGTTAGTCCTTAGTTGTTAGTTGTTAGTTGTTAGTTGTTAGTTGTTAGTTGCTAGTTGTTAGTTGCTAGTTGGTCGTTGGTCGTTGGTCGTTTTCGTCATCGGGCATGAGTTGCGGCATCTGGATGTAGCCTCGGTTGTAACTGCGATAGGTGTCGGGCTCGATATCGATATCAGGCTCCACCAGTTCCACGCCATGAGGCAGTGCAAAGCGGATGTACTTGATGGTCAGTCCGCGCTGCAGCCACTGCATCTCGTAATGGGTCTTGATATCAAGTATGTCATCGGCCAAGCCGCTGGCATACAGGTCGTCGGTATCGGCTTCGACAGGCAGTTTGTTTTCCTGTACCAGCGCATGAGTGTAGGTGTACAGGAAAGGGCTGTCGGTCTTCAGGTGTACCAGACCGCCATCACACAGGATGTTGCGATAGTTGTCCAGAAACCGGGTGGAGGTAAGTCGCTTGTTCACCTTCTTCATCTGCGGGTCAGGGAAAGTGATCCATATCTCGGCAACCTCGTCGGGAGCAAACATACGGTCGATCAACTCGATGCTCGTGCGCAGAAACGCCACGTTGGGCAAGGCCAGGTCGGTTGCCATCCGCGCGCCGGTCCACATGCGGGCACCCTTGATGTCCACCCCGATGTAGTTCTTATTGGGGAATCGCTGAGCCAATCCCACTGCATACTCACCCTTGCCACATCCCAGTTCCAGCACGATGGGATTATCGTTGTTGAAGTATTGCTGATGCCACTTGCCGCGCATGGGGCATCCCCCCTGCTGCATCACGACAGCAAAGGGGAACTGGAACACGCACTGCATGCGCTCCATGTCGGCAAACTTCTTGAGTTTATTCTTACCCATGCATCAATGCTTCACTTAATGGCAATCTTATAACTCTTGCCGTCGACCACCACGACATAGAATCCGGGCTCCATTGCATAGCGGTTGACGCCAGCATCGAGGGAGAGGTCGCGCGTGACGCCATTGATCGAAGCCACCTGGGCAACTCCCGCATCGCGGCAGTCGACACACAGGTATCGGCCCTCGGTCCAAACGCGGGCGGTATTGGTCATCAGGTCATTCACTCCGCTGGTGGAAGTCACGCGAGCCACGCAGTCGGCCAGATGCCAAGCCACGTTGTCGTTATCAGAGAGCACGATGTTGGTGAGCGTGAGGTGGCTCTCGCTCTCGAGGGTGGCTTCGGCACGCACGGTGATGTAGAGCACCACCTCGTCCTCGCCATTGCCAAACATCTGCTTGCGTGGCGAATAGGTCATCGTGCGTGACGTGGCAGCATCCATTTGGCAGGTCTCGCTCACGTGGTCCTTGACGGCCTCTGCCTTGACAAGCGTCAAGCCATTGGGCAAGACGATGTCGCATTGCAGCGCATTGTAGCGCTGAGCCCTGTTCAGTTTCACACCGAGTGTACGCTGCTCGCCCGGCATAATGGACAGGTCATCGAGTTGCAACAGGTCATCGGTGTTCACTTCTGCATTCATCATCTTCACACCGAGGATAATGGCAATATCGGCATTGATATCGGCGACATTGACCTCACCATCCTCGTTGACATCGGCCCGTCGCATCCAATCGTCATCAGCAGGATGGCCCAGGATGATGCTCACGATAGCGTTGACATCGGCAATGTTGACCTCGCCGTCGCCATTGACGTCACCCAAAACCCAACCAGCGTCGTCCAGCATGAAGTTCTTCCACTGGTTGGCGGCCTGGTAGAGTTCCTTGGACTCTTCAGGGACCGTGAGAGGAATGCGCGACTGTTTCACACCAGCCCACACGTTGCTGCCCAGCGCGGGCACCTCCACGGCATTGCTGGTAAGTGCCTTCATGCCTGTCATGCCAGCCATAGCGCGCGTGCCCAGCCAGGTAAGCGTAGCCGGCAGTTCCACTACCGAGAGTTTGTCGGCATTATACATAACATAATCGCCCATTGACTCGGTACCGCTGATCGACAAGGTGCCCGTCAGGCCAGTTCCGGCCAGCAGATAGTCGTTGAGAGTCGTCAACTTATCGCTTAGGCGAATGCTGGCAAGGCTCTTGTCATACAAGAACGCGCCATCGCCCAGACTTGTCACGCTAGCGGGCAAGACCACCTTGGTGACAGGAGTCTCAACCATCACCCAATCTCCCAATTCGGCCAGATTTTTGTTGCCAGAGAGGTCAAGTGTCTTCAAGCCGGTGCCCGCCAGCGAGCGCTCACCCAGCGAGCGGATCGAGGCACCAAGGCTTACATTGGTCAGCGACGGGCAATCCATCAGCGCCGCTGCATCCAGCCTGCGCAAATGGCTCGACGACTCGACGGTGAAATCGGTGAGCGCGCTACAGCGCATAAAGGCACCGCAGCCCACCGTCTCGACCTTGGCAGGAATCGTCACCGCCTTGATCGACTCGCATCCAGCAAAGGCAAAATCGGCGATGCTGTCGAGGTTCGCCGGCAACGTGATTTCGGTCAACTTATCACACCCTGCAAAAGCGGCCCGACCGATTGTCAGCAAGCCCGAAGGCAACTTGACGCTTGTCAGTCCCATGTCGGCCAAGCAGGCCACGGGGAGTTCGTTTGCCGCAAAAATCTGCTGCAGATAATGGCGTTCAGTGGTAGTGCATGACGTTACCTCCACACCGCTCAGATCGAGGGAGGTGAGGAGATGCAAGTTGCCGCTAATAAAATATAAATCGCTAGCATTTATCGTACCTGTGACAGTCAGGCTAGTAACATCCAAGTCCTTGACATTCTGCGACAGCATGCCCGCTGTGTTTCTCACATCAAGGGCCAGGGCATGTAATGTGATCAGCGATAAAAACGCGATGATAATAATATATTTCCTGCTCATAATTCCTATTGTCATATATGTTCGAACTGCAAATTTAAGTCAATTTCCCGAAAAGATAGCGACTTTTAACAAAAAATGCATGATGCTCTCGCGATTTAGTCTGTAGCGCGCCGCCATGGCCAAATCATTAAATAAAACAATAAGAGAAACCAGGCACATGCGCGCATGGCCTGGTTTCACCTCATCTCTTTTCGGTTATCGTCGCCGATTATCTGATGACTTTGTTCACCGCTGTAGTGCCATCGGTGTAAGTGGTCACCACGATATTGATGCCGTCGAAGGGCGAGTCGCTCTGCTGACCTGCGACATTGATGTAGCGCACGGTCGCGATCTCACGGCCCTCAACAATCTTCTCGACTCCCGAACCGTCGTTGACACGAGCCATCGCATCACCAGCCATATAGGTCTCGTGCTGCAGGGTCACCAGTTCAACATTGGCCAGAGCCACCTCGGCGCCATCGGGAGAGAAGTCATCGTCAGCCTCGACAATCAGCCTCATCACATGGCCCTCGCTGCCAGCATAGGGATCCATCTGCATCGACGCTCCGATGATGGTGTACAGGCAAGGATCATCCTGATGTGCCATAGAATAGTAGTCATGGGCCGCGCCACGGTCCACACCTTTGACGCCCACAAGCCTCAAGCCCTGCGGCAAAACCAGTTCACACTGCAACGCGGTGTAGATGTGCTCGGTGTTGTTCAGTGCCACGTCGACATTGATCGTCTCTCCAGCCTTGATTGTGATGGGAGTGAGCGACAATGCGTCGCTGGTGACCACACACTGCTCTGCAACCAGAGCGCGGATGCGCGAGAGAGACCTGCTGGAGGTGTCGCTCAGCAACATGTCGATCAGGGCCGTCACGTCGCTGATGTTGATCACACCATCGCCATTGATGTCGGCCGGTTTCAAATAGGAGCCTCCGCTATCAGACAGCAACATGTCGATCAGGCTGGTCACGTCACTGATGTTGACCACGCCATCGCCATTGACGTCACCCAACAGGTAGTCATCCTCGGCGTCGAAGAAGAATTCCATCCACTGGTCGGCGGCTTTATACAGAACAGCGCTCTCGTTGTCGGGCACGATCAGCGGAATCGAGTGCTGATCTAATCCGGCCCATACCTCCTCGCCCAATTCCGGCACATCGGAGGCAGCAGTCTTGAGCACGGCCATGCCGGTCATACCAGCCATCGCACGATCGCCCAGATAAGTCAACGTTGCCGGCAGGACCATGGTGTCGATGGGAGCGCTCACGTTATAGAGGGCATAGGCGCCTACGCGGGCAACCCCCTTCTTGAGCAGGGTGCTGGCATTGAGCATGCCATCGCCAGCAAACGTGTAATCCTCGATAAGCGCAATGGTGCGTCCCTGGCTGGGGGCCATCGAGCCGCCACGGCCACCGCCGTGGTTATGTCCCAGCCCTGGCAGGCTGACACTGGTCAGCAGCGGGTTGTGGGACAATGCGCCCTCGCCCAGCACGGTCATACCGTCGGCAAGTTGGATGGCAGACAATTGAGTCTGAGCCAATGCCCAAGCGCCAATAGTGCCGAGCCTGGACTGGCCTGTCAGATCGATGCTTGACAAGCCCGAGTTGATGAAGGCCTCGTCATCGATGCGCGTCAAGCGGCAAGCGGGATCCATATTGATGGCGCTCAATGCCTTGCAGCCGTTAAACACGCCCTTGAAGACGTACTCAACGTTGCTGCCCAGATTGACCTCGCTAAGCGCGACATCGCCCAGAAACGCGAAATCACCCACATACTTGCTATCGATATCGGCACGCGTGAGCGACTCGCATCTCGAGAACACGCCCTTGCCCATGTGTGACACAGCCGACGTGAGCGTAACGCTGGTCAATCCCGAACCCGAGAAGGCATAATCGTCGATAAACGTGACCGACTCCGGAATCGTCACCGTGGCCAACCGGTCACAGCCGGCAAAAGCGGCATAACCAATCACCTGAACCGTAGCGGGCAGGCTGACCGACGTGATCTTTTTGCCGAAAAAGGCCGTGCGGGGTATTTCATTTCCACCATAGTGCGTTACTGTGCCATAGAGCGCCAGCCCTTTTTCATAGGGGACTATGGTGACCTGGCTCAGATCCACAGCCGTAAGTTCCGTCAGCGTCTCGCTGATGAACAAGAAGTCGCTGGCGTCCATCGTGCCCGTCACCGTCAACTGCGTGATGGAGTGATCCGGCACCAGGCTCGAGAGCGAGCCTGCCGTGTTCTGGACTGTAATCGCATGGCCTGCTAGCGTACAGGCTACTACTGCAATCAGCATCAATAGGTTGCGCATATCGTTGTTGTATTTGTTCTGTATTGTAGTGGTTAATCGCGTTTAACTCGCAAATGTACACATTATTTCTTGACGCGCTATTCGTTTTAACTATTTTTTAGTGTTTGGCCAGTAGTGGCATGTCACCGATTGTGCAATGCGTGCTATCACCGGCCTATCAAAAACCCGGAATCTAACACTTTTTAACACGGGATTTGGCCTTAAGTGGGGAAACGGCACTAAATTTGCATAATTTATGGGATACTCCCCCAAACGGGGATTTCATAACATCAACCATGACGAAGAAAAACAGAAATTTACGACGTTTTCTAACACTATTGCCCATGTGGCTGGTGTGCCTGGCTATGCTGTCAGGGCTGCTGGCCTGCGGAGGCCACGGCGGTCTGGAAAAGGCCGTGCGCGGAGTGCTTGTGAGTGGCGACACGACACGACAGGCTTATGACTCGTTGTGCTCGATAGTGACCGATAACCCAGACCGCTACAGCGACCTGCTCACGCCCGAGGGCACCATCGACCATAGTCGCATGGCTGCGCTGATTGATGAGATCGGCTCGGCGCTGCGCCCGCCCATGCATTGGGACACACGCCCCTATGGCGGGGCTCGCGACCTGTCGCTGACCATCTACTTTGAGCGCAGTGGTTCGATGGTTCCGTATGACTCCCGAGGGGGCGACGGCCGCCTCAAGAAGGCCGTCAACGACCTGATCAACCATTTCCCTGCGGGCAGCAAGGTAGACATCAATATCGTGAACGACGGTATCTATCCCTACCAGCACACCGTGGACGAATTCCTCAAGGACCGTGACATCTACCAGAGCACCGCTGGCATCGGTGACGCAAGTTACACCGATTTCCAATTGATTTTCAACAAGATACTTGAGGCCCAGAAGCCAGGCAACGTGAGTGTGCTGGTCAGCGACCTCATCTACTCGCCTGAGGACACCCGCGGTGTGAGTCTGGACAAGATCTTCAACGAGGAGAACAGCCTCGCCACCCGAGTGTTTGCCCGCTACAAGGGCAAGAGCGTGGTCGTGCAGCAATTTATGGGAGACTATAGCGGCAAGTATTACCCCTATAACAACGTACCCATCGAGTACCACGGCAAGCGCCCCTTCTACCTGATGATTATCGCCGATAGTGAGGTAATGAACCAACTGGCTCAGGACAAGCGATATAGCGGTGTGCTGGATGCCGCTGGCATTCGCAACAGTTTCCGATTTAACCAGGCATCGAGCGACATCCAGTGCCAAGTCTTGCCCGAGTGGAAAGACAATGCAGGCCGCTTCCGTGTGAAGCATGGCGACGGCATCGTCCTGACCCGGTGTGAAGGCGACCGCCAGACGGGCAAACTGTGCTTCTCGATGGCCGCCAACCTGAGCAGTCTGATGAAGGATGACGCCCTGCTGACCGACGCCGGCAACTATGATGTCAAGAGTGTGGACGGCTACACCCTCACCGTGCAGCCCATCGACCAGAGCATGGTTACCGCCAACAACAAGGACTACCTCGAGGGGATGACCCACATCTTCACCCTACTAGGGGACTTCAAGAGCCCGCGCGATGAGATACGGATTGCCCTGCGCAACGAGTTGCCCGCCTGGATCCACCAGTCGTCGAGCCAAAGCGACATCGACACCAGCGGCTCGTTTGCGACCACGACGCTGGGCCTCGAGCAACTGCTGGGCGGCATGTTCGAAGCCATGCAGGGAAGCCATGCCCTGTTTGAAATCGACATCCAATTGCAGCATTGACCTAGCGAGATTCCATAACCACTCCTACTACTGACGAGAACTGAACAATTATGAAACAGATCACATATTTAATTGCTGGCATCGTCGTGACCGTGATATTCTTTATCTTGAGTTGCAGCGACGGTTTCAACATCTATGAGCAAATGTACTTTAATCAGGGTTACAACGACAAGATGTTCAACTTGGACATGTATCCCGTGATTGCAGCCATCACCATCCTCATCGCATGGGGCGGCGCAGCCATCTACTATTATGCCATCAACTCGGTGAAATTTGACCGCTGGTATCACTGGCTGGCAGTGATGGCCGTCGTGATCGTGCTGGCTCCCGTCGCCTGCTATGTGTATAACGACACGGTGTTTGCCAACAATGGGCTGGCCTATGTGGGCGAGTCCATCCAATTCGAGATGCAGACGGTGCTGTTTGCAGCCGTACTCTACATTGTGGCATCCTTCTCGATGCGCTGGTGGAGTAGTAACTGTCGCCACACGCCGCTGCCTCAGTAAGGCCCCAGGCGTTATGGCTCAGGCATCGGGATGCCAACTAACAAGTAAAAAATGCAACAAAAAGACTGAAATATGAGACTATTCCTATTTGCCATCGGTGGCACCGGGTCGAGAGTGCTCAAATCACTGCTGATGCTCTCGGCGGCAGGCGTGCGCCCGCTCGACGAGAACGGCAAGCCCGTGAAGGACCTGGAGATTGTGCCCGTCATTATCGACCCGCACAAGGCCAACGAGGACCTGAAGCGCACCGAGGCCCTGCTCAACGATTACCGCGACATCAGGCGCCGGCTCTATGGCAACGACCCCAACGCCGAGGGCTTCTTTGCCAACCGCATCGTGACGCTGCGCGAGATCATGAGCAACACCAGCGTGACACTGGGCGACACGTTCATCTTCAATCTAGGAGCGGTGGAAAATGCCAAGTTCCGCGAGTTTATCGGTTATGACACGATGAATGAGGCCAACCAGGCATTAACCTCACTGCTGTTTGCCAACTACCAGTTGGAGAATAAGATGAACATCGGATTTGTGGGCAGTCCCAACATCGGCAGTGTGGCACTCAACGAGGTCAAGGACAGCAACGAGGTCAAAGCCTTCAGCAACGTTTTCCGTCAGGGAGACCGCATCTTCTTTATCAGTTCCATCTTTGGTGGCACCGGTGCTGCAGGATTTCCGATTATGGTCAAGAACATACGTCAAGCAGCCAATCTCGAGGGTATCGAGAACCGCGACGCCCTGAGCCGCGCCCCTATCGGCGGTCTGACCGTGCTGCCCTATTTCACGCTAGAGGGCAACAAGCACGATCAGCGCATCGCTACCAGCGACTTTATCGTCAAGACGCAGAGTGCGCTGTACTACTATAAGAACACGCTCACAGGTGCCAACGACAGCAATGTGAACAGCATTTACTATCTGGGCGATCAGGTCAGGAGCAAGCCCTACCTGTATGACCCAGGCGAGCACGGTCAGCGCAACAATGCCCACCTGATCGAACTCATCGGAGCCTTGGCACCCCTCGATTTTGCAGGCGTGCCCGATAGCAAACTCACCGATCAGGATGGCTACCCATTGCCTACCACGGCCTATGAGTATGCCCTGGCCAAGGACGAATTGAGCATCAACTTCCTGTCGCTGGGCCGCCGCACTCGCCAACTCATCTATGAACCCATGAGCAAGTTCCACCTGCTGTTTTTGTTCCTCACCACGGGATTCAAAAACATCATCGGGCAGGGCTTTACCGAAGACTCGCCCAAGATCAAGAGCGACTTTCTCGTATCGCAGTTCTACCGCACGCTGGTGGACCAGTTCATGCTGGGGTATGCCCAATGGCTCACCGAGATGAACGACAACATGCGCAGCGTAGCGCTGTTCAAGCCCGGCGAGGTCGACATGGCTCATGCCATCGAGGGCGTGGGTGTAAAAAAACGCCTGCTAGGACACTACAAGGTCGACAACGACGTGCTCAAGGCCGAGATGAACAAACTGAGCAAGAATAATCCAAAATACAGCGACCACTCGGTTGAATACAAATTGTTGGACTTGTTTAACCAGGCAGCCCACAACGTGTTTGTGGAACGGTACGAAAACATCAACTAAGGGTCAAAGCACTACTACTAGAAACATATGAGCGAGATATTATCCTATAGCAACAATACGACCAAAAACGGCGAGGAGGACTGGATAGCACATTCCCCCTATACCGACGATGACATCGCACGCATCAAGGATCCTGACGGAGGTCTGAGCGAAAACCCGCGCACGGCCATCCCCAGCCCGCTGGCCCAACTGGACCTGGTCAAGAACGCATTCAAGCAACTGGCCAACGACCGCCTGAGAGGCGCCCGCATGAACGAGCGCCTGGTATCCAATGCCCTCGACGTGGCCCAACTGTTCTTTGACTACGAGAACCACAAGGACTACCTGCGCATCATCCGCTGGAACCGCGAGGAGTGCATCGATCAGTTGAAGGCCAATCCGCAGCACCGCCTCTATGGCGAGACGCTCGACCTGTTTCTGCGCAGCGACAAGGTTTACAACTTCGACCTGCTCAAGGACTGGTACATCATCATGTGGGACCGCCAGGTGCTTGGCGGCACATCACCCGCGTCGGTCGTAATGGCAGCGCCCGCTCTGGGCACCATCGACGCCATCAAGGTGGAGCAAGGCGTCAGCCTGTTTGGCGAAACCCGCCACTTGTGGCAGCGCGACGAGGATTTTGTCTGCTACATGTACCTGCTGATGAACGCCTACCCCACCCTGCGCCTGCACTGCGGTGAAGTGTATGCCTACATGCAGAAAAATCTCGAGCCCTTGCGCGCCAATCGTCCCGATCTGTACCGCCGCATCACCACCATTATCCCCAATCTGGATGCTCTGGACGAGGGCCGAGCCAGCACGGTGCTGGAGCAACTGGAGCACACCTACGACCCCTTTGGCGGAGGCATCGACGTGAGTGTGCTGGGTGCCCGTTTCTATCACAAGCGCGTGCGTGACATCCGCACATCGGCCAGCGAGAGCGACTTTGTCATCTCTCCCAGCCTGCCGCAACACGAGGGCGAACTGCCATTGGTGCTGGTGAGCGGCTTTAACGGCAGTGTGGAGCACTTCAGATACATCGACAAGGAATGGGACAGCGCAACCCAGGTGTTTGCCGGCAAGGTCCCGCTGAGCGACCGCAAACTGCCAGACACTTCCATCCAGTATCCATTTGTCACCACCGACGATTTCCTGACCGACACGCTGGTGAGGCTTGACAGTGGCTGCGTGATCGATACCGACCACTTCTTTGACGGCAATCTTAAGCCCCGCACGCCACAGCCCACTTGCGGCTACCTGCTGCCCCTGAAGCCCCTGCTGTTCACCTATTTCGACACAGAGTATCTCAAGGGGACCATTGCCGGCCGCCATGTGATGGACATTGAGGAATTTGCCGACGGCAGCGTGATGGTGACCCTGCGCATCCGCGTCCAGAAGGGAGAAAACCGTTACATCGAGTTGTCCCGCAAATATTTCCCCATCAACGACCACACCTGGACATTTGACGAGCGCCGCGGTACGGGCCGCGTGCTGAACGCCACATTGTCCACATCGGTCTTCCCGTTTGTCAAGACCGACATCAACGACGACTACACCGTGGAACTGTTCACTATGATCGAGAATGGCGGTGCCACACTGCGTTTCTTCAAAAACGGCATCAGCACAGATCGGCTCAACGTCAGAGACGCGATGCGTTCCCAGTCGGGCTACAGCACCACCTATTATGACGTGGATGGCTCTTGGGACTATATGGAGGTCAACATCCAGAACCATCTGGGACGCTCCAGCGGCGTAATCATCCCCCACTGGAAACCTTATGTCCCCAGCGCCAAGGAACTGATCTTTGCCGTGGACTTTGGCACGACCAACACCCATGTGGAGTGGGCCGAGCGCGGCCAGCCATCGCAACCGTTCACCTTTGAATATGGCTCTGGACAAGTGCTGGTGGCCTCATTGCACAAGCCCCGATCGCTGGAATATGCCGAACAGGTGCAACGCGTCGAGTTTGTGCCGCGCGAGATAGACAATGTGTATGGATTCCCGCTCCGCTCCACCCTGGCGCGCAACGAGAATAGCGGCGTGGGGTGCAACCTGTTCAGCGACGTGAATATCCCGTTCCTGTATGAGAGACGCTACTTCCATGGCTATGACGTGATGACCAACCTCAAGTGGAAGGGAGACACCGAGATGGCCAAGGCCTTTCTGCGCGAACTCACCCTGCTCATCAAGGCCAAAGCCCTGCTCGAGCATGCCGACCTGCGTCACGTCGAGGTGGTCTACTTCTACCCCGTGAGCATGGGCGGTGCCAACCGCGATATGCTGGAGCGTGCATGGAGCGAACTGTTCAACACCTACATCGGCGGTGACAGTGACCATCTGCGCTCCTATCCCGAGAGTCTGGCTCCCGCCTACTACTACAGCGGAGCCGAGGTGGCCGGCAGCAGTTACGTGTCGATCGACATCGGCGGCGGCACTTGTGATACTGTCATCTACCAGCCCACCAGCGACCGCATGAGCAGCGAGCCCGTGGCCATATCCTCGTTCCGCTTTGCCGGCAACGCCATCTTTGGTGACGGCTTCACCGACAAGGACGCCGACAACAACCCGCTGCTGCAGCACTACACCCGCTACTTCAAGCAACTCATCGAGAACGACAAGGGTAATGGTATCGCCTATCTGGGCAGCATTCTGGACGACATCATGGCCCAGAAACGCAGCGAGGACATCAATGCCTTCCTCTTCTCGATCGAGAATGTGGAGGAACTGCGCACGCTGCGCGAGATTGACCGCAACCTGTACAGTTACAACGCGCTCTTGCGCAACGACAGCCAGCGGCGTCTCATCTTTATGTACTTCTACTCTGCCATCATCTACTATATCGCCCAGGCGATGAAGCAGCGTGACTATGAGATGCCCAAGCAAATCTACTTCTCGGGCACAGGCAGCAAGATATTAAACATCTTGGGATCCCAGAGCCGCATCACCATGCTCTCGCAGATGATTATCGAGCAAGTGTATGGCAAGCACTACAACGAGACCTTCGAGATCAAGCAGGAAATCAAGTGCCCCAAGCAGATCACCTGCCGCGGCGGCATCCGTCTCGAAAACCGTCGTCTCGAAGGCCAGGCCGACGTGGCCCACTACAACGCCACCAGTGTCAAGCGCATGCGCTACTGTTGCTCTATGCTGGGTCAGGACGACCTGACCATGTCCCAGATCGAGTCTATCGAAGTGCGCGAGCGCCTAGTGGAGAAGGTGCAGGAGTTCAACCGCTTCTTCATCAACCTGTGCGACGCGACCGTCAAGGACGAATTCGGCATCGAGAACAACATACTAGCCCTGTTCGAGAGCGTGCTGGGCGACAATCTGGCCAACTATCTGACCGCTGGCATCAACGCCTTCCTGAAGGGCCGTTACAACGCCACCGATGTGATCGAGGACGTACCATTCTTCTATCCCATCATCGGCGTGATCCGCCACAATCTGCTCAAGAACATGCGCAACGACGTCATCAGCAAGTTTAACCAATAAAGATATTCTCTAATTAGAAATTATGACACGTCTAACTTTACTCATGGCAGCCATCATCTGCCTCGCCACCTCGGCACTGGCGCAGATTTCCGAGAATCAGACCCTGTCCACATCATTATGGAAGCAGGGCATTGCCCGTTGTGCCCACTACACGGCTTACGCCAAGGGATTTGCCAAGCGCTCAGACGAGATGCTCAGACGATTCCCTCAGGGCTATACGCTTGACGACCTGAACGAGGTCTATGACAACCAAGGTGCTAAGTGGGAAAAAATCTACGACGAGTTCAAGCAGGAAGAGGGCAAATCAGGCAGCATCGCCGACCTCAAGGAACTGGTAACGCCTCAGATCTGGAAACTCGTTGAACCCGACTTCAACGCCTTTATCACCGACCATCCCGACATGGCACAGGAAGCCCCTGCTCCCGAGGCCACCGATGGTGAGGCTCAAGAGGGCGAACAAGGCGATAAGGCCCAGGCTAACGAGGGCGAAGCCAACGCAGCCAAGCCTGCAAGCAGCCTGCCCAGCCTTCCCGCTTGCCCTGCCAATCTGCCTCTGTGGCTGAGCATCATCGGCCTGCTGTTGGGCCTGTGGGCTCTGCTCAACTCTCTGAGCAACCGTGGCAAGATCAAGGAAATGCGCCGCAATTTTGCCCGTGAAATTGACCGCACCAACGCCAACCTGCAGGAGTTCTCGACCGATGCCGCCGACCAGATGCGCGCATTGTCCATCAGGCTGACCGGCAAGGCCGTACGTATGCAGGAGCCTGTTGCCGACGACTTAGCGGCCATCAATGATGACGTGCAAGTCGCTGACGAGGAAACAGCGGCCACCGACGGTGATGTTGCCCCTATCGCTGCCGATGATGAGGTGCTCAACCTCTTCATGAGCAAGCCCGATGACAACGACGACTTCACCCGCGTGAGTGACACGTTTGAGCCCGGCAATTCCATCTTTGTGCTCACCACCCTCGATGGACAGCACGGCACCTTTGAGGTCATCGACAAGCCCGAAGTGCACCAGTTTGCCTTGATGATGCCTGCCGAGAACCTGATGCGCGCCTGCTCCGGCAACGCCATCCAGATTCCCAGCGGTAACCGCATCGTGACCGACCGCGCCGGTGAGGCCGAGTATGTCGACGGCCGCTGGCACGTTGTCGTAAAGGCCATCATCCACTACGAGGGCTAATCACACCACCATCAACAGTTAATAGAGAATAGTTGCAAGGTCTGTTGGCCACTGCCACTTATCAGATGCTGCGACTGGCGCCCAACTATTCTCTATTAACTTTATCACCGAATTATGCGCTGGACTTGTCCCAAATGCGGTAAGAAACTCGACGTCAGCAATGAGCAACTCATCGCTGGCGACGGCGTGATTGTGTGCCCGCAGTGCCTGCTGCAGGCACATCAGCCCATCCCCACAACGCGTGTCACCGCACGGGCCGACAAGACCGCCACCACCTCATCCGCCCCCAAGCGCACACCGCAACGGAGCATCAACTTTGACAGTGAGACTCCGCCAGAGTACCACCCCAGCACTCCTCCCGTCCATAAGAATCGCATGAAGCAGGCTTCCGCATCATATCATTATACCGGGCTCACCGGCAAGGGAGCCACCACGGCCCAAAACCAACCTAATGGCAAGAAAAAATCCAGCAGCAAGCGGAGGAAAAAGAAGAAAGCCAATGCCGATGGCATGAGTGCCCTGGGATGCCTGGGGCGCACGATTGTTTTCACGCTGGTGCTGTTTGCCGCCTATATCTTCTTCGGCCTCCTGCTCGAAGCCATGCAGTAATCATCGATTATTCCCCATCTTACCGGCTTTTTCCGTCCTGCTTTCAGCATTAGGGGCAGCGCAACTCCTATCCCTGCGCCATCCGAGCCTCAAACAAGGTTGGGCGTCGGACCCAAGCGCCTGCAAGAACAAAAAAATGGATAAATCCTTTTTTTTATCTGCGGGTTGCAGTAACTTTGCAGGACTTTTGAGCCAGCCTGTTAATCAGGTCCTGGCATGCGGCATAATCACATAACGAAATGATGAGTTTTCTATCTACATATCACCTGCAAGGCCTTGTGCTGGGCCTATGCTCGTTTTTGATCATCGGCATCTTCCACCCACTTGTCATCAAGGGTGAGTACCACTTTGGACAACGTTTCAAGTGGTTCTTCCTGCTGCTGGGCATCCTGCTATGCTTAGGGTCCCTGCTCGTTGACGGCATGATGCTATCATCGCTGATGGGCGTTGGCGCCTTCTCGAGTTTCTGGGGCATCAAGGAGATGGGAGAGCAGCAGCAGCGCGTTCGCAAGGGTTGGTTCCCACGCAACCCCAAGCGCACCTATCCGTGGGACGCAGACAACAAGGATTGAGATACTGGCACGCGTCACATCCGTGTCCGTCCATTCCAACGCGATGAAGTAGCAACAAACAACTGATAACCACATGAGAATAGATATACTGACCGTCATGCCCGACGCACTCGAGTCGCCGCTGCACACGTCCATTCTGCAACGCGCCCAAGACAAGGGGCTGGTGGAAATACACGTGCACAACCTGCGGGACTGGAGCCTGCGCAAGCACCGCAAAGTGGACGATTACCCCTTTGGCGGCGAGGCCGGCATGGTCATGCAGATTGAGCCCGTGTGGCGCTGCATGGAGGAGTTGAAGAGCCAACGAGAGTATGACGAGATCATCTTCACCTCACCCGATGGCGAACAACTCGACCAGCCCATGGCCAATGCCCTGTCGCTCAAAGAGAACATCATGATCCTGTGTGGCCATTACAAGGGTGTGGACTATCGCATACGCGAGCACCTGATCACCAAGGAGATCACCATCGGCGACTATGTGCTCACCGGCGGCGAACTGCCAGCGGCTGTCATCGCCGACGCTGTGGTGCGGCTGCTGCCTGGAGCCATCGGCGATGAGCAGAGCGCCCTGAGCGACTCATTTCAGGATGGACTGATCGAGGCACCGGTCTATACCCGGCCCGAAGTGTTCAACGGCTGGCACGTGCCTGAGATTCTGCTCAGCGGCCATCAGGCCAAGATCGCGGAGTGGAAGATGCAGATGTCGCTGGAACGCACGCGCCGCTTGCGTCCCAATCTGCTCAAGGACTAAAAACTAACAACTAACAACTAAAGACTAAAGACTAACAACTAAAAATATGGCTCTCTTCAACATACAACGTCCCAAATGGATTCCGCGGTGGCTCAATATCCCACTGCTCATTTTCGTAGCGTTTGTGGTCGTGTTGCTCTTCTTCGGCGACAATAACTACATGCGCATCAGCAAGTACCGCTCACAGATCAATGACCTGAAGAGTCAGATTCAGAACAACGAGGACTCGGCTGCCATGTATGACGCTAAGGTCAACGAACTCAACACCGACAACGAGTCACTCGAACGCCTCGTGCGCGAGAAATATGGCATGAAGCGTACCAACGAGGAAGTATTTATCACAGACATACCCTGATCCCTTATGACTCAAAGAGAAAACGCCACCAGGCTCCAACTGTCTGGCCTATTAGTGCTCATCGGGCTGCTTGCCATGACCGTGATGGCAGTGATGCCCTTGCTTAACATCATCCACGAATGGATGAAGTGGGTGTTTGCCATCGGCGCAGTAACGGTACTGGCAGGCCGCATCATCGGCGCCTACAATGGCCCGCAGTTGCGCGTCAAGCGCTTGCATCGCATCCTGATCTCGAGCGCCATCCTGTATTGCGCAAGCGCCCTGATGATGTTTCTCTCCCGCGGCACCAACGATTGGATAGCCCTGCTGCTGGCAGGCCTGATGGTGCAGATCTACGCCACGTGGATGATAGAACGCGAAAACAAGAAAACGGAGTAATAACTACAAGTAAACGAGAAATTTATTTTGCAGTTAGCAATAGTTTTGATAATTTTGCGGGTTAATGAAAGGTAATCTCACAATCGACAACGGAAACACCTCAGTCAAGGTGGCTTTCTTTATCGGCACGCAAGTGGTTGCGACCAATCGGTTTACACGTCGCGACACTCGCCTGCTGGAACGCTTTATCAGCACCTACAAACCCAATAGCGCCATCGTGTGCACCACAGCCAGCGCGTCGTCCAGCCAGCGCATTTTCCAGGTGCTGGAACAACGCTTGCCGCAAGTGACGCACCTCACCCACGAGACGCCGCTCCCCATCCGTCTGGGTTACGACACACCCGAAACGCTAGGTCGGGACCGTATCGCCACCGCTGTCGGGGCTTGGACCATCGCACAGCGGCTCGATAACGCCTGCGACGTGCTCGTCATCGACGCCGGCACAGCGGTCACCTACGACATTATCAAGAGCGACGGCTGCTTTGTGGGCGGCAATATCGCGCCCGGACTGGGGCTGCGCTTCAAGTCGCTGCACGAGCACACGGGCCAACTGCCCCTGATCAGTGCCGATGGCAATACGCCCGTGGTCGGTTACGATACCGAAACAGCCATCCGCAGTGGCGTGGTGCTGGGACTGCTTGGAGAAATCAAGTGCTATATTTCCGATCTGAAACTCTCGCATCCCAATCTGATGGTGTTTATCACCGGCGGTGACGGCAAGTTACTGCACTCCCACCTCGCCGATGACAGCATAATCTTTTACGAAAATCTGGCGGCTGAAGGACTCAACCGCATACAATTATACAACCAAGCCAATGAGAATCAACTATAGAATCATTCTGGTCACACTTGCTATTGCCCTGTGCAGCGTTTTGTCTCAAGCGCAGATCGTGACTTCGCCATACTCCAAGATGGGTTATGGCATGCTCAGCGACAACGTGTCGAGCATCCAGCGATCGATGGGCGGTGTGGGGTATGCTATGAGAGGTGGACGCATCATCAATGTGATGAACCCTGCCTCCTATGCCCATGTCGATTCGCTTACTTTTCTCTGGGATGTGGGCATCGACCTGACCAACCTCTGGAGCAAGGAAAACGGCAACAAGGGATACAATTTGGGAGGTGGACTCGACTATCTGACGGGGCACTTCAAGTTGGCCAAGGGTCTGGGAGCAGCATTTGGCTTGCTGCCCTACTCCTCGGTAGGCTATTCCTATGGCGGAGAGATTGAGGGCGGCAGCGAGGCTCGTAGCGGCAGTGGCGGCTTCAACCAGTTGTTTATCGGTGTGGGCTATGAGCCCATCAAGAATCTGAGCGTGGGTCTGAACTTCGCCTACCTGTTTGGCTCGACCACCAACACGACTCAAGTCTCGTCCACCTCGTCCAGTTTCTTCACCCGTAACATGAAGATCCGTGACTGGAACGCCCAAGTGGGCCTCCAGTTCAGCCAACCCATCGCAGGTGGCCGCGACATGATCACCCTGGGCGCGACTTACCAGCCCAAGAAGTCCTTCCATGGCAATGCCTGGGGAACCAGTTACGACAGCCAGGACAGCAAGGTGGACACGATCGGCTACACCTCGATGAGCGGCAAGTATGAGCAGCCTGCGTCGATCGGCGTGGGATTGAGTTACACGGTGAATCGACGCCTCACCATCGAGGCCGACTACACTTACCAGAAGTGGAGTGGTGCCAAATATCAGCCCATCACTGGATTTGAGTCACAGTCCATGCAGTTTGACGACCGCTGGAAAATGGCAGCCGGTGTCCAGTACACGCCCAACAAGCGCGGCAGTTACTTTGGGGCGATGTCGTTCCGCGCGGGAGCGTTCTATAACCACGACTACATGAATTATAGCGGTAACAACGTGCGCGACTATGGAGCAAGCATTGGTGTCGGCCTGCCCGCACCCAATGGCAAGACCACCGTCAATCTGGGCCTGGAGTGGAGGCACCGCGAGACCTCGCCCGTGCACCTGATCACCGAGAACTACCTCAACATCACCCTTGGGGTGAACTTCAACGAGATGTGGTTCTGGAAGAGCCGCATCCGCTAATCCACCGTGAGACAACTGCTTCACATATCCTCTGTCGCTATCCTGCTGCTGATGTGTGTCACGGCATGTCAGGACGATGGGACGACCGTTGTGAGCCATCCCACCAACCCCGAAACCGTCCCCACCATGGCGACTCGGGACGTGGAAACCGTCATCAGCGACTCGGGGCACACCCGCTATCGCATCACAGCCAAGGTGTGGAACATGTTTGAGGAAGCCAAAAAGCCCCACTGGACATTTCCCGAGGGCGTGAAATGTGAAGAACTGGACAACCGCTACCAGATGGTGTCGGCCATCCAGTGCGACTCGGCATACTTCGACAAAATCACGTCGCTGTGGACACTCACGGGACATGTGCGCATCAACAATGTGAGTGGCGACGTGGTGCTTACCGACCAACTGATGTGGGACCAGAACGCTCACAAACTCTATAGCGACGCCTTTATCCACATCGAGAAACAGGGCCGCATCATCGAGGGCTACGGCTATGAGTCCAACGAGCGGCTCACAACCTACCAGTTGCGTCAAGTCGAAGCCATCTTCCCGATCGACGAGAGCCGCATGCCACATCCAGGAAGCGGCAACGCCTCGCCACGCGCCATGCAGTGAACACTGGCGGCTATGGCCATCAGATTAAGCATATAACTAACACGATATATCGCATATAATTTTGGATCCAAGTTACTCATCACCGCTGATAATCGCCCTGATCGCATTGCTATGCTCGGCTTTCTTCTCGGGCATGGAAATCGCCTTTGTGTCGTCCAACAAGGTGCGTGCCGAGATTGAAATGGCCCGTGGCGGCATCATCAACCGCATCCTGAACATCTATTACAGCAACCGCGAGATGCTCATCTCGACACTGCTCATCGGCAACAATATCGCCAACATCGTCTACTCGATGGCTATGGCCAAGTTGCTGACCATACCCTTGCAGGCCTATATCAGCAATCCGGCCCTGCTGCTTCTGACTCAGACCGTGATCGCCACGCTGATCATTCTCATCTTTGGCGAGTTTGTGCCCAAAACCATCTTCCGCATCAATCCCAACGCATCGTTGCGCACAGCCTCCATCCCCCTATACATGATCTACTGTGTGCTCTATCCCATCTCTCGCTTTACCGAGTGGCTGTCGGCATTGCTCATGAAACTGTTTGGCATCAAGATCAACTCCACACGGGTGAGACTGCTCACTGTCGACGAACTCGACGCCTACCTGCAAGAGAATATCGACAAGCGCGAGGATGAGAACAAGACCGTCGAGAGGGAGGTTAAAATCTTTGAGAACGCATTAGACTTCAGCGATACCAGGCTGCGAGACTGCATGGTGCCGCGCAACGAGATTGTCGCCGTCGACGTGGAAGACACGACCCGCGACGACCTGGTTAAACTCTTCACCCAATCGGGGTTGTCCAAGATTGTGGTGTACAAAGAGAGCATCGATGATGTGATCGGCTTTATCCAGGTGAGCGAACTGTTTGTCACCACAGTGGACTGGAAAACACGCCTCAAGCCTGTGCTCTTTGCCCCTGAGACTCTGCTCGCGCGCAAGATGATGCAGCAACTCATGGACGAGAAACGCTCAATGGCCATCGTTATCGACGAGTTTGGCGGCACGAGCGGTATGGTAACCCTCGAGGACTTGGTCGAGGAGATTTTTGGCGAGATCGAGGATGAGCATGACCGCAACCGCCTCATCGCACGCCAACTGTCGGAAACGAGTTACGAATTCTCGGGGCGCATGGAGATTGAGGAAATCAACGAGCGCTTCCACCTCGATATCCCCGAGAGCGACGACTACCAAACCATTGCCGGCTACCTGCTTGACGAGAACGAAGCCATCCCCAATGTGGGCGAAGTGTTTGACTTGCCTCCCTACCGCTTCACCATCGAGCGTAAAACCGCTGCCCGTATCGAACTTATCAGGGTTGACATCCTTGACGAGGAAGACAAGAAATAGCCACCACTAGATCGGTATTTACTCAAGAAAAAAGACATTTTGGTCAAAAAAACGACAAAATATTTGCAAGATTGAACTCTTTTGCACTATCTTTGCACCGCATTTCGCCAGAAATGTGACCAGGTGTGTTAGTTCAGTTGGTTAGAATACCTGCCTGTCACGCAGGGGGTCGCGTGTTCGAGTCACGTACACACCGCCACAAGGGAGATATCCGCAAGGGTGTCTCCCGTTGTTTTTTATTTCACACCATCACACACTCACCATGTCATGAAAAACCCACTCATCCCCCACCTTTTATCGGGTGAGCCCAACAAGATTACCGACAACTACCAATTTTTTTAAAAAAAATGGTTTTTCCTTACCCTTTTAATAAAAATATATCTAAATTTGCAATCGCTACAATGATTCTGACGTTTTTAATGTCATTTAAAAACCGTCAATTAACCTAGCCCAGACATTTACTATTCAGAAATTTCAAGTATTAATAACCTATCATAAATTATCTCTTTATGAAAAAATTCTTATTACTCATGATGGCGGCCATGCTTTTGCCCATGGCAGCCCAAGCCTTGACCCTAGAACCCAATCAGCGCCTTATGGGTCATTACACTACCGACGACCTGAACACAGCAGGTTGGGGTAAAAGTTTCATGACCGGAATAAACATTATCGGTACCGACATCACTCCCGAGGAACTTGCCATGTTCCAGGGCAGTAAGATTGTGGCCTTCCGTGTAGGTCTGGCCGAATCCGCACCCGTCTCGCGCGTGTTTGTGATTCCTGTTGATGAGAAAGGCAACCTGGTAAACGATGAGATGGTAGAATGGCAGTGCGAAGTGTCAGCCCAAGGGTGGAACATGATCGAATTGGCTACTCCCTACGAGATCAACCTGCCCGACAACTATAGCCTCAGAATCGGCTTTGACTATGATCAAGTGAGCAGAACCTCCAAGCCCGTCTCGGCTGTGAAAGTGGGCACCATCTACCCCACCTATCACTTCAGAAACAACATCTGGGCAAACATGGGTGTCAACACCACCGGCAACTTGAGTCTGCAGTGCATCACCGAGAGTGACAACTATCCCGAATTCATCGTTCGCCTTGCCGACTTGACTTGCCGCAGCAATGTCAAGGTGGGTGACGACTTGGCATTCTCATTCACGGCACGCAACTTGGGCGCTGGCGCATTAAACGCTGGCGATGTGACATTTGATGCATCGATCGATGGCGCATACCAGAAGACCTTCAGCAATGCCGAAAGCCTGGGCTTCGACAACATCTTCGTCAGCGACAAGGTCAACACCGAAGGTTTGACTGAAGGCTCGCACACACTGACCGTCACCCTGAATACCATCAAGGGCCAGGCCGTAGCGAACCCTGTAACGATGACGGCCACGTTCAACGTCTTCTACAATGGATTCTCGCGCCAGAAGCGCCTCGTAGAGCAATTCACCTCCACCGGTTGCACCTACTGCCCGCAGGGCTCGGCCAACATCCAGAACCTATGCAACATGCGCGACGATATCGCTTGGATTTCTATCCATGAGAACATGGGTAACCAAGATCCCTTCAGGACTGCTCAGACCGACTCCATCACTAATATGGAGGGTATCGATGGATTCCCCGAGGCCACATTTGACCGCACTGCAGGCATCTCAAGTGACAACAACTCTATTTATGCTATTATTACCGCCCTCCCCGCATCGACCATGAGCACCTTCCTGGATAAAGTTGCCGAGGTACCGTCATGGGCAACCGTCAATATCAACAGCACCTATGACGAGGGTACCCGCCAGGCTGTCATCACCATCGATGGCGAACTGGTTCCCAACTATGAGGACTTTATGGGCACTGACAGCAGGCTCACCGTCTATATCACCGAGGATGGCCTCGTAGCGCCACAAGTGAGTGGCGGCAATGACTATGTTCACAACAATGTGTTGCGTCAGGCGCTGGTTTCGGTCAAGGGTGTCGCTCTCAACAAGACCGGCAATACCTACCGCAACGAGTTCACCGTTGACATTCCCACAACATGGAAGTCCGAGAACCTGAATGTGGTGGCCTTTGTCAGCCGCCCGCTTCGCTCCAACGCATTGACCGACCTCAATGTCACTAATGCCAACAAGCGCAAACTCGGCGAGTATGACGAAGTGACCGTAACCAAGGGTGACGTCAATGGCGACAACATCGTCAATATCGACGACGTGACCGAGATGATCGACTGCCTGCTCAAGGGCACTCCCGCTAGTGAAGGCGCCGACTGCAATGGTGACGGCATCGTCAATATCGATGACGTGACCGCACTGATCGACTACCTGCTCAAGGGCACTTGGAGCAACTGATTGCAGAGGTAACAGCCCCCTGTTATCTTGACTAAATGAGAGCGGGACCCGTGATTGCAGCGGGTTCCGCTCTTGTGCTGTCAGTTTAGGAGACAAGCAGGGCAAGCCCTATGTTTGCACCGTCAAAGTCGAGCATAGGGCCTGTCTTTCTATAAACCGATAAAACGACAACGGGATTAAGCCCCATCAGACCGTGGCTTAGTCCCGCTGCTTGTTGCAACAATGAGTGTGTGTCTTATCGTTTTGTCGGGGTACCTGGATTCGAACCAGGGACTTCCTGCTCCCAAAGCAGGCGCGCTAACCGGACTGCGCTACACCCCGAACTCTCGTTTTGAGCGGTGCAAAGGTACACTTTTTTTTAGATATGGCAAGTCAATGAGGGTGATTTTCATATTTTTTTGACCTAAAGGGATTCATTTGTGACGGGAATGTAGTAACTTTGTATGTTTTAAACGACAATAACGATACAACAACCCTAACAATACAAGATCCAACAATGTACAGAACCAAGACAAACGGCGAACTTCGCTTGGCCAATGTGGGCGAAGTCGTGACTCTGGCAGGCTGGGTTCAGCGCACCCGCAAGATGGGCGGCATGACCTTCGTTGACCTGCGTGACCGCTATGGCATCACTCAAATCGTGTTTAACAACGAGGTGGATGCCGACCTGTGTGAACAAGCCAACCATCTGGGCCGCGAATACGTGATTCAGATCGAGGGCACCGTTGCTGAGCGTTCGAGCAAGAATGCCAACCTGCCCACTGGCGAGATTGAGATCATCGCCAGCAAACTCAATATCTTGAGCGAGAGCATCACGCCGCCATTCACCATCGAGGACAACACCGACGGCGGTGACGACCTGCGAATGAAATACCGCTATCTGGACTTGCGACGCAATGCTGTGCGCCGCAATCTGGAATTGCGCCACGACATGGCCATCCTCATCCGCAACTACCTTGATGACAAGGGTTTCCTCGAGGTCGAGACACCTATCCTGATTGGTTCTACGCCTGAGGGCGCACGCGACTTTATCGTCCCTTCCCGCATGAATCCCGGCCAATTCTACGCTCTGCCCCAGAGCCCGCAGACCCTGAAGCAGTTGCTCATGGTTGCCGGATTTGACCGTTACTTCCAGATTGCCAAGTGCTTCCGCGACGAGGACCTGCGCGCCGACCGTCAGCCCGAATTCACCCAGATCGACTGTGAGATGAGTTTTGTGGACCAGGAAGACGTCATCGACATCTTTGAGGGTCTGGCCCGCCACCTGTTCAAGAAGGTACGCGGAGTGGATCTGCCCGAAAAGTTGGAGCAGATGACGTGGCACGATGCCATGCGCCTGTATGGCAGCGACAAGCCCGACCGCCGCTTCGGCATGACCTTTGTCGAGGTGGACGATGTGCTCAAGGGTACCGGCACCTTCCCCGTATTTAACGAGGCCAACTACATTGGCGCCATCTGCGCACCCGGTTGTGCCGACTATACCCGCAAGCAACTTGACGGACTGGTCGACTTTGTGAAGCGTCCCCAGGTGGGCGCTAAGGGCTTGGTATACGTCAAGTTCAATGCCGACGGCACCGTCAAGAGCAGCATCGACAAGTTCTATGAGCCCGCCGTATGGCAGCGCCTCAAGGAGAAGATGGGTGCCAACGATGGCGACTTGGTGCTCATCATGAGTGGCGACAATGCCAACAAGACGCGCGTGCAATTGTGCACACTGCGTCTGGAAATGGGCGACCGTCTGGGGCTCAGGGACAAGAACAAGTTTGAGTGCTTGTGGATCATCGACTTCCCGCTGTTTGAGTGGAGCGATGAGGAGCAGCGCCTGATGGCCACTCACCATCCGTTCACGATGCCCAACCCCGACGATATTCCCTTGCTGGATGAGCATCCCGAGAGGGTACGCGCCAAGGCCTATGACTTTGTGTGCAACGGCATCGAAGTGGGCGGCGGTAGCCTGCGTATCCACGATGGCAAACTGCAGGCCAAGATGTTCGACATCCTGGGCTTCACCCCTGAGCGCGCCATGGCCCAGTTCGGATTCCTGATCAATGCCTTCAAGTATGGTGCACCTCCCCATGCTGGACTGGCCTTCGGATTTGACCGCTTCGTGTCGATCATGGCTGGCCTGGACAGCATCCGCGACTGCATCGCCTTCCCCAAGAACAACAGCGGCCGCGACGTCATGCTCGACGCCCCCAGCCCTGTAGACCAGAGCCAACTCGACGAACTCTACATCGACGTGGACCGCGAGCGCCTCAAGGCCGAGAACAAGGCATAAATTCCTTATCCAGACAGACAACTACAAGTTAGTTTCCGGCATGAGTTCCTGACCGCAAAGGCAAGGGCCAGGAACTCAGAGCCAGAAATGGTCACCCGATATGAAGATACGAGAAATCACCGACGCCATCGAGCGATATGCTCCCCTGCGCCTGCAGGAGGATTGGGACAATGCTGGCATCCAAGTGGGCAATGCCGACGATGACATCACTGGAGTGCTACTGTGCACCGACCCCACCGAAACCGTTATCGCCGAAGCCATCGACCGCGGCTTCAACTTGGTCATTTCCCATCATCCGCTCATCTTCCATGGCCTGAAAAAGATTATGGGCCGCACCCCAGTGGAGCGTGCCGTGGCCATGGCCATCAAGCACGACATCACCGTCTATAGCGCCCACACCAATATGGATAGCGCCTGGCAAGGCGTGTCGTTCCGCATGGCCGAGAAAATCGGCATGACCGATGTGGAATTTCTCGACGGCAGCCCGGTAGACCCCTATGGTGCACACGACAGCGCCACTGCCGGCTGCGGCGTTATCGGCAATATCGAGGAGGCACCAGCCCGGGTAATACTCGAGAAGGTAAAAGAAGCCTTTGAGGTGGGCGCCGTGCGCTACAGCGGCGATGCCGACCGCATGGTTTCGCGCGTGGCCCTGTGTGGCGGCGCCGGCGGTTTCCTCCTCGGCAAGGCAGCAAGTCTGGGAGCCCAACTCTATGTCACGGCCGATATGCGCTACCACGACTTCCTGGACTGGCATCAGCGCATCGTCGTGGCAGATATCGGACACTATGAGAGCGAACATTACACAAAAGAGATTTTTTTAGAGATTATTCGCAAAAAAAATCCTACCTTTGCAGTCGCTTTCGCAAAAAACGAAATCAACCAAGTAAATTATTTATAAATCAAAAGGTTATGGCAACAACAAAGAAAGAACTCACTGTTGAAGAAAAACTCAAAGCGCTCTACGACCTGCAGCAGAAACTGTCGGAAATCGACGCCATCAAGACCCTGAGAGGCGAGTTGCCCCAGGAAGTGCAAGACCTGGAAGACGAAATCGCCGGCCTGCACACCCGTGCAGCCAAGTATCAGGAAGAGATTGCAGCACAGAAGGACGAGATTGCCCGCAACCGCGAGATCAAGGAGCAGTCACAGGCCATGATCGAGAAATACTCGGCCGACCAAGACAATGTGCGCAACAACCGTGAGTATGACTACCTGACCAAGGAGATTGAATACCAGAGTCTGAACATCGAACTCGCCGAGAAGAAGATGAACGAGGCTGCACGCAAAGCCGATGCCCTCAAAGCCGAAATCGAGAAGGCCAACGAGATGTGCACCGACCGTGAGCACGCCCTCGAGGAGAAAAAGAGCGAGTTGAACGAGATCGTCTCTGAAAACAAGCAGAAAGAGGAGACTCTGCGCGAAAAGGCCAAGAAGCAGGAAAACAAGATTGAAGAGCGCCTGCTCACCGCCTTTAAGCGCATCCGCAAGAACACCCGCAATGGCCTGGGCGTCGTTGTCGTTCAGCGCAACGCCTGCGGCGGATGCTTCAACCGCATCCCTGCCCAGCGACAGATGGAAATCAAGATGCACAAGAAGATCATCGTCTGTGAGTACTGCGGCCGAATCCTCATCGATCCCGAACTGGTAGGCATCGCTCCCGAAGAGGCCAAGAACAAATAATTCTAGAGCACAGTAATACCCTCTCTAGAGTGTGATAGTGGGCTGGGACCCAGAGGCACCCCCTTAGTATCGGGCACCACCACTACAAGACACCGCAATGGCAACAAGCCCACATGTGGCAAGTTGCCATTGCGTTTTTATCTATAGCCCTATGGCATGACTACGATAAGCAATTCACGGCTCACCCGACATCAGCCATCAAGGCCTCAGACCTTATGGCTGCTGTCACTCGTTCTCTGCTGATACCGATTCGGCGCCGAGCGATCATAAGATATGTTAATAACTTTTTTGAGGCAAAAACTAGGTGGGAGTGGAGGGAAATCAGTAACTTTGTTGTCGGCCTTGTTGCCGTAGGCACAAGGGTTATATCGATCTGCAACAGAGGACTTTATCTTGACACTATGAACAGAGTAGGTAAACTATACTTCAGATATGGCACTATGGGGTCGGCCAAGACCGCCATGCTGCTCACCCAAGCCTATAACTTTGAGGAGCGCGGCATGCAATACCTGTGCATGAAGCCCATCATCGACGACCGCGAGAATGACAACGTGATCCGCTCGCGCATCGGCATCGAGCGCAAGTGCTCGTGGATTTATCCCGAGAGCGACTTATACGAAATGCTCAAACAGATGTTTGACAAGACACAAGTGGTCAAGGATTGGATCCTTATCGACGAGGCACAATTCCTGTCGGCTCACCAGATCGACCAACTGGCGCGCATCGTCGACGACTATGGCGTGAACGTGGTGTGCTACGGATTACGGACCGACTTCCAGTCACACATGTTTGAGGGCTCAAGGCGCCTGTTTGAACTGGCCGACACCATCGAGGAGATTAAGTCGACCTGCTCCTGTGGCCGCAAGACCATCATCAACGCGCGCATCGACTCGACCGGCAACATCGTCACCGACGGCAACCAGGTCGAAATAGGCGGTGACGACAAGTATGTGTCGCTATGCCGCCGCTGCTGGCGCAATCGTCGCATCGAGAGCACCAGCCGCAACGCCATCAAGTTTGATGGTGAATAGGCGCACTTGTCGGCTGCACCTACCCGCAATCAATTCTTGGACGGGAAGAAGAGATGCAGCATCCAACTCACCAGCGTGAGCACAATGCTGAAGCCTAATGCCCACCAGAAACTTTCCACCTCAAAGTGAGGCCCAATCAACCATGAGCACAGCATCACCATCAGGGCATTGATTACAAAGGTGAACAGGCCCAATGTGAGCAGATTGATCGGCAAGGCAAACAACTTGACCAACGGGCGGATCCATGAGTTGATAAAGCCCAGCACGACGGCAACAATCACGGCCCACCACCAGGGCTCTACCGTGACGCCATCGAGTGTGAGTGCCGTGATCAGTACGGCGAGTGTCGAAATAATCAGTCTTGTAATCATAATAATAATCTATGTCTGTCCTATTTATTAATAATGTGATTTCAAGCGCAAGCATCTAATTGCCACGCTAAAGGTACGTTATTTTTAGAAAACAGCCATCAAAATCCTTGCCAGATTTCGGCCTAACGCGTTTTTTTTACTTCATTTTAGAGGGCATCCATGCCCATAACATAGGGCCGTGGCGGATCATTGCGCAAATGAGCGGGGCTTCTGGCTCGACTTGCACAAATGTTGGATAAATCTGGCGGCGTCTCAACAATACTCAAATAAATTTGGTATTGTGTTCGACTTGCACAAATGTTGGATAAATCTGGCGGCGTCTCAACAATACTCAAATAAATTTGGTATTGTGTTCGACTTGCACAAATGTTGGATAAATTTAGCGGCGTCTCAACAATACTCAAATAAATTTGGTATTGTGTTCGACTTGCACAAATGTTGGATAAATTTGGCGGCGTCTCAACAATACTCAAATAAATTTGGTATTGTGTTCGACTTGCACAAATTTTGAGTAATTTTGCGGCCTAAAACGGGACATATCGCTATTATGACAGACACAACTAGAAAATACTTCAACCTGGCGCAGGACTATGTGATGATCACTTTCGGCCTGCTGTGTTACGCTTTTGGTTTCACCGCGTTTATCCTTCCCGAGAAAATCGTGATTGGCAGTGTGACGGGTCTGTCGTCGCTCATCCACTTCTGGCTGGGATGGAACGTGGCCATCACTTACTATGTCATCAACATCATCCTGCTATGCATTGCCTTCCACAGCGTGGGCAAGCAGTTTGTGCTGCGCACGGTCATCGGAGCCACAATCGCGACCATCATGATCGGTGTGCTGCAGCCCATGTTCTCAACGCCTATCATCGAGCAACAGACGTTTATGAACGTCATTCTGGGCGCAGTGCTGTGTGGTTTCGGCCTAGGCATCGTGTTTACTCATAACGGCAGCACGGGCGGCACCGACATCATCGCCGCGATGGTGGCCAAGTACAGCACCGTGTCGTTTGGGCGCACGATGATGTACTGCGACGTGCTGATTATCTGCTCGTCCTATCTGCTGTTCCACTCGATTGATAAGATCGTGTATGGTCTTATCTTCATGGTCATCTACTCTGTGGCCGCCGACCGTGTCATCAACAATACCCGCCAGAGCGTTCAGTTCCTAATCATCAGCAAGAAGTGGAAAGAGATTGCCGATAACATCATCCAGGAGGCCCACAGGGGCTGTACCATCCTGGAAGGAACCGGCTGGTACACAAAGGATCACGTCAAAATCGTGATGGTGATGTGCCGCAAGCATGAGAGCGTCAACATCTTCCGCATCATCAAGGAGACCGATCGCGAGGCCATCATCACCCAGAGCAATGTCAATGGCGTGTATGGCACTGGCTTTGATGAACTTAAGGTGCGTATCAAGAAAAACCGTGAGCATCATGACCACAACGAACAGGCAACCAATGCTTGAATAGGACAAAACTTACAGGAATAAATCACTTCCCTGTTTTTCATAACAAAATAAAAATTTTTAGGCATGAGATGTTAATTTCATGCCTAAAATTGTATATTTTAAAAAAAAATCATATTTTTGCACGCTTTTCAATTTATAACAGTGGTATTAAAGCAATCGCTTACGTATAACTACCACCCTCTAATAACATTAACAAGATAAGAGATGAGAAATTTTACATTTTTGGCGACCATCTGGCTTGCTTTGGTAGCAGCCGCATCGCCGGTGACACCTGACCAGGCCCTGAAAGTGGCCAATCAGTTCATGTCACAACACCGTGCTGGTGTCACACTGAAGGCCTCTCCCATAAGTAAATCCACCAAGATGATGGCTGGCGGTCATGCCACGACCACCCAGGCAGACTATTACATTTTCAACTCCTATAACAACCAGGGCTACGTCATCGTATCAGGAGATGATCGCACGACTCAAGTGCTGGGCTATAGCGATAGTGGCAATTTTGATCCTGACCATGTGCCTGTCAACATGCAGGAATGGCTCGACAGTTATGCTCGCCAGATTGAGTCGCTCGACATGCTGGGCATCACTGCGGGAGCCAATGCACCGCGTCCCACCCGCAACAGCATCTCGCCGCTGATCACTAGCCACTGGGACCAGGCAGGCCCCTACTGGAATCATTGTCCGGAATTTATGGACATCGATGAGAATGGAGACACCGTGGGCGAACTCGCCTACACAGGTTGCGTCGCCACCTCAATGGCCCAGATCATGAACTACTACAAGCATCCGCAGCGTTGCACCCAGATTATCCCCTCCTACATCGTCACCTTCTACTGGCAAGAGGAATATGGCGCATTCGAGACGGATCCCCTGGATCCCATCTTCTTTGACTGGGACAACATGCGCGACAACTACACCGGCGCCGAGACTGATGCCGAGAAGGACGCCGTGGCATGGCTCATGCTCTATGCCGGATCGGCCGCTCGCATGCAGTATGGCGTCAACGCCTCGAGCACCAGCGACCCCTATATCCCCACCGCCCTGAACGACTACTTCAACTACGATGCCAAACTGGTGTATCGCAGCGACTATGATCAACAGGAGTGGGAAGAAATGATCTATCAGGAACTGGCCGCAGGCCGTCCCATGATCTACAACGGCCGTGCCGGCAGTGGCGGCGGTCATTCGTTTGTGTGCGACGGCTATGCCTATGGCGATTACTATCACATCAACTGGGGATGGGGTGGCTTAGGCGATGGCTACTTTGTGCTGTCGGTGCTCAACCCCTATGCAGGTGGTATCGGTGCCGCATCAAGCAGCGAGGGCTATAACATCGACCAGACGGCTATCATCGGCATTATGCCCGGTTATAGCGGTGTCCCCGTCGAGGAAGACCACCGCCTGACAGTCTTCAACATGTACTACACTGGCACACGCACCTTTGAGCGCAGCGAGGATGGCTCATTCAAGTTGAATAAGCGCCGCTACATCAAGGTGACCGGCGAGGACCACATCAACGACGGCACTAAGTATCTGCGCGGCATCGCCCTGTATGACAACCAGGATAACTTCATCGATATTATCGCCCAGACCTACTACGGCTCAAGTTATATCTCCATCACCGACAGTTGGCCCGAGACTCAGAGTTCCGTATCCTATCCGTTTGGCCAGGGTCTTCCCAATGGCACCTACAAGATCAAACCGGTGTGCAGCATTCCCGGCAGCAACGTTTGGGACCCCATGATCGACAGCGACCGCTTTTACGTCGAAGCCACCATCAACGGTGATTGGGTTACCTTGACCGACCATCCTATCGTCGATCTTGAGGCCATCAACTTTGAATTTACCGGTGGTGAAAAAGTCGGCAGCGCAGAGCAATGCCACGTCACGGTCAAGAACAAGAGCAATGACCGCTTCAGCGGACGCCTCTTCCTCTTTGTCGACAACGAGAACATCGATGAGTATGGTGAGTACACAACCGTGGTCGAGACGGAGATTCCCGCTGGCGGAACCAAGGTGGTCACCTTCAACTTCACCCCGCAGAACGCTGGTACCAAGAGCGCCCACCTGGGTATCCACGACACCACGTGGGATGGGGCTATTCCCGGCACAGGCAGCGTCAACATTGCCGGATCGGTAACATACCCGATGAACCTCACCGTAGACATCAATGCCATCGGAGCCAGCGAGGATATGGTGATCTATGACAGTTACATCAAGTTCAAGGTCGATGTCACCAACCATAACACCGAGGGCGAGTACAACCGATACATCCTGGCACCCCTGTTTATCGTCGATAACAATAGGGGCGAGATGGTGACTTATCTGAGCCGCAACGTGAACATTCCTGCCGGAGAGACCCAGACCTTCTACTTCGAGTTTGACAATCTGGCATTCGGTTCGGTCTACGCGCTCAACATCTACGGCCGCAACGAGAACGACTCCACCAAGAATCTTGTTCCTCCCGGTGGATCAAAATTCTACACCATCGATCATGGTATGGTGGTATGGAATGGTGATGGCACCCGCACCGGATACAAACCCTTTAACGGCATTACCGTTCCCGAAGAGGCTGCTGCCGTGAGCCTTGAAAACCTCGGCCTGACCTCGATTGTCCCCAACAACAACCCCAACACGCTGTACTATATAGGCAATGCTGATGCCATCCCCGCAGGCCTTGACGGTAAGAATGTCATCAAGAACCATGTGGCTCAGGGCGACATCACCCTCAAGCATGGCTACAACTATTACGCTCCGTTCCGCTTCTCGGCCAGCCATATCAGTTATGAGCGCACCTTCACCCGTGGTCGCCACGCTGGCCAGCGTGGCGGTTGGAACACGATGGTACTGCCCTTTGAGGCCACAAGCGTCACCGCCGACGGCGCCAAGATCGACTGGATGCACAGCAAGAACGACACCAAGCGCTTGTGGATCTGCAACTTCGATATGGAGGAAGATAGCGTTGATGAGGCCAAACTCCGCGCAGAATATGTGGGTGAGACCCTTATGGCCAATGTGCCCTACTTTGTTGCTCCCTACGATGGGACCAATGGCACCGACATGCGTGACAAGGCCTTTGTCTTCAATGCCGATAACGTCCTCATCAAGCCAAATCCCTCGGCCATCACCAGCGGCACCTATCACATGACGGTTGGTGAATTTGTCCAGAAGAATATCCAGGATGCCTACTTCCTCAATGCCGAGGGCAGTTACTTTGTCAAGGCAGCGAGCGGCACGGTGCGCGCCTTTGAAGCCTATGCCGACAATGTGCGTCCCAGCACTGCGACCCAATTCCAGATTGTCCTTGACGAGAACAGCGAGGGTGCTATCCAAGGCGACGTGGACATGGATGGTGAAGTGACCATCTCCGACGTCACCTGCCTGATCGACTACCTGCTCAGTGGCAAAGCCTCATCCATCAACCTCGACGTGGCCGATAGCAATGGCGACGGTGAAATCAATATCAACGATGTGACGTCGCTGATCGACTATCTGCTCATGCATTGATGCAGATTGGCAGCAATCGATCATAATTCCAGAAGAGTAGTAATTATCCAACCTTTCATATAATGAAGGACGCGCCCACTATGATGGACGCGTCCTTCATTATGTATCCTTGAGGCTGAGCAAGGCAGACCTGCACAATAGCGCAAGATCGTTAAAACTGGAAATAGATGAATTGCGCGCTCCGGTCCAGGCTGGCCATGGCAATACCAGCCAGCAATCCCCAGTAGATGATCCATCTCATCACCGTGGGCAGCGGTAGCCGCATGATGGGAAATTCCTGGCGACGCCCGACCCACTCGATAATGAAGAATGGGACGATGTACAATATCGGTTGTCCATAAGCGGGACATTGGCTCCAAGAGCCGTTGATCATCACGTCACAGATTTGACCCAGATGGGTGATACCGTCGGCACGAAATGCGATAAACACCATCGCAAACAGAAAGAACGTCAGCAAGCAGCGGGGCAGGTCACGCCACGAGGCATGCTCGCTCATCTGACGACGAGGCAACACCACATAGGGTAACAACAGCAATCCGTTGACCAGGCCCCAGATGACAAACGTCCAGTCAGCACCATGCCACAATCCCGACAGCGAGAAGACGATCATGACGTTGAACGCAGTGCGCCACTTGCCGCAGCGCGAACCTCCCAGCGGAAAATATACGTATAGGCGAAACCATGTCATCAACGAGATGTGCCAGCGTTGCCACAACTCCTTCATGTTGCGGGAGAAGAACGGATAGCAGAAGTTGGGCTGCAACCTGATGTTGAGCAAGCGGGCCGAGCCTATGGCGATGTCGCTATAACCTGAGAAGTCGGCATAAATCTGTACGGCAAACAGGATTCCGGCCCAAATCATGCTGGGAGCGCCATAGTCATAAGGGTTGCGCAACAACTGGTCGACATAGTAGCCCATGCTATCGGCCACGATGACCTTCTTGGCGAGACCCCACAGTATCTGGCGCATACCCACCACTGCCGTGTCGTAGTCAAACTCCTTTCTTCTCAAGAACTGAGGCAGCAGATGGGTGGCGCGTTCGATAGGTCCGGCCACCAACTGGGGAAAGAATGCGATGTATACGGCAAAGGCCACCACGTCGCGCGTTGGCTTGGCATCGCCGCGATACACATCGAGCGTGTAACTGATGGCTTGGAAGGTATAGAACGAGATACCCACCGGCAACAGGATGTGTAACGTGGGCCAATCGGGATTGATGCCAAACAGGCCCAGCAGGTGCACAAAACTGCCACGCAGGAAGTTCAGATACTTGAACACACACAGGATGCCCAGATTCAGAACCACATTACCAGCGGCCCACGCCCTATCGTGACCCGAGCGGTCGCCTCGCATCATCAATGCCGTGCCATAGGTAGACAATGTCGTGAGTATAATCAGCCCCAGCATGCGCCAGTTCCACCAGCCATAAAACACGTAACTCGCCGCCAACAGGAACAGGTTTTGCCACTTGAGGTGATTTCGAAGCCCCCAGTATAGAAAAAACACCAGAGGCAGAAACAAAGCATATGTGTAAGTGTCGAATTGCATTTCTCGTTCGCAAAGGTAATAAATAGTTGTTAGTTGTTAGTTTTTGGTTGTTAGTTTTTGATTGTGGTTTTTAGTTGTTAGGTCTTAGTTGTTAGTTGTTAGTTGTTAGTTGTTAGTTCTTAGGTCTTAGGTCTTAGTTTTTGGTTCTTAGGTCTTAGTTTTTGGAGGGCAGGCGCCAATGTGCCATGTGACTGCCAATCGGCACGGTTCTTGCTTGAATGATGAGCGATGTTTATCTACACCCATACCCAAGTCGAAGGCAGCGAGTCGCAACTAGTGGCTGGCCGCATCGATGATGTGATGAAACCGACATTCGGCGACAGACCTGGAGCCAACGGGCATCAGGCTACAGGGCCAAGGCTCAGCGCCAGAATGCTTCAGGAATATGAGGCTGCCCGCCAAGCAATGGTCAATGGCATTGTCACCGATGAGATGGTGCAACTGGTGGACTTGGGCAATTATGGCGTGGGACTGAACGTGAAAGCGCCCTGTGGACTGACATTATGTCATACCGTCCAAGGCAATGCCGTGAGTGCTGCCATCGACATCGAGGAGATGCACTACCACCAGCGGTGGACAGGCGCACCCATGGAAGTCATCGACCGCAGCCACATCGTGGAGTCGTCAATGGCATTCCTGGACCATGCCGAGCAATGGCGCGAAGTCATCGCCGAGGCCTTCAAGGCCGACAGCAAGGGCGTGAAAATGCGCAACATGGCCTTGAACAACATGGATGCCTACCTGAAGCGATACTTCGACAATACGGGCATCACCTACTACTTCGACAAGCGCCATGCCGACGGCCACAAGGCCCGCCTGCTCGTGCGCCTCAATGCCTACAAGACATTGGACCTGCCCATTCCTCACGACAACTTCATCAATCATCTGGATCTGGTCAAGCCCCACATGGTGGAGTTTGCCTACATGGCCCGGGATGGCCGCTTCGTGGTGCGAGGCGAGGTGCGCGACGATTGGCAGACAGCGCCCGCCGCCGATGCCCACCAGCAAGCCGTTGAGCCTGCCAAGCGAGGCATCAAGGGATGGCTGCAACGCCTGATGAACGGCAGCGACGCACCTGTCACCGAGTATCCCAAGTCGCCACTGCAGCAACGGGTTGACAAGTGCTTTGAGGGCAAGCCCTACCGCTACCACCTCACCGAGGATGAGGAAGAAGGGAAACGGCAACTCCACATCGGCCTGAACAAGGGTCTGGCGATGATCATCGACCTGAATCAGGGTGGAGACATCGAGGCACGCATCCAGCACGACATGACTTACCTGCCACGGCTGGCCGAACTCGCCCGGCTGTTCCCCTATCGACTGACTGGCCCGCGCCACAAGGTCGAATGGATTACCGCCAACAAAAACTAACAACCAAGAACTAACAACTCAATAATGGCTATCACCATCAACACCGGCGACCTCAAGACCATTCTCGAGACCACGCCATCGACACAAAACATCCTGCTCGTGGGCAAGCACGGCATCGGTAAGAGTGAAATCATCACCCGTCACTTCGAGGACCAGGGCATTCCCGTCATTGCCTTGTTCCTGGGACAGATGAGTGACCCAGGCGACCTGATCGGCTTACCCAACAAGGACGAAGCCACAGGCAAGACCGAATTTATGCCCCCCTACTGGTTCCCCACCGACGACAAGCCCGTGGTGCTCTTCCTCGACGAGATGAACCGCGCCCGTCCCGAGATTCTCCAATCGGTCATGGACCTGTCGCTCAACCGCAAACTGGCAGGGCGTTCGCTTCCCGCTGGCAGCCGTGTGATTGCGGCCGTCAACGATGGTGAGGAGTATCAACTGACGGATTTGGACCCAGCACTGGTGTCGCGATTTAACGTCTATTTCTTCTCCCCCACTGTGGGCGAATGGCTCTTCTGGGCCAAGCAACACGGCATCGACCAGCGCGTGGTCACCTTCATCGAGGAGCATCCCGACGAACTCGAGAAGAATGTTGACATCAACAAGGGCACCTTCGACAAGACGCCCGACCGTCGTGCCTGGGTCCGCGTATCGGGCATGCTGCAGGCCAGCGGCAATATCACCGACATGAATCGGCTGGCCAAAATGATCACCGGCATCATCGGTGCCCGCTCGGCATCAATGTTTATACAATCCCTCAACCAGTCGCGCATGCTCACCGCCCGCGAGGTGCTCCACGACTTTGTCGCCTGCCAGAACGAACTGTCCACCTACACCATGCCACAGATCGCCATCATCAATGAGGGCATCTATCAGACGCTGGAACTCGGTGTGAACAGCCAGGAGACCGAGGCCGTGGGAAACAATCTCGTGCGCTACATCCGCTGGATGCTCAGCAACAGCCGTCAAGAGGCCATCGCACACTTCGCCTCGTTCTTTGAGAACGCGACCTACCCCAATGCCAACGCCTTTATCATGATCGACTGTCGTGAGGCATTGGCCTTAATCAACCAGATGATCAGCGACCTGTGATGACCGTAGGCCAGCGCATAAAGTCCCTCTCGCAGGATTGGTTCCTGACAGAACCGCTCCTATTTGCCGTGTTGTGCACCCATGCCATCAAGCGTAACGACAACATGGGATGCGACATGCGGTGTGGCAAGGGCATCATCGAGTTTAACCCCGACCGTCTGGAGCACCTCGATGATAAGCAGTTGGCTCTCCGTCTCAAGGCCGAAGTGGTGCGCATCATCCTCAAGCATCCCTACCAGCGCCAACCTTACAACCCGCGACGCGACGTCATGCGGCTGTCGAGCGACCTCACCCTGTGTGATAACCTTGAGGGCATGGACTCCATCGGTCTGGAACCGCCCACCATCTTCGACATCCCACGCGACCAGGCTTTTGAACAATACTACTCACTTATGGCAGGGCAGGTGACTCAATTCGAGCAGAATGCCGATAGTGACGGCATTCCCATAGACATGAACATGCCTGGCAACGGACAGGGCGATGCCGACAGTGACCAGGTCACCGACAGTCTGCTCCAAGCCGATGCCGGGGCTTCGCTTTGGGACGAGGACGAACTGATGAGTGAGCGGGTCAACCACGAGATCGAAACCGCTCAGCGCTGCAACCAGTGGGGATCACTCAGTGGCGACCTCAAGGCTCTTATCGAGAGTACGCTGGTGAGCAAGCAGAACTTCCGTGCCATCCTCAGCCAGTTCCGCGCCAGCATCCTCAGTGCCAAGCGCCACCTCACACGCATGCGCCCCAACCGCCGCTACGGCTTCGACGCCATGGGTAGCCAGTATGCCTACAGCACCTGCCTGCTTGTCGCCGTCGACGTCAGCGGCAGTGTACCCGACGAGGACATACAACGGTTTCTTGCCGTCATCAACCGCTTCTTTAAGCAGGGCATTGAGCGCATCGAGGTCATCGAGTTTGACAGCCACATCACCACACCAGAGCCCCTGCTGCTCAAGCAGGCCACACGCAGCATCCGCGTGACCGGCCGTGGCGGCACCAATTTCCAGCCCGCTATCGACTACTATTACCAGAACGAGCAATACGACGGCCTGGTATTCCTCACCGACGGCTACGCCCCCACTCCCAAGGTGCCCGACGACAAGCGCCACAAGCCCATCGCCTGGATCCTCACCACGCAGGGCGGCAACGAGGCTAACCTCAAGCCCATAGGCCCCGTGGTCCGCATCACCGGCCT
>ONQS01000012.1 GCA_900320055.1 uncultured Prevotellaceae bacterium
CGCGCTGCCCCTCGACTTGCATGTGTTAAGCCTGTCGCTAGCGTTCATCCTGAGCCAGGATCAAACTCTTCGTTGTTGTATTATCGTTTTTTCTTTCTTCCAAAAGATATAATGAAAACGCAACACTCGACCGAAGATTAACGTCTGGCCCTTGATGATTCCTGCTCTATTGTGTTGTACTATGATGTTTCAGAATCAACGGGGACAATTTCTGTCCCTGTTCTCTCTTGTACTACGTCAATGTTGTTGCAAACATGTCAAAGAACTCTTTTTTTGAGTTGCTCTCACGCCCCGTTTGAGGCGAAAAGCGGTGCAAAATTATAACCGATTTTGATACTGACCAAATTTTTTTGCCTTTTTTTTCAATCAAAGTTATTAACAATCGCCTAAAAATCGTGTTAATAAGGTCCATTAATCTCTTATATTCAATTTATTACGCGCCGAAAAAATATTTTAAAAAAAATTTACCAAGACTTCAAAAAAATGGGATTTCCTCCGAAAATCGGCAAAATCCCACTCAAAAGCCGAAGTGACGGCACATCCGATTCCACACCTGATATCAGGCGCCTCTTCTACCCCACTCTGATCAAAAAAATGTGCGGGCCATCCTTGATGGGATCCGGCCCGCACATTATATATATTAGAGAAAATACCGAAACGGCATCAATCTCAGTCCTTATCCATGGCTGCGATGAGGATGTCGACGCCAGTGGCTTTACAAATCGTGTTGAAAAGTTGAATCTCCTTGTCGTCGTCGTTGGCATCAGCATCAATCACACGGATCAGCAACTTGGCGATCGCTATCTTCTGGATATCGCTCATCTTCTTCATGATGTCAACAGCCACCATGCTGTTGAGCGACTGACCGATTCTGAAGGTGTCGTCGCTGATACCCTGCTCGACGCAGATGGTATTGAAGACGTCACACTCACTCACGTCGACCACGCCGTCGGCATTGATCATCTCTATCAACAGGCTGACCAGGGCAGCCCGCTGGGTTTCGTTAAACTCTATGCTTCCCATGACGATTTAGTGATTAGAGGATTCGTTCTGCTCAAAGGGCGGCGGAGTTACCGATGCTGCATCATCGCCGTTTCCCACGACGTGCTCCTCAGCGCTGCTGTCTGCCGCGTTCTCCTTGAGAATCTCTTCGGTGCGCGATTGCCACTGGCGCGGGCCAAAGATTCGCTCGGCGTCCTCGGTGTAGATGACCTCGCGCTGCTGCAACAGTTCAGCCAATTGATGATGCCCTTGCTGATACTGGTCGAGAATCTGACGGGCGCGCTCATACTGGCTATCGATGATGTGCTGCACTTCCTCGTCGATGGTCTGTGCGCGGTTCTCGCTATAAGGCTTGGTGAAACCATAGGCGTCGCCCGACGTGTCATAATAGGATATGTTGGGCAACTTGTCGCTCATGCCATAATAGGTCACCATGGCATAGGCAATCTTGGTTGCGCGTTCGAGATCGTTGAGGGCTCCGGTATCGATAAATCCCATGAACATATCTTCGGCGACGCGTCCGGCCATGAGGGAACAGATCTTGTCGAGCAGTGCCTGTTTAGGCTCGATCTGACGTTCCTCAGGCATATACCAGGCGGCACCCAGAGCCTTGCCTCTGGGAACGATGGTCACCTTGATCAGCGGATCGCCATAACGCAGATGCCAACTCACTGTGGCATGTCCTGCCTCGTGAACAGCAATCGAGCGTCGCTCCTCGTCGGTAATGACTTTGGATCGCTTCTCGAGCCCGCCTACGATGCGGTCGATAGCGTCCATAAAGTCTTGTCGCTGTACGGCTTGCTTTTTATGTCGGGCGGCAATAAGGGCGGCCTCGTTGCAGACGTTAGCGATATCGGCACCCGAGAAGCCAGGAGTCTGTCTTGAGAGCAGGTCCAGGTCGACCGAGCCATCTGTCTTGACATCACGCAGATGCACTTGGAATATCTCTTTACGGTCGCTAAGTTCTGGCAGTTCGACATAGATCTGCCTGTCGAAACGACCAGCCCTAAGCAAAGCCTTGTCCAGGATATCGGCCCTATTGGTCGCGGCCAGGATGATCACGCCGCTATTGCTGCCGAAGCCGTCCATCTCGGTAAGCAACTGGTTGAGTGTGCTCTCGCGCTCGTCGTTACCGCCTAGGTTGGCCTTGTTGCCACGGGCACGTCCCACGGCATCGATCTCGTCGATAAAGACGATGCAGGGGGCTTTTTCCTTGGCCTGGCGGAAGAGATCCCTTACCCTGGATGCTCCGACACCGACAAACATCTCGACGAAGTCGGAACCCGACATTGAGAAGAAGGGCACGTCGGCCTCGCCGGCAACAGCCTTTGCCAGCAATGTCTTGCCGGTACCCGGAGGTCCCACCAGCAGGGCTCCCTTAGGTATCTTACCGCCCAGTTCGGTATAGTGCTTGGGGTTCTTGAGGAAGTCGACGATCTCGGCAATCTCGACTTTGGCCTCGGCGAGTCCTGCCACATCGCGGAAGGTCACCTTGTTGGCATTGTCCTTGTCGAACAGTCGCGCCTTGGATTTGCCAACGTTGAAGATGCCACCTCCACCTCCTGCGCCGCCGTTCATGCGCTTGAGCAGGAAGAACCATAGGAGCACGAGCAGAACGATCGGGCCAAAGGTCCAGAATGCCATCGAGAAGTCGCTGGCCTGGTCATACTTAACGTCTCCCTTGAAGACGCCTTTCTGCCTCCATTGCTCCACTTTCTCGTCAAACTTATCGGAACTGGGTATGTGAGTCACCATCTTGGTTGGCGTTCCGGGCGTGGGGGCATACTGTTTGCCCTTGAACATCTCCTTTGCCAACGAATCGCTAAGCACTGCCTCGGCGGTATTCTTGTTGGTATAGACTGTGATGGACGTGACTCCTCCCTTCTGCACCCATGACTCGAATTGAGTCCAACTGACAGGTTGCGAAACCTCGTTGTTCTGCCAATAGTAGAACATCAGCAGGGCGAGAATGATAAGCCCGTACATCCAAAAGATGTTGAACTTAGGTAATTTGCGCTGATTATTGTTTGCCATTATTTATCGATAAACTGCAATTGATGGTTTTTCAATCCAGGTCGGGGATGTTGTTGATGCGGGCATCGGCCCAGAGTTGCTCTAGGTTGTAGCGCTCGCGGAAGTCGGGTACAAAGACGTGCACAAAGATGTTGCCGTAATCGATGATCACCCATTGCGCATTTTGATATCCATCGTAGTTGAATGGCCTCTGCTTGGCATTTTTCTCGACATATTCCCTGACGCTGTCGGCTATGGCAGCGACCTGCATGGGAGTATTGCCCGTAGCGATAACAAATCCCTGTGCCGCTGCTGTCTCGATACCAGTGAGGTCAACATGGACAATGTTGCGTCCTTTCTTTTCCTGAATTGCTTCGATGATAGATTGAATTAATTTCTCGTTTTCGTTCATATACAATAGAATTATTCAAGATGCAAAGATAATCAAAGTTTCAGACATTCAATAGTGAAAAATGGTAATTTATATTAATTGAGCGGTCATGAAACCCGGCAGAGCCTGCAAAAAGCGAAAAGACAACTAGGCAGGGCATCCTAAGACGTCCTGCCTAGTAAAAGGTACTTGGTTAGTTAAGCAATCTCAATACAGGGATTAGATAACACCCTGCTCGAGCATAGCCTGAGCGACCTTCATGAAGCCAGCGATGTTAGCGCCCTTCACGTAGTCGATGGTGCCGTCGGCCTGAGTACCGAACTTCACGCACTGCTCGTGGATGTTCTGCATGATCCAGTGAAGTTTCTCATCAACTTCCTTAGCGGACCAACTGAGGTGAGCAGCGTTCTGGGTCATCTCGAGACCAGAGGTAGCAACGCCACCAGCATTGACAGCCTTACCAGGAGCGAAGAGCACGCCATTCTTCTGGAAGAAGTGGATAGCGCCGGGCTGGCAACCCATGTTGGAAACCTCGCAGCAGCACCAGCAACCGTTAGCCTTCAGTTCCTTAGCATCGTCCTCGCTAAGTTCGTTCTGGAATGCGCAGGGAAGAGCGATGTCGCAAGGAATGCTCCAAGCCTTCTTGCCGGCGGTGAACTTAGCCTGTGCGGGGAACTTGTCGGCCATGTCCTGAACCTTGTTACGGTTAGAAGCACGCATGTCGAGCATGTAGTCGATCATCTCGGGAGTGATACCCTCGGGGATCTCGCAAACGCCGTCGGGGCCAGAGATGGCAACGACCTTAGCGCCGAGTTCAACAGCCTTGGTAGCAGCACCCCAAGCCACGTTACCGAAGCCAGAGAGAGCGATCTTCTTGCCCTTGATATCCTTACCAGCGGTGCGGAGCACGTGCTGAGTGAAATAGAGAGCGCCGAAACCGGTAGCCTCGGGACGGAGGATAGAACCACCCCAGGTCATGCCCTTGCCAGTGAGGACGCCAGTGTGATACTGACGAGCGAGTTTCTGATACATACCATTGAGGAAGCCAATCTCACGGCCACCAACGCCAACGTCACCAGCGGGAATGTCCTGGTCGGGACCAATGTTGTGACGAAGTTCAAGCATGAAAGCCTGGCAGAAACGCATGATTTCAGCGTCGCTCTTGCCAACGGGGTCGAAATCAGAGCCACCCTTACCGCCGCCCATGGGGAGCGTGGTGAGAGCATTCTTGAAAGTCTGCTCGAAACCGAGGAACTTCAGCATTGAGGGAGTAACAGCCTTGTGGAAACGCAAGCCACCCTTGTACGGGCCAATGGCACTGTTGAACTGTACGCGATAACCGAGGTTGGTCTGAACCTCACCCTTATCGTCAATCCAGGTTACACGGAAAGTGAAGATGCGCTCGGGCTCAACCATGCGCTCAACGATCTTAGCCTTCTCAAACTCAGGATGCTGATTGTAAACCTCCTCGATAGACTCAAGGACTTCGCGAACAGCCTGCAGATACTCGGACTCGCCAGGATGCTTAGCCTCCAGGTCGGCCATAATTTTCTCAACGTTCATGATAATAATATAAAAAAGTTGTTAATTAGATAAAAACAATAAAGTTAATTTCACGTTCTGTCAAGTGGCGCTCAAATCTCTGATGCGAGAAATCCAAAACGCCTCTTAAAAGCGTCACAAATATACAGTGATTTTTCCAAACGAGAGTCATTTTTACCAAGGTTTTTGATATTTTTTTGATTGGCTGTGAAAAAAGCAAAAAAAGCATAAAAAAACTTTTGCCACAAAAAACGTCCATATCTTACATTCTGTCACAAAACCCACGATTTACGGCACTTAATTCATCACAAAAGTTCGTCTAGAGGGTACAAATTGACAAAATGCCATAAAAAGAGAAAAAAACGCGGGTATTGCGTCAATGAAAAAAAAGCCGTAACTTTGTCACAGTTAAAAAAAGGAATGCCGACAATCAATACATTATTTATAATAACTTCTAATTTCAATTAACACCGTTATGAAGAAACATAATTTTTATGCTGGACCGTCAATCCTGAGCCAGTACACTCTGGACAAGTGCGTTGACGCAATTCGTGACTTTGCAGGCACTGGCCTGTCGATTCTTGAGATTTCACACCGCAGCAAGGAATTCCAGGCTGTTGTTGACGAAGCCGAGGCTCTGTTCAAAGAGTTGCTCGATATCCCCGAGGGTTACAAGGTGTTGTTCCTGGGTGGTGGCGCAAGCACCCAGTTCTGCATGGTTCCCATGAACCTGCTGAAGACCAAGGCCGCCTATCTGGACACGGGCACTTGGGCCAACAAGGCCATCAAGGAAGCCAAGTTGTTTGGTGAGGTTAACGTAGTCGGTTCGTCCAAGGAGGACAACTACACCTACATTCCCAAGGGCTATGAGATTCCCACCGATGTTGACTACTTCCACATCACGACCAACAACACCATCTATGGCACCGAGATCCGCGAGGACTATGACGTGCCCGTACGCATGGTAGCCGATATGTCGTCGGACATCTTCTCACGTCCCGTTGACGTGTCGAAGTATGACCTGATCTACGGTGGCGCTCAGAAGAACATCGCTCCCGCCGGTGTTACCTTCGTCATCGTTAAGGAAGACGTTCTGGGCCAGGTTGACCGTGTACTGCCCACGATGCTGAACTACAAGACCCACGTTGAAAAGGGTTCGATGTTCAATACACCTCCCGTATTCCCGATCTTCGCAGCCCTTCAGACCCTGAAGTGGTACAAAGAGTTGGGTGGCGTGAAGGTACTGCAGCGCATGGACGAGGAGAAGGCCGCCTATCTGTATGACGCCATCGACTCGAGCAAGATGTTTGTAGGCACCGTTAAGCCTGAGGACCGCTCAATCATGAACGTATGCTTCGTGATGAAGCCCGAGTACAAGGAACTGGAGAAGGACTTCCTGGACTTCGCCGGCACTAAGGGAATCGTAGGCATCAAGGGTCACCGTTCAGTAGGTGGCTACCGCGCATCTCTGTACAACGCCCTTCCCCTGGAGAGCGTGAAGGTGCTCGTTGAGGCCATGAAGGAGTTTGAGAACAAGCATTAATCCATTGACAGTTAAAAACATAAGGAGTAACACAGAATCATGAAGATTTTAGTTGCAACCGAGAAGCCCTTTGCTCCCGTAGCAGTACAGGGCATCCGTGAGGTGATTGAAGGTGCTGGTCACGAGTTGGTACTCGTAGAGAAAGGTACCCGTGAGGACATGATCAAGGCTATCGCCGACTGCGCCGGTCTGATCGTTCGCAGCGACAAGGTGGACAAGGAAGTGTTTGATGCCGCTCCCGAGTTGAAGGTGGTTGTACGCGCTGGCGCAGGTTATGACAACATCGACCTGGCCGAGGCAACCGCTCACGGCGTGTGCGTGATGAACACCCCTGGCCAGAACAGCAACGCCGTTGCCGAGTTGGTAATGGGTATGCTCGTGACTCTGATCCGCAACCGCTATAACGGCACCTCGGGCACCGAGTTGCTGGGCAAGACGCTGGGTATCCATGCCTATGGCGCCGTAGGTCGCTGCGTGGCACGCATCGCCAAGGGCTTCGGCATGAAGATCAGCGCTCTGGATCCTTGGGTTAAGGACGAGGTTATGGAGGCCGACGGCATCCATCCCGTTCATAGCGTAGAGGAACTCTACAGCGAGAACCAGTACGTGAGCCTGCACATCCCCGCTACCGACGAGACCCGCGGTTCAATAGGTAAGCGACTCATCGAGATGCTCCCCAAGAACGGTGTCCTGATCAACGCCGCCCGCAAGGAGGTCATCGACGAGGCTGGTCTGGCCGAGGCTATGGAGAGCCGTCCCGACTTCCGCTACATTGCCGACGTTAAGCCCTCCAACGCTGAGGAACTCGAGGCCAAGTATGCCGACCGCGTGCTGTTCACCCCCAAGAAGATGGGCGCCCAGACCGCCGAGGCTAACATCAACGCAGGTCTTGCCGCTGCCAACCAGGTAGTTGCTCACCTGAAGGACGGTTGGAACCGCTTCCAGGTTAACAAATAAGCCGACGACGCGCTTATTTGCAACGTGATCTAAGCCTGCTGCCCGCCGATGACGGGTGGCAGGCTTCATTTTAGCCTGATCGAGATTGCCCGAAGGCGGAATAATGATTACCTTTGCCCCAATCAACCCAACCGAAATAGGAGATTATGAAGTTAGCCGAAGCATTAAGCATCCGCAAGGATTTGCAGACGCGCATCGAACAACTGAAGGTGCGCATCATTAACAATGTAAGGATTCAGGAGGGCGAACAGCCCGCCGAAGATCCCACAGACCTGATGAAGGACCTGGATAGTTGCCTCAAGCAACTGGAGGAACTCATCTATCGCATCAATGTGACCAATATGCACGCCAAGAGCGGTGACAAAACGCTGACACAACTCATGGCTGAGCGCGATGTGCTGACCAAGCGCGTGCAGGTGCTGCGCGAGGTGTTCAACCAGGCATCCTCGTCGAGCGAACGCTACTCACGCAGCGAGATCAAGTATGTGACAACGATCGACGTCAAAGCGATGGGCAAGCAGTTGGACAAACTATCGTCCCAGTTACGCACGCTCGATGTGGAGATTCAGTCCATCAACTTTGCAACAGAACTGATGTGACAAGAACTCCTGATTGCCGTGGGCAATGAGTAAAAAGACATAACAGGAATTGTAGGTTGCGCCTAGTGGGGCGAACTGGAACACCCCCTAACTGGTACCGCACGGGACTGCGGTTATTGCCCATTCAGAGGCAATCACGGTGCAAGTCCGGCACGCCAGCACGTGGCATGATGCATCAGGCAAGTAGCACTACCACCAGTTGACCACCGGCGCAACCGAGGGATCGGGTCGCGGGAAGAATAATGACACTACGAGCGGCGTCGCAATCGATGCGGCGCCGCTCGTAGTATGATGCGGAATTAACCGAAGTTCAGGTTAGTTGGTGCCCTGGAGTTTGAAGTTTACGGGTAACGTGTACCACACACGCACTGGGTATCCATTTTGACGGCCCGGAGTGAACTTGGGCAGTGACTTAACGACTCGGATAGCCTCCTTGTCAAGGTCCTTATCCACCGAGCGGGCAATCTTCACCTCCCCGACACGACCGTCCTTCTCAACGACGAATTGCAAGATGACCTTACCTTGAACATTGTTCTCAGCAGCCATGGGCGGGTAGTTGATGTGTGAACTCAGATACTTCATCAGCGCGGCATCGCCACCGGGGAACTGGGGCATCTGCTCTACTAACGTGTGAATCTCTTCCTTCACCTCCTTGGGTTTCTCTTCTTTCTTCTCGACGACAACCTCCTCGACTGCCGTATGGAACTGAGTGCGGTCATCTTGGCCATTGTCCACATTGGTTTGTCCAAAGGCCTTGTTCGTTTGTTCAATCTCGTCCTGAGACAGGATTTCATCTTCGCGATTCACCTCATTGTCCTCGACAATCTGGAGTTCGGTCACCTTAATCGAGTTAAGGACGTCCTGCAGCACCTCGGGTTTCTCCTGCTCGAGACGTTCCTGTTCGGGCTCAGGGTCCTCAGCCTCCTGCGACATGTCGACAATGACATCGATTTGCTCGCCCCACTCGGCAATCCTTCTCTCTTCTATGTACTGACTAGCCTTCACATAACCGAAGGCCAGCAGGCCGAAGATGATGGTTCCAATGATGCTCCACAGGACAGCCTTGTTGTGACGCTTGGTTGATTCGGTACGGATGACATAGGCCCCGAAGTCCTTATTCTTCCCCTCAAAAACGAGATCGCACCATTCGCGCGATGATAAATTAATTTCCTTTGCCATAATACTTCGATTTTAAAAGTTTAACAAATGCCCATTAACCTGTATTCATTGAGCCGTGGTGTCTTTTTCAGAGACTCTGGCTAATCTGTTTAGAATCGATTTCATCTACTGTAACCCTAATAGATCAAAACATGATTTAGGTTAATAAACCGGGTTAACTCTCCTTGCAAAATTACTATAGATCATCGAAATAAGGCGAGCATTTAATGGTCATACTTCGAAACCCAACACACTGGTTACCAATATTTTACAAAACAAAAAGGTCATTTGGGGGTAATTCGTCATTTGCGCTATTGATGACGAGGCCATTTTTCTTGATATTGAGATCAACGGGGAAGCAGGAAAAGCGCATGGTGACCATGAGCCTTGACCTGCGCGATGATGGCATTTTGCCTGCTTGGCTCTAGCGGGATCAGCGGAGGCTTTAATATTGCATTTCGGCATGTTACAAAAAAAAAGGAGGTGTGTGACAAATTTTGTCACACACCCCTTTTACTATGCGGGATTAACCGAAGTGTCGATTAGTTAGTACCCTGGAGTTTGAAGGTAACGGGCAGCGTGTACCATACGCGCACGGGCTGACCATTCTGACGACCCGGAGTGAACCTGGGCAGGGTCTTAACGACACGGATTGCCTCCCTATCGAGATCCTTATCCACTGAGCGGGCTACCTTAACCTCACCAACCTTACCGTCCTTCTCAACAACGAATTGCAGGATGACCTTACCTTGAACATTGTTCTCGGCAGCCATGGGCGGGTAGTTGATGTGTGACTGGAGGAACTTCATCAGTGCAGCATCACCACCGGGGAACTGGGGCATCTGCTCTACTGAACGGAAGATCTCTTCCTTCACCTCTTTGGGTTTCTCTTCTTTCTTCTCAACGACAACCTCGTCCTTCAGGGTCTTGGTAATGTTACGGTCCTCAGTACCTTTCTCATTATCCTTCTGACCAAAGGCGGTCTCGGTCTCCTTCAACTCGTCCTGAGTCTTGATCTCGTCTTCCTTCTTCACCTTATCGTCTTCGACGATCTGGAGTTCGGTAACCTTGACAGACTTCAGCACTTCCTCGGGGAGTACCTCGGGCTTGGGTTGCTCAAGGCGCTGCTCCTCCTGCTCGGGTTCTTCAGCGTCCTGAGACATGTCGATGAGCACTTCTTCCTGCTCGCCCTGCTCGGCCAGACGGCGTTCCTCAAGGTACTGGTTAGCCTTCACGAAACCGAAGGCCAGCAGACCGAAGAGGATAGCACCGATGATGGTCCACAGGACGGCTCTGTTGTGACGCTTGGGTGAGTCGGTACGGATAACATAAGCACCAAAGTCCTTATTCTTACCTTCAAACACGAGGTCACACCATTCACGCGATGAAAGATCAACTTCTTTTGCCATAATTGAATTCTTCTTTTTTAAAGATTAAACAAATCCATCAATCCAACATCACTTCTTAAGGTTCTTAGCCTGGACCATAATCATCATAGCCGAGTCGACCTCGTTGATGCGGTCGATCTGGTAGCGGCTGATGTTATTGATCTGCATCTCGTCGAGCACGCTCACCACGTGAGCATAACTTGCGTTGGGCGTAGCCTTAATAATCACAACCGGGCGCTTCAGGGTGGAGTCGTTACGGATCACCTTAGCCTTGGCCTGATAGATGGAGTCGTTGATTTCCTCGTTCTTGGAGAATTTCATTTCCTTCCATTCTTTCTTCAAGTCGGCGATCTTGAGGACGACTTCCTTGTTGCGCTCTTGTAGAATCTCGCGGATAGCGGGATAAGCACCGCCGGTCTTTGCACCAAACTCAATCTGCTTCATGTTGCTTTCGCCATTGGCCAGATTGGAAGTCTCGGGCATACCGTCGTAGTAGAAAAGCATTCCCTCGTTGGGGTCAGAGAGTCCCTTGTCGTTGAGTTTACCATCGATGATGATGGTAACAGCCTCGGATTGCTTTACCTTGTTCTGCTGTTCTTTTTCAACCTTCTCGTTGGTAGGCAGCGCGATCTGGAGCGTCTGGCTCTTGATCATGGTGGTACACAACATAAAGAAGGTGATCAACAGCATGTTCATGTCAACCATAGGAGTGAAGTCGATACGGGTATCGAATTTTTTCTGACGACTTTTACTTTTAATTGCCATATCTTAATCCTCCTCAGTTTTAAGGGCCGTCATCAGGGTGAACTTGTTCATCTTCATGGTCTGGAGGTTGTCCATAACCACGTTCACCACGCTGTAAGGCGTTGTCTGGTCGGCCTTGATTGCAATACCACGTCCTTTAACCATCGATTCCTGAAGTTCGGGGTTAACCGAGTTATAGGCAGCCCTGATCCACATCTGGAACTCGTTAGGGTTGTTTGGATCTTCATTCATGTTGATTGGAACACCGGGGCCAGCCTCGAGCGCTTTGTCGCGCTGGTCAGGTTCCAGGTTCAACCATTCTTTCATCTTAGTGATAGGTACACCGAATGCGTTGAGTTTAGAGAAAGTCTCAATCTCCTTGTTGGTAAACGCGAGGTTAGCACTGGGATGAGTCTTCTTGTACTCGGCGACCATATTCTTCAATAAGTCGGCGCGAACCGTCTCGCTCTTCATTGTCGAGTCCTTGCTACCGAGCACTTCAAGGAAGACCTTGCCCTCGGGGCTGACAAGCACTGACAACAGGTTAGCATCGGGAACCTTCTCCTCCGAAACAGACGGAGGCGTGATCACAGTCACGGGTTCTTTCTGAAGGAATGTAGAAGTCAACATGAAGAAAGTCAACAGAAGAACAGTCACGTCACTCATCGCGGTCATGTCGATGCGTGTCTCTTTCTTTTTGATTTTGACTTTTCCCATATTTCTAAATTACCTTAATCTGATTGTTATAAAACGACTAGATTAAAATGCTGCTAACCAAAAATTAGTGAGTAGCGGAGAAAGTAGAAACCATCGAGAAACCGAGTTCGTCGATAGCGTAGGTCATGTTATCAATCTTGTTGGTGTAGAAGTTGTAACCGATCAGAGCGAGGGCAGCGGTTGCGATACCGAGGGCGGTATTAACAAGTGCCTCAGAAATACCGGTTGACAGTTCGGTCGAGTCAGGAGCGCCCGATGCGGACAGAGCCTGGAACGACTTGATCATACCGAGCACGGTACCGAACAGACCGATCAGGGTACCCAGAGTGGTCAGGGTTGCCAGCACGGGGAGATTCTGCTGCAGAGCAGGCATCTCAAGCGAGGTAGCCTCCTCGAGAGTTCCCTGGATGGCAGCAAGTTTCTGCTCCTTGCTGAGGAGGGTGTCCTTATCCATCTCTTTGTACTTCTGAAGAGTAGCATAAACAACAGCGCCAACAGTGCCTTTCTGCTTGCGGCAGAGGTCTTCAGCCTTAGCAAGGTCATGGTTGCGCAGAGCAGCCTTCACGTCCTCGACGAACTTGGTGGTGTTACCTTTACCCTTAGCCTTGCCCAGAGCGATCCAACGCTCAACGCAGAGCACGATCACAGTGAGGAAGCAGGTGATAAGCACGGGCACAACAACGCCGCCCTTATACACGGTACCCAGCAGGTTGAGGGGGCCTTCCTTGGCAACGGCATCCTTGAAGTTGGCAGGATTGCCCAGCACAAAGAGGTAGAAAAGCACTGCTAAGATAAAGCAAACGAGAATGACGAGCGATGCGCTCTTGATACCACGAACATTGCTGCTCACCTCTTTCTTGGGAGCGGTCTGTGGCTTCTGAATGTTTGTTTGTTCAGCCATAATTTAAATTAGTTTTAAAAAATGAATTAATAAAATTATAAATTTAGTTATTAAAGTTTTGTTGTTTTTTGTCTTGGTTTTTGCGTGGCAACGGACTTGCAAGTGATACTGCAAGTCGCTGATGTACAAAATGTTTTAATGCCAATGGCGGCCATAGAGGCACTTCAATGGAGCCATTTTGCTCAAAAATTTAACGCAAATTTATCACAAATATTTGAAAGCACCGCAATTCGAGCAAAATTTTTCATGATTTTTTTATTAACAATAGCCATTTGCCATTCGCTGTGACCCGGCAGATTTCAAGCCGTTAGTTCACAAAATCGGCGAGAGATGCTGCGGAGAGTTATGACAGGCTGACGGGACGTCCAGAAAAAACAGGTTTTTATAGCGCTTTGTTAATCTTTTTTAGTACCTTTGCCACATTATTATAAATATTACCAAAACCAACCATATCATGGCAACTGTAAGACTTAGGAAGGGTTTCGACCTGCACCTGACGGGCAGTATCAGCGATGCGGCCATAGCCACAGCGCCCCAGCCCCAGAGTGTAGCCATCGTTCCCGACGATTTCCATGGGATTATCCCCCGCATGGACAAGAAAGAGGGTGAGCATGTCAGCGCAGGCGAGCCTCTCTATCATGACAAGAATTATGAGGTCATCAAGGTTGTTGCCCCCGTGAGCGGCACTATCAAGGAAGTGCGCCGAGGCGAGCGTCGTCACATCGACGCCATCATCATCATTCCCGACGGAGGCGAGGCGGTGAAGCATGACACCACCCGCCCTGCCACGGACCTGCTGCTGGACTCCGGCCTGTGGGCAATGATGCGCCAGCGCCCCTATGATGTCGTTCCCGTGCCGGGAGTGATACCTCGTGACGTGTTTGTGACCGCATTTGACTCCGCGCCGCTGGCCCCGGACCTGGATCTGGTGCTGGGGGACAAGCGACAGCACATCGCACGCGGCGTCGAAGTGCTGAGCCGCCTGACCGATGGTCAAGTCCACATCGACGTGCGCGAGGGTCAGCACATCGATGCTCCTGGAGCGCATATCAACACCATCGTTGGTCCCCACCCTGCCGGCAACGTCGGTGTCCAGATTGCCAACATTGCCCCGGTCAACAAGGGAGAAACGGTCTGGACCCTGGACATTGTCACGCTGGCCCACATCGGCGAGTTGTTCAACACCGGCTTGGTCAGCCACGACACGGTGGTCGCTATCGATGGCGAGATGGTGCAACAACCGCGCTATGTCAAGACAGTGATGGGCGCCGATCTGGAGACGCTACTCGCGGACCAACTCGCTGGCGAGACACAACAGTGCCGCATCATCAGCGGCAATGTGCTCACCGGTGTCAAGGTTGAGCCAGACCAGTGGCTACGCGCCCCCTATCGTCACATCACAGTCATCCCCGAGAACAACAAGCCCGACGAGTTTATGGGCTGGGCATCGGTCAACCCGAAACGCTTCTCGATCTATCGCACATTCACCTCCTGGCTGCGCGGCCTGAACAAGCCCGTGAGCATGGACAGCCGCATCAAGGGCGGCGAGCGTGCCATCGTGCGCACCGGCGAGTATGACGCGATGCTGCCGATGGACATCTACGGGGAGTTCCTCATCAAAGCCATCATCAGCGGCGACATCGACAAGATGGAGCAACTGGGCATCTATGAGATAGCGCCCGAGGACTTCGCCCTGGCCGAGTTTGCCGACACCAGCAAACTCGAGTTGCAACGCATCGTGCGCGAGGGACTGGACAAGTTGCGTGCCGAGATGTCGTAAGCATCGCACACATTTATTTATATATAGACAACAACAATCGCTATTCAACAATCTATCATTGATATGAAAGCATTAAGGAATTTAATGAACAAGATCGAGCCCTCGTTCCGTCCTGGCGGCAAACTGGCCAAACTGGAGTCGGTCTATGACGGCATGGAGACGTTCTTGTTCACGCCCAACACCACATCGCGGTCGGGCGTCCACATCCATGACGGCAATGACCTGAAGCGCACCATGATCACGGTTGTGGTGGCCTTGATACCGGCCTTGCTGTTCGGCATGTACAACATCGGTTACCAGCACTATCTGGCTATCGGTCAGCACGAGACAGGCTGGTTCACGATGTTCTTGTTCGGCCTGCTGGCACTGCTACCCGTGATCGTGGTCAGTTATGCAGTGGGTTTGGGCATCGAGTTTATCAGTGCACAGATTCATCACAAAGAGATTCAGGAGGGATTTCTGGTAACAGGTATTCTGATCCCCCTGATTGTCCCCATCAACACCCCGCTGTGGATGACAGCCGTGGCCACGGCATTTGCAGTGATTTTTGCCAAAGAAGTCTTCGGTGGAACCGGTATGAACATCTTCAACGTCGCCCTAATCACCCGCGCGTTCCTGTTCTTCTCCTATCCGTCACGCATGAGCGGAGATGAAGCGTTTGTCAAACTGGACAGTGCCTTCGGCATGGGAGGCGGCACGGTAGCCGACACCTTCACCGGCGCCACCCCGCTTGGCCAGGTGGCAACCAGCGTGGGCGATCCCGCAATGACCGATATTGTAGGCCAACCCATCAGTTGCATGGATGCCTTTATCGGTTGCATCCCTGGTTCGCCTGGCGAGACCTCGATGGTCGCTATCCTGATTGGCGCCATTATCCTGCTCCTGACCGGCATTGCCTCGTGGAGGATCATGTGCTCGGTATTTGTCGGCGGTCTGGGTATGGCTGCTCTGGTGCATGCTTTGCCCAGCGCCACCTACCCCGCATCGATGCTCGACCCGCTGACGCAGTTGTGTCTGGGCGGATTTGCCTTTGGCGCCGTGTTTATGGCAACTGATCCCGTCACTGGCGCCCGCACCAAGGTGGGTCAGTACATCTACGGCCTACTGATCGGTGTGTTTGCCATCCTGATCAGAGTTTACAACAGTGGCTACCCCGAGGGCATGATGCTGGCCATCCTGCTGATGAACGCATTTGCTCCCCTGATCGACCACTGTGTGGTATCGTCTAACATCAAGCGCCGCGCCAAACGTGCCGCTTATAAACCATAAGGAGGATAAGCCATGAACAAGAACAGTAACACTTATCAGATCCTGTATGCAGCCGTGATGGTGCTCATCGTGGGCACAGTGCTGGCGTTTATCTATATGGCTCTGAAGCCTAAGCAGAACGAGAACATCGCCAACGACACCCGCAAGCAAATCATGAGCGCGCTGCATATCGCCACCCCCAGCGACGATCAGGTCAAGGAGACTTATGAGAAGTATATCATCCAAGACCTGCTGGTCGACATGGAGGGCAACATCGTGGATAGCGCCCAGAACGTGGCCTTTGATGTGGATATGAAGAAGAATGTGAAACTCGCCGAGCGCCAACTGCCTGTGATGAAGTGCAGACTCGACGACGGCAGCATCAAGTATGTGCTGCCCGTGTATGGTGCAGGCCTGTGGGGTCCCATCTGGGGCTACATCGCGATGAACGACGACGGCAACACCATCTATGGCGCCAACTTCTCGCACGAGGGCGAGACTCCGGGTCTGGGTGCCCGCATCGCTGACCAGGACTTCCAAGACAAGTTTGTGGATAAGCACTTGTTTAAGGAAGGGGAATACAAAGGCGTAGTCGTGCTCAAGCGTGGCCAGAAATCCACCACCGGGGCCGAGCAGATCGACGCCCTGACCGGTGCCACGATCACCAGCCGCGGCGTGAGTGACATGCTTGCCGACTGCCTGGCTCCCTACGAAGCGTTCCTCAAGAGATTGCAGGGCAACAACGAAGCGCCTGCTGCTGTTAATAACGTCAATCAACCCGAATAAAACCATCAACGATTATGTTATCCAAGAAGAACAAAGAAGCATTATTCAACCCGCTGTCCAAGGACAATCCTGTTCTGGTGCAGATTCTGGGTATCTGCTCCTCGCTAGCCGTCACTGCCAGTCTGGAGCCCGCCATCGTGATGGGCATCTCGGTGATTGCCGTGCTGGCGTTCAGCAACGTGATCATATCCTTCCTGCGCAAGACCATCCCGACCAACATCCGCATCATCGTTCAACTGGTGGTGGTTGCCGCGCTGGTCATCATTGTGCAACAGATCCTTATGGCATACAAGTATGACGTGAGCAAGCAACTGTCGGTGTTTATCGGACTGATCATCACCAACTGCATCCTGATGGGACGCCTCGAGGCGTTTGCGATGCACAACACACCCTGGCCCTCGTTCCTCGACGGTGTCGGCAACGGACTGGGCTACACCATCATTCTGGTGATTGTGGGCTTCTTCCGCGAGTTGCTCGGCTCGGGCAAGTTGTTCGGTTTCCAGGTCGTGCCCCAGTGGTGTTACGATCACGGATACGAGAACAATGGCCTGATGATTCTGGCCCCCATGGCGCTCATCACTGTGGGCTGCATCATCTGGGTACACCGGGCTCGCAACAAGGAGTTGCAGGAAAACTAATGAGCATGTTTAACCATTAAATCCGCAAGAAACAATGGAAGAACTTAATCTGTTTATCAAGTCGATCTTTATCGACAACATGATATTTGCCTACTTCCTGGGCATGTGCTCATTCCTGGCCGTGTCCAAGAATGTGAAGACAGCCTTCGGTCTCGGCATTGCCGTCACCTTTATGCTGGTGGTGACTTTGCCTATCAACTACATGCTCGACAAGTATGTTCTGCAAGAGGGTGCCCTGACTTGGTTGAGCCCCTCTCTGGCAGGCGTGGACCTGAGTTTTCTGGGACTGATCCTGTTCATCGCCGTAATCGCATCTGCAACACAGTTGGTCGAGATGGCAGTAGAGAAGTTCTCACCCTCGCTCTATGCCTCGCTGGGCATCTTCCTGCCGCTGATTGCCGTGAACTGCGCTATTCTGGGCGCATCGCTGTTTATGCAGCAGCGTGACCTGGGCTCGGCTTGGACGGCTACCATCTATGGCGCAGGTTCGGGCATCGGCTGGCTGCTCGCCATCGTGGGCATTGCCGCCATCCGTGAGAAATTGGCATACAGCGACATTCCCAAGCCTCTGCGCGGCGTGGGCATCGCATTCATCATCACCGGACTCATGGGCATCGCCTTTATGAGTTTCCTTGGCATAAGATTAGGATAAAGGAGGACACTACACTATGATACTGATATCTAATATTTACACTACAGTATTGGCGAGTGCGCTGGTGTTTCTGGCGCTCACCCTGTTGCTCGTCGTTCTGCTGCTCGTGGCCAAGCATTATCTGGTACCATCGGGCAAGGTTAAAATCAACATCAATCATGGCACCAAAGAGTTGGAAGTCAACAGCGGAAACACCCTGCTCAACACCCTGCACGAGAATGGCGTGATGCTCTCGAGCGCATGCGGTGGCAAGGGCAGTTGTGGCCAGTGTAAGGTCCAGGTGATCGAGGGCGGTGGCCAGATTCTGCCCACCGAGGTGGGTCACTTCTCCCGCAAGGAGCAGCAAGATCACTGGCGCCTGGGTTGCCAAGTCAAGGTAAAAGATAACCTGTCGATCCAAGTTCCCGACAGCGTGCTTTCGGTCAAGGAATACGAGTGCACCGTTGTGAGCAACAAACTCGTGTCATCGTTTATCAAGGAGTTTATCGTAGCCCTACCCCCGGGTGAACACATGGATTTCATCCCCGGCAGTTATGCTCAGATCAGGATTCCCGAGTATGAGATGGACTATGACAAGGATATCGACAAGGAGTCGCTGGGCGAATACCTGCCCACATGGGAAAAATTCGGCATGTTCAGCCTCAAGTGCCGCAACGACGAGGCTACCGTGCGCGCCTACTCGATGGCCAACTATCCTGCCGAGGGCGACCGATTCATGCTCACCGTGCGCATCGCGACGCCGCCGTTCAAGCCCAAGCCCGCAACAGGCTTTATGGACGTGATGCCAGGCATAGCATCCAGTTACATCTTCACACTCAAGCCTGGTGACAAGGTGATTATGAGCGGCCCCTATGGCGACTTCCACCCCATCTTTGACAGCAAGAAGGAGATGATCTGGGTGGGCGGTGGTGCCGGCATGGCCCCGCTGCGCGCACAGATTCTGCACATGACGCGCACGCTCAACTGCCGTGACCGCGAGATGCACTACTTCTATGGCGCCCGCTCGCTGAGTGAGGTCTTCTACCTGGAGGATTTCCTGCAGTTGGAGAAGGACTTCCCCAACTTCCACTTCCATCTGGCTCTGGACCGTCCCGACCCCGTTGCCGATGAGGCAGGCGTGAAGTACACCGCAGGCTTTGTTGCTCCGGTGATGCGCGACACCTACCTGGGTCAGCATGAGGCTCCCGAGGATTGCGAGTACTACATGTGCGGCCCGGCAATGATGAGTAAGACCGTCAATGACGTGCTCGACTCCCTCGGTGTCGATCCCTCTTCGATCCACTACGACAACTTCGGGTAATCTCCCCATCCTGAAGGATACAAAACAGCAACTCGGACAACGATAACAACAGATATATAGTGTTGTTAAAGATGTCCGAGTTGCCGTTTTATTGTACCAGATCCCTTACTTCAGAGTAGCGATCCAGGTCTTGAGGCTGTCGACGGGAGGATTGCCATTGAGCACCTTGCCCGGGAGAATCCAGTTAGCAGTCGGGGCACTGGCCTTCTGCAGGTCCTCACCGCTCTTGCCCATATCGCTGCCGCCTGAGGTGGCAAACGGGATGATGGTCTTGCCCGTGAGGTCATACTGCTCCAGGAAGGTGTTGATGATTCGGGGTGCGGTGTACCACCAGATGGGGAATCCCACGTAGATGGTGTTGTACTGTGCCATGTTCTCGACCTTGCTGGCTACAGCAGGGCGTGCTGTGGAGTCCTTCATCTCGATCGTTGAGCGGCTCTGCTCGTTACGCCAATCCAGATCCTCGGCAGTATAGACCTGCTCAGGAACGATCTCAAACAAGTCGGCATCACAGGCCTCTGCCAGCGTCTTGGCGACCTGGGCCGTGATGTGGGCTTCACTAGCCGAGAAATAGGCGACGAGGGTCGTCTTGGCAGTGCTGTCGCTAGCGCCAGCATCGCCATCGGCAGCGGTGTTGTTGTTCTGTGCCGTGTTCTGGCATGCGCCAAGCATCAGCGCCAAGGCCAGGATAGAAACTAATTTCTTCATAATCGTTTATGATGTTTAGTATTAATGTTAATGATTGTGATGATTATTGATATGCAATGGTAGATAGCAGATAAGTCGATTATACTTATTAGAAAAAAAACTATCCGTCATCCAGCAACGTGTGTCGATGGTCAACGGATAGTTAAGGCTATATCAGTGAGAGCAACTTGGTTGATAGTACGCTGATGTCAACGGCTCACTATCAATTCTCAACTCTTACTTCTTGAGATCAATCTTGCCGGGAGTCGCGGGCTTCTCGGCGCTCACGGTGGGGGCATTGCTCTTGGCGGGTTCAGCCTTTGCGGGAGCCGGAGCAACCTTGCCACCAACCTTGTTGTAACGCTTGTTCAGACCCTCGATAACCTCGTTGGTCACATCATACTTCTCGTCGATGTAGAGCGTGGCACTCTTGCGCAGTACCATGTCAAAGCCTTTCTTCTTGGCATAGTCCTTCATGAATTTGTCGATCGAGTCGAGCAACTGGGTCTGGCTCTGGTTGAGTTCGTTCTGGATGCTCTGCTGCAGGTTGGCCAGATAATTCTCGGCGTCGGCCTGCATCTTCTGCAACTTGGCCTGGTCGGCATTGAATGCCTCCTCGGTCAGATATTGGTTGTTCTGGTACTTCTGCTGCATGGCATTACCAAACTTGCTGATCTCATTACCGCGTTGCTTCTGGGCGGCGTCAAACTGGTTCTGACGACGCAACATGGCCTCGTTGATGTCCTTGGCCAGGTTATAGTTTGCCATAATGGAATCCTCGTCGATGTAACGGATCTTGAGATTCTCAAGGGCTGCGCCACCATTAGCCTTAGGAGCCTCGGCAGTCTGCTTCTCGTTGCATGAGGTTGCTGCCAGCATGATCACGGCTGCCAGCAATGCAAGTTTGGAGTAGTGTTTAATGAAGTTCATTTCAGTTTTTGACTTTTTCTTTATTGATTTGTTAGTTGTAAAATTCCTTGTCACGTGCACAGGTGATACCTCGCTTGCGCATTTCGGCATTGTCATGGATATGGGTGTTGGGGAAACGGCCGCCGCGCACAAAGAATATCTTAACGCCCAGCAGCACAACTGCCAGCCCCACAATAGCCAATGTCAATAGTAATGTCATCATTGTGCAAAAAGACTCGCAAATTTAGTGATACTTTGCGAGTTTGGGTATGATATTTCACAATTATTTTGTCCAAAATGATTGATTAGCCCTCGGTTTTAACAAAAATTCAAAGCACTAAAGATTAACTAACACTTCCGCCCCACCCCAGCACCCTACCGGTATGGGGGAAATCAGTAACTTTGCAGTTATGTAGAGTTATGTTACGCAACAGTCATAAAAGTCATACAGAAGCACAAAAAGTTGCGCCCGTCATGCAGTCTATCCATCCATTATGGCATCATAACAATGAAAGCGATATTGATTGGATGGACATGGAGCGTGTCATCGGGACTGCTCTGGCAGGTGACCAGCAAGAGCATTGCCCTCATTCCTTTCTCAAATTCCTCATTTGAGAAACTACTTTTCCACGTCTTGTTTCTACTTATTACGGCTACGGCAGCAACGGTCATGTGAACACGGCAGTTATTGATGATACCGCAGGTGTTAACCGTCTTAAATAAGTCTTATTTAGTCTTAAATATCACCGACGGTGCGGCTTGATGTGCATGCCCTGTCGGTATGTTATATTACATTTGCGGCATCTTATTAACCAAAACGAACTGAATAAAATGAAAAAAGCAACTACAATTCTGCTGACGCTGCTTGCCGCAGTCTTGACGTTTTCTACCATGGCTCAAGAGGATGGAGGCACCATTCAAGCCAAGGTAATAATCAATGGTTATTTCTTCACCGAGACTCCAGAGGTCAACGATGGCGGCAGTTCGTCGATCATTATGGTCGATGATGGGCAGAAGAACCGCATGATTGCCTATATCTACCCCAGCGAGTTACCTGAATCCATCACCAGTCAAGCCATACCTGTCGAAAAGGTGTTTCACGGTCAGGCATTCCTCGACAAGTATAACCAGGCGCGGGAAATGATACAGGTGACCAGCCAGTCGAGTGATTTGGCAAAACCTGTTGTCGGAGAACCGTTCCCCGCTTTCAGCGAGAAGGACGTTGACGGCAAGATGTGGACCAATGAGGACGTTAAGGGCAAGGTGTGGGTACTGAACATGTGGTATCAGGGCTGCGGCCCTTGCCGCAAGGAGATGCCCGAACTCTCGACCTGGCGTGAACAGTTTCCCGACGTGATGTTTTTCTCGGCCACTTACCACGACGAGGCTTTGACCCGCAAGATTACCGAGCAGCACCACTTCACCTGGACCCACCTCATCGAGGCTCGTGACATGATGTCATGGATACAAGGGCAAGGATTCCCGTTGACCATCGTGGTTGACAAGCAGGGCATCGTCCGCCATCTGGTTCACGGCACTAACAGCGAGAAGCGGGCTGCCATCCTCGACTGCATCCGCCAACTCAATCAATAACCGTCTGTCATGACACGCTTGTCCTCCATAGTCATCGCCGCCATCATCGCCCAGTGCGCGATGGCACAGACTATTGTCACAGGACGCATTTCCAATGAGCGGGGCGAAGCCGTCGAGTATGCTACTGTAGCGCTTGTTGGTGACACCATCGGCACGCTTGCCGACGCCCAGGGGCATTTCTCCCTAACAATCCCTCATGGCAAGAGGAACAACCTGTCCATCACTCATGTTTCTTATGACAAAGCAATAATTCCCCACTCCACTTATAGCGTGGGCAAGCCGCTGTCCATCATCGTCAAGGACAAAAATGTGAAACTGGATGAAGTTGTCGTCGGCAAGAAGAACAAATTAAAGACCATTCTGGGCAAGAAATTGCCCGGCCCATCGGGCAGTTTCCGTGGCAAGTGGGAGGAAAACAGGCTAGAATGGGGACCGACATTCAAGGTCAAGAAGGATTGGGTCGTGAGTGATATCTTTTTCACGATAAAAAAGAGCACCTACAGCCGCTGCGTCCTCAGTTTCACCATCTATGAGATCAGGGGCAAGGAATTTGTCAACATCCTCAACAAGCCCATCTACAAAACAGTCACAGCAACCGCTCAAAAGACAAAACTCGCCGTCCAGCCCAACGAAAACATCGTCCTCAAAGCCGGTAAACAATATTACGTGAGTGTCACTATCGTTGACTGTGACGAAAGCGGCATACTGGAATTCAACTCTCAATTGAGAAGTTGCATTGCCCGCCACTTCTCCGCAGGCAAGACGCGCAAACTGCCCGCTGGCCCCACCATCACCCTTATGGGCTACGAATTGAGCCGATAGGGAGCGAAAACATGTGATTTCTATCCCAATTTCGCCCCTTACCGGGCACTTGCAGACATAGGTGTTCAGGTTTTTTTATTGACAATTGGATGGTATGTCACGAAAAAGTTGTAAATTAGCGGTGAAAATGAATTTGCTTTGACAGAAATTCTATTAACAACTTAAATACTAACAATTTAACCATTATTTTTTACAATGCAAGTAAAAGATCTGAATCCTCAGGCAGTGTGGTCCATCTTTGACGAGATCACCAAGGTGCCCCGCCCCAGTGGCAACGAAGAAGGCAAGTTAGACAAGATCCGCGCATGGCTCGTGGACTTCGCCAAGAAGCACAATCTGGAGTACAAAATCGACAAGACCGGTAACGTGGCTATCTTCAGGCCCGCCGCTCCTGGTTATGAGAACTGCAAGGGCATCGTCCTGCAAGGTCACATGGATATGGTAGCCGAGAAAGGTCCCGGCTCGAACCACAACTTTGACACCGACCCCATCGAGACCATCATCGATGGCGAGTGGGTACGCGCCAACAACACCACGCTGGGTGCTGACGACGGTATGGGCCTGGCCATCGCTCTGGCTGCCCTTATCGAGCCGACGCTGCAATGCGGTCCCCTGGAGGCTCTCGCCACCGTCGACGAGGAGACCGGCTTGACTGGTGCCAGCAATATTGAGGCCGACATGCTCGTGGGCGACTATCTGCTCAACCTCGACGAGGAGGAGGATGGCGTCATCACCATGGGCTGCGCCGGTGGTCTGGTGAGCATCTTCAAGTTCAACTACAAACCCGAGGCTGCTCCCAAGGATCGCGTATACTTCGAGATCAAGTTTGAGCACTTCCATGGTGGCCACAGTGGTGCAGACATCCACATGGGATTTGCCACCACGACCAAGTTGAGCAGCCGTCTGCTGTGGAACATCGGTGCTGAGATGGACTATGTGCTGGCATACATTGATGCCGGTAACCTGCACAACGCCATCGCTCATGCCGCTACCGTTGTTGTCGGCGTTAAGCCCGAGGACAAGGAGAAACTGAGCGTCGTGCTCAACACCTTCATCGCCGATGTTAAGAACGAGTACAAGCGCACCGAGCCCAAGATGGAGATTACCTGCAAGAGTGTTGACACTCCCGAGACCATTATCGACACCGACACCGCCCGCCGCGTGGTTGACGCCGTATATGCCGCTCCTCACGGTATCGCAGCCATGAGCATGGAGATTGAGGGCCTCGTCGAGACCTCGACCAACCTCGCCAGCGTGAAGATGCGCGAGGGCAACCAGATCGTTATCGAGATGTTCCACCGCTCATCGATCGAGAGTGGCAAGTATGACCTGACCCACAAGTGCGAGACGATCTTCCGCCTGGCAGGTGCCGACGAGATCATCAGCGAGGGTGGCTACCAAGGTTGGGAGCCCATTGCCGACAGCCATCTGCTGACCGTTGCCAAGGACTCCTGGGAGAAACTCTTCGGCGTACGTCCCGAGGTGCGCGCCATCCACGCCGGTCTGGAGTGCGGTCTGTTCCTCAAGGCCCGTCCCGATATGGAGATGATCAGTTTTGGTCCCACATTGCGTGACGTGCACTCGCCCGCCGAGCGCTGCCACATCCCGGCAGTCGACAAGGCGTGGAAGCAAGTTCAGAACATCCTCAAGGTCATTGCCGAGGAGAGCAAGTAATCGTTTAGTGAACAGTTAATAGAGAATAGTTAATAGTCAGCGTCCGCTTTCTATCGACTAAACACCTAATAACTAAAAACTAAGAGACAATGGATATCAAAGGTAAAATCATCCAGAAGATGGATCTTCAGAGTGGCGTGTCCAAGATTGGCAACCAGTGGAAGAAGCAGGAATACGTCATGGAGACGTTCGACAGTTATCCCAAGAAGGTGAAGTTTGATTTCTTCGGAGACCGTGCCGACCAATATCCGCTCGAGGTGGGTGACGTGATCACATTGAGTTACGACATCGAGAGCCGCGAGTTCAACGGCCGCTGGTATACCGACATCCGCGGATATAAGGCCGTCAAGGAGAGTGCCGACATGGCTGGTGCACCCGCTCCCTATGCTTCGGCGCCTGTCGGCGAACCGGCTCCTGCGCCGGCTCCCGCTCCAGATGCCATGGCCGCACCCACACCTCTGGACAACCCGTTTGACCAGAACGGATCGGGCGACGACCTGCCCTTCTGAGCAGATAAGACGTAAAGTCCCGTCAACTATAGCGAAACCGCTGGAACCTGATTCAAAACGGGTTCCAGCGGTTTGCTGTATGTTACTACTCACATCAAGCCCCCACAATGAGGCAATCCCCATCGTGATACTCAATGACCACCACACCCATACTATGCAAGGCCACGATGGTCCTGGTCGCCGCTTCCTCACTGATGTGGGCCAAGCGCTCATAACCCTCGAGCGTAATGCCGCCATGTTCGCGCAGATATTGCAACAACACCTGCTCGCGGGTGCTGAAACTGATGATGTCACTGCCCGACTCGTCGGCCGACGACTGCTCGGCGCTCATCACACGCTCGTGCAGGCGGCTAGCCAGCACATTCTCGTCGGCGACACGGTAGTAGACGTGCCACACTCCATTATCGTCGGGTGCTTCAACCGGTTTTTCGGGAGCCTCGGCGATATCGGCCTTAACGACCGACTTACCATTGATATTGAATACCTTGAAGGTGACATGCTGCTCAGGACGGCAATACATCTGAGCGGCAGTCTCAATCATATAGATTTCCTCCTCGCTGCGCACTCCAGCAATATTCCCATTGTCCTTGACGCCAATGAGCAGGTGGCCACCACTATTGTTAGCAAAGGCGGCTATCGAACGGGCAATCTTGCGCGCATCAGTGATCTGATACTTGAAGTCCTGATGCTCATGCTCGCCCTCAAGTATAAGGTCTTGTATATAGTGGCTCTTCTTGGTTCTCATAATTCGATATTGTTTTTATAGAGGCCTGCGGCCGAGAAGTGAAGCAAAAATCATCAATCAAATTTTTGTTCAATCACGCTTGACATCCGGTGCGAAGCACCACCAGCAGCCAACCCGTCAGCGAGGGTCGTCAACGCCCTGTTCTTGCGGGATGGTTGTGCCATCAAGCACGGCCCTCAGGTAAGGTTCCAACTTCTGAGCATACCACCAGAAGCCGATATCTGTCAAGTGAATGCCATCGACTGTGCCCTCGTTGTTGGGGCCATATAGGTCCTTGCAGGTGATATAATAGAGGTTGCGCGGATTGTCGGCCTTGAGTTTGAGGTAATTTTTGTGATACTCGTCATTTTTCTGCGGCAGGTACTCGCTATAGAATGCACTATACTTGGCATAACTGTACATCTGCCCCTCGACCATAAAGATGGGCACTTCGGGTCGCAGTGTGCGCAAGATGTTGACAAAGCCATAGGTCAGCGTGTCGCACATATCTTTGGTGCAGTTGGGGATGGGATCGAGGATGTAGGCGGCCACATCAGGTATCGTAGCCATAGCCCGTGCCATGCATGAATCCATTTTCCCCTCTCCGCTGAAGCCTAGATTGACGCATTCCACATCCAGATCGCGCTGAATAATGCTGGTAGCGACCATACCAGGCCGACAAGCGCAACCACCCTGCATGATACTGGTTCCATAGAACACAAACTTCTTGCCCTCACGCGGAGAGTTGAGCATGGGCTGCATAATCACAGCACTGCTGTCCACTCCGATCTCGATCCAGCGCACTCCATCATAGAGCGGCAGATAAATCATATACTCATGCATCTTGCCATCAAGACGGTCCACATAGACCTTGCTCTGGATGGAATCCTGACGCGGGCGAATGTCATTGTCGATGCGCACAGGGCGGTTGCAGTTCACAAACTGCCAACTGTGCGTATCCTCGTCCCAGATATAAAGGTCAGTCCCCTTGATGCCGGTGTCTGCCATGTGCATCATGTGCATGTTGGTCAGCAGATTGTAGCGCACGGCAATGGCCGTCGAATTGGTGGCAAAGCGGAAGCCCTTGCCGCTGGTGCAGTAGGCGCGATCCCACAGCGTGGGGCGCACACTATCCTTGAAATTCAACGGGATGCGTGATGCCAGAGTACGGTCAAACGCAAAGTTGATCATGCGGTAGTGCATCGCATCCACATAGCGCAACGTGTCCTTATTGGTAAAATCCTGTGCCTGAGACACAAGCGGCAGCACGGCGATGAACATCATCACCAGCGCAATCATCATGTTGGAATATCGTTTCATAGCAGTCCCTTATTATGTAACTTGAAAATTGGAATGAGCAAAATCACTACAGAACACTCAGCAACTTGATAGCCTCCAGGCGTCCACTGTTGAGCAGCGTGGGATAATGCGCGTCGCTGTTGATCACGACCGGAGCATTAAATCGCTTGAGCATCCCGAAGTACTTCAAGTTGGGATAAAAACGATTGCGCTGCAGCCATGCTTTGGTGTTGACTTCAATAACCAGATGGTGATCCATAATGTTCTCGAACAGGTCAATCACCAATTTGTCATACCACGGTTCCTCGTCAATGCCGTCTCGGTACTGGCTGGCATTGTAGCCAATCTTATCCATATGGCCCACAATGTCAAAACCGCCCTCCTCGACCATTGCCATCATCTGCGAGAAGAACTGATTGACAACATACTCGATGTCTCCATTGAAGTTGGCCTCCATACGTCCCTTGAAGCCCTGATACTTGCCATCAATATCCACCATCACACTGGGATCGTTGATGTCGGGGATGAAGTGTACCGAGCCGATGCGGTAGTCCAGCGGTAACTGCTGGAAATAGTCGCTGGCAGGGCCGTCACCCATGCTCACATAGTCAATTTCCATCGACGTGTATAGATGAATGCGGTCGGCATACATCCGACGCAGGCGCTTCATTTCCTCAAAGTAGTCCTGAACTTGCTCCTGCCTCATATTGACGGGACTCTCGACAGACACTGGAGAGTGCGGCGTAAAGCCTAGATGGGTAAGACCTTGAGCGATAGCCTCGGTCACAAACTCTTCCATTGTGGCATGGCCATCACAGAACTGCGTGTGTGTATGCAGGTTGTACAGTTCAGTCTCTTGGGTTATTCTATTGAAGTCTAACATAAATATCGGTTTCAGTTTCCGCCTGTGGAGATGTGCGTGTGGTTAAAACATTTTGATAATCTCGTCCATGGAAATGACAATGATGATGGTTTTGCCATCGGGCGTGTAGTTAGGCTCCGGCAAGCGGAGCAAGTCCGCAACCAGGATGTCCATCTCTTCCTGCATGAGGCTACGCCCTTGCGGTATCGCCGCTGCCCGTGCCACCATCAGTGCCAGATGCTCCTGGATACGTTTTTTGAGCGGTATGCCGCCATTCTCGGCCGAGTCGATCATCTGATGTATCATCGAATTGATGTCCACGCCATCGAGTCCAGCGGGCACAGCAGCCACCGACCAATCATTGCCGCTCAGTGGAGACAAGGCAAAGCCCATCTTCTCCATGTCAGGCAACAGCCCTTGCAGGGTCACACATTGGGATGCGCTCAAGTGAAGCACCTCGGGAAAAAGTATCGTCTGTGATGCCATATCGCCTGTATGCATACGGCTTATGTAGCGATCAAACAAGATGCGGACGTGAGCCCTATGCTGGTCGATGATCATCAGTCCAGACTTGGCTGGCGACAAGATATAACGGCCCTTGAGTTGCAGATACACCGACTGCAGATCCCCCATGGGCAGGACTGCATCATGCACGGATTGCTGACCGGTATCTACAATAGGCTGGCTGTCACCATCACCTGGCTGATTGCCAGCGTTCTGCTCAAGCCCCTCGCGTTTTTTACGCTCGAAGTTGGCAAACAGTTCGTCCCAGTTGCTCATGGCCTGGCCCGACGGCGCGTGATGGCGCTGCTGAGAGCCGCCAGAGGTCTTGAACGGGTTATACGACGGGTCGACGGCAATCTCAGGATTGTGCACCTCGACATGACGGCTATAGGCCGGTATCTCGGGGGCATCCTGCGTATTGAAATCGATGGCGGGCACCTCGCTGAATCGGCCCAACGACTCTTTAACTCCAGCGGCAAGAATCTGCCAGATGGGTATCTCATCCTCAAACTTAATTTCAGTCTTAGTGGGATGGATATTCACATCGATGGACTGAGGATCGACCGTAAAGCGCAGGAAATAATTGGGTTGCTCGCCCTCGGGGACGAGTTGCTCGTAGGCCGACATCACGGCCTTGTGAAAATAGGGATGACGCATAAAGCGCCCGTTGACAAACATGAATTGCAGGGCGTTGCGCTTGCGGGCATTCTCGGGTTTCCCGATATAGCCCTGTACCTTGACCAGCGACGTGTCGATGGACATCGGCAGCAACTGCTGGTCCAGGCTATTGCCCATCAGGGCTGTGATGCGCTGCCGGAAGGTCCCCGTCATCAACTTATACATCACATTGCCATTGTGCATCAAGGTAAACTCCACCTCGTTGTTGATCAATGCCAGTTTCTCAAATTCCTTGACGATATTGCTCAATTCCACTTGGTTGGATTTGAGAAACTTGCGCCTTGCAGGCACGTTGAAGAAGAGGTTCTTGATCATGAAGTTGCTGCCTGCTGGGCACATGTCAGGCTCCTGACTCTCGCACTGCGATGCGTTGATGATCAGGCGTGTGCCTAATTGGGCATCGTGTCGGCGAGTGCGCAGTTCCACCTGCGAGATGGCAGCAATCGAGGCTAGGGCCTCGCCCCGGAATCCCATGGTGTGCAGTGTGAACAAGTCGTCGGCAGTGCGTATCTTGCTCGTACTGTGACGCTCAAAGGCCAATCGTGCATCCGTCTCGGTCATCCCCACCCCATCATCGATGATCTGGATGAGGGTGCGTCCGGCATCCTTGAGAACGATCTGAATGTGAGTGGCCTGTGCATCAATTGCGTTCTCGACCAATTCCTTGATGACACTGGCAGGGCGCTGAATGACCTCGCCAGCAGCAATCTGGTTGGCCACTGAATCAGGTAGAAGTTTTATCACATCACTCATGGCTTGGATCACTGTTTTGTAAAGTCGTTTCACTTGCTGCCTGATCGGGAGACGATGAGGCCAAGCCGGCATTGGCGCCTGCACGACGGCGTGTGCCACCCTGTATCGTACGCATAAGTTGTTTGAGTTCCTCGCTCACGTCATAGATGTCGTCGGGAGACTTGGGACGCAGTGCATCATACCACTGGAATTGGGGCAGATACAAATCGGCCTTCTTGGCCAGATACAATGGAGTGACCTTGCCAGAGACCTCGGGCCACATGGTGATGCGGTCCACCTCCTGCTTGGGTTTGAGATTGAGCCTCATGTAACTGGACTCTGCGCTTACCATCTTGTTATAGGTAGAATCCTTCTCCTGCGGGAACATAATGACCTGCACATTGCCGTCCACATCCAGGCGTCTCAATTCTTTTTCCTCAAACCAAGCCTTCATCTTCTTGCCGCTCAACTGATCATAATAGATTTCACCTAGGTGCTCGGCCATGAAGCCTCCGAGGGGAAGCATGGCCCAATCGGCTGCGCTGTCGTTGAGGTGCACATTGATTTCGTCGCCGAATATCTGCCGCTCGAGATTCCAGACCACAGCATGGTTGTACATGTTGATAATGGTGTCGGCCTCGCTCAACTGCAGAGAGTCGCAGATGCCCTGCACGTCATTGCGATAAAACCGCACTTGGTTAAAAGCACGCAGCACGCGCACCGAGTCGTTGACCGAATCGTTGACCACGTGATTGATGAGTGTGCACAGGGTATCGGCATGCAGATAGATGGTATCCTTCTGCGAGAATTCCCTGGCCCGGGCCCTACGGGTCACATAACTGTAATGGGCGTTATCATCGTGATAGCCATAGTCGCCATCCAGGATAACCTTGTTGCTGGGATCGGTAATCACCACATTGCCTCGCGCCTCGCCATAGTTGCGCTTGCGATTGTAATAGACGGTATCGCCAAGCAGCGTTTTGCCATCCTTGGCAGTGATGACGGCACGCTCATAGAGCGTGGCATCATCGGCGCTTGTATTGTACCAGCCGTTAGTGGTATTGATCGTGTTGCTGTCGCTCACGATAAGGGTCTCGCTGGTGATGTGGGCGATGTGGGTCTGGGTGTTGTAGTCGAGCATGTCGGTAAACATCTCGTAGCGATCATTGATCAGATGAACATCCCTTGAGAACTCGGCCTGCTTAGTATCCAGTTCGTAACGGCCATACTGCGACTTCAACTCGGTGTTGTTGCGATTGTCGACGATGGTCCCGCCATCAAAGTAATAGCCGACATTGGAGTTGATCTCATAGTCCAGAGCATCGGTCAGCAGAGTCGTGCTGCGGTTTTCCAGGCGGACGTTGCTGCGCAACTCGGCCACGCCCTGGTCGCCATAGTAATGGAGCACGTCGCTATACACCCACAGCGTATCGCCTTGTGTCATCCGCACATTGCCAAAGGCATCGAGCGAACTGGTCTCGGCATAGAAGTATGCGCTGTCACAGAACATATACATGTCGCCGCGACGGAAACGCACATTGCCCTTTAAGACCTGATAATCACGACTGATATACTCATTGGCCTTGAGGATATCGGCATTCTCCAGAAAGACCTTATTGGTCTGATTGCGGTTAGCCTTAGGGATCTGGGGTGTGATGCGGCTCACGCTACGTCCCTTAGAGCCCTTGCGCGCTGCCTGGGCATGCTGCGGATTGGTGGGTCGCTTGATGGTCGACGATCTCGGCGCCGCAGCACGCACGCGGGTTGACCGCTGAGGCTGCTGTGCCCAGAGCATAGGCGACATCATCAAGGCCATGACACAGCAAGCCACGATGACTTGACGCCACCGTGATGCACCGTTCCGGTATTGCTTGCCGCTATAGACAGCCATTGTGTTCAGTGCGCTGATTTAGAAATCACTTGGGAGTATCCTTCTTGAGCCAATCGTACTTGAAGTCACAGTTGCGCCAGCCTTCCTCGATGTAGACATAGACGCTCTTCTGCTTCTGTACCACCCAATCATGGATGATCTGCTCCTTGGCAGCGGCTTCACACATCTCCTTGATGATCATATAGTCCTCGGCCAAGTCAGCCTTGTGACCATCGACGCGCTTCACCAGTTTCACCATAGCCACCTGCTCACGGCGGGTCTTGGGATTGATCATCACAAAGGGTTCACTGATCTCACCGGGCTTCATCAGGCTCACCTTCTTACCCACCTCGGCGGGCAGATCAGCCATCTCGAAACGGCTGCTGTGATTCTTCTCGTTGAGCATGTTTCCGTTATTGTTGCGGGAGTCCTTGTCCTGCGAGATGTACATGGCCATCTCCTCGAAGGTGTGCTTGCCCGCGATGATGTCGGAGCGCACCGAGTCAAGTCGTGTCAGGGCATCGGTCAGGTCCTTGTCGCTCACTTTGGGGCGCAACAGGATGTGGCGCGTGTTGACGCGATCGCCTCGTTTCTCAATGAGTTGGATGATATGGAAGCCATCGTCGGTCTCGACAATGTTGGACACGCGCTTGGAATCGTTCAGGTTGAATGCGGCATTAGCATACTCGGGCAAGAGCACCGAGCGGCTCTGGAAGCCCGTCTCACCACCATACACAGCCGTGGACTGGTCCTGGCTATAAAGGATAGCCAAGGTGGAGAACTCACGCTCTCCAGAGTTGACCTGCTGCGCATAGTCACGCAGGCGAGCCTTGACTTCGTCGATTTCTTGCTGCGGAATCACGGGATTGATGGTGATAATCTGCGTCTCGACTTGCATAGGGATATATGGCAGAGAATCCTTGGGCAGCGTATTGAAATACTTGCGCACATCGGCAGGCGTAGCCTTGACATTCTTGGTCAATTCGCTTTGCACTTGCTGGATGCAGTACTGATCACTATAGACCTCGTTGAGTTTCTCACGCAATCGGGGCAGAGGCATGCGGAAGTACTCCTCTACCTTCTCCTTAGAGCCCAGATTGGCAATAAAGAAATTGATGCGGCTCTCGACCTCGGCACTGATGGTTGAAGACTGTACCTCGACGGTGTCGATGCGGGCCTGATCCAGGAACAGTTTGTCCACAGCCATCTGCTCAGGAATCACACAATAGGGATTACCATCGATGGCGACCCTCTCATACAGGGCCTGCTGGTATTGTTCCTCGATATCACTCTTGAAGATGGGTTCATCACCGATTACCCAGGCGACTTCCTCTGCTACATTGTTCTGAGCCATTGCTGTTGCAACCACGGCAATGAGCATCAAGACGTTTAAAAATCTAAGTTTCACGTGTATAATGGTTTTTATCTATTTCAAACTGCAAATTTCCCCATTTTTTGCGACTTGACAAAATCAATTGGCAAAATGTTTGTTAAATAGAGGCTGTGGACTATCGTCCACGACCATCATCGGGCACAAAAAGCAATATCCTGCAACGACATGGGTCGCTGCAGGACATTTGCAAATTATTACTTGATGATTTCAACTCTGTGTCATTTCACTTGCTTGAGCACCTTTTTATTAATCTTGGCCGGATACTTTTTGGCCAGTTCTTTCTTCCACAACTGCTCAAGCACATCCTGATAGTCGCTTGTCACGGCGCCTTTCACGTCGCTCATCTCCTGCGGCTGGCTGATCACGCCACCCTCGAGAATCATACACTCAGAATAGCCCTTGCGCTCAGGCTTCTCACCCACGTGGAATGCCAGGTAATCGGCCAAGGCATTTTCGCCCTGCTTCACCACCATGCGTTCCATGCGGATGTCGCTGCCATACTTCTCGTGGAGCGCATCAGTCAGGGTGTCGCTTGCCATAGTGGCCATATCAGCCTTGACCATGTTAAGGATGGTATCGTTCTTCGCGCTCAGGATGATGCCCTTGAAGTGCGGCTCATCCCAATTGTACTTGCCACGGTTTTCGGCAAAATATTTCTCCAAGCCAGCCGTATCCTTTCCTGCAGCCTTCCAGACACGCCGGTTGCTGATTTCAAACAGCAGCATACCATCGCGATACTCATTGAGCAGATTGCGATACTCGGGGTTGCTCTTGACCAATTCGTTGGCATTGTAGTCTTGGAGTGCCGCATCGGCCATATTGTCGATGCGCGACATCAAGTAATCCTTAGCAGCGGACAGGTTGGTAAACACAGCCTTATTGTTGAGTTGAGGAAGCAACGACATAACGGGCAACGACTCATTGTTGCCATAGGTCATCAACGGCAGTTTACAGCCCTTGATGGTCTGAGCCACAAATGCCGAGTCAAACTTGCCAGCGGCATTCAGTGCGTTGGTGATATAATCGATAGCCTCGGGATTAACGCTATAATTATACTTAGCCTTCCAGTCGCTGAGACGACGTTCCTGGATCAGTTTGTCACGATCATCATGCTTGAACGAATTCTCGATAGCAGGGCGCAACTGCGACAGGGGCTGAATACCATGAGCGACCTTCTTGATGATATGGTAGCCATACTGGGTTGCAAACGGCTCACTGATAGCGCCATCGGCAAGTTCAAATGCCACCTTCTCAAATGGCGGCACCATGCGTCCACGGCCAAACCATCCGAGGTCACCGCCACGGTTGGCACTGCCGTCCTGCGACTCCTTCTTGGCCAACTCCTCAAAATCAGCACCAGCCTGCAGCAACGCATAGATGGAGTCCATCTGAGCCTTGCATGCGGCCTTCTGCTCATCGGTAGCGCCATGAGGGAAAAGTTTGAGAATATGCTTAGCATGCACATCCTCGCGGTCACGCTTGCCATTGACGCGGATCATATGCACACCATACTTTGTGGCGAAAGGCTTCGATACCTCTCCTACGGGAGTGCCATAAGCCACGTTCTCGAAGTCATACGGGAACATCAATGATGAGATGAAACCATAGTGGCCGTGGTTGCGAGTCTTACTCGGGTCGCTGGAATACTTATCGACCAGATCTTCCCACTTCTCACCATTGAGCACACAATTGCGGATGCTGTCCATGCGGTTCATGTTAGCCATCGTCTCGGCCGCAGAGCCTACCGGAAGCATGAAGTGATCGATGTCGATCTGCTGCTTGTAACGGTCGTAAGCCTCTTGGATAAACTGCCAGCGATAGGTGGTATCTTCAGTGATATAGGGGGCTGCCAGATCCTTCTGATAGCCCTCAAATTCCTTGATGAACAGGCTTGTGGTGTCGATACCTGCAGCCTCAGCGTCGGCCACCTTCTGCTTATAGAGCACAAAGCGGTCCACATACTGCTCGAGGGTTTCCTTTTCGATCTGTTGCTGATTGTTCTTGTGATAGAGATACTCAAACTCAGAGAGTTTGATGTCTTTGCCGTTGATGGTCATGAGGACAGGATCCCCCTTAGCAATAGCGAGGATCGCCGTGCCCAACAGCAATGAAGAAATCAAGAGTTTTACTTTCATCTTAGTCGGTTTGAAATCTGTATTTTATGTTTTTTCATTCTTATGTACTATAATGTAACGCAAGCATCTCAAAAAAATTATATCCCGGCTTGATTTTTTTTCAAGTCGGGATATGCTGTTTCCGAAACATCAAGGATTATTTGCAGTCTGGACGAAACACATGCCGTGAGATGGCCCACCAGTTTTATTGGCTTAGTTACCCATCTCGCTCAAGAACTTGATGCGCACAAGCCGGATTTCCTCCTCGGTGTAATCGTCGCCGAGTTCCTGCATAGCGGTCTCGATGTCGTCGGTATCGCTCTCCTTGAAATACTCAAAGATGTCGTCGACAAAGTCATCGTCGATTCTCTCATCAATATAGTAGGAGACATTGATTTTAGTGCCGCTATAGACGATAGCCTCCAGTTCGTCGAGCAATTCTTCCATCTCAAGATCCTTGCTCTCGGCCAGCGTGTCGAGAGGCACCTTGCGGTCGATGGCGGTGATGAGTTCCACCTTGAGTTTGCTCTTGTTGGCCACGGTGCGCACGCGCATGTCCTCGGGGCGTTCTATCTCATTCTCCTCAACATACTTCTTGATCAACTCGATAAACTCCTTGCCATATCGCTTGGCCTTGCCAGGTCCCACACCGGGTATGTTCTGCAACTCCTCGATGGTGATGGGATAGGTCGTGGCCATAGCGTCGAGCGATGGCTCCTGAAAGATGACGTAGGTGGGCAGTCCATGCTGCTTGGCAATCTTGCGTCGCAAGTCCTTGAGGATGCTAAACAACTCGGCATCGACAGCCCCGCTGCCGCCGCCACGCAGTTCCTCGTCCATCATCTCGGTGTAGGGGTTATCCTCGACAATCCAGAATTTCTCGCGGCTTTCCAGGAATTTTTTGCCCTCTTTGGTCACCTTGATGACGCCATAGTTCTCGATATCCTTGGCCAGATAGTCGGCAAAGACGCCCTGACGGATTACCGCGAGCAGGAATTTCTCGTCACGATCGCTGGCACAGCCAAACACATCCAGTTCGTCATGTTTATAACCTTGTATATCACTGGTAGCGTCACCCATCATCACATGAGCGATATATTCGGGCTTGAAGCGCTCACGCAGTGTGATAATCGTCTCGATAGCGGCACGGAGTTCCTCACCAGCCTCGACCCGCTTTTTGGGCTTAAGGCAGTTGTCACAGTTGCCGCAGTTGTCCTGGTCATAGGACTCACCGAAGTAATGCAGCAGCGAGCGACGCCTACATACCGACGACTCGGCATAGTCGCGCGTCTCGAGCAACAACTGCTTGCCGATTTCCTGCTCGGCAATGGGTTTGCCCTGCATGAACTTCTCGAGTTTGTCCAGATCCTTGCGCGAGTAGAAGGTTATGCACTTGCCCTCGCCGCCGTCGCGTCCGGCACGTCCTGTCTCCTGGTAATACCCTTCCAGGCTCTTGGGGATGTCATAGTGGATGACGAACCTCACATCGGGCTTGTCGATACCCATGCCAAATGCGATGGTTGCCACAATCACGTCCACATCCTCGCTCAAGAAGGCGTCCTGATTATTGCTCCTCAACTGGCTCTCCATGCCGGCATGATATGGCAACGCCTTGATATCATTCAAGCGGAGCACTTCGGCCAGTTCCTCCACCTTCTTACGGCTCAGGCAATAGATGATGCCCGACTTTCCCTCATTGGCCTTGATGAACTTAATGATCTCCCGGTCGACATCCTTGGTTTTGGGGCGCACCTCATAGTAGAGATTGGAACGATTAAACGACGACTTGAAAACAGCGGCGTTGGTCATGCTTAGATTTTTCTGAATATCGTGCTGCACCTTGGGCGTTGCCGTCGCTGTAAGGGCGATAATCGGGCGGACACCAATACGGTTGATGATCGGGCGGATATTGCGATACTCAGGGCGGAAATCATGTCCCCACTCCGAGATACAGTGGGCCTCATCGACGGCATAGAACGAGATAGGCACATCCTTGAGAAACGCCACGTTATCCTCCTTGGTCAGAGACTCTGGTGCCACATAGAGCAACTTGGTGCGTCCGCTGCGCACGTCGGCTTTCACCTCCTCGATAGCCTGCTTGGTCAATGACGAGTTCAGAAAATGAGCGATACCGTCTTCCTCGCTGTAACTGCGCATGGCATCCACCTGATTCTTCATCAAGGCGATGAGCGGAGAGATGACAATAGCGGTACCCTCCATCAGGCGAGCCGGCAGTTGGTAACATAGCGACTTGCCGCCACCAGTGGGCATTAGCACAAAGGTATCTTGCTCAGCAAGAAGGTTCTCGATAATCGCCTCCTGATTGCCCTTAAACGTCTCAAAGCCAAAATACTCCTTGAGCGCTGCCGTCAACTTACTGTTCTTCGCCATATTGTTTTTTATGATCAATTTAGGGTTTGCAATGATTTCACAAATATAGTACTATTTGCGGAACTGCACAATGTTTTAGGGAAAAATATTTCTCGTCTTCACTCATTCGCGATTATCCATCGCGTTAAAACCGCTCCAGATAATCGCGAGCGAAGACACGCGCAAAGCACATGGTAATCAGCCTAGTTGCATGCCGACAGGATATCAAAGTTAGACTCTGACAGTTGTCTCTCGGCATACTCCTTTGTGAGCACATAGCGTTTGGACTTGAGCGAGGGTGCCTGATACATCACATCGATCATGATGGTTTCAAACAGACTCCTCAGACCACGAGCGCCCAATTTGTACTCAATCGATTTATCAACAATAAATCCTAGCACATCGTCCTCTATCACCAGTTCCACGCCATCCATCTCGAGCAGTTTCTTATACTGACGGACAATCGCGTTTTTGGGCTCGGTGAGAATGCGCAACAGCGCATCACGGTCCAGAGGCTCCAGATTGGTGAGGATGGGCAGACGACCGATGATTTCAGGGATGAGTCCGTAACTGCGCAAGTCCTGCGGGGCCACAAAGTGCAGCAATTTGTCCCTGTCGGCCTTGCTCACATGGTTACCCGCGCCGAAGCCCACCACGTGGGTGTTAAGGCGCTGGGCAATCTTGCGCTCGATGCCCTCAAAGGCACCTCCGCAGATAAACAGGATGTTCTTGGTATTGACAGGAACCATCTTCTGCTCGGGGTGCTTGCGGCCGCCCTGGGGCGGGACGTTAACCACCGATCCCTCAAGCAACTTGAGCAGTCCCTGCTGCACACCTTCACCACTGACATCACGCGTGATGGATGGGTTGTCACCCTTGCGGGCTATCTTATCGATCTCGTCGATAAATACGATGCCACGCTCGGCTTCAGCGACATTATAGTCACAGGCCGCCAACAGCCTGGTCAGCAGGCTCTCGATATCCTCTCCGACATATCCGGCCTCGGTGAGCACGGTGGCGTCGACGATAGCGAACGGGACTTTGAGCATCTTGGCGATAGTCTTAGCCAGCAGCGTCTTGCCCGTACCGGTAGGACCCACAATGATGATGTTACTCTTCTCAATCTCGATGTCATCGTCGCGGCGCTGATTGAGTCGCTTATAGTGGTTGTAAACAGCCACCGACAGGTAGCGCTTGGCCGTGTCTTGGCCGATAACATACTGGTCGAGATATTCCTTGATTTCCTGCGGCTTGGGCAGGTCGTCCAGGTCCAAGTCGGTTAGTGACGAGGCTGCAATCTTGTTGAGATACTCATGCGTCAATTCCACGGCTCGCTCTGCACAGTCGTTGCAGATGCAACCGTTCATGCCCGGCAGCATCAACTCCACCTCATGCTCACTGCGACCGCAGAAACTACAATATAGCACAGATTGTTCTTTCTTTTTTGCCATATCTTGACTTTACTCAGGTTTGTTCTCGGCACGTGCGGCACTCTGCTCGCGGACGAGAACCTTGTCGATCATGCCATAGTCCTTGGCCTCGGCGGCTGTCATCCAATAGTCACGGTCACTGTCGGCATAGACCTTGTCATAAGGCTGTCCCGAGTGGTCACTGATGATGGTGTACAGTTCCTGCTTGAGTTTAATAATCTCACGCGAGGTGATCTCTATGTCGGAAGCCTGTCCGCTGATGCCACCCATCGGCTGATGAATCATGACACGGCTGTGGGTGAGGGCAAAGCGCTTATCGCGCTGTCCGGCCACGAGCAACACTGCGGCCATCGAGGCTGCCATGCCGGTGCAGATGGTAGACACATCGCTCTGGATATACTGCATGGTATCATAAATGCCCAGGCCAGCATACACCGATCCGCCAGGAGAATTGATATATAATGAGATATCCTTGCCAGGATCTGTGCTGTCCAGATAGAGCAGTTGTGCTTGGATCACATTGGCGGTGTAGTCATCGACCTGCGTTCCCATGAAGATGATGCGGTCCATCATCAGTCGCGAGAAAACATCGAGTTGGGTGACGTTCAACTTGCGCTCTTCCATAATGGTAGGCGAAATATAGTTGTTAGACACGCTGGCAGCAAACTGGTCAAGAGCCAGTCCATTCATGCCCAGATGATGAACGGCAAATTTTCTGAATTCGTTTTCCATAAAACAAAAGTGTTGGTTTAATTATTAATTTTTGTTCAAAGATACTATATTATTCTCAATCACCCAACGCCTAGGGCAACTTTTTTATCTACAATGCACATTTGCTACCCGCTACCGACAAAAACCGCGCCAAATGCCATCACATGACAAAAATGTCACGTTGATATAAAAAAAGTGGGGCAAGGTAGTCAACACCCTGCCCCACTTGATGTCACAGCATCAATACCTTGCGTCGATTACTTCTCGTCCTTCTCATAGAGTTTGCGGAAGTCCTCTACGCTGATGCTCTTCTCGTTGACCTTAACGGCCTCCTTGACGGCAGCAAAGAACTTGTTGTCGATGGCATGCTCCTGAATCATCTCGCGGGCGCGGTCATCCTGCATGAAGCGCTCGGCCTGCTGGCGGATGAGGTCCTCGGGTGCGTTATAGATGCCATATTGTGACAACTGCTGCTGAGCGAAGATAAAGGCAGCGGTGTCGATGTCTTCCTTCTCCACCTTGATGCCCAGTTCCTGAGCCAGATGATCCTTAACGAGTTGCCAGCGCAACTGCTGGAACATGGTCTTAGCCTCCTCGTCGGTCACCTCGGTGTTCTCCTTCTGGTCCTGCTCACGGCGCACCTTGAGGAAACGCTTCAGGAACTCCTCGGGCAACTGCAGTTCACCAGCCTTATCGGTGAGGATGCGCTGAGCATCGACGGTGAAACGGTAGTTGCTCTCGGGCACGTTAGCCTTGACGATCATGTCGCGGACAGCCTCACGGAAAGCGGCTTCGTCCTTGACCTCGGTCTCGGTACCCAGCACGCCCTTGAAGAACTCCTCGTTCATCTCGGCCTCCTTGTTGACCTTAATTTCCTCGATGGTGACGCGGAAGTCGCTCTTCACGTCGGCCACATTGCGGTCCACGTTGAGCATCGATGCCAGTTCAGCGATGTTGCCGTTGTTGGCCTTGTGGGGATTGAAGACAAAGGTGTCACCCACCTTAACGCCGACAAATTTAGCGGCCTCGTCCTCATCGACCATATAGCGCGGCGAGATCACGGTGCGCTCCACCTTGATACCGTCCTGCTTGTCGTTGCCCTGCTCGTCGAGTTCGACCATCGAGCCACGCAGCATCGACTCCTTGTCGCTCACCTCACCATCGACGAGGGTACCCAGACGCTTGCGGTCGTGAGCGATAGCGTCATCGACCATCTGGTCGGTCACTTCGATATTGTAATATGGCACATTGATGCGCTTGTTCAGTTTGAGTTCGATGGCGGGAGCGATACCCAGATCATACTTGAAGGTCATCTCTTCGTCCTTCATGATATCCACCTTGGTATCCTCGTTGGGCAAGGGCTCGCCCAGCACCTGCAACTTGTTGTCGCGGATGTAATCATACACGGCACGTCCCACCTTGCGGTCAACCACGTCGGCGGTTACGCTGGGGCCGTAGAACTTCATCAACAGGTTCTTGGGGGCCTTACCGGGGCGGAAACCCTTCAGCGGGTGGCGTACGCCCATCTGTGCGACTTCCTTATTAACGTCGCTTGCAAAATCTTCTCTCTTGAGCACGACGGTGAGCAGTCCGTTCACCGCATCGATCTGTTCAAAACTTACGTTCATTACTTGTTCTGTATTGTCTATTAAATATTTAATTCTCAAAAAACGGCTGCAAAATTACTACATTTCGGACGATACGCAAAATTTAACCGCCACTTTTTATAAAAAAGCGAGAACCGAAATCGATAATTTCGGTCGCGCGCAGGTTGCTCGCCCGACAAGCCACACCAGGCACCAAGCCATCACCCAACCGCCATCAGCCCATGCATTACCAAGACATGGGCTTGGGGCATTCCGTATCAGATTTTCTCGACATGCCGGGCACGCCGACCGAAAAAAAGGGACAGCCGCACCATGCCGACTGCCCTTATATCATTATGAAGATATCGCTCACATTCTTATAGCATCACAGGGTGAGGACAATGTTATGCTCCTCGGCCATGCGCCTCATGTTCAGTATGGCATATCGCATGCGGCCCAAAGCGGTGTTGATGCTCACGCCGGTCGTGTCGGCAATCTCTTTGAAACTCATATTCATGTAATAACGCATGGTGAGCACTTCGCGCTGGCTCTCGGGCAACGCACGGATGAGGCGTCGCACATCGCTGTGAATCTGAGACATGACCAAATCATCCTCGATCGTACTGTCTGACAATTCCCTGCGATTGAGAATATTAACGTCGGTATCGTCGGTGGACTGAAGGTTCTCGGCCTTAGCCTGACGGAAGTAATCGATGATGAGATTGTGGGCAATGCGGGTAATCCAAGCCGAGAAATGGCCATTTTCCACATAGCGTCCCTGCTTGATGGTCATGATGGCCTTGACAAATGTATCCTGAAAAATGTCATCGGCCAGTTCCTCGTTTCGCACCGAGTGATTTATATACATGAAAATACGGTCTTTGTGTCGCTCCAGCAGCGCATCAAAGGCCTCATTCTTGCCATCGACATACAGCGAAATGAGTTGCTCATCGCTCTTGTCATTATAGTTATTCATTACTAAATATTTTATGTAAATCCGGCTATGCCCAGCAAAATCAAATCTGGATTTGACCCTGTTTACAACATGCTCAGATTTTGGTCAATAATGAGTAATGTTCGTCGATAGGCAGATATTTTAGTGTTTAATTGTCATTAAAAGTGATTAACTCTGGTACGAAATCAACGGATTTCGGGCTGCAAATATAGGTAAATTAAAAAAAACCGCAAGTTTTTTTCAGAAAAAAGTGACTTTCTTGTAAAAATTTGACCTATTTCGTCAACGGCGACGACGCATGCGCAAGAGCCATCGGGCCAACCTGAAACCGACCAGCACATAGTCGGCGGTTTTCAAGTGGCTGACAGTCCCAGGGCTGAACATGAGGGCTCTTACACCATTGGCAGCAACGTTGCTCTTCACCCCCTCCACATTATATTGCATGGAGGCACGCTCCACCTCGCGACGCACAAGCGCCTTGCCGCGGGCTCGCTTCAACTCGTCAAGCGTCATTCCGCGCCAATTATCGGGTGCATCCGGTGTTATTACGGGCATCTGCGACTGCTGCACCGTTTCGTTGACGCTACTGGATGTATCATTCAAGGGTGTCATGTGCTACTCTTTGTCTTCGGGTTTAAGGAACAACTTGCTGACAAAGCGCGCAACGGGGTCGACGATGAGTTGCCGCTTGAATGCGAACACCACAAGCAGCAGCACCAGCAGGATGCCCACAGCGATCAACTGTGCGCCCCAGGTGCACCCCAAGGCCTCGGCCAGCACACTGATCAAAGCCGAGAACAAGAGTTGCAGTATAAAGGCGCAGATGATGAAAACCACACCCACAAATGCAATCGACGACAGCAGTATGGCCATCTTCTCGACGGCGGTGAGTTTGGTATAATTCCACTCCAACGAGAAGAAGCGGCGCGCTTCGGCTAGAAGTTTTTTATAATCTATCTCATTCATGTCACGACATGATTACGTCCACCACATGGCAGGATGGCGCGCCAGGACCTGCATCCTGGCACACCGTCTGTCATGGTGATATGCTATTTTGTCAGTCTTCGATCTGAGCACTGATCTGCTTAACCAGTTGCTCTACCTCGTCGTCGCTGAAGTCGATGCCGTTCTTCTTAAGCATCTCCTTGATGCGGCTACGCAGGTCTGAACCCTTCTCGGGAGCGAACAAGATGGCAGCCGAAGCGCCAACCAGTGCACCACCCAGAAATGCGTACAATAAACTTAATCCTTTCATTGCTGTATTTTTTATAAAATAGTGATTTGTAATTCAGTGATTAATCCAACTTGTCCTTGATTTCCTCGGCGATATCGTTCACGAGGTTATCGAGTTTGGATCCTTTGAGTTTCACACCTTGCTCACGCAGAGCGTCAGCAATGCGCTTGCGGGTATCATCACCCTTCTCGGGGGCGAACAACAGGCCCACTGCCGCACCGGCGATTGCGCCACCCACGACAGCCATTACAATGTTAATCGGTTTCATATCGGAAAGCATTTAAAAAATTAATAAATAGTCCTTAGTATTGGTTAAAACCTGCAAGTTTCATGCCACAAGAGTCCCTGTGACACTTGCTGTCACCACAAAATTACTTAAAGTTTTTGATTTGGACAAACATTCTAGAAATAATCTCAATAATTTTACTAATTTTGCACCCCGAATCCATCAAAAATGAGCACAGGAGACATTATCATCAAGGGCGCACGCGTCAACAACCTAAAAGATGTTGACGTGTCAATACCTCGCGGCAAGTTTGTCGTGATCACCGGTCTGTCGGGATCCGGCAAGTCGTCACTGGCATTCGACACACTCTATGCCGAAGGCCAACGCCGCTATGTCGAGAGCCTATCCTCCTATGCACGCCAGTTTATGGGGCGCATGACCAAGCCCGATTGCGACTTTATCCGCGGCTTGCCGCCTGCCATAGCAGTCGAGCAACGCACGGTCACACGCAACTCCCGTAGCACAGTGGGCACCAGCACCGAGATTTATGACTACCTGCGGTTGCTGTTTGCGCGCATAGGCAAGACCTACTCTCCCATCTCGGGCCAGATGGTCAAGAAGCACACCTCCAACGATGTGATCGACTGCGTCGATTCTTACCCCGACGGCACACGCCTGGCGTTGCTGACCGAGATTATCGTGCCTGAGGGCCGCGACTTGCGCACCCAATTGGACATACTGGTCAAGGGTGGATATTCCAGACTGATGACTGAGGATGGACGCTTTGTCGACATTGCCCAGGTGATAGCCAGCGAAGGGGACCTCGACCCCTCGAATTACCGATTGCTCATCGACCGCATGGCCGTCACCCATAACCACGACGACCAGATGCGACTGCTAGACTCGTTGCAGACAGCCTTCTATGAGGGCAAGGACGAGTGCATCGTGGTCCTATGGCTGCAGGACGGCTCTACCGTCGAGCACCGCTTTTCCAAGCGGTTTGAACTGGACGGAATGACCTTTGACGAGCCCAGCGACCTGATGTTCAACTTTAACAACCCGTTGGGCGCGTGCCCTACCTGTGAGGGTTTTGGCAGCGTCATCGGCATTGATGAGAGCCTGGTGGTGCCCGATAGGAGCCGCTCGGTCTATGACGACGCGGTGATGTGCTGGCGCGGTCAGGTCATGGGCGAATGGAAACGCGAGTTCATCCATGTGGCATCGCGTCACAACTTTCCCATTCACAAGCCTTATCACGAGTTAAGCCAAGAGCAACTCGACCTGCTGTGGCATGGCACCGGCGATGGCGAGTGGAGCGGAATCGACGGCTTCTTTGAGTGGGTCAAGAGCAAATCCTATGCCATCCAATTCCGTGTCCTGCAGGCCCGCTACCGCGGTAAAACCACTTGTCCGACCTGTCATGGCACCCGACTCAAGCCACAAGCGGATTACGTCCGCGTGAACGGCATCACCATCAGCCAGATGGTGAGGATGCCAGTCAAGGATTTAGCCCAATGGTTCAAGGACCTGCAACTCGACGAAACCGATACAGTCATCGCCAAGCGTCTGCTCACCGAGATCAACAGCCGGCTGGACTACTTGTGCGAGGTGGGCGTGGGCTACCTTACCCTCGACCGCCTGTCGGCTACGCTATCGGGCGGTGAGAGCCAACGCATCAACCTGGCGACCGCCCTCGGCAGTTCGCTCGTAGGTTCTGTCTACATCCTCGACGAGCCCTCGATCGGTCTGCACCCGCGCGACACCCACCGGCTGATTCACGTCCTGCGCATGCTGCAGCAACTAGGCAACACCGTTGTCGTGGTCGAGCACGACGAGGACATCATCAAAAATGCCGACTACCTGATCGACGTGGGCCCTGAAGCAGGGCGCAATGGCGGTCAGATCACCTATCAGGGACCCGTTGACCAATTAAACAGCGCCGCCAACAGTTACACGGCTAAATACCTGACCGGCAGCCTGTCCATTCCCATTCCACGCCAGCGACGCCCGTGGAACCAGTATATCCTGGTCAAGGGAGCCACGCAAAACAATCTCAAGAACATCAACGTCAAGTTTCCGTTAGGCGTGATGACCGTGGTCACAGGCGTGAGCGGATCAGGCAAGTCCACACTGGTGGGCAAGATCCTCTACCCTGCCCTGGCCCGCGAATATGACCAGACAGCCGAGGCTCCCGGCAGTTATAGCGGTCTGGAAGGAGACCTCAAGCGATTGCAGGGCGTGGAATTCATCGACCAAGGGCCCATCGGCAAGAGCACGCGCAGTAATCCCGCGACCTACCTCAAGGCCTTTGACGAGATCCGCCAGTTGTTTGCCCAGCAGCAGTTATCCAAGCAGATGGGATATAATGCCGGTTTCTTCTCGTTTAACTCGCCGGGCGGCAGGTGTGAAGAATGCAAGGGCGAAGGCACCATCACCATCGAGATGCAGTTTATGGCAGACATCACCCTCACGTGTGAGGCTTGCCACGGCAAGCGTTTCAGCCGCAACGCACTCGATGTCACCTATCGCGACCGCACCATCAGCGACGTGCTCGACATGACCGTAAACCAGGCCATCGAATTTTTCAGCGAGAGCAACACCTATAACGAGTACCGCATTGTGCGGCGGTTGAAGCCGCTGCAAGATGTGGGTCTGGGATACATCAAGTTGGGGCAATCGTCGTCCACCCTGTCGGGCGGTGAGAACCAGCGAGTGAAACTGGCATACTACCTGAGCGGCGAGCGTCAGGGCAACACGCTCTTCATCTTTGACGAGCCGACCACAGGCCTGCACTTCCACGATATCAACACGCTGATGCGCTCGTTTGACCAACTGATAGGCAACGGCCACACCGTGGTCATCATCGAGCACAACTTGGATGTCATCAAGTGTGCCGACCACATCATCGACCTGGGTCCCGAAGGCGGCGACCTGGGCGGCAACATCGTCATTGCCGGCACGCCCGAGGAGGTCGCCCGCTGTCCCCAGAGCCACACGGGCCGCTTCCTTGCCGAGAAACTGAAATAACGGCAACCCTACCCACGCTAACCCTACACAACAGACATACACGATGAATAATATGGATTCAACACAGGATGAACATCCCGCCAGAATCATCCGCAAAGAGTTTTTTGCCTATCGTAACGGCATCGTTGCTGACAAACTGCGCAACGCTGGCGACCCGCACCCCATCATCATGGGCTGCCTGCTGGTAGATCTGCTCGATACCACAAGACGCATGCGTGAGCAAATCGGCAACAAGGAGCGACTGGCGCTGCTGGCGCAAGAACTCTGGAACGATACCAACTCCCGCGAGTGCCGCCTGGCAGCACCCATGCTCTATCCGCACGAGTTGATGACCATGCCGTTGGCAGCGCAGTGGTGCCAGAGCGTTGAGACTATCGAGATTTCGGATAACTTGTGCCACAAGTTGTTACGCCACATGGCAGGAGCCGAAGAACTGATGGCTCAACTCATCAGGAACCATCTGCCACTGGTCAAATACACGGGATACCGCCTGATGCTGAACCTGCTCATGACCGGCCAGATACAATCACCCGCAAGCATCAAGCCACTAGTCGAAGCCGAGAGGGCCAGCGCCACCGGCAATCTCTTGACGCTGCTCAAAGATATCGAGGAAGAATTTTAATCGGTATCGTGGACCTTGTCAGTCGTCCCACATCAGATCACGCATCACGCTGTCGCTGAGCACAATGCCCTCACTGGTCAGGATATATCTGCCATCATCGGTGCAAATCATATTACCTGCATCGATGTGGCGGCGCGCCTCGCTGACGAAATGCGCCCATGCTTTGTCGCCAAAATCCGACCTGAGACGGTGAGCATCAACGCCATCGGCGGTGCGCAGCCCCAACATCACCCGTTCGTCATACCGCTCCCACCAAGCCAAATCCTCGACCTGACATGCAGGCTGTCCCGAAGTAATCCGCCTGATATATCCGCACAGATCAGCAGGGTTGCTGCGCCTCATTGTGCCGTCATAACTGTGGGCCGCAGCCCCCAGGCCCAGATAAGGCGTTTCGTTCCAGTAAGATGAGTTGTGGCGTGAGCGGTAGCCTGGCAACGCAAAATTGGATATCTCATAGTGCTCATATCCAGCCACCTGCAACAAACCGACCAAGACACGATACATGTCCAAGTACTGATCCTCCGAGGCCTCGACGACCTCGCCACACTCGCGCTGTTGCCACAAGCGGGTGCCCGGCTCATAGGTGAGCCCATAAGCCGAGATGTGCTGCGGCCTCAAGTCTACCGCCTGCCGCACCGATTCGGCCCAAGTCTCTAGCCTCTGCCCAGGAAGCCCGTAGATAAGATCAATGCTGATGTTGTCAATGCCTGCATGCCTTAGGCTCGCCACCGCATCGATGGCCTGCCGTGCCGTGTGTCGCCGCCCCACAAGGCGCAGGACAGCATCTTGAAACGACTGCACCCCCATGCTCACACGGTTCACCCCCAGTGCCCTCACTGCGGCGCTCCACTCGGGTGTCACGTCGTCGGGGTTGGCCTCGAGGGTAAACTCCTGGACGGCATTCAGGTCAAGCGTCGCCTTCAAGCCGTCAATCAATCGAGCCAACAGCGGCAGGGGCAACTGTGACGGTGTGCCACCGCCCATATAGAGCGTCTTGACAGGCTTGCCATTGAGTTCGGCCTTGCGAAGACGCGCTTCGGCAATGAGCGCTTCGACATAATCATGCCCCACCTCGTCGAGCCTCAATGTCGAGAAGAAGTCGCAGTAGGAACAGCGACTGGCACAAAACGGGATATGGACATAAACTCCAGCCATTAAGCACTATTTATTTAATATCCAACTATTAAAGTATCGATAGAATCATGCCAACCAAGGTGTTGACATCGGCAATGTTGATTTCGCCATCCTCATTGACATCGGCTCGCGACAACGCATCACCGTGCATGCCAGCGTCGAGAAGAATGCCGATGACAAAATTGATATCTGCAACGTTGATCTCGCCGTCACCGTTCACATCGCCAACCAAACCCTTGTCACTGAGATAAATCGTAAAATCGTCGAGATAACCCGCAAGCGGCCCTGAGGCAATACAAGCAATCCGATAGCGAGCAGGTTTAGATACCGCGACCGGGAAGTAGAGGACAGACTTCTTTTGAGGGATAGCAGTGGCCTTTTGACCTCCGCCAGCACTGTTTTGCTTGGTCCACGTTTCGCCACCATCGGTCGAGACATAGAGTTGGAGACGCACACTTGTGGTATTGGGATTATAAAAAGTGAATGTCACCTGATGGGCAGGGCAAGTCACATCGCTTGTCATCGTCAGCATACCGACCTTGTTTATAGCCACCGCTATTGCGCCATTGCCCATCAAAGTGTCGGCGGGGGTGACCGTCGAGCAACCTGCAAACGACCAGGTTGCCAATGAGCCCTGAACATCTGCCGCACTCGTGCCACTGGTTACCGCCATGGTTTCAAAGTCCTCAACCACAGTGTTGAAAGTTCCGTCTCGTGTCACTTTGAACTTCACCATCGGCCCATCCTCATGGATGTCATAGAGCACCCAGTCGCTGGGCATCCCTGCCCATGACTTGAGGTTGGGTTTGCCCGAATTGGTAAGCATGGCCACACCATAGGTGCCTGGAAAAGGGTCACCAGAAGACTGAAAATAGGTGGACTGGCCGGCTCGCAGCATGTCGTAGTACAGACGGCTCGCATCTGCATTAGGGGCATTGTTATTCCACGCGTCAGCATTGGTCGAGTCCATTCTCACCACCACCAAGCCATGACCAGGAGCATAGGCATCCCATTTTGTGAGTTGCCTGTTCTCGATGAGGAACATTTCTCCCTCCTGCTTGGTTTTCAAGATGAAGCCCTCACAAGTCTCGCCAATGGGTGGCAACTCATATTCACCCTCGGCCTCAATGACCTTGACACAGGCAAATCCTAAGGAGTAGCGGTCATAGAGGCTGTAGGCGACAGGGGTACGGGCATTGTTGGCATAGTTTCCACCCGCCATCAGTTCCCACTCCCCCGGATGCTGCGCTTCACCGTTTATGGCATCATCGTCGGAACTGGTATCATAAAGATCGGGCAGCCCCAGCACATGGCTGAACTCATGGCAGATAGTGCCGATGCCATCGAATATGCCATAACTTTTTGAATAAATATACTCGGAAGAACAAGCATAATCCCCAATATACTTGCCGTCATATTTCAAATTCGAGAAGTATCTTAAACTCGAGCGATGTGGCCACAAGTGACTGGGGTTATACGGATCGGAACTGGAAGGGGTATCGGCAACAATAAAATAGATCATGTCAACACAGCCATCCTGATCCAAGTCATAATTGCTATAGTCCACGCCCATCACATCATGAGCCTGCTTGACGGCACTTCTGAAAATGTCGGCACTTTTCCTCTGACCGTCGTTCACCGAGTAAGGCACCCGCACGGGGCCCACCACATCAAACTGTGGGTCAAACAGCCCATAACTGTTATCATAAAAATAGTCACGCACGCTTCCCGTGAAATTGCCGTAAGCATTAGGCGTTCCATCCTCATTGGCGTAGCCAGTATAACCCTTTTCATTCAACATGCGATGGTAAAACTCCTTCACATCACTGCGTGTGAAAACAGAATCGTCGAACACGACAAGTATCGCCAGCCCCTTGAAGTTGTCAAGGCTTACAGATGGCAATCTGTCGCGCTGCTGCCGTGCCACCGCGGACATTCTCTTGGACTCTCTGGAACACAGGTGCTTCCCGATTCCGTCAAGCCAAGTCATCTCGCTCGCCGACCTGACAGAGGCATCGTGTGCAACCACTTGACTCGCCACGACCTGGCCATGAGCCAATTGAGCATAGCGATAGAAACCATCATCACTCTTGACGATCGTGTATCCATCAAGGGTGGTTAGGTAATGAAAAAATTCATCGCCAATGATTTTCACCGTGAGTTGGCTGCCATCGGGCTGGTTCACCACTATGGGAATTGGCAAAGCCTGAACGGCATAAATATTTACACAGGCCAGTAATACCGAAAGCATCAAGAGACAATAACGCATAATATCTATTGGTTATTGAGGTTTAGAATGAATATCATATCTTCGATGCAAAGTTACGAAAAGGCATTGCAACGGGCAAGGAAACGGCTCAAAATGTGCCGGAGGTTGGTTTTGCTATCATCAAGATCATCATGGTCAAAACGCACATGCACCCATAGAGTTCAAGGCACAAAAAAGCCAAAACCAAAGGTTGTTGATAATTTTCTTTTTAATAATGTTGTGATTAACGGCAAAAATTAGTAATTTTGCAGGCTGTTTAGCGAACTAAATATCAATTCACTATATAACAACCATTTAACAAACAAAATCACTAATGAAGGTTTACAAAACAAACGAGATCAAGAACATCTCTCTCGTCGGTGGCAAGGGCGCTGGCAAGACCACTCTCACCGAGTCTATCCTCCTTGAGGGCGGCACAATCAGCCGCAGGGGCACCGTCGATGGCGGTAACACCGTGAGCGACAACACCCCCGTTGAGAAGGAGTATGGTTACTCTGTGTCCTCTACCGTCTTCTATGCTGAGAAGAACGGCAAGAAACTCAACTTCTTTGACTGCCCGGGTAGTGACGACTTTGTGGGCAATGCAGTGACCGCATTGAGCGTAACCGACGCTGCCGCTCTGGTCGTGGATGGCCGCAATGGTGTCGAGGTAGGCACTCAGAACAACTTCCGCACCGTAGAGCGCATTGGCAAGCCCATGATGTTTGTCATCAACCGCCTCGAGGACGAGAAGTGCGACTTTGACAACGTATACAACCAGTTGCGTGAGACCTACGGCAACAAGGTCGTAGCGCTGCAGTTCCCTGTGAACGCAGGCCCCGGCTTCAACAGCGTGGTTGACGTGCTGGCCATGAAGCAGTACACTTGGCCCAAGGATGGCGGCAAGGCTACTGCAAGCGACATCGACGGCTCACTGGCCGACAAGGCTGAGGAGTACCGCATGGCTCTGCTCGAGATGGCTGCCGAGAATGACGAGGAACTCATGATGAAGTTCCTTGACGAGATGACCCTGACCGAGGAGGAGACCATCAAGGGTATCCGCCTGGGTATGGTTGACCGCAGCATCTTCCCCGTGGTTCTCGTAAGCGCCGAGAAGAACATCGGCACCGACCGCATGCTGGAGATCATGAGCATCATCGTTCCCGACGTGACCGATATGCCCGCTCCCAAGAACACCAATGGCGACGAGGTTCCCGCTGATGAGAACGGTCCTCTGAGCGTGTTCTTCTTCAAAACCTCTGTTGAGAGCCACATCGGTGAGGTTTCCTACTTCAAGGTGATGAGCGGTGTGCTCAAGGCTGGTGCTGACTTGACTAACATGAACCGTGGCAGCAAGGAGCGCCTGGCTCAGATCAACGTCGTTTGTGGTCAGAACAAGACCGCTATCGACGAGATCCACGCAGGTGACATCGGCGCTGCCGTGAAGTTGAAAGACGTTCGCTGCGGCAACACCCTCAACGAGAAGGGCTGCGAGCACATCTTTGACTTCATCGACTATCCCGCGCCCAAGTTCCAGCGCGCCATCAAGGCCCTGAACGAGAGCGAGACCGAGAAGTTGGGCGCCGTGCTCAACCGCATGCACGAGGAGGATCCCACGCTGCTGATCGAGCAGAGCAAGGAACTCAAACAGACCATCGTATCGGGTCAGGGCGAATTCCACCTGCGCACCCTCAAGTGGAACATCGAGAACAACGACAAGATCCAGATTGAGTATCAGGAGCCCCGCATCCCCTACCGCGAGACCATTACCAAGGCCGCTCGCGCCGACTATCGTCACAAGAAGCAGTCTGGCGGTTCAGGTCAGTTTGGTGAGGTACACCTCATCGTTGAGCCTTACCGCGAGGGCATGCCCGAACCCGACACCTACAAGTTCGGCAACCAGGAGTACAAGATGAACATCAAGGACAAGCAGGAAATTCCCATGGAATGGGGCGGTATGCTTGTTATCTATAACTGTATCGTTGGTGGTGCCATCGACGCACGCTTCATCCCCGCTATCGTCAAGGGTATCATGGACCGCATGGAGCAAGGTCCTCTGACCGGTAGTTATGCACGCGACGTCCGCGTCTGCATCTACGATGGTAAGATGCACCCGGTAGACAGTAACGAAATCTCGTTCCGTCTGGCCGCACGTAACGCCTTCTCGGCTGCATTCCGCGATGCCAACCCCAAGGTGCTGGAGCCCGTCTATGACGTTGAGATCCTGTTGCCCGGCGATTGCATGGGTGGTGTTCAGAGCGACCTGCAGGGCCGCCGCGGCATCATGATGGACATGTCGAGCGCCAATGGCATGGAGCGCGTTAAGGCTCGCATCCCCTTGAAGGAGATGTCCAACTACAGCACTGCCCTGAGTTCCATCTCTGGCGGCCGCGCTTCGTTCAACATGAAGTTCTCGAGTTACGAACTCGTGCCCGCCGACGTGCAGGCTCAGTTGCTCAAGGAGTACGAGGAGAGCAAGCAGGACGAGGATTAATCCACATCACCTGCACTCCACCACATTATATAATATGGGCGACCCGCTACGGGCCGTCCATATTTCTTTTGCCGCACAGCATTGTCCCAAGCGCGTGACAAAGCGGTGCGACGGGAAAATGTTAAATAACAAGGTTAATTTTTTCAATAAAATCAAAAAGAAAATTTTGGTTTTTCACAATTAATTGTTAATTTTGCCGTTGATTGTTAAAATGAGATTTTGTAACAACAAGTAGATTTTTCTCACTCATGAAGAGATCAACCATATGGATATTGACTGTTGTGATGGCGATAGCCCTGCTGGGACTGCTCGCCATGCAAATCGTCTATCTCGAGAAGATGGTCGCCATGCGCAACAGCCAGTTCAGCGAGATTGTGATGCGCAGCCTCTACAGCGTGTCGACCATGCTGGAACAGAACGAGACCAAATACTTTCTGGACATGGACCTGGCCGAGGCCGAGCAGACCTACTCGGGCATCAGCCAGAACAGTTTCAGTTTCAACGACCGCCACGAGGCCACGATCGACACCACCCTCAACACCGAGGACCCGTCCAGCCTGCGCCCAGCCAACCGCAACACGCTTACCGACCTGAACGACACTTACCAGCGCAAGCAAGAGATCCTCAAGGGGCAATACCTGTATCAGAAGAGCCTGTTAAACGAAGTGATTCTCACTATCCTGAACCACTCCAGCGACCGTCCCATACAGGAGCGAGCCGACAGCGCCACTGTGGCCAGTTATCTGCGCTCAGAATTGGAATTCAACGGGCTCACCTTGCCCTTTGAGTTTGCCATCGTGAACCGCACCAACGGCATCGTCTACAAGACCGAGGGCTACTCACCGCTGTCCCAACAGGACGTCTACAGCCAAGTCTTGTTTCCCAACGACCCGAAAAGCAAGCAGAACACGCTCAACATCATTTTCCCCAACAAGAGTGACTACATCTTCTCGTCGGTGAAGTTTCTTGTGCCATCGCTGGCATTCACGTTTCTGCTGCTAGGCGTGTTCCTGTACACCATTTCGGTGGCATTCAAGCAGAAGAAGTTGAGCGAAATCAAGAACGACTTCATCAACAACATGACACATGAGTTCAAGACGCCCATCTCGTCGATCTCGATTGCCGCACAGATGCTCAGCGATGACAGTGTGCGCAAGAGTCCCGAAATGCTCAAACACGTGACCACTGTCATCAACGACGAGACCAAGCGCCTGCGCTTCCAGGTCGAGAAAGTGCTGCAGTTATCACTGTTTGACCGTAAAAACGCGACCATGCGTCTCGAGGAGGAGGATGCCAATGCCAGCATCTACAGCGTTATCAACACCTTCAAACTGAAGGTGGAAAAATATGGCGGTCACATTACCGCCAACCTTGATGCCGAGGATCCTATCATCAATGTGGACAAGATGCACTTCACCAACGTGATCTTCAACCTGCTGGATAACGCTGTGAAGTATCGTCGAGAAGACGTGCCGCCCGAACTCGAGGTGACCACTGTCAATCCCGATGAAGACCATATCCAGATCACTGTGCAGGACAACGGCATAGGCATGAAGCGCGAGGATCTGAAGAAGATTTTCGAGAAGTTTTACCGGGTATCTACCGGCAATCGTCATGACGTGAAAGGCTTCGGCCTAGGCTTGGCGTATGTGCACAAGATGATTGACCTGTTTGGCGGCTCGATCAGCGCCGAGAGCGAGGTTAACCACGGATCGAAATTTATTATCACATTACCACTATACAAATAAGAGAAGACAATTATGGAAGACAAACTGAGAATTCTGTTATGCGAAGACGATGAGAATCTGGGTACCCTCACCCGTGAGTATCTGGAGGACAAGGGCTTCAAAGCCGAACTGTTTGCCGATGGTGAGGCCGGTTACAAGGCCTTCCTTAAGGGCAAGTATGACATCTGCCTGCTCGACGTGATGATGCCCAAGAAGGACGGCTATCAACTCGCCCAGGAGATCCGCGCTATCAACAGCGACGTGCCCATCATTTTCCTCACCGCCAAGGCGCTCAAGGAGGACATCCTCGAGGGTTTCAAAATCGGTGCCGACGACTATATCACCAAGCCCTTCTCGATGGAGGAACTGGTGATGCGCATCGAGGCCATCCTGCGCCGCGTCAAGGGCAAGAAGGGCAAAGAAGTCACCGTGTACAAGATCGGCAAGTTCACCTTTGACACGCAACGCCAGGTGCTGTTCACTGATGACAAGAGCGACAACCTGACCACCAAGGAGAGCGAACTGCTGAGTCTGCTGTGCGCCCACATGAACGAGATTCTGGAACGCAACTTCGCCCTCAAGACCATCTGGATCGACGACAATTACTTCAACGCTCGTTCGATGGATGTCTACATCACCAAGTTGCGCAAGAAACTCAAAGATGATCCCACCATCGAGATCATCAACATCCATGGCAAGGGTTACAAACTCATTGCACCCGACGCCGAGACCGAGGCCAAGTAACTGACCACCTTGGCACCCGCACCGCAATCATCCTCTCATCGATGATCGAGGGGATGATTGTTTTATACCCACTGGCATACTAACTCATCGTGGCATAGCCGCAACGCCCGCTTCCACCCTGGTGGGTCTGACCCGTAGAGTGTAGTGGGTAGAGTTAAATATGTACAATAAACGCCCTGTGGCCGCGCCATCGCTTGCAACATTCCATCAAAAGTAGTAATTTTGCACACAGGAATTAATGTGACTGATAGATACATGATATATATTTACCGAATATACCAATGGAGCATCGCCTCACCCATTATGTTGGTCTACAGTATCATCACAGCCATCATCACGATGATAGGCAGCCTGTTTGATCAAGACTATTGGGGCTACTTTCCTGCCAAATGGTGGGCACGGGTGTGGTGCTGGGTGCATCTGGTACGGGTCAAGGTAGTGGGGCGCGAGCACATCGACCACGAGACGAGTTATGTGTTTGTCGCCAATCATCAGGGTGCCTATGACATCTTCTCGATCTACGGTTTTCTGGGACACAACTTCAAGTGGATGATGCGCAAGGGCATTACCAACATCCCCCTCATCGGTACCGCATGCCGCATGGCCGGTCACATCATGGTAGACACCCACTCCACCAAGGGGTTGAGAGACACCATGGCTGCCGCTAAAAAGAAATTGCATGGCGGCATGTCGATTGTCGTGTTTCCCGAGGGCCGCCGCACAGATACCGGCAAGATGGGCCCCTTCAAGAACGGTGCCTTTAAGTTGGCATTGGAATTTGGCCTGCCCGTTGTCCCTATCACCATCGACGGCAGTTACCGGGTGATGCCCCGCAGCACCTTTAACGTCACTCCGGGCACCATCACCCTCACCTTCCACAAGCCGATACAGCACAATGGTGGTAACGACATAGCCCTGGTGAGCCACGAGTGCCGTGAGATCATCCAGCGCGACCTCCCCGCCGACATGCGCGACTAAGATACAGCCATATAACTGATAATTATTCTATCGGGATTTGGATGATTGAGAGCCATTTTTCGGGGTCTTCCTGATTCCATGCACCATCAACGTAGCATGTGCGAGGATGACCAGCGATTTTGTAGCCCTGCTCCTCCAAATAGCAGAAGGCTTCGGTGTAGGACTCATAGAAACGCTCATAGGGACCGATATGCTTCATGCAGAGCGCCTTAGGTATGGCTGGCAGGCGTTTAAACTGGATGATGTCGCTGCTGATGCCCATTTCATCGACCTGTTCGCAATACTCGATGTCGATGTCTGTCGGTTTGAATTCCTTGTTGTGCTCGATGGTGAAACAGTAGCCCGGAGGCGGGCACTTGCAGCCCAGGCGTTGCATCTCGGAAGCAATTTTATTGACACACAAAGGTCCCAGGGCTGCGTAATTAGGGATTTGTTCACGATGACTTGCCACAATAATCTCTGGCAATGACTGAATGCTGAATTTTTCCATTGTCTTCATTTCTTTGCGAGAGTTCCTCCAGTCGAGCAGTCGTTCACGACGGGCTATCAGTTGCTGCAACCGCGCTTCCGTTTCCTTGATCTTGGTGTCAAGTTGGCGGATGCTGGGGATATGCGAATCGTCTTGGTACAGTTCCTTAATCTCGTCCAGCGTGAATCCGAGCCGTTGCAGATCGCGGATGGCTTGCAGTCTCTGCATCTGGTCGATGCTGTAGTAGCGATATCCCGTCCACTCGTCCACCTCGTCAGGCAGGAGTAATTCCTTCTGCTCATAGTGACGCAAAGTCTTTACAGTAACCTGCATCAGCCTTGAGAACTCTCCGATTTTTAATTTTGTTTTCTTACTCATCATCGTACGACATTTTGCTAAGCGACCACAAAATTATGGTATGCCCTAAGGGACGAGTCAAGTATCAACAATGGGTTTAACACAAGTTTAACAGTTGTCTAATTCTTCATTCGCTGCTGCGCATCCTTGCCTGCTCCGGTGCCCATGCCGTCAAGCAGGCGGCACATGCCACAACGCCTATGAACAAACAACGTTTCATTTTCTCCACCGTTTCAGCATGGGAAAGAAGCCTTGCATCATCTGGACGTATTCATCCCTTGTCATCGGCTTAGGCATCTGCTTATTGACCTCGTCGACAAACTGGGCACAATGCTCGATCATCTCGTCCATCGTGCAGTCCTGCAGGAACTTGCCGTCCTTGTAACAGTACTGGCAGTAATCAAAGTTTGTACTCCCGTCAGCATTTGTGCCGCAATCCTCATTCTTAGTGAGAGGCATGCCACAACTTTGGCAGAACTGAGGTAACTGGCCTGGCAGCAAGGCTTTCTCCTTGCTGGGAAATGTGGCCTCGTATGCCTCGAAAGCCTCTGGATTTTTATCGGCTACGAAATAGCCCTTCGGCGGACAATAAGTCGCCTCGATGATGCCGTTGCTTTTCAACCAGCCAGGGATGAGTTCCTGAGCGAGGAAATAAGGCACCTCGGCATCACGCGGCTCGGCATGGTAATGGATACCCAGTTTGCTGGCCAGATCGAATCCCGCATGGCGATAGAAAACGATATTGCCTTCCATACACAGGAAGCCAATGCCCATTTCACGGGCTTGATCTATGGCGTAATTCAGCAATTTAAGGCCATAGCCCTTGCGCTTATAGTCGGGATGGATGCTGATGGGGCCGAATGTCCACGACGAACGGTGCGTGCCGTCGTCGAGGACAAGTTCGGCCTTGGAAAACATGATGTGGCCCATGATGCGTCCGTCCTCCTCCATCACCAGATCGAGTTGGGGGACGAAATCGGGATTGCTGCGGTATTGGTTGAGCACGTAATGCTCGGTGCAACCAGGACGATAGACGTTCCAGAAAGCCTCACGGGTAAGGTTCTCCACCTCACGGTAATCTCCGGGTTGTTCTAATCTGATCTTCATAATGAAACCCTTTAACCATTTTGGTATTTCTATATTCTATTTTTAGTTTACAGCAGCAAAGTTACTGACAGTTGCAGAAACTTCCAAACAGATTATGGTACCTGCTATATGCTTTTAATGACCTTTTGCAGTTCTTCTAAAAAATGTGCTGCGTGGCCACCGTCCATCTGTGCATGATGAAACTGGAACGAAATGGGTAGGGTGACTTTCAGCCACTTCTTGCGGTATCGGCCCCACATCACCATCGGATTACAGAACTGGTCGGTGTACTGGTTGACGATGCAGTCGAGGTCTGTGCTAGTCAACGCCGACGTGCCGACAACCACGGCGTCATCGTCCAGAATGTCCCGACAGGTCTGGCTGATGGTCTTTGTCAGATGCAGGTAATTGTCGTTAAACTGCTCCAGATCGTCGGTAACAGCAACGTCGCAAAAACTGAGTCCACCTAGAACATTGTCAACTATTACGTTAATGGCCATACGATCATATTTGTACAGTTTCCCGTGCTGGGGTAACATGTAAAACTCCTCTATCCCTGATGCGGCCATGCCGATGCACCAACACAGAAGCATGTTGAATTTCAGCCCCCGACTCCGACTTACCTGATACAGCCGAGTCACGTCGAAGGTCTTGGTGAGCGTCACCATCGGCATGGGGGATTTCATCCACAACTCGAATGCCACCGCCCGATTGGTATTCTTTGGATTGATTTCCTGTTTCATGGCTTCCGTCATTAATGGCGATGCGGCGGAAATTCCTTGACTGTGTTGTAGGCGACCACGTTGCCGTCGTTGTCAAAGGTGACGATAAACAGCATTTCCTCGGCGTCAATTACCTCACCGACCACCTTACGGTAGCCCCACTGTTCTCCAGTTTCATCGGCGTTCTTGAACAAGGGGTTACCCAACAAGTGCTGGATGTCACTTTTGGTCATGCCCATTTCCACTTTATTGATCTTGGTGGTATCGCGCGTGGCGATGCAACTGTCAAAGCCAAGGTTTATCACGAGTACAAGCATCACCGCGATAACTATTTCCTTCATTTTCATCATCATCTAGTAATATAAAACCAATAATGTCCCATTACATTCGTGCCTTCTGTTTCTCGCCGGCGCCGGTGCCGCGGTACTTGCTGCTGGCCTTGTTGAAGCGCCACGTCAAGTCGAGCATAAACGTGCGGCGGGCAGGGTTGCTGGTGGTCAACTCGCGCGGCCCGAAGATGGTGGCCACGGGCTTGTTGGTGTTGAAGAGGTCCATGCAGCGTGCGTCTACAGTCAGTGAGCCGAGACTACTGAGGCTGAAGTCCTTCTGCACTCCGATTCCGCTATAGAACCTGCATTTGGTGATACGGAAGTTGTCATAGTCGCCGCGCGATGTCCATTGTACCATGGCATTTAATCGCCACTCGTGCGGCAGTTCGATGTCGTTGTTCCATGTCAAAGCGACAAACGGATGGTTGAGCGTGAGGATGGAGCCGTCGGCAGTCGGTGTCTTGTAGTTCTGGAAGATGGCATAGGCGCTCCACGAGGGATGCCGACCGTCAAGCGGTTATAACTCTCCTTGCTGTTGATGGGTCGCACAAGGCTGATAAGCGGATCATCAGCGCCGGGATAAGGTTCGGTGGACATCGTCTCGGAGTCCTTGATTCGTGCGTAGTTCAGCGACAAGTTCATCCACTGGTATGCGGCATTGAAAACCAGGCTATGGGTGTAGGTCGGCTTCAGGTAGGGGTTGCCGCTCTGATAACTGTAGCGGTTGAAGTATATCGTTGAACTTGTTAGGCTGCTGTAGTTGGGGCGCTGGATGTCCCTGCGGTAAGAGAGCGACAACTGCACCTTGCCCACCGGAGCCGACACGACAAACGAGGGGAACCAGTCACCATAGTCGCGGCAAACCTCGTCCTCACGCTCACCAAAATTGTAGTAGTCGTTGGTTAAGTGCTCATAGCGCAAACCCACCTGAGCGAATACCATGCCGAAACGCCGGCCATACTCCACAAATGCTGCCGTGGAGGACTCGTTGATCTCGGTATCAGTAGCCTTTACCGGGACACTGGCCGTGGCCGAGTAGGAATAAGCATCGGTACGGTGGTTGTGGGAATATTCACCGCCGACCGACAGGTTGCCCTGCCATACAGGATAACTCAAAATGAGTTTTGACGCCCAGAAGTTGTTGGCACTCTTGGTGTTGCTCTCTATCAAGCGGTTGACGGTGACACCGTCCAGCACGGTAACCTCACTGGTGCTGCCAGGAGTCTCGGTATGGTCAAAGAGGCCGTCCACGTTCAGGTCGATACCCATCGAACCCACTTTGCCGTTATAATAGGCGTTAAAAATGTGTTTCCTGAAACGGTCACGCTGCTGGACATCGCTCTCGGAGTTTTCAGTGAATTCACCGTTCTGATAGCAATCGGTGATGAACCGGTCACGAAAGTCGGCACTGGGGTGGCGGTCATACTTGTAAAAAGCGCCCATACTGTGGTTGTCGTTGAACATATAATTTATCTGCAGTTGGGGCGACAAGCCCTTCCAGATGTTCCTACCCTCTTGCTTGAGAATACTCTCCACGTGGTCAGAACCCACATAGTAGAACATGTGGTTTTCCTGCAGCATTTTGGCATGGCCGTAGCGGCCTGCCCAGAACGAGGCGGTGATATCCAAACCGCCTGTGCGGTAGTTCACATCCAGGTTGTTGGTAATCGTGTGGCCATACTGGTACATGCCCGTCAGGTTGTCTTGGAAACTGAAGCCGTCGCCCTGCGCCTTCTTGAGCGTGATGCGCACCACAGCCTTGGTCGAGGCGGCATAACGGGCTCCAGGGTTCTGGATGACGTCCACATGCTGGATCTGGTCACTGCGCAGTCGGGACAATTCACTCATGTCCTGCACCTTGCGGCCGTTGATATAGACCTCGGCATCACCACGTCCCAGCACCTTGACGCCACCATCGCGCTCGGCCTCGAGCGACGGCACCCGCGCTAGCGCGTCGGCGACGGTACCGGCTTTCTCCAGGATAGTACCTTCGATAGTCGTGCGCATAGCCTCGCCCTTGACACGCGTCTTGGGCAACTGGCTCTTGACGATTACCTCGCCCAGCATCAGCGTGGCCTCGTTCATCTTGACAATCAGCCCATCGACGGGATTGAGGTATTGGGTCTCATAGCCGATACTTGACACTTTCAGCAAGCCGCCATTGTTGAGTGATTGGATCTTGAAATGTCCCTGGTCATCGGTCATGGCACCCTGCACAAACGTCGAGTCGGGCATCGAGAGCAGCACCACGTTGACAAAGGGCAGGGGCTCGCCTTTCTCGTCAAGCACTGTGCCGGTCACATCCGGCGCCATGGCCACGGCAGTCAAGGCCGTCAATGCGGCAGTTATCAAAACTATGGATCTTAAAATCTTTTTGTTCATGATATCACACTTTATCTGATTGTTTATTGTTCTTTGATACTCACGCCACCCAAAAAATTGCTGGCGACGATATGGAGGCAGGGAGCACCCGGAACAGATCGCCCAGACGTCTCGTTACCCACACCACCAATGAAACTGTGACTCTTCACAACCACATTGACATCGGAGGGCACGCACAATTCGACTCCGCCCAAGAAGGTGTGGACATCTATCTCCTCGTCCTCGGTGACGACTGCTTCGCGCAGGTCCAGCCGGAGTCCGCCGCAGAAGGCATCGAGTCTGGCTCCATGAAACACTTCGCCCTGATAGCGGTATGCGTCGGCCCCAAATCGCACAGCGCAACTGATGCGCTTGCCGTCTTCGCCTTGGGGGACAGGACGTTGAAGCCACTGAGACGGATTCTTATAAAGACTGTAAATAATGAGTTCCGCTCCAAGGTACAGCAGCAGGAGGGGACCAAAATACTCTGTCCAGGAATGCTCCCAGTTCAACTGGATGACACCCCACATGTCTGCCAGTCTCAACAGGGCAGCCACGATAAAAATGATTCCGATAATTGTTCTGCGTGTCATATCCGCAATGTTTTAAATAGTTATTATTCAGTCAAAACTTTTTGTTTAAAGCATTGCAAAGTTCTGGCCTAATAGTCAGTTCCACAAGTTTCTGGGATATTCTGCATGGTATTGTGACGAATGACACATCTTGAGGGACAAAATGCATAATTGTGACGAATGGGTTTGCTGGTTCATCGCATTTACACTAACTTTGCCAATGCTATGAGTGAAGGACAAAAAGACACCATCAAGACCCGCGCCATCAGCATTGCGTTTATTGTGATGGCGCTAGCGGTCTTCAAGCCCTTTGGACTTGAAGCGTGGCAATGGATGGGCATGGCCCACTTGTTGGCGATCTTCCTGTTGGGCGCTTTGAGTTGCTTGCTGACCGAGGTCATCTTGAAGCATGTCGTCAGGAAGCCCAGGTCTCTCGAGCGCGGTGTCGATTATATCATCAGTCGTAACCTGTGGTTCCAACTCATCAACACTCCGATCATCTCGCTGTTGATTTGCCTGTACCGCCATTTTGTGATGAGCGACTTGGTGCCTGGCAATTTACTGTCATGGAGCAACTATTTTGAGACATTGCTCATTATCGCTTTTGGCTCTTTTGCCATCGGTCTGTACTGGCGCTTCAAGTTCCGCAGCCGCTACCTGGCCGCCAAACTTGAAGAGACACGGCAATTGAATGAACACCTCAAGCGCATGCATGCAGCGACCGAGCATCAGGCCAAAGCGGCCACTGCCAACGGGCCCGTCAATCCTGCCCCAACAACCGGCCCTACGGTCCAGCCGCCTGCGACGATTACCCTGACGGGAACTACCAGCGAGACAGTGACACTGCAGATTTCCGACCTATTATATATAGAAGCGGTGGGCAACTATGTAAAAGTGTACCGGTTGAAGGACGGACAAGCGCATACCGATATGCTACGCGCCACATCCAAGCAGATCGAAGAAGAATTGCGCGACTACGTCACCATCGTGCGCTGCCACCGCGCGTTCCTGGTCAACCTGCGCCAAGTGGAACAGGTCATCACACGCTCAGGCACCATGCAGTTGCTCATCAAGCACTGCAATGACAGCCTACCCGTCTCCCGCAGCAACATGGCCCAAGTCAAGAGTGCCATTAATGGCATGTGAACACACCAGCCTGGATATAAAAAACAACGTCGCGGCGCCATCCATGATGACACCGCGACTATGATGTGATAATACCAGTAAACGAAATAATCACCACGTGATTAAGTCGTTTTTGATCGTCGGTTCGATTTCTCTACTCAGTTTGCGCCACTCTTTGGAATTGAGATAATCCATGATGATGTGGGCATGCTTGATGTTGTGCATGTCGCTGCCCAGATAGTCAATCATGCCATTGTGGGCAAACCACAAGGCGCTATCGCGAGCCTCCTCGCCAAAGTATCCCGTAAACGAGAGGATATTGACCTGGAACCGGGCACCTGCAGTGTGCAGTTGCTCATAGCGCTTGCGGCGACGGGAATAGTAGGAGTATCTTTCAGGATGCGCCAAGATGGTCTTATACCCCTTGACCTGCATATCAAAGAGCAAATCATCCAGATTCATCAGTTCCTGCTGGAAAGAATTCTCAAGCAAGATGTGATTGCCAGGCATGGGCAAGAGATGTCCGGCCTTGTATTCCTTGTCAAAATACTCGTCCATACGATACTCCGCGCTCACACACAACTCAACGTCAAGCCCGGCATCGGCCACGGCCTGCTTGAGCACTCGGAATGCCCTGGTGAGGCTCTCCTGCGTGTTCTCAAACGTGACGGCTGTCACATGCGAGGTGAGGATGATGCGGTTGATACCTATTTCCATTTCGGCACGGATCATATCCAACGACTGCTCCACCGACTGGGAACCATGATCCACTCCTGGCATGATATGACAATGCACGTCTGTGTGATAAAAGAGTTGAACCTGCTCCTTGTTATGCTTAAAGAGTTTACCAAACATATATATAATACAGCCCTTTCTTTCTTTTTTTTTCTAACTTCTAAACAGAATTGCAAAATTACTATTTTTTTTGAAACGCAACACCATTTATTCCATATTTCGTCCTCAACAATTCATATAAATGCATTAAACAAGTTAAAAAACCGTAACCGAGCAAGAAAAAACCACCCACCCGAAACCCGCGACCGAAATTATCTATAACTTTGCCCATTGTGAGTTGCACTACACTCCACATCAAGTAACTAGACAAAATTTAACGTTATGAAAGTCATTATCGTAGGAGCAGGAGCCATCGGTGCTCACCTCGCCAACTTGTTTTCCAAGATCAGACAGGATATCGTGATCATCGATGATGATGAGGAAAAGTTAGAGCACATTCAAGCCAACTGCGACCTGATGACCCTACACGCGCCTTCCAACCCTCCCATCCAAGCGCTTAAGGACGCTGGCATAAAACACGCCGAACTATTCATTGCAGTGACTCCAGACGAGAACCTGAACGTGAACCTGTGTGTACTGGCTAAAGGGATGGGGGCTCAGCAAACAGTAGCCAAAGTCGAGAATGCCGAATTCCTTGACCCCATGATCGTCGAGGCATATCGGGCTGCCGGCATCACGTCTATCATCTATCCAGAAAATCTGGCTGCTCTTGACATCATCAACGGCCTGAAATTGTCTTGGGCTCGCCAGTACTGGGAAATCCATGATGGACTGCTCTCACTGCTGGGTATCAAAATCACAGAGCATTGCGAGATCCTCAACAGGCCCTTCAAGGAAATCTTATCCCCCGAATCCCCCTATCATGCCGTGGCCATCAAGCGTAACGAGATGACGCTCATTCCTTCGGGCGACGATATGCTCAAGTCGGATGACTTCGTCTATTTCATGACCACTCGTGAACATGTGACGAGCCTCAAACACTTAATCAGCAAGGAGAATCCTCCGGAGGTGAAGAACATCATTATCATCGGAGGCGGGAAGACCGCAGTGAGGGTCGCGAATATGTTACCACAAGGCATGAAGGCCAAAATATTTGAAAGCGATCCGCACCGCTGCGAGCAACTCCTTGACCTCGTGGATACCAGCCGCGTGATTGTTATCAACGCTGATGGCCGCTCGGTAGCCAACCTGACGGAGGAAAACGTCAAGTCCGCACAAGCCTTTATCGCCCTTACAGGCAATGCCGAGGCCAACATTCTTGCATGTCTCACTGCCAAGCAACTGGGTGTGCACAAGACCATTGCCATGATCGAAAACATGGATTACATGGACATTGCAGGTAATATGGATATCGGTGTCGTCATCAACAAGCAGGCCCTCACCGCAAGTCATATCTACCAGTTACTGCTCAATGGCGATGTACGCAACATCCGCAACCTATTGACCGTCAATGCCGAAGTTGCGGAGTTTACTGCACGGTCTGGCGCACGCATCACACACAGGAGAGTGCGCGATCTGAACTTCCCGCGAGAGGCCGAATTGGGAGGCTTGATCCGAGACGGCAAGGGTATGCTCGTAAATGGCGATACCCAGATTATGCCAGGCGATACTGTCGTCGTGTTTTGCCATGGAACAGAAATCAGTAATCTCGAGAAACACTTTTTCTGACCCTATCGATATGTTTAACAGTAGATTGATATTCAAAATATTGGGGACGCTGTTATGGATTGAGGCAGCCTTCATGTCGCCAAGCCTCATCCTAGCGATTCACTATGGTGAGAGCGATATGACAGCATTTGCGCTCACCATGAGCATCACCGCGCTGGCAGGTACTGTATTTTGGTTGCTGGGGCGCAGAGCGCCCAACGCCCTAAGCAGGCGTGACGCCTATCTGCTAGTGACCATCGTCTGGATTGCATTCGCCACATTGGGGATGTTACCATTTCTGATTGGAGGCTATATCGATGGAGTCACCGATGCTTTCTTTGAAACTATGTCGGGATTCACAACCACAGGGGCTACCATCATCGATCGGGTCGAGGGGCTTCCTCATGGCATATTGTTTTGGCGGTCATTGACGCAATGGATCGGAGGCTTGGGTATCGTGTTCTTCACTATCGCTATCATTCCATCGTTTGTCGGCGGATCTGTCCAAATCTTTGCAGCCGAAGCCACGGGACCCATCAAGAGCAGAATGCACCCACGCCTCACCACAACTGCCAAGTCACTATGGGGCATCTATCTGCTGCTGACCATCACATGCGCCGTTTGCTTCGCTGTGTTCGGCATGAGCCCGTTTGATGCAGTCAACTATGCGATGACCATCACAGCCACAGGAGGATTTGCGACCCACGACGCCAGCACCGGTTACTTCCATAGTCCTGCTATCGACTACACAGCCATTGTGTTCATGTTTCTATCGGGAATGAGTTTCACGCTGCTCTATGCCGCCCTGTTCAAGGGTAAAATCAAAACGTTGCTCAGGAATGCCGAATTCCGCCTGTATGCAACGCTTGTGCTATCGTCGACCATTCTTATCGTCTATTTCATACTCAGGCACGACGACTACCAGGTATGCGATGCCATCCGCGTCGCCCTGTTCCAGGTCGTGTCGTTTATCACAACGACGGGGATGTTTAACGATGACGCCTCACAGTGGCACCACATCACGTGGGTAATACTGAGTCTGTGCATGTTTATCGGCGGTTGCGCAGGCAGCACCTCTGGTGGCTTCAAGTGCGCACGTGGGGTAATCGCCCTAAAAGTCCTTCGCAACGAGATCGGACACATGCTTCACCCCAAGGCTCTGTTGCCTGTAAAGGTCAACGGCTCAACCATTCACAGCCAAGGGCAGATCACACTTATGGCGTTTTTCCTCGCCTATATTGGGCTGTGCTTTACGGCCTATTTCATCATGATACTAGCAGGCGTGGACAGCACTAACTCCATCACCATCGCCCTCAGTTGCGGCAGCAATGTGGGTCCCACCTTGGGACTCGAAATCGGTCCAACCATGTCATGGAGCATTCTGCCCGCTGGAGTCAAGTGGATATTGTCGGCACTGATGCTGATGGGGCGTCTCGAGATATTTACCGTGCTGGTTATTTTCACCCCGTATTTTTGGAAAAAACACTGATTTTCAAAAAAAAGCGAAAAAATTTTTCCAGTTCAAAAAAATCGTTGTACCTTTGCACGCCATTACAAAAAGAGGCGTTTACCACCGCCACAAGATTGTAAGTTTAACATTTTAAAGATATATCTAGACAAAATGAAGAAAGATATCCATCCCAGCAACTATCGCGAGGTTGCTTTCAAGGACATGTCTAACGAGGAGGTTTTCATCACTCGCAGCACTGTTAACACCAAGGAGACCATCGAAATCGACGGTAAGACCTATCCTCTGGTAAAGCTCGAGATCACCAACACCTCGCACCCCTTCTTCACCGGCAAGCAGAAACTCGTCGACACCGCAGGTCGCGTGGACAAGTTCATGCAGCGCTACGGCAACCGCAAGAAGAAATAAGACATCGACAAGACATCATGACCGCCGTGAGCGCTCGCGGCAGTTACTTCAAGACACAGCGACGCGCCCTTCCCATCAAACAGGAGGGCGCGCCGCTTGTTTATTGCCTATTGAGTCAGTCCTACCGAATGGTATCAATCTGGCAGGAACATCGTCTGCAATGACTCTAACATGTTTGTGAGTGAATTCTCGATGCCCAAGTGGCCACATACCGCTGTTGTCAACAGCAGTGCAGCCACAGCAAACAGCGGGCGCATCAGCATCCTCGACCAAGCCACGCCTTCACGCCAGGGCTTGGTGTTAATCAGCAAAACAAATTCCAATGCCGCCCACAACATTGCAAGATGGTCAACGCCACCCAACAGATATTTGACACTCATGGACCAATCTCCCACAAAAAGACTATAGCACAAACCACCGATGCGAACCAGCACCTTGGCAACAGCAACAGCCAGAAAGATAGCGGCCACGATTCGCCACAGCGTTCCCCACCAGCCGTAGCCGAACAGTTGCTTGTAGTCACACCACAGCATGAGCGGCAGCACAAGCATTAGCATAAAACCTGCCGCCTCATCTCCACTGCCCGACAACGGGGTAATCAAGTCGAACACCAGTGTCACAATCAACATGTACAGCAGGAACTGCACTCCGATAAACACTTGGACGAAGAACCCTTGCGGCAAGGTGTGGCGAGGCAAACGTGGGGCTGTGCGGAACAGAAACCACACTGGCACGATAAACAGCGAGAAACTCGCGAGCACCGCCCACTCGATGTGATCACTCATCCAGTTATAGAAGTCGCCCAACAGGAAGTTCTGTACCGCATTATTGCCTGTCTCATCTTCGACTGAAGGCTCAAAACCAATCCCCAGCAAACCATAGACCAGCACCACAAGCAAAGCCATGACAACCAGCATCTTGACCGGCGGGAAACTTACCTGACGCTTGCCGCTGATGTAGTCACGTATCAGGTAACCCGGGCGCCACAGCAGTTGCCACAGCGTGTAAGGCAGCGAGCGGGTGCCCACGCCCCACACGTCCATGATGCCCTGCCAAACACTCTGCCAGGTAATGGGGCCATAGACGGCCTTCTGCCCGCAGCGGGGGCAGTAATTGTTATCACTCTCTGCGCCGCAGTTGCAGCATCCATGATGCTCATGCGTGTCATGATAGTCAAACGGCTGCTGCTGCCAGTGGCGAAATTGACGGTATTTTTCCTTGAGCAAACTCATTGGCCAGATTCGATCATATTGTCATCAACAGCGACGGCAGAATTTTCAACAATCTGATTATCGGTTGGTTGTGCAACCGGACGACGCCCGCGACGCTCGGCAAGATACTCTTGCAGGCTGGTGAAGTTGAACAGCAGCAGGCAGATGCCCGTCACCAGCACAACGGTCGAGACGTTACCACGCAACGACGGCACCATCAGTGATAACAAACCGCACATAGTCACCACAACAGGGCACAGAAAATACCACCCCTTAACATGCAGGCTATTGCGCGACAGCAGCAGGTAGATGATGTGAAACAGTCCCAAAACCACCAGCAGAATGCCCATGAGCAGTTGCAGAATCTCGTCGAACTTATCGGGCTTGGCCATCATCACAATGCCGAAGCACAATCCGCCCACAGCGGGCAGCACGCCCAGATAATCCGCGCTGGTTCGGGCATCGGCATGGCGAACGGCTACCATAATAAGGTAGGCGGCAGCAGGCAGCACAAACATGGCCCCCATCACACGACATCCCCATTGCAAGATGTTAGGGACATTGTAAAACACGATAAGGATTATGCCCGCGAGCAGCAAGATCACATTAGTAAGAAGGTTAATACTTATCTTTTTCATTAGTTTCTGTATGGTTAATTGACACTTGTTAATAATTTTTCCACAAAAATATTTCAAAATCACTTAGTTCACAAATAAAACACACAAAAAAGTATTATCTTTGCGTGTATGGAAGAAAAGCGCAGGCACATACTCGTGATCGTGAACCCAGTGTCCGGCACAGGTAACAAAGACAAGATACCTCGCCTGATAGATAATGTGGTAGATCATAGCCATACCGATGTGAGTATCCTTGCCACGGAGTACCCTGGACATGCCCACGAGATAGCGGAACAGGCTGTTGCCGACGGCATCGACACCGTGGTGGCCGTGGGCGGCGACGGCACCGTCAACGAAGTGGGCAGCGCCCTATGCGGAACCAGCACCGCACTTGCCATTGTTCCCTGTGGTTCAGGCAATGGTCTGGCACGCCACCTGCGCATTCCCACCAATGCCAGTCGAGCCCTGCAAGTGCTCAACAATGGCATAGTGGGCACATTTGACTATTGCACAGTCAATGGTAAGCCATTTTTCTGCACTTGCGGCATGGGCTTTGACGCCGCAGTCAGTTACAAGTTTTCCAACGAGGGCACCCGAGGCTTTATCACCTATATCAAAACGGCGCTCACCGAGTACATCAAGTTCAAGCCCCAAGAGTACGTCATCGACATCGATGGCAAGACGATGAGTGAGAAAGCCTTTGTCATCGCTTGCTGCAATGCGGCACAATATGGCAACAACGCCTATATCGCTCCAAGAGCCACCATGCAGGATGGATTGATCGATGTCACGGTGATGCACCCGTTCAATATTGTCGAGAGTCCGCTGATTGGCGCACGTCTGTTTCTGCGCCAACTGGGGCAGGACCATCACGTGAGCATCTATCGCGGGCAGCGCGTGGTAATCGAGCGACGCCGCGACGATATCATGCACATCGACGGTGACCCGGTGATGATGCCCGCCCGCATCGTGATCGAGAGTATCAAGCATGGCATCAACATACTAGTACCAAAGACCATACCTGACGACGTATGAAACCTGCCTTGCGACATAACCGAATGAACTGAAAAAACTAAATAACATTAGCGACAATGAGTTATCTGAAATTTGATAAAAACCTGATGATCAACCTTGAGCAGTCACTGCCCAAGGAGATGCTGCGCACCAATCAGTCGGGGGCCTATCACTGCACCACCATTGTTGGCTGCAACACCCGCAAGCAGCACGGCCTGCTGGTCATTCCCATCCCATCGCTCGACGACAGCAACCACGTGCTGCTGTCCTCGCTCGACGAGACGGTCATACAGCACGGAGCGCCGTTCAACCTGGGATTGCACCGCTACAAGGGTGGCACCTATAGCCCCAACGGACATAAATACATCCGCGAGTATGACTGTGAGCGCGTCCCCACCACCACCTATCGCGTGGGCGGTGTGATTCTCAAGAAGGAGAAAATCTTTATCACCCATGAGAACCGCATCCTCATCCGCTACACACTGGTCGACGCCCACTCGGCTACCACCTTGCAGTTCAGACCCTTCCTGGCCTTCCGCAACGCCAACGACCTGTGTGTCGAGAATGCAGTTGCCAGCCGTGATTACCAGGAAGTTTCTAATGGTATCGCCACCTGCATGTATGACGGCTACCCCACTCTGTACATGCAGATGAACCACAAGCCCCGCTTTGTGTTTGACCCGCACTGGTACAAGAACATTGAGTATATCAAGGACCAGGAGCGCGGCATTCCCTATAGCGAAGACCTGTATGTGCCTGGCTACTTCGAGGTTGAGATCAAGAAGGGTGAGCCCCTGATCTTCTCGGCTGGAGTCGAAGAGGTCAACACCAGGACACTGACCAAGATGTATGAGGACGAAATCAAGCCTCGCACGCCTCGCACGAGTTTCTATAATTGCATGAAGAACAGCGCCAAGCAGTTCTACATCACTAATGCCGAGGGACACTACCTGCTCGCAGGCTATCCCTGGTTCAAGATTCGCGCCCGCGACGAGTTTATCGCGCTGCCTGGATGCACCTTGTCGGTGCACCATCGCCAGGACTTCGAACTCATCATGGACACTGCCCAGCGTGCCCTCAACGACTGGATGCGCGACGGCACCCTGGACAAGCACCTCGATGGATTGGAACTGCCCGACATCCCCCTGTGGGCCATCTGGGCCGTGCAGCGCTACGCTCATGACCTGAATGCCGAGGCCGCACGAGAGCGTTATGGCCAACTGGTCAAAGACCTCATCAACTTTATCGCCGACGGCCGCCATCCTAACTTGAAGTTGGAGAAGAACGGCTTGGTTTCCACCGACGGCACCAAGCGCCCCGTCTCATGGATGAACAGCACTCATCCCGACGGCACGCCGCTGATTCCGCGCACAGGCTACCTGGTCGAGTTCAATGCCCTGTGGTACAATGCACTCATGTTTGCCGTCAAGGAACTCTTCGGTGAGATTGAAGAGGAAAAGGCATTTGTTGAGCGCTGCAACCAGATTGCCGACACGTGCAAGACAACCTTCATCGAGACATTCATGACCGACTATGGCTACCTGTATGACTATGTGAACGGCAGTTATACCGACCTGAGTGTGCGTCCCAACATGATTATCGCAGCCGCAACCGACTATAGTCCGCTGGACCGTCGCCAACGCAAGCGCGTGCTTGACATCACCACACGCGAGTTACTGACACCCAAGGGATTGCGCACATTAAGCCCCAACAGTTACGGATACATCCCCTGGTATCTGGGCACCCCCGAGGAGCGCCAGACCGCCTATTATGCCGGCAGTGCCCGTCCCTGGCTGATGGACTTCTACAGCAAGGCCTACATCCGCGTGTTCGGCCTGAACAGCATCTCATTTATCGAGCGCATGATGATTGGCTTTGAGGATGAGATGAAGGAAGGCTGTATCGGCTCGCTGAGCGAACTCTACGATGGCAACCCGCCCTTTATCGGCCGTGGCGCCGTAAGTTTTGCTCCCAACGTGGGCGGCATCCTGCGTGTGCTGCGCACCTTTAAGAATCTGCACATCATCGACATGTAAATCATCAGAGAGGAGGAAAAAGAGATATGAAAGCATTAATGTTCGGCTGGGAATTTCCACCTCACATCCTGGGAGGACTGGGAACAGCAAGTTACGGTCTGACCAAGGGCATGTGGCAAAATGGCGACATGGACATCACCTTTGTCATACCCAAGCCCTGGGGTGATGAGCCCAAAGAGTTTGCCCACATCATCGGCGCCAACAGCACCCCGGTTGCCTGGCGCGACGTGAATTGGGACTATGTGCAGAGCCGCATCGGTAACGTGATGGACCCGCAACTGTACTACAACCTGCGCGATCACATCTACGGCGACTTCAACTACATGAGCACCAATGATCTGGGATGTATCGAATTTTCGGGCCGCTATCCCGACAACCTGCTCGAGGAAATCAACAATTACAGCATCGTGGCAGGCGTGATTGCCCGCACGGTAGACTGCGACATCATCCATAGCCACGACTGGCTAACCTATCCTGCCGGTATCCACGCCAAGCAGGTGACGGGCAAGCCTCTGGTCATCCACGTGCATGCCACCGACTTTGACCGCTCGCGCGGCAACGTTAACCCCACCGTGTTTAGCATCGAGAAGGACGGCATGAATCATGCCGACCACATCATCACCGTGAGCAACCTCACACGTCGCACCGTTATTGAGAAATACGGCATCAGCCCCGACAAGGTGACCACCGTGCATAACGCCGTGGAACCGCTCAACGAGGAACTGCTCAACCTGCCCGTCCCACCCGGCAAGCAGAACAAGGTGGTGACCTTCCTGGGCCGCATCACGATGCAGAAAGGTCCCGAATACTTTGTCGAGGCCGCCGCGCAAGTGCTGCACAAGGTGAGCGATGTGCGTTTTGTCATGGCCGGCAGTGGCGACATGATGAACAAGATGATACGCCTTGCGGCCAAGCGCGACATCGCCGATCGCTTCCACTTCACCGGGTTCTTAAAGGGCAAGCAGGTCTATGAGATGCTCAAAGCCAGCGATGTGTATATCATGCCGTCGGTGAGCGAGCCATTTGGCATCTCACCGCTCGAAGCGATGCAGATGGGTGTGCCATCGATCATCAGCAAGCAGAGCGGCTGTGCCGAGATTCTTGACAATGTGATTAAGATCGACTACTGGGATATCAATGCCATGGCCGATGCCATCTACAGCATCATCAAGTACCCGGCCATGTTCAATGAACTGCGCGAACAGGGCCTTGCCGAAGTCAACCAGATTACCTGGGACAAAGCCGGTGCCAAGGTCATCGACATCTACCGTAACCTCATCAATCGATAAGTGAGGGAGAACCAACAAAACAAGAACCAAAAAATAAACAACAACGAGAGATATGAAAGCGATTTGTTTTTATTTCCAGATTCATCAGCCATTCCGTCTGAAACACTATCGATTCTTTGATATCGGTAATGATCATTACTACTACGATGACTTTGCCGACGACGACATCATCACCCGCATCGCACAGCGGTCTTACCTGCCCGCCAACGAGATGCTGCTCGACATGATTCGCGAGAATGGCAAGAAGTTCAAAGTGGCCTTCTCTATCAGCGGCACAGCACTGGAGCAACTTGAGCAGTATGTGCCCGAGTTTATCGATTCGATGAAGGAACTGGCCCAGACAGGATGTGTAGAGTTTCTGAGCGAGACCTATGCCCACAGCCTTTCGTCACTCTATGACCCCGAGGAGTTTGTGGCTCAAGTCAAAGCCCATGACGAGAAGATTTTCCAACTCTTTGGCCAGCGTCCCAAGGTGTTCCGCAACACCGAGTTGATCTACGATGACGATATCGCATCGATGGTCAAGGCCATGGGCTTTAAAGCAGCCATCACTGCCGATGCCAAGCATGTGCTGGGCTGGCGCTCTCCCAACTTCCTGTATTGCTCGGCATCAGCGCCCAAACTCAAGTTGCTGCTGAAGAACAGCAAGTTGAGCGACGACATCTCATTCCGCTTCAGCAATCCCGAGTGGGCCTCATATCCCCTCACGGCCGACAAGTACATCCACTGGATCAACGAATTGCCCCAAGAGGAACAATTGGTGAACCTGTTTATGAACTATGACGCCTTGGGTGAGTTGCAACCTCGTGAGAGCGGCATCTTTGAGTTCATCAAGGCCCTGCCACGCTTTGCCGCCGAGCATGACATCCAGTTCTGGACTCCGAGCGAGGTGGTTTCCAAATTCAAACCCGTGGCCGAACTCGCTGTGCCCTATCCCATGTCATGGACCGACGAAGCGCGCGACACCAGCGCATGGCTGGGCAATACCCTGCAGCAGGAAGCCGTCAAGAAACTATATTCCATTGGCGAGCGCGTTCGCCTGTGCACCGACCGCCGCATCAAGCAGGACTGGAACTACCTGCAGGCCAGCGATCACTTCTTCTACATGTCGACCAAGCACAACGACGATGGGTCAGTGCATAGCCACTATAGCCCGTATGACTCCCCCTACACGGCGTTTACCAACTACATGAACGTCCTGAGCGACTTCATGACCCGTGTCGAGGAGCAGTACCCGGCCAGCATTGATAACGAGGAGTTGAACTCACTGCTGCTCACCATACGCAATCAGGAGCAGGAAATCGCCAAGATGCACCGCGAAGTGGAACTGCTGCGCAACAACATCGTTAAGGACACAACCGGCGACTTCCCCATCGACGAGGTGCCCGAGGTCGAGCCAGCGAAAAAGAAAGCCACCGCCAAACCGAAAGCCGCAACGGCCAAGAAAAAGGCACCGTCGGCCAAAAAGCAGTAACCGCAGTTCGGCTTTTGACTACGACAATCAACCGTGGAGCACATCGACGCTGTGCTCCACTCTTTTTTTCCACTCTTTTTTTGACATATAATGGTTAAAAGGCAAACTATATTTTTGGGAAGAGGAAAAAAAGAGGTAACTTTGTCGGATAATAACTATCAAACAACAAACCAAATCAGACGAACCAATAATTATGGCAAAAATCCGCAACTTCATGCTCCTGTGCCTATGTGCACTGATGATTGTTCCCGCCATGCGCGCCGAGCACCTGATGATTATCGCAGTCAATGACACCCATAGCCAGATTGACCCCGCCAGTGACGGCATGGGCGGCGTGCTGCGCCGCAAGGCTATCTATGACCAATTGCGTGCCAGCAACGCTCACACGGCCCTGATACATGCAGGCGATGCCGTGCAAGGCACCCTGTTCTTCTCACTGTACCGCGGCGAGGTGGAATATGCGCTGATGGACACACTGGGCTATGACGCGATCATCCTGGGCAATCATGAGTTTGACAACGGCATGGAGGAACTTGCGGCACACTACCGCAATGTGGACGCCCTGAAGTTGAGCGCCAACTACGACTTTAGCGCCACTCCGCTCGACGGCCTGTTCCAGCCCTACTGGATCAAGGCGGTGGGCGACAAGCGCGTGGCCTTTTTCGGCATCAACCTGAATCCCACAGGCATGATTGCCGATATGAACTGCAAGAATCTGGGTTACCGCTTCGCCCCTGATGTTGCCGACGCGACGGCACGCTACCTCAAGCAGGTGCAGGGTGTGGACTATGCCATCATGGTGTCACACATCGGTTACAGCAGTTATGACCCCAGCGAGCCCAACGACACGCTCATCATCAGCCAGAGCCACTACATCGACATGGTCATCAGTTCCCACTCCCACTCGACCATTAAGCCTGGCAGCGGCATGGACCGTATCGCCAACGCCGACGGCAAGATGATTACCATCGGCCAGAACGGCAAGAGCGGCAAACTCGTTGCCACCTATGACCTCGACTTGGAGACTGGCGAAATAGTATACAAGCACATTCCTGTGGACCAATCGTGGGACGAGGCCGCCAGCCGCTATACGGCCTTGGACCGATGGCTCGACCCATACCGTCATGGCGTGGACAGCATCATGAACAATCCCATCGGCACCAGTGCCCGCTTCATGAAGAATTCCAGTTACGCCTCCCAGAACTGGGTGAGCGACGCTTCGATGGAAATCCTCAAAAATCTGTCTGGCATCAAGAACATCGATTGCGCCATCATGAACAAGGGAGGCATCCGCACCGACATGCCAAAGGGCACCGTCACCGAGGGTGTCATCGGTTCGATGTTCCCCTTTGACAACCGCTTTGTCATCTTGGAAATGCCTGGCAAGGAACTCATCGAGTGCATCCGACTGATGTGCGGTCGCGGTGGCGATGCCGTGAGCAAGGAACTTCGCGTGACCTATGACGACAAGGGCGAAATCATCAAAGCCACCATCAAAGGCAAGAAGATCAATCCCAACAAGATCTATAACGTTGCCACCATCGACTATCTGGCCAACGGCGGAGACTATATGACGCCTATGAAGGGTTGCAAGCGCCTGTTTGTCGACACCCAGAAATATGGCAACCACATTCTCACCTACATCAAGAATCTGCAAGCCGCCGGCAAGAGCATCGACGCGACCGACGAGGTGAGAATCCAGAAGAAATAAGGTCTTACCACCCCAATATATGGTGAGGGGATAAGGATTTTTGTGACAATTAAATGTTCAGAACAATGACCAAATTCAAACGTATCATGCTGACCGCCGCAGCCATGGTCCTCACACTGAGTGCCATGGCCCGCGGCAATGCTAAGTTACCCAACATATTTAACGATGTGGACCAAGTCGCCATGAACGCGTGGGTCGACAGTGTGTTCAGCACGCTGTCGCCTGACGCTCGCATCGGCCAACTCATCATCGCTGCCGTGACCCCATCGAGCAATGACGCCACACGAGGTCTTGTACGTCGCTTTGTCTCGGAGAACCTCGTTGGCGGCCTCATCTATGAGAACAGCACGATGGCCGACCAAGCCGAGATGACCAACCTAGCCCAATCGCTAGCCGCAGTGCCACTGATGATCACTATCGATGGCGAGTGGGGACTGGGCATGAGGCTCAAGGAGGTACCCAACTTCCAGCGTAACCTCATCCTTGGCGCCCTAGACAACGACATGTTGCTCTATGAGTATGGTAGAGAGGTGGCACGCCAATGCCGCCGAATGGGCATTCAAGTTAATTTTGCCCCTGTGCTCGACGTCAACGATAACCCCGAGAATCCCGTCATCGGCACCCGATCGTTCGGCGAGAGTCCCGAACTCGTTGCCCGTCATGCCATAGCGTTTGCCCGCGGTCTTGAGGACGGTGGTGTTATGGCTGTGGGTAAGCATTTCCCGGGCCATGGATCTTCGAGCGAAGACTCGCACAAGACGCTGCCCGTCATCAGCAAGAGCATACAGGAAATCAACACCTGCGAACTCATCCCCTTCCGTAAGTTTGTGGATGCAGGATTGAGCGGCATCCTCACGGCTCATCTGCTGGTGCCCGCTATCGATGGAGGCAAGGCTCCGACCAGCCTGTCGGGCGATTGCGTGTCGTCGGTGCTCAAAGACGATCTGGGATTTGAAGGGCTCATCTTTACCGATGCCCTCAATATGAAGGGCGCCACCCAGATGCTCAAAGGATCGGCCTGCGTCAATGCGTTGCTAGCCGGCAACGACGTGCTGCTCATGCCCGAAAACATCAGCGACGAGATTGCCGCTGTCAAATCCGCTATCGACCGTGGCACCCTCAGCCAGAGCCTGATCGATGAGCGTTGCAAGAAGATCTTGCGCTACAAGTATGCGCTGGGACTCACGAGCCGCCAGCACGTCAACACCACCAACCTCTTGAACGACGTCAATTCGCAGCAAGCCGAGGTGCTCAAGCGCCAACTCACGGCAGGCAGCATCACCGTCATCAAGAACAATGACAATATCCTGCCCATCCACAACCTGCAAAGCCGTCACATCGCCGTTGCCACCATAGGCAACGACAAGGGCACGGCATCCAAGTTCCAGCGGCGCTGCGCCGACTATGCGCAAATCAAACGCTTTGATTTGGAACAGGCAGGTTCGGCAAGCGCGCTAGCCGAGCAGTTGCATGACGGGCACTTCAACACGATTATCGTCGAGGTGGGCGAAGACAACGCCACCAACCGAGCCGCGCTCGAGACGGTTGCCAAGAAGTGCAAAAACGTCATTGCTGTGCTCACCTGCAAGCCCTACGATATCCAAAACTTCGGCAACGCTATCACCAACAAGCACGTCAAGGCCGTCGTGCTCACCTATGACGATTCGACCATAGCCCAAGACTATGCGGCACAGACCATCTTTGGCGGTAATGCGGCCAGTGGCAATCTGCCTATTTCACTTAGTTTCAAGGGCAAGAAGACGCACTACGATGCTGGCCACGGCATCCACTATGATGCCAACCGCCTGGGTTACACCATTCCTGCCGAAGTGGGTCTGGACAACAGGCTGACCGCACAGATCGACTCGGTGTGCCGCCTAGGCGTGCTGCAGCATGCCTTCCCCGGATGCCAAGTGATTGTGGCTCGCCATGGCAAGGTCGTGTATAAGGGATCATTTGGCACCATCGACTATAGCAGCACCGTCAAGGTTGACGACAACACGCTCTTTGGCCTGGCGTCGGTTTCCAAGGCCACTGGCACCATCAGCGGTGTGATGAAGGCTTATGACGACGGCAAGTTCCGCCTCGATGATAAGGCGAGCCAGTACATTCCCGGCCTGCGCGACGGTGACAAGCAGGATATCACTTTCCGCGACCTGCTGTATCACGAGACCGGCATGCCTGCATCGTTGGATATGTGGCGCATGATGATGGACCCCAACACCTATAGCGGAGTGCTCATTGCCGGTGCTCAAGATGCCACCCACCCCATCAAGGTGATGAATGGCGCATGGGGTCACAAAGACGCCCGCTTGCGCACCGACATCCTGTCGACGGTCAAGACCGACAAATTCAATATCGCGATTGCCGACGGCATCTGGGGTGGCCGTGTCACTTATGATTCGATCATGAATCGCATATACCATGCTAAGTTGGGCAAAAAGAAATATCTGTATAGTTGCTGCAACTTCTCGTTGCTGGCCGACGCGGTGCAGCGCATGACCCACTCACCGCTAAACTACTATGTGAACAATTACATCTTCGCTCCCCTTGGAGCCTATCACACCCTGTACAGGCCCCTGAGCAAGTTTGACCGCAACCAGATTGCCTATACCGAAGTCGACACCTACCTGCGCCGCCAGCACATCCATGGCTACGTTCACGACGAGTTGGCCGCCTTCTCGGGTGGAGTACAGGGCAATGCGGGTCTGTTTAGCAACGCCAATGACCTGGCCAAACTGTTCCAGATGTGGTTGAATGGTGGCACCTATGGCGGCGTAAGACTCTTGAAGGCATCAACCGTCGAGACCTTCACGACACAGAAGAGCCCTAACAGCCACCGAGGTCTTGGCTTCGACAAGCCTGTGGTGGGCAATCCCGATGCCAGCAACACTTGTCCCGAGGCCACACCCGAGACTTATGGCCATACAGGATTCACGGGCACCTGTTTCTGGGTGGATCCCAAGAACGACATGTTCTACATCTTCCTGAGCAACCGCGTGAGCCCGACCAGAAATAATCCCAACTTTGGCCGCATCAGCGCTCGCAGCCATATCAATACGCTCATCTACAAGGCCATCCGCGAGTGATCCCGATAACCGGAGAGACCTGACTTATATCGTATAATATCAATACTAATCAGTTTTATGAGAAGAATAGCATTTATTTTCACTGCGCTGATGCTGCTCGCTTCGTGCAGCAAGGGCTATAAGGTGACCGTCACCCTACCCGACGGCAGCAACAATGGCGAAACCGTGTTCCTGACCAATTATGACACGGGCGACACCATCGCCACAGCCATGGTCGAGAACAACATGTGTACACTCGAAGGGGATGCCGACGGTGGATTCTTTGCCCGCCTGTATGTGGGCGGCAACCCTTACGGATTTATCGTCGAACCTGGCGAGGTGACCCTCAACATCGCTGAGGGCAATGCCGTCAGCCCGCTCAACGACAAGATCGCCGCGTGGAGCAAAGAGATGCAGGCCATTGCCGACGATTCCACATTGAGCGAGGCCGAGAACGATGCCCGCTATGCCGAGGGACTGATGAAACTCTACCAAGACAACAAGGACAATGCCATAGGCCCTTGGGCTTTCTGCAACTACCTGATGTACAAAGACCTGAGCGAAGCCGACATTGATGCTCTGCTCAAGGCTGCACCAGCCAGGTACGCAGAACTGAAGCGCGTGGCCAAGGCCAAAAATGCAGCCCGTCAACTTACCATCACCGCCGAGGGACAGAAGTTCACCGACTTTGAGGTGATGGCCGAAGACGGAGCCAAGCAGAAACTGTCGGACTACGTTGGCAAGGGTAAAGTTGTTGTCGTCGATTTCTGGGCCAGTTGGTGCCCTCCCTGCCGTGCCGAGATTCCCAAGTTGCAAGCGTTGAAGGCTAAATATGGCGATCGATTCGACGTGCTTGGCGTAGCCGTATGGGACAACCCCGATGACACCCACAAGGCCATTGAGGAACTCAACATCACCTGGCCTGTCATCATCGGCACTCACAAACTCACCGAGCCTACCGACCTGTACGGAATCAAGAGCATCCCGCATGTGATCATCTTTGGCCCCGACGGCACCATCGTGTCACGCAATCTGCTAGGCGATGACCTGGCCAACAAACTCGCCGAGGTCATTAAGTAACCTAACGATTTCGAGCGTCCCGAAACGATAATCAACTCCCTAGAGACTGCCCTCAATACCAAGATTGGCGATGAGGAGTGTCGTGCCGTGCGCAAAAGATTGAGCAATAATTATTCTTAATATAATAATTGCGTCTAATTCAGATAATCTTGGGCTGAGTTTTGCTATACTCACCATTTCCTATTAATCATCAAATAGCCAGGCTTATAACAAATACTCATATATTTCCGAATCACCAATCAAAAGCGCAAAACACCGCATATTATGCGACGTTTTTTGACAGGAAAATGTCAGAAGGCTCTTGATGGCAAACAAAGGGACCTGCCCAAACGGACAGGTCCCTTTGTTAATTATATCAGAGTGATAATTACTCCTCAACGGCTGCCTGTGCGGCAGCAAACAGATGTTGATTATCAGCGAGTTACAGAGTTATTGTAAACTACTGGCGACTCTTTTACGACACATTCTGCACGTTTTTACACGCTCATGGCAACGATAACGTGTTTTTACGGCAGAAAATTTCT